>NZ_STGK01000006.1 GCF_004919105.1 Nocardioides sp. GY 10113
ATTTCGGCGGCCCACGCCCGCCGCCTGGCCTGCACCGCCAAGATCGTCCCCGCCGTCCTCGGCAGCAAGTCCGAGGTCCTCGACCTCGGCCGCGCCCACCGCCTCTTCACCCCCGCCCAACGCAAGGCGCTCCGGCTCCGCGACACCACCTGCCGCGCGGAAGGCTGCTCGGTCCCCGCCACCTGGTGCGAGGCACACCACGAACACCCCTGGTCCCGCGGCGGCGCGACCGACCTCAAGAACGCCGTCCTGCTGTGCGGGTTCCACCACCACCGCACCCACGACCCGGCCTACGACACCGACAAGCTCCCCAACGGCGACCACCGCTACCACCGCCGCCGGTGACATCCGCCCCGCCTTCTGTGCGCCCCACCCGGCGCGCCCACAGGCGGGCGGAGTGCGTCAGGCGCGGATCGCTCGGTTGGCGTTGTGGGTGACCGGGCGCGACATACACGTGCACGGGCCTCAGGTCGCGACGCGCCAGGGGCGACGCTGTCGGCCAGGTGGAGGTCGCGAGACCTACCGCCCCGATCAGGCAAGCATCCGAGGGAGCCCGAGCTTCACCCCGACCGACGACTCGAAATGGGTGAGCGCGGCGATGGCACCCTTGCGGAGGTCCAGCACGAGGACGCCGGTCAGACACTCGTGCCCCGTCGAGGGGTCTGCGACGTACTCTCCCCACCCGAGCTGGCCGTTGCAGCTGACCGGAACCATCGAGGTCAGGCTGGCGGTGTGTGCTCGGACTGCCTCGAGGAAGCTGGCAGCCGCCTCTCGACCGTGGTACTCAAGCGTCAGCGGTGGCATCCGAACCCAGATCTCGTCATCGAAGAGCTCGACGACCCCAGCCACGTCGCCACCGGTGAAGCGCTCCACGAACGTGTCGACGAGACGCTGCTCATCGCCCGTGACCTCACGGGACCGTGTCCCGTCGACCTGCTCCTCCTTCAGTCGGGCGCGCGCCCGCTTGAGGGCGCCGTTGGCGCTGTCCACCGAGATCGCCAACAGCTGGGCGGTCTCGCGTGCGGAATAGCCCAGCACATCGCGGACGATCAGGACGGCGCGCTGCTGCGCGGGGAGCTGTTGCAGCGCCCGGATGAAGGCCAGCGAGATGGCCTCCTTCATCTCGAAGCGGCCTTCCGGGCCCGGCGCGGTCTCGGGTAGGTCCACGAGATCGAGGTCGCCGATCGGCTGCAACCACACGACCTCGCCGTTGCTGCTCGGCGACGGTGGGCTTCCCGGCAGGGGGTTCGCGATCTGCGGTCGGCGCGCCACGGCCCTGACGTGGTTGAGACATCGATGAGTGGTGATCCGGTAGAGCCACGTGCGGATCGACGAGCGGCCCTCGAAGCCCGGCAACCCCAGCCATGCAGCGACGAGCGCCTCCTGCAGAGCGTCCTCAGCGTCTTCGTAGGAGCCGAGGAGCCGGTAGCAGTGCACCAGGAGCTCGGTGCGATGCGGCTCCACCAGCTCGTCGAACGCCTCGCGGTCCCCCGAGCGGGCCGCCCGCAACAGCTCGTGCAGGTCGCCCACGTCAACCTCCTTGGTCGTGACCGACTCCCTTGATGAGTAGACACCCGGTTTCTCCAGAAGTGGTCGTCGGGCTGGTCCCGCCCCCGGTTGGTCCCGCCGCTCGTGGATCGGCGCGCACGTTCCCTCGATCGCGCACTGGCGCGCCGAGGGCGCTGGCGTCGACGCATGGGGGACGTGACCAGTTCCTCGTGGCGACGGTGTCTTCATGGATGTGCGCTCCGGGAGCGCCGCCACCAGAGAGGAGAACCCGATGGTCCACCACGCAGTCACGAGACTCGACGGGGCAACAGTGCTGATCACAGGTGCCAACCGCGGCCTGGGCGCGGAGCTGGCGAGGGCGGCGAGACAGCGCGGCGCCGACCTGGTCATAGGCGCCAGCAGGAAGGCACCAGCCGACAGCGGAACCGAGTGGGTCGAGCTGAACCTCGACGACGACGCCTCGATCGACCACGCCGCCCGACAGGCGGGTGCGGTCGACCTGCTGGTCAACAACGCCGGCCTGTGCGTGGCCGACTGGCTCACCGACGGCACGCTTCTCCATCGGCACCTGCGGACGAACGTGGAGGGTCCACGCCGGCTCACCGACCTGATGCTGCCGGGCCTGCGGGCCCGCGGCGGTGCGGTGGTCAACGTCTTGTCCTTGGCCTCCATCTACCCCATCCCGGGCATGGCGTCCTACTCGGCGTCGAAGTCCGCGGCCATGTCATGGACCCAGACGCTCGCGATCCGCGAAAGGGCCCGCGTCGCGGTCCACGCCGTGTACGCCGGTCCGATGGACACCGACATGGTGCGAGACCTCGCCATCCCGAAGTCCCCGCCGGGCGACGTCGCTGCCGCTGTCCTCGATGCCGTGGACGACGGGGTGCTCGACATCTTCCCCGACGCGATGTCAGCCAGCTTCGCCGACGCCTGGCTCCAGGGCCCAGCCGTGGGTCTGCAGCGAGCAAACGCTGCCATGGCTGAGGCGAGATGAGGGAGCGCGTGCTCGACGCCACCGCCCGTGCGATGGCCGGCGGCGTTCCTCCCTCGGCCCACCACCGACCCATCAGAGAAAGGGAACTCAATGCAGCCACACTCCTTCACCACCACCTACCTCGTCGACCGCGCACCAGGTGAGGTGATCTCAGCCATCTGCGACGTCCGTGCCTGGTGGTCCGGCGACATCGTCGGTCCGACCCGAGCGCCCGGCGACGTGTTCGAGTACCGGTTCGAGGACATCCACCACTCAAGGATCCGTGTCGAGGCGGTGAGTGACACGCGCGTCGTCTGGCTCGTCCTCGACACCCACCTCGCCTTCGTCGAGGACCAGTCCGAGTGGGTGGGCACCCAGATCGTCTTCGACGTCGACGACGCAGGAGAGGCCACCCGGTTCACCTTCACCCACGACGGGCTGGTCCCCGACTTCGAGTGTTACGACGCCTGCCAGCAGGGCTGGACGATGTACGCGGGCGGAAGCCTGCAACGCCTGCTCCGGACCGGTCGGGGCGACCCCGCCGGTGACGGCAACGCGCGCACCGCGGCCGAAGCCGCTCAGCTCGCGAACTGAGAACCAGGCAGCGCCAGTTCTGGGTCGACTCGACGGACGCCTCGGGCCTCGCACCCTTCTGCTCACCACCATCACGGAAGGTCAGGGCACACCTGATGAACATTCTGGTCACCGGAGCCAACGGACATGTCTGCAATGCGCTCCTCGGCGCGCTCGCGCGGCAGTCGGCAGCGGACGTTCGGGCACTCGTACGCCACACATCACGAGCGCCGGACCGCTCCGACGTCGCGACGTACGTCGGTGACCTTGACGAACCGTCGTCCCTGGCTGAGGCGCTCGCCGGTGTCGACGTGCTGTGGTTGCTCACTGCCATGGGAGCCAACGCTCCGCACGCCAGCTCCAACGCGGTCGCAGCGGCCAAGGGCGCCGGCGTGCAACACGTCGTGCGCATGTCGGCTGTCGGTGCGGCCTACGACGCTCCCACGCGCAACGGTCGGATGCACGCGCTGTCCGACGCAGAGCTCCAGTCATCAGGCCTGGGCTGGACGATCCTGCGACCACACTTCTTCATGCAGGTTCTCCTCGGAGCGAGACGGCCCCCCCGCAACAACCTGTCACGCTGGGCACCCGTCGCCCCTCCCCGCCCGGCGCACGCGCACGCGACTCAGGCGAACAGGTCGCCGTGCTCCTCCACTCGCGCCAGCACCGCCGCCGGGCCGAGCTGCTCCAGCGCCAGCGGGTCCTCGGCGCCGGCCTCGACCTCCGCCCAGGTGAGCGGCGCGGCCACCTGCGGCCGGTCCGTCCCGCGCAGCGAGTACGGCGACACGGTGGTCTTCGAGCCGGCGTTCTGCGACCAGTCCAGGAAGACCTTCCCGCGACGCCGCGACTTCGTCATCGAGGCCGTCACCTGCTGCGGGTGCGCCGCCTGCAGCTCCTCGGCGACCAGCCGGGCCACCTCCGAGGTCTCCTCCGAGGGCAGGTACGCCGACAGCTCGGCGTACAGGTGCAGGCCCTTGCTGCCGCTGGCCACCGGCCGGGCGTCCAGGCCGCGGCGACCGAGGGCCTCGCGCACCAGCAGCGCCACCTGGCTGCACTCCCCCAGCCCGGCGCCGTCGCCGGGGTCGAGGTCGACGACCAGCCGGTCGGCGCCCCGCGGCTCCCCCGAGTCGTCCACGGTCCACTGGTGCACGTGCAGCTCGAGGGCCGCCAGGTTGACCATCCACATCAGCGTGGCCAGGTCCTCCACGATCGGGAACTCCAGGGTGTCGCCGTGCCGGCTCGGCCCGCGGGACCCGGTGGTCGGCACCTCGACCGTGCGCACCCACGACGGTGTGCCGGCGGGAGCGTTCTTCTCGAAGAAGCTCATCGCGTTCACCCCGTGCGGCCAGCGCACGCGGGTCACCGGGCGCCCGGCCAGGTGCGGCAGCAGCACCGGCGCGACCCGCGCGTAGTAGTCCAGCACCTCCCCCTTGGTCGTCCCGGTCGCCGGGTAGAGCACCTTCTCCAGGTTGGTCAGCTTGAGGGTGCGACCCTCGACCTCGACCCAGGTCTCGCTCATCGCGCTCCCGCCTCCCCCGCGGCACCGGGCAGCAGGTCCGCGGGGACCAGGTCGCCCCGCACCCCCTGGTACGACGGCTGCCGGAGCCGCTCGTAGCCGACCCCGTGGGTGTCCACGTCCACCACCAGCAGCGGCTCGACCCAGTGGGTGCCGGCCGCGTCCACCCGGGGCACCTCGTCGGCGAACGGGGAGTCCGCGCGCCCCAGGCCGGCGACGAGCTCGGCGAGCAGCCGCGACTGCTTCGGGCCGATCCCGCTGCCGACCCGACCCCGGTAGCGCAGGCCGTCGGCGGTGGGCTCGCCCACCAGCAGCGCAGCCAGCCGTTCGCTCCCGGGGCGCGATCCGGTCTGCGGGCGCCACCCGCCCACCACGTAGGAGCCGCGGTGCCGGTGGGCGAACTTGAGCCAGGCCGCGGACCGCTCGCCGGGCCGGTAGGTGGAGTCGAGCCGCTTGCTGACGATCCCCTCGAGCCCCTGTTGCCGGGTCGCCTCCAGCAGCATCTCGCCGTCGTCGTACTGCGCCGGGACCTGCCACCCCGAGGCGCCGAGGTCGAGGCCCTCCAACCGGGCCCGACGCTCGGCCAGCGGCAGGCCGGTGAGGTCCTCGTCGCCGACGCGCAACAGGTCGAAGGCCATGAACGTGGCCGGCGTCGCGGCCGCGTGCCGGGCGACCGCGCTCGCCCTGCGCACGTGGATCCGCTCGGCGAGGACCCGGAAGTCGGGGAGTCCGCGCTCGTTGAGCGCGATGATCTCGCCGTCGACCACCAGGCCCGGTCCGGGCGGCGGCGTGGCGAGCTCGGGCCACGCCTCGGTGATCCGGTTGCCGTTGCGGCTGCGCAGCTCCACGCCCCCCTCGTCCCCGGTGGTGAACGCCAGCGCGCGCACCCCGTCCCACTTCACCTCGTGCCGCCAGCCGGCGCCGGCCGGGACGTGCTCGCCCGGTGCGGCGAGCATCGGACGCAGGTCGGCGGGGGCGGGCACGTTCCCATCTCACCAGAACCGGGGGTCGGTGCGGGCGCGTAGGCTCGGCCCATGCGTGCGATCTGGAAGGGCGCGGTCTCCTTCGGGCTGGTCAGCGTCCCGGTGAAGCTCTACTCCGCGACCGAGAGCCACGACGTCTCCTTCCGGCAGGTGCACGCCGCCGACGGCGGCCGGATCCGCTACCAACGGGTCTGCTCCATCGACGGCGAGGAGGTGGCCTACTCCGACATCGCCAAGGGCTACGAGACCGAGGACGGGGAGATGGTGGTGCTCACCGACGACGACCTGGCCGGGCTGCCCTCGACGTCGTCGCGCGAGATCTCGGTGGAGAAGTTCGTGCCCAGCGACCAGATCGACCCGATGCTCTTCGAGAAGTCCTACTACCTCGAGCCGGAGTCGACCGGGGCCAAGCCCTACGCGCTGCTGCGCCAGGCGCTGGTCGAGGCCGACCGGATGGCCGTGGTCACCATCGCGCTGCGGCAGCGGACGACCACCGCGGTCCTCCGGGTCCGCGGCGACGTGATCGTGCTGCAGACGATGATGTGGCCCGACGAGATCCGCACCCCGGACTTCACCGTCGAGACCGGCGAGGTCAAGGACGCCGAGGTGCAGATGGCCCGGATGCTCGTCGAGACGCTGGCCGGCGACTTCGACCCCGGCGAGTTCGAGGACGACTACGCCGAGGCGGTGCAGGCCGTGGTCCGGGCGAAGATCGAGGGCGGCGAGGTGCAGCGGACCCCGACGTCGACGAAGACCGGCGGCGAGGTCGTCGACCTGCTGGCCGCGCTGCAGCGGTCGGTGGAGGCGGCGAAGACCGCGCGCGGAGAGGACGCCCCCGAGGCGGCGGAGCAGGACTCGGAGTCCGACGACGCTCCCGCGAAGAAGGCCCCGGCGAAGAAGGCACCGACGAAGAAGACAGCGGCCCAGAAGGCACCGGCGAAGAAGACAGCGGCCAAGAAGACAGCGGCCAAGAAGGCCCCCGCCAAGAAGAAGGCGAGCTGAGCCGAGGGCTCAGCCGACCTTTGCCTCGGCGTCGGCGATCAGGTCCTTGACCGCGTCGATCGACCGGATCCGGCCGCTGGCGACCGGGCTCGACGGGTCGATGTAGAGCGACGTCGGGATGCCGATCAGCTCACCGTCGTCGTCGATCGCCATCCCGCCCGAGTTCCCGGGCGCGATCCGTGCGTCGGTGTCCAGCTCGGAGCGGGGGCCCAGCTGCGGGTCGTTGAGCACGGTCGAGATCACGCCGGTGGTCACCGTGATCGAGTCGCCGGCGCCGGCCACCGCCGGGAAGCCGAGCACCGTCACGTCGTCCCCGGCGCGCAGCGGCGCCGAGCTGCCGATCGGGACCGTCGGCAGGTCCGGCTCCGTGGTCAGCGGCCTCCCACCGGCGTCGGCGTAGATCTCGATGATCGCGGCGTCGAGGTATCCGTCGGCCTCCACCACCCGCGCCCGATAGGCGGCCGGCTCGCTGGTGTCGGTCAGGCCGTCGGTGAGCGAGATCAGCAGATAGTCGGGGTTCGCGATCGCCTCGCCCTGGCCGTACTGCTCGGCGATCCCCGGCGCCTCCGGCGCCGCGACGTGGGCGTTGGTGAGGATCAGCCCGTCCGAGCGCAGGATCGATCCCGATCCGCCGTAGGTGATCACGCTGCGCCCGGGGTCGTCGAGGTAGTAGCTCTCCGCGCTGATCTTGACGGTGGCCGCCTTCGCCGCGTCCAGGTCCGCCCGGGCGAGGCCACCCGACCCACCCGTCCCGCTGGGCGTCGGCTCCACGGGCCGGCCGACCGACTGGTCGCGGTCGCCGGTCCACCAGGCCACCCCCGCCACCACGCCGACCAGCAGCACGACCACCGCGGCCGCGACGCCGACCACGGCGAGCCGACGGAGCCGGCGGCGGCGGGCGATGCGCTGCTCCTCCTCGGCGGCGGAGAGGATCGGGACCAGCGTGAGCTCGGGGCCGGCCACGGGATGGCCGAGGCGCAGCACGGTGCGCTCGTGGAAGCGGAGCGTCGCCACGCGCCGCCCCTCGTGGAAGGTGCCCTCACCGGAGACGTTGGTATAGGTCCACGCGCCGGGCACCCCCTGGACCAGGCCGTGCTGCCGCGAGCACGCGGGGTCGGTCAGCACCACCGTGCAGTCGGTACGCCGCCCGACGCTGATCTGGGCGGGGTGCCGGAACCGGTACTCGCGCCCCTCGGCCACCAGCAGCAGGTCCGGCCCCGTCCGGTCCGGGGCCGGCCCGCGGGGCCCGGCCGCCCGCGGTCCGGGATAGGCGGCCAGGACCTCGGTACGGTCCTCCCCCGGCGGCACCGGGGCCTCCGGCGCAGGCGGGGCTGGCGCCGGGGCAGGCCGCTCCGTGCTGGTCGTCCCCGGCGGCTCCGCGATCGGCGCCGGGGACACCGGCGCCGACGCGTCCGCCTCGTCGGCGGGCACCTGGTCCGCGGGGGTGATCACCAGCTCGACCCCGGAGGCGGGCGGTCCGCAGCGGACCACGACCCGGCCCTCGATCCTCAGCTCGCCGATCCGGCGCCCGTCCACGAAGGTGCCGAACTGGCTACCGGCGTCGACCAGCAGCCAGCCGCGCTCGTCGGCCCGCAGCTCGGCGTGCCGGCGCGAGACCGAGGTCGCGGTGAGCAGCACGTCCGCCTCGATCGCGCGGCCGATCAGGAACCGGCTCTTGCCGTCCAGGCGCAGCACACGGCCATCGACCTCGACGACGAGCGGCGTCACCCGTCCACCTCAGGCGCCTCGGCGTCCGCCTCGACGCCCGCAGCCAGCACCATCGGTGGGAACCTCCGTGCTCGCTCGACCTCTCCTCGCCAATGTAACGCCTCGCGCCGAGCCGGGGAGCGGCTCAGAACACCCGGTCGTAGAGGGCCCGCGGGTCCTCCGCGCCGGCGTCGCTCAGCTTGATCCAGCACGGGCAGGAGGTGTCGTCGAGGTAGAGGGCAGGCTGCCCGGTGGCGTCGGTGTAGCCGAAGATCTTGCCCTGCTCGGGCTCGCCGCGCTGGCGGCCCTCCTCGCCGTTGGTGTCGTGGAACCAGAAGTCGGCGAGCCCCTCGTCCTGGTCGTCCGCCGCTGCCGCCGCCTCGGCGCGCAGCGACAGCAGACCGCCGGCCGCCTCGAAACGGCCGACCCGCGCCGTGGTGCCGTTCCAGCGGCACTCGCTCTCCTCCGACTCCCCCGCGATCCGGACCGGGACCCGGCGGCAGTCGGTGAGGGAGAAGATGCCGGCGAGCTCGGTGAGCCCGCGGTCGGCCGGCACGGTCGGCGCCGTCACGCTCGGCTGGGCGCTCGCGGCGGCCCGGCGCAGGGTGGCCAGCGCGGCGCCCCGGTCCCCGACGAGGTGGGCGGACTGCCGCGCCGCGCGGTCGTCCCAGTAGATCGTCGCCCGCGCGGAGCCGCCCGCCACCGCCGGGTCGAGGCTGTAGTAGGTGGCGGCCCTCCCGGGCGCGGCGAGGGACCCGACCCGCTGGTCGAGGACGTCGCCGCGCGCCGCCACCAGGTCCTTGGCGGCGGCGTACGTGGTCAGCTGGAGCGTGCCCCACTCCGTCGGGCAGCGCAGCACCTCGCTGCGGCCGGAGCCCGTCCGCCGCGGCGACCCGCAGTCCCGGGTCAGGCGGCGGAGGTCGGCCGCGAGCGCGGCGTACCGCTCGTGCGGCTCCGGCGCGGCCGTGGTCTCCTCCGAGGAGGCGGACGCCGTCGTGGCGGTGGAGCCCGACGACACCGCCGGGGTCGTCCCCGCCGACGGCGGTGCGGACGGCTCGGCGCCACTGCTCACCACCAGGTAGGCGGCGAGGGCCACGGCGAGCACGATCGCCACGACCCCGAGCACGAGACCGGCGACCGGGACCCGGGCGGGACCGCGCGCGGCACGCTGCGCCTTGCGCCGACCACCGCTCATGCCCGCCCTGTTCTCCGTCTGCCCGTACCCGCCGGTGATCCTACGTACGAACCGCGCCCCCCGACGAAGTCGCGGCCACGATCCGAGCAGGGATCCGAGCCGGGATCCGAGCCGGGATCCGAGCAGGGATCCGAGCCGGGATCCGAGCCGGGATCCGAGCAGGGATCCGAGCAGGGAGCTCAGTCGGCCCTCAGGCGGTGTCCCACCGGAAGACCTTGGCGGCCACCAGCGTCGTCACGGTGGCGAACGCGGCCAGCACCAGCATCGGCACGATCGCCGAGGACGCCGGCTCGCCGCGCACCATGACGTCCGTCATCGCCTCGTTGAGCCACTTGAGCGGCATCAGGTCCGACAGCGTCTGCAGCCAGCCGGGCGCGCCGTCCAGCGGGAAGAACGCCCCGCTGAGGAACGCCATCGGGAGCACCAGGAAGTTCGCCATGTTGACCGCTCCCTCGGTGGTCTTCGCCACCGCGCCGGACAGCAGGCCCACCGCCATGAAGCAGAAGGTGCCGGCGACGATGAGGGGCACCGACATCCACCACGCGCCGGTCAGCTGCAGCCCGAAGAGCAGCACGCCGGTGGCGAGGAAGATCGTGAGCTGGCCGAGCGCGACCACGACCGTCACCGCGACCCGGGCGCCGACGACCGTGGTGGTCGGAACGGGGGCGAGCTGCAGCCGCCGCAGGAGCTTGGACTGCCGCCACCCCTGCAGGGTCGCGGCCGCGCCGAACGCGGCGCTCATCGCGACCGCCCAGCCGAGCAGGCCGGGCGTGTAGAACTGGATCGCCGTCAACGACTCGTCCTCGACCCGCTCGGACTCGAAGCCGTACGTCGGCGGCTGGCCGCTCGCGGCCACGTTGCTCGCGTCCACGAGCGATCGCAGCACGCCCTGGGTGACCGCCGCCTGGACCTGCTCGGTCTCGGCGTAGTGCGCGACGAGCGTGTCGCCCCGCTGCTCGATCGCGACGTCCGCGTCGCCGGAGCGGACCTCGCCGACCGCGGCGTCGACGTCCGAGGAGGTGGTCACCTCGAAGGTGTCGTCGAAGACCGCGCGTGCACTGTCCGGGAGGTCCTCGACCAGTGGCACCTCGCCGACCACGATCATCTGCACCTTCCCCTCCCCCAGGTTGCCCAGCAGCCCCCCGAAGAGCACGAGGAACATCAGCGGGAACACGACGGCGAAGAAGACCGACGGGCGGTCCCGGACGAAGCCCCGCATGATCGCCGCCGACAGCGACCAGAACGGCGACGACGCGCGGTCGCCGACCTCCCCCGCGGCGCCTCCGCTGGTCCGCCCGCTGGTCCGCCCGCTGGTCCCCTCGGTGCGGCTCATGCGCGGTACGCCCGTCCGGTGAGGGCGAGGAAGACGTCCTCGAGCGTCCCGGTGTGGACGCTCACCCCGTCGAGCATCCCCCCGGCAGCGAGCGCGCCGATGACGCCCGCGGGGTCACGCGTGGTGATCACGGTGCCCTCGGGCTCCTCCTCGGCCCGGTCGACCCCGGCGATGCCGCGGGCCCGCTCGGCGCGGAGGACGCCCGGCGCCACGGTGATCCGCGTCGGCGCGTCCAGCCCTCTGACCAGCGCGGCGGGGGTGTCCAGCTCGAGGATCCGGCCGGCGTCCATGACGGCGACGCGGTCGCACAGGGCCTCGGCCTCATCCATGTAGTGGGTGGTCAGCACCACCGTCCGGCCCGCCTCGTTGATGTCGTTGAGGAGGTCCCACAGGTTCCGGCGCGCCTGCGGGTCCAGCGCAGCCGTCGGCTCGTCGAGGAAGACCAGCTCGGGATCGTGGACCAGGGCGCACGCGATGGAGAGCCGCTGGGCCTGGCCGCCCGAGAGGTCCTCGACCCGGTTGCCGGCCTTCTCACCGAGCCCCACCCGCTCCAGCCAGGCGTCCGCGGCCGAGGCGGGCACGCCGTACAGCGAGGCGAAGGTCCGGATCTGCTCCCGCGCGGTCAGCCGCTCGAAGAACGACGAGGCCTGCAGCTGCACCCCGACGCGGCGCTGCAGGCCGGGGTTGCGCGGGTACACCGAGCCGCCCAGCACCTCGACCTCCCCGCGGTCGGGCGGCCGCAGCCCCTCGACCATCTCCAACAGGGTGGTCTTGCCGGCACCGTTGGGACCGACGACGCCGAAGAACTCGCCCTCCTCGACGACCAGGTCGACGCCGTCGACCGCCACGAGGTCCCCGTAGGCCTTGGTCAGGTCGCGCGCCGCGATGGCAGCCATGGCACGACCCTAGCCAGCGCGCTCGGCCGCGTGCAGGAAAGCGTCAGGACCGCAGCGAGCGGACCACCCGCAGCCCGACCGAGGCCCGGGCGAGGTCGACATGCTCCTCGGCGCAGACCTCGCGCAGCGTCGCCTCCGCCTGGCCCACGATCGGGCCGGCCTGCTCGCTCCACTGCGCCACCCGGTCGGCCGCCGGGAGGCCCTCGTCGGTGCCGGCGAGCACCTGGGCCGTCAGCTGGGCGTGCACGGAGTGCAGGTCGTCGCGCAGCGCCGCGCGCGCCATCGTCTGCCACTGGTCCAGCCGGGGCAGCGAGACGATCCGCTGCTGCAGCTCCGAGAGTGCGAGCCGCTCGCCGAGGGCGAAGTGGACCCGCGCGACCTCCTCCGCGTCCAGGTCCTCGCGCGCGGCGATCTCCACCATGTTCAGCAGGCTGTAGGCGACGTCGAAGGTCGCCACCCGGGCGGCCAGGTCCTCGGGCACGCCGAGCCCCTCCAGGGCGCGCCGGCGGCCGTCGTACGCCTCGAGCTCGCGGCCCACCAGCAGCGTCGGCAGCGCCGCCATCGTGCGCTGCACCGGGCCGGAGAAGAAGTCGACGGTCGCCTGGCTGTCCAGCGGCGGACGGCGGTTCGTGACCAGCCAGCGCGAGGCCCGCTCCACGAGGGTCCGCATCTCCACCCGCATCCGGGTCTGCAGGCCGGCGTCGATCACGTTGTCGTAGGTGGCCAGCTCCTTGCGGACCGCCAGCGAGCCGAAGATCTCGCGGGCCACGAAGTTCGCCCGGGTCAGGTCCGCGGCGGTCGCCCCGGTCTCGCCGGCCAGCCGCGCCCAGTAGGTCATCCCGGCGCCGTTGACGATGTCGTTGACCACCTGGGTCACGATGATCTCGCGGCGCAGCGGGTGCTGGGCGACCTGGTCCGCGAAGCCGTCGCGCACCGGCTCCGGGAAGTAGCCCATCAGGTCCTGCACCAGGTACGGGTCCTCGGGCAGGTCCGTGGCCAGCAGCTCCTCGGCCAGCGCGATCTTGGTGTAGGACATCAGCACCGCGAGCTCGGGCTGACTGAGCGCCCCCTTCGCCTCGACCCGGCGCGCCACCTCCTTGCTCGAGGGCAGCGCCTCCAGGTCCCGGTCCAGCACCCCCTTCGCGCTCAGGTCCCGCATCCACTGCTCGTGCACGTGCAGCAGCGAGGGGGCGTTGCGCGCGGCGTTGGCCAGCGCCAGGTTCTGGTCGTAGTTGTCGCGCAGCACCAGGTCGGCGACCTCGTCGGTCATCGAGGCCAGCAGCGCGTTGCGCTGCTTCTCGGTCAGGTCGCCGTCGGCAACCACCCGGTCCAGCAGGATCTTCAGGTTGACCTCGTGGTCGGAGGTGTCCACGCCGGCGGAGTTGTCGATGAAGTCGGTGTTGATCCGGCCGCCGTTGCGGGCGTAGGCGATCCGCCCCCGCTGGGTCAGCCCCAGGTTGCCGCCCTCGCCCACGCACCGCACGCGCAGCTGCCCGCCGTCGACCCGGATCGCGTCATTGGCCTTGTCGCCGACCTCGGCGTTGGTCTCCTCCTCGGCCTTCACGTAGGTGCCGATGCCGCCGTTCCAGAGCAGGTCCACCGGGGCCAGCAGGATCGCCCGCATCAGCTCGGCCGGCGTCATCCGCTCCACGTCGCCGGCGATGCCGAGCGCGGTCCTGATCGAGGCGTTGAGCGGGATCGACTTCGCGGTCCGTGGGAAGACGCCGCCGCCCTCGGAGATCAGCGCGCGGTCGTAGTCCTTCCAGCTCGACCGGGGCAGCTCGAAGAGGCGGCGCCGCTCCGCGAACGAGGTGGCGGCGTCCGGCTCGGGGTCGACGAAGATGTCGCGGTGGTCGAAGGCCGCGACCAGCCGGGTGTGCTCCGAGAGCAGCATCCCGTTGCCGAACACGTCGCCGGACATGTCGCCGACGCCGACACAGGTGAAGTCCTCCGTCTGGCAGTCGACACCCATCTCCCGGAAGTGGCGGCGCACCGAGACCCACGCTCCCCGGGCGGTGATGCCCATCGCCTTGTGGTCGTAGCCGACCGACCCGCCGCTGGCGAAGGCGTCACCCAGCCAGAACCCGTAGTCGGCCGCCACCCCGTTGGCGATGTCGGAGAAGGTCGCGGTCCCCTTGTCCGCGGCCACCACCAGGTAGGCGTCGTCGCCGTCGTGCCGGACCACCCGCGGCGGCGGCACCGTCTGGCCCGCGACCAGGTTGTCGGTGACGTCGAGCAGCCCGGAGATGAAGGTCGTGTAGCAGGCGACCCCCTCGGCCAGCCAGGCGTCGCGGTCGGAGGCGTCGGGAAGGTTCTTGGCGTAGAAGCCGCCCTTGGCGCCGACCGGCACGATCACCGTGTTCTTCACCATCTGCGCCTTGACCAGGCCGAGGATCTCGGTGCGGAAGTCGTCGCGCCGGTCCGACCAGCGCAGCCCGCCGCGCGCGACCGGCCCGAACCGCAGGTGCACCCCCTCCACCCGCGGCGAGTAGACGAAGATCTCGTAGCGGGGCCGCGGCTCCGGAAGGTCCGGGATCGCCGAGGGCTCCATCTTCAGCGACAGGTAGGGCTTCGGCGGCCCGTCGGGCTCGCCGTCGGCGGTCTGGAAGTAGTTGGTGCGCAGCGTCGCCTCGATGTGGGTGAGGTAGGAGCGCAGGATCCGGTCGTGGTCGAGGCTGGCCACGGCGTCCAGTCCGGCGCGCATCTGCTCGTCCAGCGCCGCCGTACGACGGTCCCGCTGGTCGTCGTCCAACGCCGGGTCGAACCGGGCCTCGAAGAGCGCCACCAGCAGCGCGGCCAGCTCGACGTTGCCGACCAGCGCGCCCTGGATCGAGTCCGGGGCGAACGGGCTGTTCCCCTGGCGCATGTACCGCGCGTAGGCGCGCAGCACCGTCACCTGGCGCCAGGTCAGCCCGGCCCGCAGCACCAGCGGGTTGAACCCGTCGACCTCGTTGTAGCCGTCCCACATCGCCCGGATCGCGTCGGAGAACAACTCCCGACCGTCCTCGGGGTACGCGCCGGCGTAGCGCAGGCCGAAGTCGTAGACGTGGGAGAGCCGGGGCACCCCGCTGAGGGCGTAGGGCCGCTCGTCGACGACCTCGACCCCCATCGAGGAGAGCATCGGCAGGACGTGGGAGAGCGACAGCGGCGACCCGATCCGGTACACCTTGAGGCGGGCCTCCCCCTCCGCCGCGTCCAGGTCCTCGTAGAGGCTCTGGTCGATGCCCTCACCGCCGGCGATCCCCTCCAGCCGGCCCAGGTCGACCGCCGCGGTGCGCGGCACGAAGTCCTCCTTGTAGGCCTCCGGGAACGCCTCGGCGTAGCGGCGTCCGAGCACGGCACCGGTCTCCTCGCCGTACTCGGCGAGGACGGCCTGCTGGAAGTCGTCGTCCCAGGAGCGCGAGGCGTCGATCAGGCGGCGCTCCAGGTCGACGGTGTCGATGTCCTCGGGGATCAGCGCCCCCCGCGGCCGCCGCACCACGAAGTGGACCCGGGCGGTCGTCGACTCGTTCATGCTGACGTTGAACTCCACCGAGTCCGCGCCGAGCTGCTCGGTCAGGATCCGGGAGAACTTGTGCCGGACGCCGGTGTTGTACCGGTCACGCGGCAGGTAGACCAGCACCGAGAGATACCGCCCGTAGGTGTCGCGGCGCAGGAACATCCGCACCGCTCGCCGCTCGCGGGCCTGCATCGCGGCGGCGGCGATGGGCGCCAGCTGCTCGACCGGGGTGTGGAACAGGTCGTCGCGCGGATAGGTCTCCAGCGTGTCCAGCAGCGCGGTGCCGTCGTGGCTGCGCGGGTCCAGCCCGCTGTGCCGGATCACCGCCTCGGCCTTGTCCCGCAGCAGCGGGATCCGCAGCACGGACTCGGTGTAGGCGGCGCTGGAGAGCAGCCCCAGGAAGCGGCGCTCGCCGGTGACCTCGCCGTCGGGGCCGAAGGTCTTCACGCCGACGTAGTCCAGGAACGCCGGCCGGTGCACCGTCGACCGGGAGTTGGCCTTGGCCAGCACCAGCAGCGTGCGCTCCCGAGCGCGCGCCTTCACCGCCTCCGGGAGCCGGCTGAAGGCCATCGACTCCTTCGCCTCGGTGCTCGACTCGCGCAGGATGCCCAGGCCGCTGTCGGGGACGACGCTGAGCACGTCGTCCTCCACGCCGTCGACCTCCTCCCGGTCCAGGCGGTACTCCCGGTAGCCGAGGAAGGTGAAGTGCTCGTCGGCCAGCCAGGTCAGCAGGTCGGCCGCCTGCCGGACCTCCTCGGCCTCCAGCGGCGGCGGGTCGGCGGCCAGGTCCGCGACCACCTCCTCCACCTTGTCGTGCATCGCCGGCCAGTCGTCCACCGCCTCGCGGACGTCGCCCAGGACCCGCTCGATGTCGTCCGCCAGGCGACCCGCGTCGTCCCCGTTGCCGGAGAGGCGGTCGATCTCGACGTGCATCCAGGACTCGCGGATCTTCCCCTCCGCCGGCGCGGAGGCCCCCAGCGGGATCGGCGCGATCGCGACCAGCCGGCCCTCCTCGTCGCGCTCCACGTCGAACGTCGGGTGCACGACCAGGTGCATGTCGTGCAGCTGCCGGGACAGCTCCATGGTCAGGGAGTCGACGAGGAAGGGCATGTCGTCGACCACGACCTCGACCACCGTGTGCCCCGCCGCCGACCAGCCGTGCTCGGCGACGGTCGGGGTCAGCACCCGGACCCGGGGCTCGTGCGGCCGGCGCTCGGCGCCGAGGTGGAAGTGAGAGGCGAGCGCGCCGTACACGTCGAGGTCTGCCCGGCCGCGCAGGTCCTCCGCGGCCACGTGCTGGTAGTACGCCGGGAGCAGGTCGTCGAGCTGCTCCCGCGGAGGCCCGCCGGAGCCCTTGCTGTGCTGCGCCGCGGCGGCCGCCTGCTCGAAGAGCCGCTGCCTGGCCGACACCTCCGCGGCGTCACGCTGCGTCATCACCGCCACCCCTGCGACACTAGGACCGCGCGGGCGCGATCACAACCAAGCAGCGGTACGGCGGTGGCCGGCGTCGACCCCGTGGACCGGCGCCGCCGACCTGCGGCGATGATGGGGGGCGACGGCGGGGCCAGGACCCCGCGCACCGGCTGCCCGAAGGAGCCCACCGGCGATGACAACCCGCCTGGTCCACACCCTGACCTACGACGCCGACGCCGCCACCAGCGCGGCGATGCTGGCCGACCCGGAGTTCCGCGAGCAGGTATGCCGCAGCCAGCTCGCGACCTCGCACCAGGTGAGCATCGAGGGCTCGCCCGGGCCGGGGATGCAGGTCCACGTCCAGATGACCCTGCCCACCGACAAGGTGCCCTCGTTCGCCAAGAAGATCGTCGGCACCGAGACGACGCTGGTGCAGACCGAGGAGTGGCAGAGCGCGAGCGAGGCCCGTGTCTCCATGGCGATCCCCGGCAAGCCCGGCGAGATCCGCGGCACCTCCGTGCTCGCCGAGGCCGACGGCCGGACCACGCGCACGGTCACCCTCGACATCACGATCAAGATCCCGCTGGTCGGCGGCAAGATCGAGGACCTGATCAGCAAGCTGCTCGGCAGCGCGCTGCGGGCCGAGGAGCGGACGGCCAAGGAGTACCTCGCCTGATCGGGCCGAGCGCCGCCGCTGGTTGAGGTGCGAGGCGCCCCGGCGCCGAGCCTCGAAACCGAGGCACACCCGTCGGTGGTGGCTTCGAGGCTCGCTACGCTCGCACCTCAACCACCGGGGGCCATGTGCGGATAGAGGTGGTCCGTCGGCGGCACCAGCGTCTCCTTGATCGAGCGCGGCGAGGTCCAGCGCATCAGGTTGACCGGCGCGCCGGCCTTGTCGTTGGTGCCCGACGCGCGGGCCCCGCCGAACGGCTGCTGCCCCACCACCGCGCCGGTCGGCTTGTCGTTGACGTAGAAGTTCCCCGCGGCGAACCGCAGGGTCTCCGCGGCCCAGGCGATCGCCCCGCGGTCCCGGGCGATCACCGCGCCCGTCAGCGCGTACGGCGCCGCCGCCTCGGCCTGGGTCACCACCCGCTCGAAGTCCCCGTCCTCGTACACGTGCACCACCAGGATCGGGCCGAAGTACTCGGTGGAGAACATCGCGTCGGTCGGGTCGTCGGCCAGTACGACGGTGGGCCGGACGAAGTAGCCCTCCTCGGCGTCCAGGGTTCCGCCGGCGGCCACCGTCAGCCCGGTCGTGGCGTAGGCGCGGGCGATCGCGGCGTCGTGCTTGTCGAAGGCCCGGCGGTCGATCACCGCGCCGAGGAAGTTGCCGAAGTCCGCGGGGTCACCCATCCGCAGGTCCTCGGTCTGGTCGATGAGGTCCTGCCCCATCCGGTCCCACACCGACCGGGCCACGTAGGCCCGCGAGGCGGCCGAGCACTTCTGGCCGGCGTACTCGAAGGCGCCGCGGAGCAGGGCGACGCGCACCACGTCGGGGTCCGCCGAGGGGTGCGCGATCACGAAGTCCTTGCCGCCGGTCTCTCCCACCAGCCGCGGGTAGGTCCGGTACGACGCGATGTTCTCGCCGACGGTCCGCCACAGGTGCTGGAAGGTCGCCGTCGAGCCGGTGAAGTGGATCCCGGCCAGGTCGGGGTGGCGCAGCGCCACCTCGGAGACGTCCAGGCCGTCGCCGGGCAGCATGTTGATCACGCCGGGCGGCATCCCGGCCTCCACCAGCAGCTCCATCGTCAGGCTGGCGGCCAGCTGCTGGGTGGGTGAGGGCTTCCAGATCACCGTGTTGCCCATCAGCGCCGGCGCGGTCGGCAGGTTGCCGGCGATCGCGGTGAAGTTGAACGGAGTGATCGCGTAGACGAAGCCCTCCAGCGGGCGGTGGTCGGTGCGGTTCCACACGCCGGGCGAGTTGGCGATCGGCTGCTCGGCCAGGATCTGCTTGGCGTAGTGGACGTTGAACCGCCAGAAGTCGATCAGCTCGCAGGCGGAGTCGATCTCGGCCTGGAACGCTGTCTTCGACTGGCCCAGCACGGTGGCCGCGTTGATGCGCTGGCGCCACGGACCGGCCAGGAGGTCGGCCGCCTTGAGCAGGATGGCGCAGCGATCGTCGGCGGAGAGGGCGCGCCACGCCGGCGCGGCCTCCCGGGCGGCCTCGATCGCCCGCTCGGCGTCGGCCTTGCTGGCGTGCCGAGCCGTGCCCAGCACGTGCGCGTGGCGATGTGGCTGGACCACCGCGAACTCCTCCCCGCCACCGGCGACCCAGTCGCCGCCGATCCGGGCGGGCAGGTCGTGGGTGGTCGCGGCGAGCTCGGCGATCTGGGTCGCGAGGGCATCGCGCTCCGCGGTGCCCGGCGCGTAGGTGAGGTTCGGCTCGTTGGATGGAGCCGGCGGGTAGGTGATGGCGTCCATGCGGTCGACACTAACCCCGGCCCGCGGGGCCGCCGGCGGGTCAGGAAGGTCGGGACGTGCGGATCAGGACTTGCGCGAGCGTCGACCGCGGGGCGCCCGCGGCCGCGTCGGGGACGAGCCGTCGAGCAGCTCGTCCAGCGCCTCGGTGATGCAGGTGCCCAGCAGCTCCACGTCCGGGATCCAGTCGCGATCGGCGGTGATCCCGTAGTAGACGCCCCCGTCGTACGACGTCACGCCGATCACCAGCGGGTGCCCGGCCACCAGCGGCGGCACCGGGTAGGTGGCCAGCATCCGGGCGCCGGCGGCGTACAGCGGGGTCTGCGGCCCCGGGACGTTGGTGATGGAGAGCTGGTAGCCGCGCCGGAGCTCGGTGGCGGCCACCCGGGAGCCGATCGCGTGGAACGTGGTGGGCGCGAAGCCGGCGATCCCGGCCAGCCGGTTGGCGGCGACGCTGCGGCCGGTCTCCTTGTGCGCCTGGAAGGAGTACGAGACCTGGTGCAGCCGGACCAGGGGGCTGGGCTCGCCGATCGGCAGGTCCACGTAGTGAGCGGCGATCTGGCTGCCCAGCGACGTCGCCTCGAGCTCCTCGTCGATCACCGAGACCGGGACCAGGGCGCGCACCTTGCGCAGTCCGCCCAGCGACTCCGCCCGGGCCATCAGCCAGCCCCGCAGACCGCCGGCGATCGTGGCCAGGATGACGTCGTTGACCGTGCCGCCGTGGGCGTCGCGCACCTTCCGGTAGTCCTCCAGCCGGGTGTCGACGGTGACCACCCGCCGCTGCTGGGAGAGGGGTCCGCTGATCATCCCGCTGGTCCGCGGCCGGCGACCGGTGACGGCGTTCAGGAAGCCACGCGTACGACGGCTGCGCATGTCGGCCTCCCGGGCCAGCGCGCGGGAGCCGGTGCGCAGGGTGTCCAGCAGCGTCCCGACGTCGGTCAGCGAGTCGTGCACCGCGCCGGCGACCAGGTGGGCCGGGGTCGGCGGCCGCCGGGCCTGCCAGTCGTCCGGCTCGAGCTTCCGCGGCGTCGGCGAGGGGTCGAGGAGCAGCTGGCCCAGGTCGACGGTCTGGACGCCGTCGACGAGCGCCTGATGGGTCTTGGAGAGGATCGCGACGCGACCACCCTCCAGGCCCTCGACGAAGTAGACCTCCCACAGCGGACGGCCACGGTCCAGCGGTCGGGAGATGATCCGCGAGACCAGCTCGCGCAGCTGTCCGGTGCTGCCCGGCCGGGGCAGCGCGGACCGGCGTACGTGGAAGCCGATGTCGAATGCGTCGTCGTCGATCCACAACGGGTTGGCCAGGTGGCCGGGCACCGACTGCAGCCGCTGCCGGTAGCGCGGCACGAAGGCGATCCGGTCCGAGACCAGCCGGACGAGCCGCTGGTAGTCCAGGGCGTCGGCGCCCTCGCCGGGGTCGAAGATCTCGATCGTCGCGTTGTGGGCGGGCGTGGTGGTCGTCTCCTCAGCCACGAACGTCAGGTCCCGTGGCCGCACCCGATCCACCACGACTACCCCTCTCCCGATCCGGCCCGGTCCGGCCGACCACCTTCGTGAGATTCTGACAGACGACGCGGCGCGGGGGACGGGTGTCCGCCAGCGCTCGCCACGAGCAGCGAGGCAGCGGAGACGGAAGGCGGACGGATGGGCAGCAGGCCGAGGTTCAGGCGCGGGGTCGCCGCGGCGGCGGGCGGGATGGCGCTGGTCGCCGCGCTGGCCGCCTGCGGTGGCGACGACAACGGGGAGACCGGGTCCGGCAGCGGGTCCAGCGACCCGGTGGTCGTCCGGATCACCTTCGACGGCGACACCGTGACCCCGGTCGGCGAGCGGGTCGAGGTCGAGGCGGGCCAGCCCGTCGACCTGGAGGTCACCGCGGACCAGCCCGGCGAGCTCCACATCCACTCCGACCCCGAGCAGGAGCTGGAGTACCCGGCCGGCACCCAGACCTTCAAGATCGCCATCGACCGTCCCGGCGTGGTCGCCGTCGAGTCGCACGACCTCGACCAGGTGGTCGTGCAGCTCGAGGTCCAGTGATCGAGGCCCACGGGATCGGGGGTCAGGCCGACCTCCCGATCCCGCTGTCGTACGCCGTCGCGGGCGCGGTCGCCGCCCTGGTCGTCTCCTTCGTGGTGCTGATCGTCGCCTGGCGCACGCCCCGGTACGCGACGCCGGGCGGCCGCCCGGCCTGGCGCTGGCTCGACGCCGCCGCCGGCTCGCCGGTGACCGCCGTCGCGCTGCGGGTCGTCGGGATGGTGCTGCTGCTCTTCACAGCCGCCACAGCGGTCGCCGGCCAGAACGCGCTGACCAACCCGTTCTTCGGGATCGTCTACGTCTGGTGGTGGGTCGGCCTGGTGGCGGCCTCCCTCCTGCTCGGTCCCGTGTGGCGGGCGATCAGCCCGGTGCGCACCATCAACGCCCTGTTGGCGAAGGTCTCCGGCGGTGACCCCGAGCAGGGGATCCTCGCCTACCCCGAGCGG
Organism: Nocardioides sp. GY 10113; assembly: GCF_004919105.1. Classification (GTDB taxonomy): domain Bacteria; phylum Actinomycetota; class Actinomycetes; order Propionibacteriales; family Nocardioidaceae; genus Nocardioides. Next base: position 21,495 of record NZ_STGK01000006.1, read on the forward strand.
CTCGGCCACTGGCCCGCCGCGCTCGGCCTGTACGCGTTCGTCTGGCTCGAGCTCGTCTACCGGTACCCGGCCGACCTCGGCGCGGTGCGACTGTGGTGCGCGATCTACCTGGCGGCGATGCTGGTCGGCGGCGCCCTCTTCGGCAACCGGTTCTACGAGCGCGCCGACCCCTTCGAGGTCTACTCGACGCTGATCGCACACCTCTCGCCCTGGGCGCGGCACGAGGGCCGGCTGGTGGTGCGCAGTCCGCTGGCCAACCTGGCCACGGTCACCCCGCGTCCGGGCCTGGTCGCGGTGGTCGGCGTGCTGTTCGGCAGCACCGCCTTCGACTCGTTCCGTGAGTCCAGCTTCTGGATCAGCACCACCTACGACGCCTCCTGGTCGAAGTTCACGCTCGACAACCTGGGCCTGCTCGTCTTCTGCGGCGTCGCCGTCGGCGCGCTGTCGCTGGCCTGCAGCCTGGTCGGCATCGACGTCGCCGCCAGCGGGCGGCGCCGGCTCGAGCTCGCCGACCTGCCGGTGCCGCACCGGCAGCTGCCGGCGATGTTCGCCCACTCGATGGTGCCGATCATCGCCGGCTACATCGTGGCCCACTACCTGACGCTGCTGATCGACGTCGGCACCCAGACCCTGGCCCGCGCCAGCGACCCGTTCGGGCGCGGCTGGGACATGCTCGGCACGGCCGGGCTGGAGCCGTCGTACTGGTTCTCCTACCACCCGACGGTGCTCGCCACCACGAAGGTGCTCGCGGTGGTCGCCGGCCACATCGCCGCCGCGGTCGCGGCCCACGACCGGGCGGTGGAGATCCTGCCGCGGCGCCACCAGGTCATCGGCCAGCTGCCGCTGCTGGTGGTGATGGTCGCGTTCACGGCCGGCGGGCTCTACCTGCTCTTCAACGCCTGAGCACGGGCGGCGCGGACGCTCGCCCGGCGCTCCCGGCGATCTCCTCGACCAGGGCGGCCACCGAGCGCGTCAGCGCCGACTCCCCCACCTCCACCGGGGTCCGCCCGGCCACCAGCGCCCGATCCAGCGCCGCCTGGTCCTCCGGCACGAAGTGGACGCCCCGCTCGGCGCCGAAGCCGGCCAGCATCGCCGCGACGTCGCGCTCGCGCCAGCCCAGGCTGGGGCGCATCCGGTTGACCACCACCCGGACGCTCACCCCCGGCACCCGGTCCCGGAGCTCGCTGAGGCCCCGGGCGAGGCGGGCCAGGCCGACCGGGTCCGCCGCGCCGACCGCGACCACCTCGTCGGCGACCTCGAGCGCCTCGAGCGTGAGCCCGTTGCGCGCGGGCCGGCTCAGCGGGTCGACACCCGGCTCCACCTCCAGGCTGAAGCCGGTGTCGAGCACCACCGCGCCCCGGCTCGCGGCGGCCTCCACCAGCTGCGCGACCGTGTCGGGTCGCACCTCGGTCCACCGGTCGGCCCGGGGCAGACCGGTGACCACCCGCAGCCGCTCGGAGACCGTGCGCTCGACCGTCGCCACCCACGGCGCCAGCCCACCGGCGGCGGAGAGCCGGGCCGCGGCGAGGATCCCGGAGACCTCGTCCATCACGCCGAGCTGCTGCGCGATCGTCCCGCCGTACGGGTCCGCGTCGACGAGCAGGGTGGAGCGGCCACGGCGGGCCAGCTCGGCCGCGAGCGCCACCGCCAGCGTCGACCTGCCCGGAGCGCCGGCCGGCCCCCACACCGCGAGCACCGGGCCGGGCGCCTCCGGCGGCCCGGCCGCGACGGCACCGGCCTGCTCGTCGCCGGGCGCCTCGTCACCGGCGGCCGGCGTGCGGTCGACGGCCCGCGCCGGGGCGGGCGCCTCCAGCACGGCGGCCACCAGCTCGTCCGGTGCGCCGGCCGGCACCACCGACCGCACGACCGCACGGGAGACTGCCGGGAGGCCGGCGCCGGGATCGTCCGCGACGGCGACCACCCGGACGCCGTACCGCTCCAGCTCGGCGAGGACGGAGGCGTCGAGCGCGGTCAGCTGGGCATGGGCCACGGCGACCTCGGCCTGCCCGGTGCTCGCGGTGGCCAGCAGGTCGGCGACGTCGACGCAGCGCTTGAGCACGACGATGCCCGGGTGGGCGTTGAGCGCCCCGAAGGCCGCGGCCTCCCACGACGCACCCGTCGACACCAGCAGCGCGACGATCACCGGACACCCACCCGCTCGACCTCCCGGCTCAGCCGTCGACGTGGACCCGCAGCACCGGGTCGTCCATCGAGGCCAGGAGCTGCTCGAAGGCCTCGGCCGTTCCGCCCGGGACCGCCACGACCAGCTGCCGGTGGCCCGATACGGCGAAGGCCGCGTCGTAGGCGGGGGCGTCGACGACGGTGACCCCGACGAGCGCCCGCACCCCGTCCGCGCCACGACGCGCCGCCCGGTCGTCGAGGTACACCGAGATCACCGAGCCGCGGTCGACCGCAGCCGGGACCCGGTTCGGCTGGACCTCCAGCGGGACCTGCACCAGGTCCACCTGGTCGCCGGCGACGACCGCCGAGCGGGGCACCAGCTCGCCGGCGCCGATCGAGCGGGTCAGCACGCTGCTCTCCGGGAACGGGACGTCCGCGGCGAAGTAGCGTCCGAGGTCGGCGTCGTCGACGAACCGGACCCGCCGCACGGTGAGGTCGTCGGCTGCCAGCGTCGCGCCGCCGCCCTGGTCGGCGGCCACCGCCCACACCGCCACCGACTCGTCGGCGGAGGCGAGCAGCCGGGCTCCGACCACGACGGAGACCGCGACGAGGAGCACGCCGACCCACAGCCGCGGGTCGCGCCAACCGGCCCGCTGGAACCGGAGGGCCGGCGGCGCGACCGCACCGCTGACGGCGCTGGTGGCTCCCGGACTCCTCGACACGCCGGTCATCATGGCGCGTCGGCGCGCCGGCGTCAGAGGTTCATCCACAGCCGACGCGGATCCGGGGCACCGGCACCGCGGCGGGATGCAACGATGGCCCCATGCCCCCCACCCCGCGCTTCCTCACCCTGGCCGACGTGGCCGAGGTGCTCAACACCTCCAGCGCGCAGGTCTACGCCTTGGTGCGGCGGGGCGAGCTCCCCGCCATCAAGATCGGCGGCCGCGGCCAGTGGCGGGTCGAGTCGGACAAGCTCGAGGAGTACATCGAGAAGATGTACGTCGAGGCCCGCCGGTTCGTGGCCGACCACCCGTTCGTGGAGTCCGACGTCTCCGACTGACCGACTGTCGACCGACCGTCGGGCCGCCGACCCGCCGGGGTCGGTCCGCCTCAGCCGACCTGCCCGTCGAGGGTCACCTCGATCTCGCGCTCCCGGCCGTTGCGGACCACGGTGAAGGCGATCGTCTCGCCGGGCTGGTGGGTGCGGATCGCCACGATCAGCGCGAGGCCGTTGGTCACCACCTGGTCCTCGACCCGGGTGATCCGGTCGCCGGCCTTCAACCCGGCGGCCTGGGCCGGGCTGCCGGCGTCGATCGACTCCAGGACCGCGCCCTCCTCGGCGGATTCGCCACCGGTCTGCACGCGGGCCCCGATCACCGGGTACTGGGCCTCACCGGTGCTCAGGATCTGGTCCGCGGTGACCATCACCTGCTCCACGGGGATCGCGAAGCCGACGCCGATGTTGCCGGCGTCGCTCGAGGTGCCACCGCTCGTCGCGATCGCCGAGTTCACGCCGACGACCTGCCCGCGCAGGTCGACCAGCGGTCCGCCGGAGTTGCCCGGGTTGATCGCCGCGTCGGTCTGCACGGCGTTGATGTAGGACGACTCGTCCGCGGAGGACCCGGTCGTGACCGGTCGGTTGAGCGCGCTCACGATGCCGGAGGTCACCGTGGCGCTCAGGCCCAGCGGCGAGCCGATGGCGACCACCGGATCACCCACCCGCAGCGCCTCCGAGCGCCCCAGGGAGGCCGGCTTCAGGTCGGCGCCCTCCTTCACCTCCAGCACCGCGAGGTCGTAGACCGAGCTGCGCCCCACCACCGTCGCGTCGTAGCGCTGGCCGTCCTGGTCGACGATCTCGATCGGGCCCTCGTCGGCGGCGGCCTCGGCCACCACGTGGTTGTTGGTGACGATGTGGCCCTGCCTGTCGAGCACGAAGCCCGAGCCCGTGGCGCCCGCGGCGACCCCGTCGTACTCGGCGATGATCTGGACCGTGCTGGGCAGGACCGCGTCGGCGACCGCCGCCACCGAGCCGCCGTCCTCCAACGGCGGGAGCGGCTCGAGGTCGACGTCGGCGAGGCCGCCGGAGTAGGTCCCGCCCTCGTCGGCCAGCACCAGGTCGTAGACCGCCGCGCCGGCGATGCCGCCGCCCAGTCCGACCACGAGCGCGAGCGCGGCGACCCCGAGACCGCGCATGCCGGGGCGGCCGCCGCGATGACTGTGCGGGGCCGTGCCGGGGCTCGGGTAGGGCTGCGCGCCGTAGGCGCCGTAGGCGCCGTGCGCACCGTACGCGCCGTACGGGGCGGTCGGCGGGGCAGTCGGCGGGGCGGTCGGCGGGGCAGTCGGCGGGGCGGTCGGCGGAACGGTCGGCGGCGGTCCGAGCGGAGCCGGCGGGGGCGGCGCCACCCCCGGCCCACCCACCGGGCGGGCGTCCGGAGCGGGGGGCGCCCAGTGCTGAGCCGGCACCCCCGAGATCGGCGCGGTCTCCCCCATCGGGCTCCCCGCCGTGGCCGCGGCGGGCGCGGTTCCTCCGGCGGCGCCCTCCGTGGGAGCGACCGGGGTGGTGCCCTCGTCGCCGCTGTCGGGGGCCGGGCCGGGGTGCTGCGCGTCGTTCACGGACGCCATCATGTCCGATCGGCCCCAGCCGCGCCCGCATCTCCGGCTCCCGGGACGGCTCCCGCGTCGTCCGCGGCGGGCACGAGGGGCGCGCAGAGCCTCCCGGGGCGGCTCAGGGGAAGATGTCGCGCGCCGGAGCGGTGATCTCGCTGGCCACGTCCTCGGGCGAGCGGGGCGCCGGCGACGCCGGCTGCGGACCGGGCGCGGTCGGCGTCACCACGTTGTTGATCTGCGAAGCCGGCGGTCGGCGGTCGGCGGGGGTGCTGCCCGGAATCGCGCCGAGCGCCAGGACCCCGAGGATCGCGGCGCCCACCGCGCCGCCACCGACCAGCACCACCCCGGTCGTGATGCCACGGCGGCGCTCGACCGCCGACGCGGCCAGGTACTCCTCGCCGGGGGTCAGGCTGAGCAGCGACCCCTTGAGCGACGAGGGGGTCTCGCGCCCGTCACCGGTGAGGCCGGCCAGGCGGGTCTTGACCCAGCCCTCGCGCTCGACGAGGTCCCGGCAGGCGTGGCAGGCGTAGACGTGGCTCCAGGCCTCCTCGGCCTCGGCCGCCGACAGCTGGCCGTCCAGCAGCGCGCTGACCCGGGGTCCGAGGTGTCCGATCACGCGTGCGCCCCCGGGGCGAGGGAGGTGCCGCGGCCGGCGTACCGGGTGCGCCCCTCGCCGGGCGCGCGGTGTGCGAGCGCGGAGCGGAGCAGCGACCGGCCGCGGTGGATCCGCGACCTGATCGTGCCCAGCTTGGCGCCCATGATCTCCGCGATCTCCTCGTAGCTGAGTCCCTCGATGTCGCAGAGCACGACGGCCGCCCGGAAGTCGGGCGGCAGGGCCGCCAGCGCGTCCTCGACGTCGTCGTCGAACATCCGGTCCGCGAACAGGTCGTCCGGCAGACCGGTGGCGCTGGTCAGGCGGGCCGCGCGCTCCTCGGAGAGGGCGTCGAACCGGATCCGCTGCTTGCGCCGCGCCTGGTCCAGGAAGAGGTTGGTGGTGATCCGGTGCAGCCAGCCCTCGAAGGTTCCGGGCGTGTAGGTGTGCAGCGACCGGAAGACCCGGACGAAGACCTCCTGCGTGAGGTCCTCGGCGTCGTGGCGGTCACCGGTGAGCCGCAGCGCGAGCCGGTAGACGCGGTCGGTGTGCTGCTCGACGATCTCCTGCCACGCGGGCGCGGTCCACTCCTGCTCCGGAGCAACCTGCTGCGTCATCCCCGCACTCCCCCTCCGCGTCACCCTCACCAACCCTGTCGGCCCCTTCACGCTAGACATCACACCTGAGGTTTCCCTGTGAAGAACCCCAACGAAGGCCGCGAGCGGGATGTTCCCGCCCCCGATCGGCCGGCGTCCGGCACGGCGCGGGGCGGACGCGGCGGCGCCGACAGGCTCTAGGGTTGAGCCGTGGCCGTGACACCGATCAACACGAGCAGCTGGTCCTACGCAGAGAAGTACGTCGCCGAGGACGAGGTGCTCGCCTCCGCCCGGGCCCGCGCTGAGGAGGTCGGCGTCGTCGCGATCGGCAGCGGCGGAGGCGCCGCGCTGCGCTTCCTGGCCGCGGTGCTGGAGGCGCGCGCGGTCGTGGAGATCGGCACCGGGACCGGCGTCTCCGGACTGTGGCTGCTGCGCGGCATGCGCCCCGACGGGGTGCTCACCACGGTCGACATCGAGACCGAGCACCAGCGCCTGGCCCGACAGAGCTTCAAGGAGGACGGCATCGCTCCGCAGCGCGTGCGCACGATCGCCGGCGCCGCCCTCGACGTGCTGCCCCGGCTGACCGACGGCCACTACGACCTCGTCTTCGCCGACGGCGACAAGCGGGAGTACGGCGCCTACCTGACCGAGGCGCTGCGGCTGCTGCGGCCCGGCGGCGTCCTGGCCTTCGACAACGCCCTGTGGCACGACCGCGTCGCCGACCCCGCGCAGCGCGACGAGCAGACCGTCGCGATCCGCGACCTGGTCACCCAGGTCGCGGAGACGGAGGGCCTGGTGCCGGCGCTGCTGCCGGTCGGGGACGGCCTGCTGGTGGCCAAGAAGGTCTGGGCGGCCGAGGGCGACTGAGCGCCTGCCCCGGCCCCGCGGCGGGGCCGAGACCCCGGCCGGCGCGAAGCCGGGCCGGGGATCAGGACGCGCGGCCGGCCCTCACGCGCCGATGCCCTCGGTCGGGTCGGCCGAGGCGAGCCAGGTGAGCAGCGCGCGGGCTCCGAAGCCGGACGGGCCAACGGTCCACTCGTGCCAGTCCTTCTCGACGTCGCCCACCGAGGCGATGTCCAGGTGGGCCCACGGCACGTCGCCGACGAAGCGCTGCAGGAACAGCGCGGCCATGATGGCCCCGGGCCCGCTCGGCGCGTTGTCCGCGTCGGCGACCTTCGAGGCCAGCTTGTCGGCGTAGCCGGCGTAGAGCGGGAACCGCCACAGGGGCTCCCCCGCGGACTCCCCGGCGGCGCCGAGACGGTCGGCGAGCACGTCGTCGTTGGCGAACAGGCCGGCGACCTGCTGCCCCAGCGCCACCTTGGCCGCACCGGTGAGCGTGGCCACGTCGACGATCACGGTCGGGTCGAGCTCGGCCACGGCGTAGGCGAGGGCGTCGGCCAGCACCAGCCGTCCCTCGGCGTCGGTGTTGGTCACCTCGCTGGTGCGACCGCCCCAGTGCTTGACCACGTCGCCGGGGCGCAGCGCACCCCCGGAGACGGCGTTCTCCGCGGCCGGCACCAGCCCGACCACCCGGACCGGGCAGCCGAGGTCGGCGAGCGCGGCCATCGTCGAGAGCACCACGGCGCCGCCGGTCATGTCGCGCTTCATCGACACCATGCTCTGGCCCGGCTTGAGGCTCAGGCCGCCGGAGTCGAAGGTGATCCCCTTGCCGACGAGCACCACGGTCGGCAGCTTCTTCAGCGCCCGCCCCGAGACGCCCGACGGGACGTAGTCGAGGCGGATCAGCCTCGGCGGACTCTCCGAGGCCTGCCCGACGCCGACGATGCCGCCGAAGCCCTCGCGGGCCAGCTCGGCCTCGTCCCACACCCTGCAGGTGAGGTCGGGCGCGGCCGCCGCGATCTCCTCGGCCTGCTCGGCGAGCCAGGCGGGGGTCTTGAGGTTGGAGGGCACGGTCGCCAGCTGCCGGGACCGCCAGCCGGCGCCCCCCAGCGCGACCGCGCGCTCGACGACGTCGCGGGCGGGGCCCACGCCGGCCCCGAGGGCCAGCACGACCTTGCGCACCGGGTGCTGCTCGGGACCGGTCGATCGCCAGTGGAAGCCGAAGGATCCCAGCATCGCGCCGACCACGAACGCCTCGACACCCGCGGCGGGGTCCTCCGCGACCGCGGGCACCGACGTCGCGACGGCCTCCCGGTCCTTGACCACCCGCGCGAGCGCCGCACCCGCGCGGCGCAGGTCGACCACGCGGCCGGCACCCACGCCGACCAGTACGACGAGTCGCAGCGCGGGGTTGGCCGCCGATCCGTCGGGCACCGCGACCAGCGCGGTCTCCCCGACCGCACCGGTCAGCGCCTGCAGCTCGGCGATGCCGACCAGGTCGAGGCCGAGCTGGTCGCCCAGGTCCGCAGCGCCCGGGCCGAGGGCGATGCCGTCCTCGCCGCTCCCGGCGAGCACCGGGAGGGCGACGACGTCGACGCCGACGATGGCCGCGGGCAAGTGATCGCTGAGCGCGAACTCCGGCGGTGCGACCTGAGCCGGCAGCTGGGGTCGGGTCACCCGACCACGTTCTTGAGGGCCTCGCCCAGGGCGCCGGCCTCCTCGGCGTTCAGCTCCACCACCAGGCGGCCACCACCCTCGAGCGGGACGCGCATCACGATGCCGCGGCCTTCCTTGGTGACCTCCAGCGGACCATCCCCGGTCCGCGGCTTCATCGCCGCCATGCGGCACCCCTTTTCGATCAGGACTGACAAGGTTCGCTGCGCCGAGACAGCGTGACCATTATCGCTTATCGGTTCTCTGGCGCGCAGGCACCCACGGGATCCGGCCCGCGAGGCCCCGCGCCGAGCTGCGCAGCCGGGCGCCCGCCCCCGACGCGTCGCGCCCGCCAGCGGCCGACTCGACACCCCGGTCGTCGCCGTCGCCCCCGTCGTCCCCATCGCCCCCGTCGCCGGGCTCGCCCGGGCCGCCGTCGGCGGCTGCGACCGGCTCCGCCGACTCGTCGATCCCCTCGTGCCCGGCGTTCGGCCGGCGCGCCAGCCGAACCCGTCCGACCGGCTTCGGCTCGGGGCGCTGTGCCGCCTCCTCCAGCTCCCGCGCCAGGCGCTCCACCAGTGCGTCGACCTCCGACATCCGGTAGCCGCGGAACGCCAGGCTGAAGCGCACCCGACGCAGGTCGGCGGCGGCCAGCGGGCCGTCCGCGGGGACCACGGCGTCCGGCCGGTCGTCGTACGCCGGCTGCATCGGCTCCCCGCGCCCGGCGGCGAGCATCGCGATCACGCCCATCGCGAGCACGATCATCACCGCGAAGACCCACATCATCATCGCCACTCCTCCACGCGGTCCGCCTCGTGCCTCATCCGTGCCTCACCCGTCTCACCGGTGCCGTCCTCGCGCGGCGACCATCAGGTCGACGGCCTCCCCGACGTCGTCGGTCAGGGTGAGCATGTCCAGGTCCGACTGCTTGATCCGGCCGTCGCCCAGCATGGAGCCGCGCATCCAGTCGAGCAGGCCCGACCAGTGCTCCACGCCCATCAGCACGATCGGGAACTGGGTGATCTTCAGGGTCTGGGACAGCGTCATCGCCTCGAACAGCTCGTCGAGCGTGCCGATCCCACCGGGCAGCACGACGTACCCCTGCGAGTACTTGACGAACATCATCTTGCGGACGAAGAAGTAGCGGAAGTTCAGCCCGAACGTCACGTAGTCGTTGAGCCGGGCCTCGAAGGGCAGCTCGATGCCCAGCCCGATGCTCTGCCCGCCGGCCTCGGCGGCTCCCTTGTTGGCCGCCTCCATCGCCCCCGGTCCGCCGCCGGTGATCACCGTGAAGCCGGCCTGCACCAGCGCCGCGCCCACCTCCTCGCCGAGGCGGTAGCCGAGGTGGTCGGGCGTGATCCGGGCGGAGCCGAACACGGAGATCGCCGGCCCGACCTCGGCGAGGTCGTTGAACCCCTCGACGAACTCGGCCTGCATCTTCAGCACCCGCCACGGGTCGGTGTGCACCCAGTCGGTGTCGCCCCGACTGTCGAGCAGCCGCTGGTCGGTGGTGGAGCCGGCCGGTCGGCCCTTGGTCGGCCGCGGCCCACCCGCGGTGCGTCGAGTCATGCGCCCTCCACCCTGCCTTCCACGTCATCGCCCACGCTGTCGTCGGGGCCGTCGGACCCGCGGCCCTCCAGCCAGGCACGCAGTTGCTGCTCGCACCGCTCGATCTGGGCGACCGGCACGTGCTCCTCCTGCTTGTGGGCCAGCATCGGGTCACCGGGCCCGTAGTTCACGGCAGGCACGCCGAGCGCGGTGAAGCGGGCGACGTCCGTCCACCCGAACTTCGGATTCACGACACCGCCGACGGCCTCGACGAACGCCGCCGCCGCCGGGCGATCCAGGCCCGGGAGCGCACCGGGAGCGGTGTCGGTCAGCGTCACGTCGTACGGCGCGAAGAAGTCGGTCACGAACGCCAGCGCCTCCGCCTCGCTGCGGTCGGGCGCGAACCGGTGGTTGACCTCGATCACGCACTCGTCGGGCAGCACGTTGCCGGCGACGCCGCCGGAGATGAAGACGGCGTTGAGCCCCTCGTGGTACTCCAGGCCGTCGATCACCGGGCGCCGCGGCTGGTAGTCGCGCAGCCGGCCGAGCACGTCGGCCGCGCCGTGGATGGCATTGACGCCACGCCACGCGCGGGCGGAGTGGGCACGCTCGCCGCGGGTGCGGACCTCGACCCGCAGCGTCCCCTGGCAGCCCGCCTCCACGACGGCGTTCGAGGGCTCCATCAGCACCGCGAAGTCGGCGGCCAGCAGCTCCGGGTCAGACTCGCTGAGCAGCCGCAGGCCGTTGTAGCGGGCGTCGATCTCCTCGGCCTCGTAGAGCACGAAGGTCAGGTCGTGCACCGGCTCGGCGACGGTGGCCGCGAGCCGGAGGATCACCGCGTCGCCGCCCTTCATGTCGCAGGTGCCCAGTCCGTGCAGCAGCCCGGTCTCCTCGTCCAGCCGGCTGGGCAGGTTGTCGTTGACCGGGACGGTGTCCAGGTGTCCGGCGATCACGACCCGCGAGGCCCGACCGAGGTCCGTGCGGGCCACGATCGTGTGGCCGCGTCGCTCAACGCTCAGGTGGGGCAGCGCGCGCAGCGCCGCCTCGACCGCGTCGGCGATCGCCTGCTCGTCACGGGAGACGGACTCGATGTCCACCAGCCGGCGGGTCAGGGTGACCGCGTCCGCGGTGAGGTCGAGGGGCGGCGGGGCCGTGGGCACGGCGTCGGCGGTCACCGGGTCAGTCAGCACGGGACCAGTCAATCAGGCCGGCGGCGAAGGGCCGGCCGATGTCAGCCCAGCGGAACCAGACAGGTGTCTAGAACACGTTCTACTTCTGGGCTAGGGTGCGAGGCATGCGCAACGGAATCGTGCTCTTCACCTCCGACCGCGGGATCACCCCGGCCGCCCTCGCCGTGGCGGCCGAGGAGCGGGGCTTCGACACCCTCTACGTCCCCGAGCACACCCACATCCCGGTCCGCCGCGACGCGGCCCACCCGACCGGCGGCGACGACCTGCCGGACGACCGCTACCTGCGCACCCTGGACCCGTGGGTCTCGCTGGCCACCGCCGCGGCCGTGACCTCCCGGATCGGTCTCTCCACCGCGGTCGCCCTGCCGGTGGAGTCGGACCCGATCACCCTGGCCAAGACGATCGCCACCCTCGACCACCTCTCCGGCGGCCGGGTCACCATCGGCGCCGGCTTCGGGTGGAACACCGACGAGCTCACCGACCACCACGTGCCGGCGGGCAAGCGTCGTACGGTGCTCAAGGAGTACCTGGAGGCGATGCGGGCGCTGTGGACCGAGGAGGAGGCCTCCTACGACGGCGAGTTCGTCTCGTTCGGCCCCTCCTGGGCCTACCCGAAGCCCCCGCAGGGCCGGGTGCCGGTGATCATCGGCGCGGGCGGCGGACCCAAGACGATGAAGTGGATCGCCGCGCACGCCGACGGCTGGATGACCACCCCGATCGAGACCGACATCGCGGACAAGGCCGCGCTGCTCCGCAAGGAGTGGGCCGAGGCCGGCCGCGACGGCTCCCCCGACGTGCGGGTGCTGGTCGCCAAGAAGCCCGCGGCCGAGGACTTCGCCGACTGGGCGGCCGCCGGGGCCAGCGAGCTGATCTGGGGCGTTCCGGACGCCGACGAGGCGACCGTCCACGCCTATCTCGACAAGCTCGCCGGCCGCCTCGGCCTCTAGCGCGAGCCGGGCCTCAGACACCACCCAACCGGGCCTCAGGTACCACCGAACCGGGCCTCAGGCACCGCCGAGTCCGCAATCCACGGCTCGGCGGCGCCCAACCCACGGCTCGGCGGCTAGGCGCGCTCGAGGTCGAGGACCGCGGTCTCGCCGTCGCCGACGGTGACCGAGGTGCCGACCAGGTGCCCGCCCTCGACCACCGCGTACGACGTGGCCAGGGTCTCCCCCGCGATCAGCGCCTCGTGGGCCGTCGCCGCCGCGGCGACCGCGTGCGAGCCGCCGATGGTCAGCGCGATCCGGTCGGTGACCTCCAGCCCCGCGTCGCGGCGGGCCTGCTGGATGGCGCGGACCAGGTCGCGGGCCACACCCTCCTCGGCGAGCTCCGGGGTCACCGTGGTGTCGAGCACCACGAAGTCGCCGCCGGGCAGCATCGCGGTCGCGGCACCCTCGGTGGCCGCGCCGACCACGGTCTCGAGCGTGTACTCGCCCTCGACCAGGTCCAGCCCGCCGGAGGTGACGGTGCCGTCCTCGGCGACCGACCAGTCGCCGGACTTGGAGCCCTTGATGGCGAGCTGGACGCCCTTGCCGAGCCGCGGTCCGGCGGCACGGGCGTTGACGGTCAGCTTCTGCTCGACCCCGTAGCCGGCCGCCTCCTCGGAGTCGGCGGCCACCAGGCGGACCTGCTTGACGTTCACCTCGTCGGCGACGATCGCGGTGAACGGCGCGAGCGCGTCGGGGTCGGCGACCACCACGGTCAGGGTGGCCAGCGGAAGGCGGTTGCGCAGCTTGGCGGCCTTGCGCAGCGCCGACGTCGAGGAGCAGACCTCGCGGACCTCGTCCATCGCCGCGACCAGCGCCTCGTCCGCCGGGCCGCCGGGGAACGACGACACGTCGGGCCAGTCGGCCAGGTGCACCGAGCGTCCGCCGGTCAGGCCCCGCCAGATCTCCTCGCTGACCAGCGGCAGCAGCGGCGCCACGGCCCGGCAGACCACGTCGAGCACGGCGGCCAGCGTCTCGAACGCCTCCGGCTTGCCCTCCCAGAACCGCTCGCGGGAGCGGCGCACGTACCAGTTGGTCAGCACGTCGAGGTAGGCGCGGGTGGTCTCACAGGCGTCCGCGATGGCGTAGGCGTCGAGCTCGCCGGTCAGCTTCTCGACGTACTGCCGGGTCTTGGCCAGCAGGTAGCGGTCGAGCGGGTCGGAGGAGTCGGTGCGCCCCTGGGCGTCGTAGTGCTCGGCGTTGGCGTAGAGCGCGAAGAAGTACCAGGCGTTCCACAGCGGCAGCATCACCTGGCGCACGGCGTCGCGGATGCCCTGCTCGGTGACGACCAGGTTGCCGCCGCGCAGGATCGGCGAGGCCATCAGGAACCAGCGCATCGCGTCGGCGCCGTCGCGGTGGAAGACCTCCGAGACGTCGGGGTAGTTGCGCAGCGACTTCGACATCTTCTCGCCGTCCGAGCCCAGCACGATGCCGTGGCTGATGCAGGAGGAGAACGCCGGCTTGTCGAAGAGCGCGGTGGCCAGCACGTGCAGCGTGTAGAACCAGCCGCGGGTCTGGCCGATGTACTCGACGATGAAGTCGGCCGGGAAGTGCGCCTCCTTGGACCCGTCCTCGGTGCCGGCGAACCACTCGGCGTTCTCGAACGGGTAGTGCGCCTGCGCGAAGCTCATCGAGCCGGAGTCGAACCAGACGTCGAGGACGTCGGTGACCCGACGCATCGTCGACCTCCCCGTCGGGTCGTCGGGGTTGGGCCGGGTCAGCTCGTCGACCCACGGGCGGTGCAGGTCGCGCTCGCCCTTGTCGTTGAGCGGCAGCCGCCCGAAGTCGCGCTCGATCTCCTCGAAGGAGCCGTAGACGTCGATCCGGGGGTACGCCGGGTCGTCGGACTTCCACACCGGCACCGGGCTGCCCCAGAACCGGTTGCGGGTGATCGACCAGTCGCGGGCGTTGGCCACCCACTTGCCGAACTGGCCGTCCTTGATGTGCTCGGGCACCCAGCGGATCTGCTGGTTGAGCTCGGACATCCGGTCCTTGAACGCGGTGACCTCGACGAACCAGGACGAGACGCCCTTGTAGATCAGCGGCTGCCGGCAGCGCCAGCAGTGCGGGTAGGAGTGGCTGTAGGACTCGCGCCGCAGCAGCACCGTGCCGGGGCTGACCGAGCCGGTCTCCCCCGCACCCTTCGTGGTGTGCTTGAGGTGGTCGATGATGTGCGGGTTGGCGTCGAAGACCAGCATCCCGGCGTACTCGTCGACGGGCGCGGTGAACCGGCCGTCCTTGCCGACCGGCATGACCGCCTCGATGCCCTCGCGGTCGGTCACCTCCTTGTCGACCTCACCGAACGCGCCGGCGGTGTGCACCACGCCGGTGCCGTCGGTGGTGGTGACCGCGTCGTCGGCGGCGACCACGCGGAAGGCGTTCTCGTGGCCGGCGTAGTAGGAGAACGGCGGGGTGTAGGTGCGTCCCACCAGGTCGGCGCCGGTGTAGCTGCCGAGCACGGTGAACTCGCCGTCCTCGTCCGCCAGCTCCCGCGCGTACGCCGCCAGGCGCGCCTGCGCGAGCACGAACCGGCCGCGGTCCTCGGTGCCGGGCACGACCGCCTCGACGACGACGTACTCGATGTCGGAGCCGACCATCACCGCGAGGTTGGAGGGCAGGGTCCAGGGCGTGGTGGTCCAGATCAGGATCCGCGCGCCGTCCAGCACCGGGTCGGTGCCCAGGTCGTCGAGCGTGTAGCCGACGGTGACCGCGGGGTCGTTGACGTCCTTGTAGACATCGTCGTCCATCCGCAGCTCGTGGTTGGACAGCGGGGTCTCGTCGTTCCAGCAGTAGGGCAGGACGCGGAAGCCCTCGTAGATCAGGCCCTTGTCGAAGAGGCTCTTGAAGGCCCACAGCACCGACTCCATGAACTCGGGGTTCATGGTCTTGTAGTCGTTGTCGAAGTCGACCCAGCGCGCCTGGCGGGTGACGTACTCGCGCCACTCGTCGGCGTACTTGAGCACCGAGGCGCGGCAGGCGTCGTTGAACTTGTCGATGCCCATCTCGACGATCTCGTCGGTGGTCTTGATGCCGTTGAGGCGCATCGCCTCGAGCTCGGCGGGCAGGCCGTGGGTGTCCCAGCCGAAGCGCCGCTCGACGCGCTTGCCGCGCATCGTCTGGTAGCGGGGGACGATGTCCTTGACGTAGCCGGTCAGCAGGTGGCCGTAGTGCGGCAGGCCGTTCGCGAACGGCGGGCCGTCGTAGAAGACGAACTCGTTCTCGCCGCGCTCGCCGGGGTCGCGCTGCTCGACGGAGGCGCGGAAGGTGTCGTCCTCGGCCCAGTAGGCGAGCACCCGCTCCTCGATCTCGGGGAAGCGCGGGGAGCTCGGGACGGCGCCCTGGCCGTCGTGCGAGTGCGTGGTGACCTTCGGATAGGTCATGGCTCTGGGGTCTCCTGGGAGTGGCGGTGGTGGTGAGCTCGGCTGTGCAACCACAGGGACGATCCGAGGACCGCGGTACCACCCCGCTTGCTCCCCCACCCACGGGCGAGCCACTCGTTGACGGCTGTGACGGGCCGGCCCCGTCCGGTTCTACTGGGCCCACCCCCGGGTCGGGGCGGCTGTTCTTCCGGAGGCTCGCCGCTGATGACGGCTCGAGCGCCTGTGGGGCCAGCCTACGGCTCGCACAGGGAGGCCTGCCAATCGGTTCTCGGCAACGGTGGGCGGCGACCCCCTTGCCAGCCGGCGCCCGCGCACCGTTGGGTGGAGGGGTGAGCCAGATGTGGGTGGACGGCGACCAGGACCCGCGGACCTACGGGGAGCCCGACGGCGAGCTGGCGACCTACCGGGAGTACCTGACGAACTACCGGCTGACGCTGGGCATGAAGTGCGAGGGCCTCGGGCCGGAGGAGCTGGCGCGCCGCTCGGTGCCGCCGAGCGCGATGAGCCTCCTCGGCCTGGTCCGGCACATGGCGCGGGTCGAGCACTTCTGGTTCCACCGGGTGCGGCGCGGCACCACCGGCGCCCGCCTGTACGACGACGGGGACGCCGGGTTCGCCGAGGTGGAGCCGACCGAGAAGGCCCGCGCCGAGGCGTGGGCGACGTGGCAGGCCGAGGTCGCCTCGGCCGACGACTGGCTCGACGGCGAGGACGACGCGGCGCTCGGCGAGGTGGTCACCTTCCGCGACGGCACCGAGACCGCGACCAAGCGCGACATCCTGGTGCACCTGATCGAGGAGTACGCGCGCCACTGCGGCCACGCCGACCTGCTCCGCGAGGCGATCGACGGGCGGCGGGGCCAGTAGCCGGACCGGCGGAGGGACCGGCGACGCCGACGGGCAGGATGGCCCCGTGGCTTACCTCCTCGACGAAGCGGTGGCGTGCGAGCCGCTGGGCGGCGGCGTCCAGCGGGTCGAGCTGACCACCGACTGGAACACCGCCAACGGCACGCCGAACGGCGGCTACATCCTCGCCGTGCTCCAGCACGCGGCGATGCAGCACGCGGCGCACCCGGACCCGTTGAGCATCGCGGTGACCTACTTCCGCCCGGCGACCGCGGGCCCGGCCGAGGTGCACGTGCGCGAGGTCCGCGTCGGGCGCCGCGTCTCGACGTACGACGCGATCCTGGTCCAGAACGGCAAGGAGATCGCGCACGCGGTGCTCAGCACCCACGACTGGGACAAGACCGGGTCGATCGAGCACACCCCGCACGCCGCGCCCGAGATCCCGGGCCCGCTGGAGTGCCCGGACAGCCCCGCGTTCCCCGCCGGGTTCATGCCGATCCTGGACCGCTACGCCTACCGGACGAACTACCAGCCGGGCTGGCTGGTGGGCGAGCCGTCGGGCAGGACCGAGGTGCTCGCCTGGATCCGGGCCGCCGACGAACGCCCCGTCGACGCGCTGCTCGCCGGGGCGATGGTGGACGCCTTCTTCCCCGCGACCGCCGAGATCGGTCACGTGGCGTCCTCCACCATCCAGCTCACCGTCCACTACCGGCGGCGCCCCGAGTCGCTGTGGGCGCTCGGCCACGTCGTCGCACGGCACGTGATCGCCGGCTACCACGACGAGGACGTGGAGCTGTGGGACGAGCAGGGGCGCCTGATCGCCCAGAGCCGGCAGCTGGCCATCCTGGCGGAGTAGGGCGCGGCACCGTCCCTCGACGCCCGCCGGACCTCAGCGGTCCTCGGGCTCCGGTGGGATCGTCGGCTCGCCGCGCGGCGTCAGCTCGTACAGCCGGTAGACGAGGTAGCGCAGATCGGCCGGCTGCCCGCGCACGAGACCGACGACGTACGCCGCGGCCGCGTCGACGTCGCCCCAGGCGACCGCGGCGAGGTCGTCCCACTCATCGGGCGTCATCACGATCTCGACCTCGAACCGGGAGCCGTCGGCCCGCGCACCCGCCACGACCAGGCCGTGGGGCGCGCGCTGGGCAACCCCCGCGTCGCCGTAGCAGGACGCGAGCGCCTCGACGAGCACCTGCCACGCCACGTCGTACGAATCGACCATGCGGCGAGGGTGCCAGTGCCGGAGCAGGTCCGCACCGGATTGTCCGGCGGAGCCGGCGACGGTGTCAGCCGTCACGCCCGCGTCGGTCCGCCGACCGCGCGCCCCGTAGACTCCCCCACCGTGACCCGCACCGCCTGGGCCTTCGGCCTCACCACGTACGCCTCCGACGACTCGGTGCTCGACACCTGGTTCCCGCAGCCCGCGCTCGGCGACGCTCCGGTCGGCGTGGTCGCACCGAAGGACCTGGTCGCACTCACCGGGAGCGACGCGGTGCGCCGCGTCGAGCGCCAGGTGGCGCTGGTCCAGATCGACCTCGACAAGGCGCCGCGGACCGCCCAGGACGTGTGGCTGCGCCTGCACCTGATCTCGGCCCGCCTGGTGCGGCCGCACGAGATCAACCTCGACGGCGTCTTCGGCCTGCTGACCAACGTGGTGTGGACCAGCGCCGGCCCGTGCGCGGTCGACGGCTTCGAGCAGACCCGCGCCCGCCTGCAGGCGGCCGGCCAGCACGTCACCGTGCACGGCGTGGACAAGTTCCCGCGGATGGTCGACTACGTGCTCCCGACCGGCGTCCGGATCGCCGACGCCGACCGGGTCCGCCTCGGCGCGCACCTGGCCGAGGGCACCACCGTGATGCACGAGGGCTTCGTGAACTTCAACGCCGGCACGCTCGGCGCCTCCATGGTCGAGGGCCGGATCTCGGCCGGCGTGGTCGTCGGTGACGGCAGCGACGTGGGCGGCGGCGCCTCGATCATGGGCACCCTGTCGGGCGGCGGCAAGGAGGTCATCTCGATCGGCCGGCGCTGCCTGCTCGGCGCGAACGCCGGCATCGGCATCTCCCTGGGCGACGACTGCGTCGTGGAGGCCGGCTGCTACATCACCGCCGGCACCAAGGTGACCGTCCTCGATCCCGGCCAGGAGCCCCGCGTGCTCAAGGCCCGCGAGCTCTCCGGCGCGAGCAACGTGCTGTTCCGCCGCAACTCCGTCTCCGGCGCCATCGAGGCCGTGCCGTGGCAGGGCGAGGGCATCGCCCTCAACGCCGCGCTGCACGCCAACTGACGGCCGCCGACCACCGGCACGAGCACGACCCCGAGCACGACCGCACCCTCATGACCGCCATGCGCCACCAGCGACCCCGGACACTGGTCTGATGCGGAGGGGTACGGGCGCGATCTTCCTCGGACTGGTCGTGCTGGCGATGATCGCCGTGATCGGCGTCGCCGTCCTGCGCGCCACCGACCAGCTCGGCCTCGGCCCGGACGGCGACTGCACGGCGAGCGTCGACGACCACACCGTCGTGGTCAGCGGCGAGCAGGCCGAGAACGCGACCCTGATCACCGCGATCGCGATCGAGCGCGGGCTGCCGGCGCGGGCGGTCTCGATCGCCCTGGCCACGGCGTACCAGGAGTCGAAGCTGGAGAACATCGAGCACGGCGACCGCGACTCGCTCGGACTCTTCCAGCAGCGTCCCTCGCAGGGCTGGGGCACCGAGGAGCAGGTCCTCGACCCCGTCTACTCCACCAACGCCTTCTACGACGCCCTGGAGAAGGTCGACGGCTACGAGGCGATGGAGATCACCGACGCGGCGCAGCGCGTGCAGCGCTCGGCGTTCCCCCGGGCGTACGCCGACCACGAGGCCGACGCCCGCGCGCTGGCCTCGGCGCTGACCGGCTACTCACCGGCCGCGTTCAGCTGCGACCTCGACGGCGGCGCGCCCACGGCCGAGCCCGTGCTGCGCCCCAACGGCCTGACCGACCGCGCCGACGCGGTGCGCCGCGACCTGCTCGAGCGCTTCGGCCGGCTCTCCCTCGGCGGCTACGAGCCCGGCGGCGCCACCAGCGGCCACATCGAGGGCTCCGCGCACTACGACGGCCGCGCCGTCGACATCTTCTTCCGTCCGATCACCGAGCAGAACCAGACGCGGGGCTGGGCCGTCGCGCACTACCTGGTCGGCAACGCGGCCCGGCTCGACGTCCGCACCGTCATCTTCGACGGCATGATCTGGCGGGCCGGCCAGGCCGAGTGGCGCGACTACCGGGCGCCCGACGGCCCCGGTGACCCCGAGATCCTCGAGCACCGCGACCACGTCCACGTCGACGTCTTCCGCTGAGCCTGGCTGCAGGCTGAGCCGGACGGATCAGTCCCCGCCCGGCAGCACGTGGGCGTCGCCGCCGGGGAAGACCAGGCCCTCGTGGCCGTCCTCCCAGCGCACCAGGTACGGCGGGCCGCCGTCGGCGCCGCGCACCTCAAGAATCTCGCCGCGGTGCCGTGGTGAGTCCACCTTGTTGCTCTCCGCGACCAGCACGTCGCCGACCTGCGCGTGCATCGCACCACCTCCGGATCCTCGATCTCCACCATGCGCCAGACCGCGCGCCGGGACAAGGGGTGGCACGAGCCAGCGAGGGACCACGGGGTCGGCTGACCCTCAGCAGCGCACCCGCCACGCCAGCGGCGCCACGGGATCCGGCTGGTAGCTGCAGCAGGCGCCGGTCCGCACCGCGCGGGCCAGGTGTGCCCCGAGCACCGGGTGCAGCGCGGTGATCCGGCGCAGGCCGTAACGCAGCGACCGGGTCACGCTGGTCCGCGCCCGCTCGGCCGTGCCGCCGACCAGGCGGGCGCGGCCGGCGAGTCCGACCGCCCCGGCGAGCTCGGCCAGCAGGTAGTCCCGGTCGCGCGCTGCGAGAAGCCGACGGGCCTCGTCGTTGTCACGCTCCGCCTCCTCGAGGTCGGCCTCCACCTCGACCAGCCGCCGGCGGTAGGCCTCCCGCGCCTCCTGGTCGAGCACGGGAAGACCCGGCTCGACGACGCCGGCGCCGGCCAGGTCGAGCGCGTGGAACTCGCGCCCCGGAGCGGCGAGCAGCCGCGCCAGCAGCGCCACGCCCTTGAGGTCGGGCACGGAGACCTCCTTGTCGGCGTACCCGATCCGCCAGCGCTCGCCGTCGCGTTCCAGCCACGCCACGGCCGGGGCGGGTGCCGGACGCGCGGGCGCCCCGGCCAGGTCCGCCAGCCTCGCGACCTCCGCCGCGCGGCGGTGCGCGCCGAACGCGCCGAAGCCCGTCGCCGCGGCCCGCCACTCCACCCGGGCCAGCTCGCCCCGGCCGCAGGCCGCCAGAGCGCTGCCCAGCACGACGCGCGCCTCCCCCGCGTCGTACGGCGCCTCCAGCTCGGTCCAGGCGGACGCGGCGTCCTGCGCGGGCTCGATGGCCTCCTCCGGCCGACCGGCCACGAGCGCCGCGCGGGCCCGCGCGAGCCGCGCCTCGGCCCGCAGCAGCGGGCCCCCGTAGCTGCCGCAGATCTCCTCGAGCTGAGTCGCCGCCTCCTCGGCGCCGGCGGCGTCCCCCGCGGCCGCGGAGATCGCCGCCTTCGCCGCCAGCAGGGGCACCAGCCGCAGGCCGCCGAACGGCGGCCGCTCCTTCCAGGGCACCGACATCGGGTGCTCGATCTCGGCGCGCACCATCGCCGCCGCCACCTCCGGCTGCCCCTGCGCCAGGCGCAGCAGCGCCAGTCCCGGCTGCGGCGCCCACGCCTGGCCGTGGGCCTCCAGGAAGGCCTCCTCGGCGCCGTCGAGGTCGCCGCGTCGGAGCCGGATGTTGCCCAGCTCGGTCAGCGGCCAGCCGTACTCGCGCCGCATCCAGGGCCGGAGCTCGGCGCAGGCGCCCAGCGCCTCCGCCTCGGCCGAGGCCACCGGCCCGGAGATCCGCAGCAGCTCGGCGCGGTGGATCCGGCACCGACCGTGCGTGGAGCCGAGGGCGGGGCCGGTGCGCCACCGGTCCATGACCGTGGTCCACTCCCGCGCCCGGTCCTGGTGCCCGACCCACAGCGCGGCACAGACCAGCTCGCAGTAGACGTTGCCGGTGGTGAGCGGGTCGAACTCCCCCGCCGCCAGGTCCACGGCAAGCTCGTCGAGCAGGGCGAGCCCGTGCTCGACCTCACCGGCCTGCATCGCGATCCGCGCGACCGCGGTCCGACCGAGCCCCCGCGCCGGGTCGACCCCGAAGCGCTCGCCGAGCTCGACCGCCTCCCGGGCGTGCGCCGCGGCCCCCTCCGGGTCACCGGTCAGCAGCCGCTCGTACGCCGTCACCAGGGCCAGCAGGGCGTGGACCGCGCCGGGTGGCGCATCCCCGAGCAGGCGCCGTGACCGCGCCGCCCAGCCGCGGACCGCCGCCATCAGCCCGCTCTCGCACAGCAGCAGCACCGCGACCATCGCCGCGGCCCGCGCCGCCGCCTCCGATCGGCCCGCGCCGGCCTCGAGCGCCGAGAGCCTCTCCCAGGAGCCGATCGCGCCCTCCAGGTCGCCGAGGCCGTACCGGGCGGCGGCCGCCACCTCGAGGCCCTCCGGGCTCCCCGGCGCTTCGGGGTCGGCGGCCAGCGCCTCCAGCGCGCCACCGAAGTCGCCACGCTCCACCGCGGCGCGCGCGAGGGTGAGGTCGGGGACTGTCACGATGTGACATCGCTTGTCACGCCTTCAGGGTATCCACCCACGAAGGAAGGCACACCATGCACATCGCCACGCAGGACCTGCCGATCACGATGAACGCCCTGGGCGCGGTGGCCCGCCACCAGGGGGACTTCGGCGTCGCCGACGGCGCGCTGGCCGCCGAGCACCTCTCGCTGGCCGCGGGCGTCGACATCGCGCCGCTGCTGACGGGCCTGGAGCACGACCTCTGCGGCGCCCCGCACTGGGGCTACCTGAGCACGGGCCGGGTGGTGGTGACCTACGCCGACGGCCGGACCGAGACGTGCGCGGCGGGCGAGATGTTCCACTGGCCGGCGGGACACACGGTCCGCGTCGAGGAGGACGCCGAGATCCTGATGTTCAGCCCCGCGGCGGAGCATCGCCGGGTGATGAACCACATGCTCGGCATGCTCGCCGTGAGCCCGGCCTGACCTGCGCCGCCCGGTCCCGTCGACTCAGCCTGGATCCACGCTCAGGCGGCGAGCCGGGCGGCCGCGGCGGCGACCCGCTCGTCGGTCGCGGTGAAGGCGACCCGCACGTGGTGGCTGCCCGCGGCTCCGTAGAAGGCACCGGGCGCGACGAGGATCCCGCGGCCGGCGAGCTCGTCCACGATCTCCCAGCAGTCGGGGCCGTCGGGGCCCTTGGTCGCCCAGAGGTACAGCGAGGCCTCGGAGTGGTCGACGGTGAACCCGGCCGACTCCAGCGCCGCACGCAGCTGTGCCCGTCGTACGGCGTAGCGGGCGTGCTGCTCGGCGACGTGGGCGTCGTCGGTCAGGGCCGCCACCATGGCGGCCTGCTGCGGGGCCGGCATCTGCAGGCCGAGGTTCTTGCGGACCGCGAGCAGCTCGGCGACCACGCGAGCGTCACCGGCGACGAAGGCGCACCGGTAGCCGGCCAGGTTCGAGCGCTTCGACAGCGAGTGCACCGCGAGGATCCCCTCGGTGCTGCCGCCGCAGATGTCGGGGTGCAGGACCGAGTGGGCCTCCCCCTCCCACACGCAGTCCAGGTAGCACTCGTCGCTGACCAGCAGCACACCACGCTCGCGGCACCAGTCCACGACCTTCTTCAGGTGCGCCGGCGGCAGCACCCGACCGGTCGGGTTGGACGGGCTGTTGAGCCACAGCAGCTTCGGCGTGCGCGGGCCGAGCGCGGTCAGCGCGTCGGTGGCGATCGCCTCGGCACCCGCCAGCGCCGCGCCGACCTCGTACGTCGGGTAGGCCAGCTCCGGGTAGACGATCAGGTCGCCCTCGCCGATGCCGAGGTGGATCGCGAGGGAGCCGATCATCTCCTTGGAGCCGATCAGCGGCAGCACCTGGTCCACGCCCAGCCCGGTCACGCCGTGGCAGCGCGCGAACCAGTCGACGACGGCCTGCCGGGTCTCGACGCGACCGACGGTGAGCGGGTAGCCGGGCGCGTCAGCGGCGGCGCGCAGCGCCTCCTGCACCACCTGCGGGGTCGGGTCCACCGGCGTACCGACCGACAGGTCGACGATCCCGTCGGCGTGGGCCGCGGCCTTCTCCTTGAAGGGAGTCAGCTTGTCCCACGGGAAGTCGGGCAGGCGTCCCGAGACGCCGAGGTAACGCTGGGTGCTCAACAGGTGCTCAGTGGTCCTGGTTCTGCGGCTCGAGGGCGGCGATGAACGTGGCGTCGTGGTCGATCTCGCCCATCTTGGCGGCGCCACCGGGCGAGCCGAGGTCGTCGAAGAACTTGACGTTGGCGTCGTAGTAGTCCTTCCACTCCTCCGGCACGTCGTCCTCGTAGAAGATCGCCTCGACCGGGCAGACCGGCTCGCAGGCACCGCAGTCGACGCACTCGTCGGGGTGGATGTAGAGCATCCGCTTGCCCTCGTAGATGCAGTCGACGGGGCACTCGTCGACACACGCACGGTCCTTGACGTCGACGCAAGGCTGGGAGATGACGTAGGTCATCGGATCCTCCTGGGACGGATGCGGCGCTGCGGACCGGGTCGGTCGCTCACGTTCTGGCTCGGTCGGCCACGAATGTCTTTCGTGCCTCGGTCAACTCTAGTATCCCGCCGTGGAGAACGAGCAGGGACACCACGATCCGGGCAGGCATCTTCTCGGTCCGCACGTGATCGGTCAGCGGGTGGTGATCCGCCGACTGGTCCGCGGCGAGACGGGACCGACCGGTGGTCCGGCCTTCACCGACCTGCTCGGCGAGTGCCTCGCCTGGGGCGACGGCGTCGCCGTGGTCCGCCCCGCGTCCGGCCCCGCGGTGGAGATCGCGATCGCCGACATCGTCTCCGGCAAGCCCGTCCCGCCCCGCCCCTCGGTGCGGCACCGGGTGTCGGTGGCCGACGCCGAGGCCCACACCGCCCGCCTGTGGGGCGGGATCGAGGCCACCGCGCTCGGCGAATGGGTGCTGCGCACCGAGCCCGCCCCGCGCGGCCGGCCGCGCAAGCGCGCCAACTCCTGCCTGGCCGTGGGCGATCCGGGCCTGCCGCTGCCCGACGCGGCGGCGCGGGCCGCTGCGTTCTACGCCGAGCGCGACCGGCCGGCACTGCTCCACGTCGAGGCCGCCTCCGACGAGGAGGCCGCGCTCACCGAGCTGGGGTGGGCGCCGCTCGGGCACGGCGACGCCGATCTCCGGCTCGCCTCGGTCTCCCGGGTGCGTCGAACGCTGCGGCGCCCCTCCCGTCCGGTGGAGGTCACCGCCTCCGGCCCGTTCGCCACCGCCACGGCGGGTGACGGCTGCGACCCGACCGCGGAGGGGCGCGCCGCCCTGGACGGCGACTGGCTCGGCCTGCACGGGGTGACCGTGGACCCGGCGTACCGCCGCCGCGGCCTGGCCACCGATGTGATCGCCGCGCTCCTGGAGTGGGGCGCCGAGCAGGGCGCGACGACGGCCTGGCTGCACGTGGAGACCGACAACCCCGGCGGTGGCGCGCTGTGGGAGTCGCTGGGCTTCACCACCCACCACACGATGCGGTACCTGACCCGGCCCGGCTCCTGAGCGGCTGTCGTGCCGCGAGCACCGCATCCGCTGCCGCTGGCTGAGCTGCCGGCCGCCGGTCCCGGAGGTGGGTCGTGTGCCTGAGACATCGGTATAGCGGGTTCCTGGGCACACGACCCCGTCCGCACCGGAGCTCGGCTCGAGTCGTGTGCCTGAGACATCGGTATAGCGGGTTCCTGGGCACACGACCCCGTCCGCACCGGAGCTCGGCTCGAGTCGTGTGCCTGAGACATCGGTATAGCGGGTTCCTGGGCACACGACCCCGTCCGCACCGGAGCTCGGCTCGAGTCGTGTGCCTGAGACATCGGTATAGCGGGTTCCTGGGCACACGACCCCGTCCGCACCGGAGCTCGGCTCGAGTCGTGTGCCTGAGACATCGGTATAGCGGGTTCCTGGGCACACGACCCCGTCCGCACCGGAGCTCGGCTCGAGTCGTGTGCCTGAGACATCGGTATAGCGGGTTCCTGGGCACACGACCCCGTCCGCACCGGAGCTCGGCTTGAGTCGTGTGCCGCACACAGCGGAATAGCGGGTTCTCGGGCACACGACCCACACCGGCGGTGTCGACCCCGTCCCCGACGGTCGCGCCGACGCGGTAGCGGTGGTCGATCCCCGCGGCCTGGCCGGACCAGGATCAGGTCGTCACCGGTCCGAGCGGTGAGCGCGTCACCCTTCGCCGCGTCTCAACCGTCTCGGCCGTCTCACTCGGCGAGCGCGCGCAGGTCCTCCCCGACCAGTCGGTAGGTGCTCCACCCCTTCATCGGGCGCCCGCCGAGCCGCTCGTAGAACTCGATCGACGGCGTGTTCCAGTCCAGGACCACCCACTCCAGGCGCTCGTACCCGCGGGCCACCACGATCGCCGCGAGCGCGCGGAAGAACGCCTTGCCGAAGCCGCGCCCGCGGTGCTCCTCCTCGACGAACAGGTCCTCGAGGTAGACCCCGGGCACGCCGGTCCAGGTCGAGTAGGAGCGGTACCACAGCGCCACGCCGACGACCCGGCCGTCGTACTCGGCCAGCAGCGCCTCGGCGACCGCGTCGGGGCCGAACAGCCAGGTCCGCAGCTTCTCCTCGGTGTTCACGACCGCGTCGGGGTCGCGCTCGTACTCGGCCAGCTCGCGGATCAGGCGCAGGATGTCGGGCACGTCGTCGGCGGTGGCGGCGCGGATCCCCTCGGGCAGTGCAGGTGCGGTGGTCACGGCGCCCATCCTGCCGGTCCCGCGCGCGCCGCCGGCGTCAGCCCCGGGCGAGGAAGGCGAGCAGGTCCTGCCGGGTCAGTACGCCGACCGGCTTGCCGTCCTCGTGGACCAGCACCGCGTCGGCGTGCTCCAGCATCCCGACCGCCGCGGTGGCGGGCTCGGTCGAGCCGATCGTGGGCAGCGCCGGGGACATGTGCTGCTCGACGGGGTCCGCGAGCTTCGCCTCGCCGGCGTAGAGCGCGTCCAGCAGTGCCCGTTCGGAGACCGAGCCGGCCACCTCGGCGGCCACGATCGGGGGCTCGGC
Organism: Nocardioides sp. GY 10113; assembly: GCF_004919105.1. Classification (GTDB taxonomy): domain Bacteria; phylum Actinomycetota; class Actinomycetes; order Propionibacteriales; family Nocardioidaceae; genus Nocardioides. The sequence goes on from NZ_STGK01000006.1 coordinate 48,001, forward strand.
ACGGACCACGGGCATCTGCGAGACGCCGTACTCCTGGAGGATGTGGATCGCCTCGGCGATGGTCTCGGTCGGGTGGGTGTGCACCAGCGCGGGCAGGGCGCCGGTCTTGCCGCGCAGCACCTCCCCGACCGTCCGCGCCTGCGAGGACACGCCGGTGTCGAAGCCGTACTGGGCCAGCCAGTCGTCGTTGAACACCTTGCTCAGGTAGCCGCGCCCGGAGTCGGGCAGCAGCACCACGATCACGGCATCCGTGCGCCCCTCGGCGGCCAGCTCGGCGGCGAGCTGCTTGGCGGCGTACGCCGCCATCCCCGAGGAGCCGCCGACCAGCATCTGCTCCTCGCGGGCCAGGCGCCGGGTGAACGCGAAGGAGTCGGCGTCGGAGACCTCGATGATCCGGTCGGCGATGTCGCGGTCGTAGGTCTCGGGCCAGAAGTCCTCGCCGACGCCCTCGACCAGGTAGGGGCGGCCGGTGCCGCCGGAGTAGACCGAGCCGGCCGGGTCGGCCCCGATCACCTGGACGTCGGGGTTCTGCTCCTTGAGGTACCGCCCGATCCCGCTGATCGTGCCGCCGGTGCCGACGCCGGCCACGAAGTGGGTGATCCGTCCCTCGGTCTGGCGCCAGATCTCCGGGCCGGTGGTCTCGTAGTGGGAGCGCGGGTTGTGCGGGTTGGAGTACTGGTCGGGCTTCCAGGCGCCGGGCTGGGAGGCGAGCCGGTCGGAGACGTTGTAGTAGGAGTCCGGGTGCTCGGGCGCGACCGCGGTCGGGCAGACCACGACCTCGGCTCCGTAGGCGCGCAGCACGTTGCGCTTGTCCTCGCTGACCTTGTCGGGGCAGACGAAGACGCAGTGGTAGCCCTTCTGCTGGGCGACCATGGCCAGCCCGACGCCGGTGTTGCCCGAGGTCGGCTCGACGATCGTGCCGCCCGGCTGGAGGGCGCCGGAGGCCTCCGCGGCCTCGATCATCCGGGTCGCGATCCGGTCCTTCACCGAGCCGCCCGGGTTGAGGTACTCGACCTTCGCGAGCACCAGCGGTCCGGGGTCTCCCCCGGCCCCCTCCCCCTCGGACGGGGGCAGGTCCAGGCTGCGGCGCAGGCGCACCAGCGGGGTGTTGCCGATCAGGTCCAGCAGCGAGTCGACGTACTCCATGGGCTCACGGTATTCCCTCCCCATCGCCGCGCCACTCCCCCCTCGGCGCACCGGCCGGACGCAGGTATCTCCACGTCGGGCCATCTCCCGGGAACCTGCCGGTAACAAGCGGTTCGTAGAGTGGGCGGGTGAGCAAGGCTGCAGCTGCAAGGAAACTCGCCGCCGCCGCACTCTACGGTGGCGGCGGTCTGTCTGCCGTGGGCGCCGGCCTGTACGGCGTACTGACCGCCGAGGCGAAGCTGGCCCGCAGGATCATCGGGCCGACGCTGGAGGCGCCGCCCCCGGACGCCACCGGCTGGTACGGCCGGGGCCGTCCCGGGCCCGCGATCCGGCTGGCGCTGCTGGGCGACTCCAGCGCCGCTGGCTACGGCGTCGAGCGGGTCGAGGAGACACCCGGGGCACTGGTGGCCAGCGGCCTCGCCGAGTACGCCGACCGCCGGGTCTACCTGCGCGAGTTCTGCGTGGTGGGCGCGAAGTCCTCCGACCTGGCCAGCCAGGTCGACCGGGCGCTGCTGATCGAGCCCGAGGTCGCGGTGATCCTGATCGGCGGCAACGACGTCACCCACACCGTGCTGCCCTCGCAGTCCGTGCGCCACCTCTCCGAGGGGGTACGGCGGCTGGTCGCGGCCGGCTGCGAGGTGGTCGTCGGGACCTGCCCGGACCTGGGCACCATCCAGCCGATCGCTCCCCCGCTGCGCCAGGTCGCCCGCGCCTGGTCGCGCCGACTGGCGGCCGCCCAGACGATCGCGGTCCTCGAGGAGGGCGGCCGGACCGTCTCTCTCGGCTCGATCCTCGGCCCCGAGTTCGCGGCCGCGCCGGCCGTGCTCTTCGGCCCCGACCAGTTCCACCCGTCCTCGGCCGGCTACCGCGCGCTGGCCAACGTGCTGATCCCCTCGGCGCTGGCGGCGCTGGGCGAGGTGCCCGACCACGAGGAGGCCCTGGAGGCCTACCGGGGCGAGGCGGTGCTGCCGATCACCCGGGCCGCGGTCCAGGCCGTCAACGAGCCCGGCACCGAGCTGGACGGCACCGAGATCGAGGGACGTCGGACCGGTGTGCGCGGGCTGTGGGTCGAGCTGCGTCACCGCCGGCGCCGCGCCCAGATCCCGGGCGAGGCCCCGGAGGACGGGGAGGCGCAGAACGGCGGCGAGGTCCGCACCATCGGCGCCCACGAGGCGGGGACCGGCACCGACGAGCCCGCCCAGGCCAGCGGCTAGCGGCACCGCGACGCGACCAGCGACGAGGGCCCACCCGGTGTCACCGGGTGGGCCCTCGTCGTCCAGTCGGCACAGCGCTGCGTCGTACTGCTGCGTGCGGCTCGGGTCTGCTGCGCGGGGAACGCGACGCAGGCGCTCCGGAGGAAGCGACGGAGGAGCGACCGGAGGACGCGAGCGGCGCTTCTCCGCGCGCAGACGCCGTACGACGCCAAACGGCCTCGCGGCGAGGGAACCTCGACCGCGAGGCCGGCAGCGCGGCCGAGCGCAGCGAGAGACGCGCTCGGCCCCGACGGGCTAGTCCTGCTGCAGGATGGCGAGGATCCGGAGCAGGTTGGTGTAGATCCAGACCAGGCTGACCAGCAGGCCGAACGAGGCGCGCCACGACTCGCGGGCCGGAAGCCCGTTGCGCACGCCCTGCTCGACGAAGTCGAAGTCCAGGATCAGCATGAACACACCGAGCACCAGGCCGCCGATGGAGAACAGCAGACCCATCGCGCCGAGCTCGAAGATGCCGAGGCCGGTGCCGAACAGGCCGAGCACGATCTCCATCAGGCTGAGGGCCACCATGCCGAACATCGCCGCGATGACGAAGGTTCGGAACTTGTTGTTGACCTGGATGTTGAAGTACTTGTACGCCGCGAGGGTGCCCGCGAACGCGGCGAACGTGCCGATCACGGCCTGGATCACGATGCCGCCACCGAACATGGCGTCGAACGACTTGCTCAGCGCGCCGAGGCAGAGACCCTCAGCGGCCGCGAACGCCAGCACCAGCGCGGGGCTGACGACCCGCTTGAACGAGTTCACCAGCGACAGCACGAACGCGAGTCCGCTGCCGACGATGGCGATCCCGTAGAGCGTGCCCAGGGCCGCGGTGTCGTCGATGGCGGGGGTCATCATCCAGGTCGCACCGGCGACGCCGATGACGACGGCGAGGGTGATCGCGGTCGACTGGACGACCGAGTCGATCGTCATCCGCTCGGTGCGCTCGGTCGGCGGGGCGCCGAAGCCTGTCGGGGCGCCGTAGCCCTCGTAGCCAGCGCCGTTGCCCTGATAGGTCGTCGTCCCGTAGCCCGAGGAGCTCCGGTTGAACTCCTCCGACCGGCTGAACACCGGGTTGTTGCTCTGCATGGTCTCCTCCATGGGGATTCCTCGTGGCGAGGCCCCCAGTCTAGGGGGGTGGTACCTGGCTAACGCACCGGATCCCCGCGACGTTCCCGCAGGTGGCACCCGATTCCTTGGCGGATCGCGGGGCGGATCGCGGGGCGGATCGCGGGGCGGATCGCAGGGCGGATCGCGGGGCGTCAGCCCGCGCGACGCAGCCGGACGACGGTGTCCCGCACCTTCATCGGCCCCTCGGGCATCTGCTGCTCGCGCACCGGACTGTCGGCGACCTCGACCTCCCACGGCGAGTCCGGCCCCTCCACACCGAGCGCGGTCAGCACCCGGTCGGGCTCGAAGAGCATCCCGTGGCCGTGCGGGCGTCGTACGCCGGAGCTGACGTCGTCGGGGTGGTGGGCGGTGACCAGCAGCCGACCGCCGGGCGCCACGGCGTCGGCGATGCCCCCGTAGATCGCCGCGAAGTCCTCGACCGGCGTGTGCAGGAAGCTCACGGTGACCAGGTCGAAGGTGGAGCCGGGCACCGGGCGCGGGTCGGCCAGCGCGTCGTAGCGCTGCGTGGCGACCCGGTCCTCGACCCCGCGCTCGCGGGCGTGCTCGGCGACCCGGTCCAGCGCGACCGAGGAGACGTCGACGGCCGTCACCCGCCAGCCGTGCTCGGCCAGCCAGATCGCGTCGCCGCCCTCGCCGCAGGCGACGTCCAGGGCGGTGCCGGGGACCAGGTCGGCGGCCTGCTCGACGAGCCGCTGGTTCGGGCGGCCGCTCCAGATCCGGTGGTCGGCGGCGTAGCGCTCGTCCCAGGCGTCCGCGCTGAGCAACGCGCGCTGCTCCTCGAGGGTCTCGGCCTGCGGGTGGTCGTGCTGGTGGTCGTGCTGGTGGTCGTGCTGTGCCATGGCACCACTCTCCGACTTCACCTCAAGGTGAAGTCAAGCCGCGACACGCGCGCCGGCGGGCGGCGGTGCCCCCACTGGGATTCGAACCCAGACTGAAGCGTTTTTAAGACGCCTTCCTCTGCCGGTTGGGACATGGGGGCCGCTCGGGCACGAGCGTGCCAGAGACTGTCGGGGAGCGGTCAGAGATAGGTCTGCCGCGGGTGGATCGCGTGCGCGCCGGCGACGCGGTCCAGGAACAGGAACCCGTCGGTGTGGTCGATCTCGTGCTGCAGCGCGCGGGCCTCGAAGGCGTCGGTGGCCACCGTGACCTCCTCGCCGGTGCCCGGGATCTGGCCGCGGACGGTGATCCGCGAGGGCCGCTTCACGTCGCCGGTGAAGTCGGGGACGCTCATGCAGCCCTCCCGCGCCTTCTCGTTGCGGCTGGAGGCGACCACCTCGGCGTTGCAGAGCGCGAAGGTGCCGTGGTGGGTGCGCGTCTTGGGGTGCTCGGAGACGTCGACGCAGAACACCCGCACACCGACGCCCACCTGATTGGCGGCCAGGCCGACGCAGCCCGGGCTGACCCGCATGGTGGCGACCAGGTCGGCGGCCAACCGGACGACCTCGGGGTCGGTCGGGTCGACGTCGGCGCCGCGGGTGGAGAGCACGTCGGCGGGCGCCGTCACGACCGCGCGGATCGCGCCCTCGACACCCAGCTCGGCCTCCGTCCAGCCGGCCAGCCGGGCGCTGCCCGCGGCGAGGACCTCCGCAGTGGGCTCGGGGGTCGACGCAGGGCTCACAGCTCGTCGGCCTCCACCGGGCGCAGGGAGGCGTGCACCCCGACCCGCTCGGCGGCGGCCTTGATCGCGCCCTCGACGGCGCCGGCGTCGGCGTCCGCGGGCAGGTCGAGCTCGGCGACCAGCAGGTAGAGCTCGCCGGCCAGGCGGGTGGTCAGGTCGGTGATGTTGCCGCCGACGGCCGCGACCTGCGCGACCACCTCGGAGACGATGCCGGGCCGGTCGCCACCGTGCACGGTGAGCACCCAGGCGGACCCGGCGGCGGCCGGGGTCGGCTCGTCGCGCACCGGACGGACCGAGACGTCCAGGTCGCCGCCGGCGGCCAGCGGCGCCAGCGCCTCCTCGATCCGGGCGCTGTCGGCGGCGCCGCGGCACAGCAGCATCATCGCGAAGTGGCCGCGCAGCAGGGTCATCGTCGAGTCCTCGATGTTGAGGCCCAGGCCGGCGAGACCCGCGGTGGTGTCGGCGATGATGCCCGGACGGTCGTGCCCGAGGACGGTGACGGCGTGCAGTTCGGTGCTCACCGGTCCATCCTCTCAGGAGCGCCCGGCCGATCCGGCCACCGCCCGCTGGGCCGAGACCGCGCCCGCCGCCCGCCCGCAGCACCGCGCGGTCAGTCGACCAACGACCAGGCGATCCCGTCGAGGATGTCGGTCTCCGCGACGCGGAGCTCCGGTACCGCGACCCGGCGCAGCACCCGGGAGAGGATCAGCGCGCCGGCGTCGATCACGTCGGCGCGACCGGGGTGCATCCAGGGCAGCGCGCGGCGCTCGGCCACCGTCATCGCCAGCAGCCGCTCCACCTGCGCCTGGACCTCGGGCACCGGCAGCAGGGCGCCGTCGATCACCCCCGGGTCGTACGCCGTCAGGTCGAGCACGCCCGCGGCGATGGTCGTGATGGTGCCGGCCACGCCGACCACCGTCGCGGCGGAGGCGGGGTCGATCCCGCTCGCTTCGCGCGCGGCGTCCAGTGCCACGTCGATGTCGGCCACGCAGGCGGCGATCTGCTCGGGCGTCGCCGGGTCGCCGCCGAGGCGCCGCTCGTGCAGGCGGACCGAGCCGATGTCCATCGAGAAGGCAGCGCCGGGAGCCGCACCGGGTCCGGCCGCCGGGTCGCCGAGGATCAGCTCGGTGGAGCCGCCGCCGATGTCGACCACCAGGGTCGGCGCGGCGAGATCCGCCGCGCCGCGCGTCGCGCCGGCGAACGCGAGCCGCGCCTCCTCCGCGCCGGAGAGGACCTCGGGCTCGATGCCGAGTCGCTCGCGCACGCCGGCGGTGAACTCCGCGGCGTTGGCCGCGTCGCGGGTCGCCGAGGTCGCACAGAAACGGACCCGGGTCGCGCCCTCGCGGCGGATCAGGTCGGCGTACTCGTCGATGGCGGCGAACGCCCGGTCCAGCGCCTCCGGCGCCAGCACGCCGGTGGCGTCGACGCCCTGACCGAGCCGCACCATCCGCATCTCGCGGACGGCCACCTCCGGCACGGCGCCGATCAGCAGCTTGATGGTGTTGGTGCCGCAGTCGATCGCGGCGACCGTCTCACTCACCCGCGGGCGCGGTCGCCTCGGCCGGATCCACGCACGGCCCCTTGGCCCACCAGTCGCCGAGGATCGCCAGCACCTCGTCGCCGAGCGGGTTGACGCCCGGACCGGCGGCCAGGGCGTGCGCGGCCAGCACGTGCAGGCACTTGACGCGGTCCGGCATCCCGCCGGCGGAGATACCGTCGATCTCGGGGACGTCGAGCTCGCAGGCGGCGCCGATCGCGGCGCGGTCGGCCAGGTACGACTCGTGCGCTGCCCGGTAGGCGGCGGCCAGCTCGGGGTCGGTACCGAGCCGGTCCTGCATCTCCTTCATCAGCCCGGACGCCTCGAGCGTGCCGATCCGCGAGTTCACGCGCGGGCAGGTGAGGTAGTACGTCGTGGGGAACGGCGTGCCGTTGGGCAGCCGCGGCTCGGTGACGACCACGGACGGGTTGCCGCAGGCGCACCGGTGACCGATGCCGTGCACCCCCCGGGGCGGCCGGCCGAGCTGGGCGGTGATCACCGCCGCGTCGTCGGCCGAGAAGCCGGGGTCCTTGCTCATCGTCACTCTCCCAGGTCCCCTGCCGGGGCCGTGATCTTCTTGCGGGGCGGGTCAGGGATCCGCGTCGGTGGGTTCCCGGCGACCTCGGTCGAGGCCCACATCTCGTCGTACCAGGCGGGCTCCTCGTGCTGGCCCACCGAGTCCGGGTCGGAGAGCTCGACGGTGGCGTCGAGCGGGTTGCCGTCCTTGTCGACCACCACGTACGGCGTCTCGCCCCTCGCCACGTAGCCGAAGCGCGCTCGGGCCTGCTGGGCGACGAAGGCGGGGTCCGTCCAGCGCTCCTTCTCCCGCTCCAGCGAGTCGATGGCGCTCTCCCGCTCCGCGATCTGCGCCTCGACGGCGTCGATCTGGCTGCGCTGCTGCAGGTAGGCGCGCAGCGAGGAGGCGTAGGAGACCGCGAGCACCGCCAGCACCAGCACCAGCACGGCGGCCCGGCCGGTCAGCCGGGTGCGTCGCTTCTCCTCGGCCTTCGCCGCCGTCCGCGTCGCGGCCTCGGCGACCACCCGGTCGCGCTGCGCCCGGCGGTCGGCGGACGGCGCCGACGAACGCGAGCCACCCGGGCCCGAGCGCCCCCGCGGGGATCGCCCGGGTGCCCGGTTGCGACGTTCGTCGGCCATCGGCCCTCCGCCCCGTGCTCCGTCAGCCCTGTGCCGTCAGCCCTGGAACCGCGGGAAGGCGGCCGCACCGGCGTAGCGGGCGGCGTCGGCGAGCTCCTCCTCGATCCGGAGCAGCTGGTTGTACTTCGCCACGCGCTCGGAGCGGGCCGGGGCACCGGTCTTGATCTGGCCGCAGTTGGTGGCCACGGCGAGGTCGGCGATGGTGGTGTCCTCGGTCTCGCCGGAGCGGTGGCTCATCATGCAGCGGAAGCCGTTGCGGTGCGCCAGGTCGACGGAGTCGAGGGTCTCGGTCAGCGAGCCGATCTGGTTGACCTTGACCAGCAGGGCGTTCGCCTGACCGCCGGTGATGCCGCGCTGCAGGCGCTCGACGTTGGTCACGAACAGGTCGTCGCCGACGATCTGGATCTTGCTGCCGAGCTCGTCGGTGATCGTCTTCCAGCCGTCCCAGTCGTCCTCGTCGAGCGGGTCCTCGATGGAGACGATCGGGTAGGCCGAGACCAGGTCGGCGTAGTAGGCCGTCATCTCGGCCGCGGACTTGGAGGTGCCCTCGAAGGTGTAGGCGCCGTCGGCGAAGAACTCGCTGGCGGCGACGTCGAGGGCCAGGGCGATGTCCTTGCCGAGCTCGTAGCCGGCGGCCTGCACGGCCTCGGCGATCAGGTCGAGCGCGGCCCGGTTGCTGTCCAGGTTGGGGGCGAAGCCGCCCTCGTCACCGAGGCCGGTGGCCAGGCCCTTCTTCTTCAGCACCGACTTCAGCGCGTGGTAGACCTCCGCGCCCGAGCGCAGCGCGTCCTTGAAGGACGGCGCGCCGATCGGAGCGATCATGAACTCCTGGATGTCGACGTTGGAGTCCGCGTGGGAGCCGCCGTTGAGGATGTTCATCATCGGCACCGGCAGCACGTGGGCGTTCGGGCCGCCGACGTACCGGTAGAGCGGCAAGCCGGCGGAGTCCGCCGCGGCGCGGGCCACGGCCAGCGAGACGCCGAGGATCGCGTTCGCGCCGTACTGCGCCTTGTTGGGGGTGCCGTCGGAGGTCAGCATCGTCTGGTCGACGAGCCGCTGGTCGGCGGCGTCGAGGCCCTCGAGGGCCGGGCCGATGGTGCGGACCACGGCGTCGACGGCGGTCTGCACGCCCTTGCCGAGGTAGCGCTCACCGCCGTCGCGGAGCTCGACCGCCTCGAAGGCGCCGGTGGACGCGCCGCTGGGCACCGCGGCCCGCGCGAACGCGCCATCGTCGAGGAGAACCTCGACCTCGACAGTGGGGTTGCCGCGCGAGTCGAGGATCTCGCGGGCGCCGACGGCTTCGATCGCTGCCACGTGGTGCTCCTGGGGAGGTCGTAGGGCTGTCCGCTGGTCAGCGTAGACCGCCCGGGTGGCGCTTCGAAGCAGCACCCACCGGGCAGACCCAGTTCCCGGCCACCGGCGCGGCCCGGGAACGGAGCTCAGGCCTCCAGACCGAGCTCGCCCATCCGGTCGGCGTGGCGCTCGGTGAGCCGGGTGAACATCCGCCCCAACGCGACCAGGTCGAGGCTGGGCCGGTCGACCCCGCCGGTCAGCAGCGCGGTCAGGGCGTCGCGGTCGGCCGCCACCCGCTGGGCCTGGATCAGGGCCTCCCCCATCAGCCGGCGTCCCCAGAGCGCGAGTCGGCCACCCAGACGCGGGTCCTCGGCGATGCCGGCACGGACCCGGTCCACCACGAACCGCGAGTGGTGGGTGCCCTCCATCGTGGCGACCACCAGGTCGCGGGTGGTCGGGTCCAGGTACGCCGCGATCTCGCGGTGGAAGTCGCTGGCCAACCCGTCGCCGACGTACGCCTTGACCAGGCCCTCGTACCAGTCGGCCGGCGCCGTGTGGGCGTGGAACTCCTGGATCGACTCCGTGAACGGCTCCATCGCCGCGAAGGGATCGCCGCCCAGCTCGCGGATCCGGGCATGCAGGCCGTGCACGCGGTCGAACTCGACGCAGGCCATCGTCGCCAGCTCGACGGTGTCGGGCAGCGTCGGAGCCAGCCGGGCGTCCTCGACCAGCCGCTCGAACGCGGTGATCTCGCCGTACGCGATCACCGCGAGCAGGTCGACGACCGCCTGCCGGTAGGCGGGGTCCGCGAGCGCGGACGACTCCTCGACGGTCGCCTCGGGGCCGGCCCCGGTGCTGGGCTCGGGCTCCTCGGCCCCGGCTGCGGCGGCGGGAAGGTCGGCGGTTTCGGGCATAGGCGCAGCGTACCGATAGCATGGGGTCGGGTAGAGCGCCGCGGGAACCGCCTGCGCGCCACCCACGTATGTGCGCGGCTGAGTGTGAAGGGCCGACGAGGTAGTCGTCTCGCAGCCGCATCGATCGAATCAACTGCACGGCCGCGAGCGCGACGCACGCGCGAGCCGCGGCCCGACGGCTGACACTCATGAAAGCGACAGGACACTGACGAACGACATCCAGGCCGGCGCCGCGAGCGCTCCGGCCGAGAACGACACGCCCACCGAGATCGCCGTCGAGGCCGAGGCGACCCCCGGGCCGACCTTCCGCGACCTCGGCGTGATGCCGGCGATCTGCGACTCCCTCGAGCGGGCCGGGATCACCCACCCGTTCGCGATCCAGGAGATGACCCTCTCGGTCGCCCTGATGGGCACCGACCTGATCGGCCAGGCCCGCACCGGCACCGGCAAGACCCTGGCCTTCGGCATCCCGGTGCTGCAGCGCAGCGTCGCCCCCACCGACCCCGACTACGCCGAGCTGCCCCAGGGCAAGCCGCAGGCGCTGATCGTGGCCCCGACCCGCGAGCTGGCGATCCAGGTCGCGAGCGACCTGACCATCGCGAGCCGCGACCGCGGCCTGCGGGTGCTCACCGTCTACGGCGGCGTGGGCTACGAGCCGCAGCTGGAGGCGCTCGAGACGGGCGTCGACATCGTGGTCGGCACCCCGGGTCGCCTGATCGACCTGGCCAACCGCCGCGCGCTGGACCTCTCCCACGTGCACGCGCTCGTCCTCGACGAGGCCGACGAGATGCTCGACCTGGGCTTCCTGCCCGACGTCGAGCGGCTGCTCCGGCTCACCCCGGAGACCCGGCAGACGATGCTCTTCTCCGCGACGATGCCCTCGGCGATCGTGGCGCTGGCCCGGATGCACATGCGGCACCCGATGAACATCCGCGCCGAGTCGTCGTACGAGAACGCGACCGTCCCGGCCACCGCGCAGTTCATCTACCTGGCGCACGACCTGGACAAGCCCGAGATCATCGGCCGCGTCCTGCAGGCCGAGGACGCCGACAAGATCATCGTCTTCACCCGCACCAAGCGTCAGGCGCAGCGGGTGGCCGACGACCTCGAGGAGCGCGGCTTCAAGGCCAGCCCGCTGCACGGCGACATGCAGCAGGCCGCCCGCGAGCGCGCCCTGACCAAGTTCCGCGAGGGCAAGCTCCGGGTGCTGGTGGCGACCGACGTCGCGGCCCGCGGCATCGACGTCTCCGGCGTCTCCCACGTCATCAACTACACCTGCCCCGAGGACGACAAGACCTACGTCCACCGGATCGGCCGCACCGGCCGCGCCGGCGCCTCGGGCATCGCGATCACGCTGGTCGACGCCACCGACGTGCACCGCTGGAAGATGATCAACAAGACGCTCGACCTGCCTTTCGACGAGCCGCTGGAGACCTACTCCACCTCCGAGCACCTCTTCCACGACCAGGGCATCGCGCCCGGCACCAAGGGCCGGATCGTCGAGCCGAAGCCGGTCGAGCGGGCGCCGCGCGAGAAGCGCGAGGGCGGCCGCGACGCCGAGCGTCCGGCCCGCAACCGGAACCGCAACCGCCAGCGCACGCGCGGCGGGCGCCCCGCCGAGGGCGGTGCCGCCGAGGCGGCCCCGGCCACCGAGGCGACCGCGGGCGAGCAGGCGTCCGGCGAGTCCGCCGGCCAGCCCGCCGGCGAGGGCCAGCAGCGCAGCGGCAACCGACGCCGTCGTCGCCGTCGTAGCGGCGGTGGCGGCCAGGGTCAGTCCGGCCAGTCGGGCCAGTCCGGCGAGTCCGGCGCGCCGCAGGCGTCCTCCGGCGACGAGGGCTGAGCAGCTCCACAGCGGTCACGGGCCGCCGTCGATGACTCCGGTCGTCGGCGGCGGCCCGTGTCGTTGGCGGGCTGCCTGGGTGCGCCGCGCGCGGCCAGGCCTGCGCTGGGTCGTGTGCCCGACGCCTACCTATGGGTCGCTCTCAGGCACACGACCCAAGCCACCGGTCAGGCCGTGACGACGACCGTCGTGCCCTCGGGGGCGAAGCGCCACAGCGCCACCGCGTCGGCGCGGGCCTGGCGGATGCACCCGTGCGAGCGGGGCGACCCGAGCTCGGCCCGCGTCTGCAACGGCCGACCATCCTTGACCGGGATCGTGTGGAAGCCGATCGCCGCCCCGCTGGTGCCCTGGGTGAACCGGACGAAGTACTCCATCGTCCCCGAGTCGTCGATGCCGATCGCGTGCCGGGATCTCGAGTACACCGCGTAGGTGCCCGGGAAGAGGTTGTCCAGGGTGCTGCCCGAGACCGGGTAGGTGCGGACCACGGCGTCCCCGTCGGCGCCGGACTCCACCAGCCAGACCCGCTGCCGGCTCTCGCTGAAGACGACCCGGGTGCCGGTCCCCGACCCCTCCGGCAGCGGCGACCCCTCGGCGGTGCTCGCGTCGGGCCCGTCCGGCGCGGCGGGCTCGTCGACCTCCGCCGGGTCGGCGGCGTCCGCTGCCCCGGTCGCGCCGGCTGACCCGTTCGCCTCCGCGGGCTCCGCGGAACGTCCCCCGGAGCGCCCCTCCGGGGCGGTGCGCTGCGGCGTGGGCGTGTCGACCTCGGCGCCGCCGGACCCCTCGGTCACCGAGATCGGCTGGGCGACGACGCCGGCCTCGTCGGTCGGGTACAGGCCGAGCGCGCCCAACAGCGCGACCACGGTCACCGCGGCCGCCAGCAGGGCCACGCCGATCCGCCCGTAGCGCGGGCGGACCTCTGCCCGGTGGCTGCCGCGGGTCGGACGTGCGCGCCTCACCCGACCGCGCTCAGCGCGTCGCTCGCGCCAGCAGGTTCGACGCCACCTCGCGGTAGGCCTTCGCCCCCTTGCTGGTCCTGCTGGTGGCCAGGATCGAGCGGCCGGCCGCGGGGGCCTCCGCGAACTTGATCGTCTTCGGGATCGGCGGCTCCACGACCTCGAGGTCGTAGGTCTCCGCGATCGTTTCGAGCACCGCCCGGGCGTGGTTGGTGCGTCCGTCGTACAGCGTCGGCAGCACGCCCCAGACCGCGAGTCCGCGGTTGGTGAAGCGGCGTACGTCGTGGACGGTGTCGAGCAGCTGACCCACCCCGCGGTGGGAGAGCGTCTCGCACTGCAGCGGCACCAGCACCCCGTCGGCGGCGGTCAGCGCCGCCACGGTGAGGACGCCCAGCGACGGCGGGCAGTCCAGCAGCACCCAGTCGTAGGCGCGGCCGGAGGCGGCCAGGTCCTCCAGCACCCCGCGCATCACGTGCTCGCGGCCGGTCCGGGTCAGCAGGTCCGCCTCGGCCCGGGCCAGCTCGATGGTGGCCGGCAGCAGGTCGACGCCGTCCTCGGTCTCGATGATCACCTCGGCGGGGTCCGAGCCCTTGGTCAGCACCTGGTGCACCGACAGCTCGAGGTCCTCGGGGTCGATGCCGAGCGAGAACGTCAGGCAGGCCTGCGGGTCGAGGTCGACCAGCAGCACCGACTGGCCGAGCTCGGCCAGCGCCGCGCCGATCGAGGCGACGCTGGTCGTCTTCGCCACGCCACCCTTCTGGTTGGCGACGGCGAGAACGGTGGGGCCGACCACGGCGGGCTGTGCGTTCATCGAACGCCATCATGCCGGAACCAGCCGCTCACCTGTGGACGTTCGATGCTTGGATGGTCGGCATGTCGACCGCCCTCATCACCGGCGCCACCGCCGGCATCGGCCACGAGTTCGCCGTCCAGCTCGCCGCACGCGGGGACGACCTCGTCCTGGTCGCCCGTGACCTGGCCCGACTGGAGTCGGTCGCCGAGGAGCTGCGCACCACCCACCACGTCGGCGTCGAGGTGCTGCCGGCCGACCTCGCCGACCCCCAGCAGCTCGCCGTGGTCGCGGCCCGCCTCGCCGACCGGGACCGACCGGTCGACCTGCTGGTCAACAACGCCGGGTTCGGGCTGAGGAAGAACTTCCTGGACAACCCGATCGAGGTCGAGCAGGCGCAGCAGGACGTGCTGGTCCGCGCGGTGCTGCAGCTCAGCCACGCCGCCCTGGGCGGGATGGTCGAGCGGGGCCACGGCGGCATCATCAACGTGTCGAGCGTCGCCTCGTTCCTCCCCCGCGGCACCTACAGCGCCGCGAAGGCCTGGGTGAACAGCTTCGGATCCTGGGCGAACCTGGAGTACGGACCGCGGGGCGTGAAGGTGATGACGCTGTGCCCCGGCTTCGTGAGGACCGAGTTCCACGAGCGCCTGGGCATCGACCGCGACAAGAGCGCGCCGGCGTTCCTCTGGCTGGAGGCCGACCGACTCGTCCGCGACGCGCTCGCCGACTTCGACAAGGGACGGGCCACGTCGATCCCGTCCAAGCGGTACAAGGCGCTGGTGGCCGTGACGCGGGCGGTGCCTCGTTCGGCGCTGGTCCGACTGCAGGGCCTGGGCCGCAAGTAGCGCGACGGTCCGGCGCGGGGTGCCGGCAGGTTTCCTGCCGGCACCCCTGGACCGTGCTCCCGATCACAGGTATCGTTTGGGCACGAACGATCTACCCAGGAACGGTTGTGACCCCCATGACGCTGACTGCCGACGCCCCCACGACGAGCGAGCTCGCGACCACGACCGTCGTCACCGCGCTCGAGACGATCGCCGACGACGTGGTGCTGCTGACACTGACCCCCGCCGACGGCGCCGAGCTGCCGGCCTGGACCGCCGGCGCCCACGTCGACCTTCTGCTGGGCGAGGACCTGGTCCGCCAGTACTCGCTGTGCAGCAGCCCGGCCGAGCGAGGTCACTACCAGGTCGCCGTGCTCCGCACGCCCGACAGCCGCGGCGGCTCCACCGCCGTGCACGCGCTCACGGAGGGCACCCGCGTCGAGATCCGCGGCCCCCGCAACAACTTCGACCTGGCCGACAGCCCGCGCTACGTCTTCGTCGCCGGCGGCATCGGGATCACCCCGATCCTGCCGATGATCGAGGCCGCCGAGGCCGCCGGCGCGGAGTGGGAGCTGCACTACGGCGGCCGGACCAGCGAGTCGATGGCCTTCCGCGACCTGCTCGCCAAGCACGGCGACCGCGTGCACCTCGTCCCCCAGGACCGCGCCGGCCTGCTCGATCTGGACTCCGTGCTCGGCCGGCCGCGCCCGGACACGCTGGTCTACTGCTGCGGCCCCGAGCCGCTGCTCGCAGCGGTCGAGGAGCGCTGCGCCTCGTGGCCGGCCGGCAGCCTGCACCTGGAGCGGTTCGCCGCGAAGGAGCGCGAGGACACCGGCGACGACACCGCGTTCGACCTGGTCCTCGAGCGGTCCGGGATCACCGTGACCGTCGAGCCCGGCGTGACCGCCTTCGAGGCCATGCGCGCCGCCGGCGTCGGCGTGCTCGGCTCCTGCCTGGAGGGCGTCTGCGGCACCTGCGAGCAGACCGTGCTCGAGGGTGAGGTCGACCACCGCGACTCCGTCCTCGACGAGGACGAGCAGGCCGCGAACGACTGCATGATGGTCTGCGTCTCCCGCGCCTGCGGCGCGCGCCTGGTGCTCGACGCCTGAGCCGCCACCCAGCGCCATCCGACGGGGCGCTCGGTCCGATCCGGACCGGGCGCCCCGTCGTCGTACCTCCGCCCGCCGGGTGTGGACGATGCCGCCCGCCGGGCGTGGACGATGCCGCCCGCCGGGCGTGGACGATGCCGCCCGCCGGGGGTGGACCACCATGGGCCGGGCCGACGCCACCGGCGGGGAGCCTCCCACCGCGGTGCACCACGGGAGCGCCGCGACCTCCGGACCCGCGAAAAACGCTGCGGCACCGACCCCCAAGGGGCCGGTGCCGCAGCCAGCAGTCAGCGCTCAGCGCGCTGCGCTCAGCTCGCGGCGGGCGTGATCCGCACCGGGAAGCGCTTGATGCCGTTGACGAAGTTGCTGCGGATGCGCACCACGTCGCCGGCCAGCTCGATCTTCTCGATCCGCGGGAGCAGCTCCTCGAACATGAGCCGGATCTCCAGCCGCGCCAGGGCGTTGCCCAGGCACAGGTGCGGGCTGCCCTTGCCGAACGTCATGTGGTCGACGTTGGTGCGGGTGACGTCGATCGAGTACGGGTCCTCGAACTTGGTCTCGTCGCGGTTGCCGGAGGCGAACCACATGACGACCTTGTCGCCGGCCTTGATCTGCTTGCCGTTCAGCTCCACGTCGCGCGTCGCCGTACGACGGAAGTGGTAGACCGGCGAGGCCCAGCGCAGCAGCTCCTCGACGGCGGACGGCATCAGCTCCGGCTTGTCCTTGAGGATCTGCATCTGCTCGGGCTGCTCGATCAGGCCGAGCATCGAGTGGCTGATCGCGTGCCGGGTCGTCTCGTTGCCGGCGATGACCAGCAGCGAGAAGTAGTTGTTGAAGTCCTGCTGGCTCAGCGGGATCTGGTCCTCGGGCATCCGGTTGGCCAGGATCGAGACCAGGTCGGTGCCGTCGCCGCCGACCCGCTTCTCGCGCAGGTCGTTGCCGTAGTCCCAGACCTCCTGGACCGTCGGCGAGCGGAACGGGAGGTGCCGGTACTTCTCCGACTCCTCCGAGTCGAGGCGGACCTTCGCGTAGTCGGGGTCCGTGTTGGCCACCATCTCGTTGCCCCAGGCGATCAGCTGACCGGTGTGCTCGGCGGGGACGTCGAGCAGCCGGGCGAGCACCTGGATCGGGAAGTCGGCGCTGATGTACTTCACGAAGTCGATGACGCCGTCGTTCTCCGCCGCGGCGGCGAGGGCGCGGTCGACGGTGGACTTGGTCAGCTCGCGCAGGAAGCCCTCGTAGTTCTTCATGAGGTTGCGCGGGGTGAACTCGCGGTGGATCAGGCGGCGCAGCGCCTGGTGGCGCTCACCGTCGGTCTCCAGCATCGAACGTCGGAAGTCGGCGAGGTCGTCGTCGATGTCCTCGAGGTTGACGAACTTCTCCGACGTGAACGACTCCGGGTCCTTGTCGACGGCCCAGATGTCGTCGTACCGGGTGACGGCCCAGAAACCGGTGCCGTCCTTCTCCTCGGTCCAGTGGACCGGGTCCTCGGCACGGAGGGTGTCGAGCTGCGCATAGCCGCGCTCGTCGGCGAAGCCGTCGAGGTCGGCGAGGTCCACCTCGGAGAGCGGAACGGGCGCGTGACGGGGCATGGGGGTACTCCTCAGGTCAGCGGGGGGTGGGGCGGCAGTGCCGCGAAGTCTCAGATGTGCGAGGTGTACTCGTGGAACTCCCAGTCGGTGATCCACGTGCGGAAGCGCTCGACCTCGTCGCGCTTGTAGGCGAGGAAGGCCTTGGTGAAGGGCTCGCCGAGCAGGTCGCCGAGCTCCTTGTCCTGCTCCAGCGCGTCCAGCGCCTCGGTCAGGTCCTGCGGCAGCTTGTCGGACCTCTCGGGGTCGTAGCCGTAGCCGATCAGCGGCTCGGGCGGCTCGATCTTGTTGCGGATGCCGAGCAGGGCCGCGGCCAGCATGCCGGCGATCGCCAGGTAGGAGTTCGCGCTGGCATCGCCCAGGCGCATCTCGAGGCGGGAGGCCGCGCCGCGCTCGGGCGGGATCCGGACCATCGCGCTGCGGTTGTCCAGGCCCCAGTCGATCAGCCAGGGGGCGAGGGTGTCGGGCCCGAAGCGCTTGTAGGAGTTGATCGTCGGGTTGTTGAGCGCCGCGACGGCCGGGGCGTGGGCGATCAGGCCACCGATCGCGTGGCGGGCGAGGTCGGAGAGCCCATGCTCGGAGGCGGCATCCTCGAAGAGGTTCTTCCCGTCGGCGTCGACGATCGAGAAGTGCAGGTGGAAGCCCGAACCGCCCTCGTCGTTGAACGGCTTCGGCATGAACGTCGCGAGGTGGCCGCGGCGGCGCGCCAGCTCCTTCACCGCGTCCTTGAACCGGTGGGCGCGGTCGGCGGCGTCGAGCGCCGGGGAGTGCCAGAGATTGATCTCGAACTGGCCGGAGGAGAACTCGTGGTTCGCCGCGATCACGTCGATCCCGAACTTGCCGAGCTCGCGCAGCGCGTCGAGCAGCACGTTCTCGGGGTCGCCTTTGCGACCGGCGGTGTAGACGTTGCCGGTGCCCTCGCCGTAGCGCTTCCACCCGGAGGCGGAGTCCGCCGACTCCTCGAGGATGTAGAACTCGAGCTCGGGGCCCACGATCGGGACCAGGCCGAGCTCGGCGAACTGCTCCACCAGCTGGCGCAGCACGAAGCGCGGGCTCTCCTGCGCCGGGGTGCCGTCGGGGTTGAACACGTCCGCGATGCAGTGCGCGACGCCGGGCTCCCACGGGACCGGGAGCAGCGTGGACACGTCGGGGAAGGCCTGGACGTCCGGCAGGCCGTCGGAGAGGCCGCCGTCGAAGTCGACGACTCCGCCGCGCGGGGTGGTGCCGAAGACCGAGCGGCAGAACGCCACGCCACTGGAGACGGTCCGGGCGAACCGGTTGACGAGCACGTCGCGGCCACGGTCCACGCCGATCAGGTCGGCGTACCCGAGCCGTACGACGTCGATGCCCTCGTCGGTGAGGCGGTCCTGCGCCGGCTGCAGACCGGAGGTGTCGAAGTGGGTCACGGTCAGGTCCCTTCCAATCGTTTGGCCCCGAACGTTAACCGCCTGTGGGCGAGAACACAAGGGTTTCACGTCACAGCGATTCGGCGTATCGTATGGACCCAAACGATTCTCAGGAGCTGCACGATGAACCAGAGCACGACCCTGCGCCCGATGAACGGGTTCCTCTACCCCCGGACCGCGTCCGGCGCCTCGTCGCTGATCCCGTCGCCCCCGTGGTACTACTCCGGCGACCTGCTCACCGTTGAGTACCGCACCGACCCCGCGAACGTGGAGGCGCTGCTTCCCGCGCCGCTGGAGCTGGCCCCGGAGGACCCCGGCGCCGTCGCGCTGATCTGGGCCGACTGGCAGTCCTGCTCCTCCTCGCGCGAGCAGCTGCTGGACCCGGTGCGCTCGCAGTACAAGGAGGCGTTCGTCGTCGTCCGCTGCTCCTACGAGGGCGTCACCTACTCCCGGTGCGTCTACATCTGGGTCGACAAGGACTTCGCGATCGCGCGCGGCCTGCACCAGGGCTACCCGAAGAAGCTCGGCTCGATGTGGCAGACCCGTCCCCACCCCTTCTCCCACGCCGCGCCGCAGATCGGCCCCGGCGGCGTCTTCGGCGCCACCCTGGCCGCGGGCGACCGCCGCCTGGCCGAGGTCGTCGTGACGCTGCGCGAGGAGTCGGAGACCAACGGCTTCGTCAACGGCCACCCGATGGCGCACCACCGGGTCTTCCCCGACATCGCCGGCAACGGCGACGCCTACGCCGAGCTGATCTCGTCGGGCGCCAGCGCGTTCCAAGGCGGTCAGTCCTGGAAGGGCGACGCCGAGATCCGCCTCTTCGACTCCCCCACCGAGGAGCTCGCCTCCCTGGAGGTCGAGGAGATCATCGGCGGCTACTACCGCCAGGTCGGGGTCGAGTGGAACGGCGGCACGACGCTGGCGAACCTGAAGCCCGCTGACCGGACCGTCTAGCCCCTAGAGTTCCGGGCATGCCCGACCGACACACGCTCGAAGAGACCGAGCGAGCGACACGCGAGCGGGTCCAGCACCTTCCGCTGGACTTCGCCGCGTCGCACGCCCTGCTCAGCATCTACCGGGCTGCCAACGCCGTGCGCGCACGCCTGACCAACTCGGTCCTACGGCCCAACGACCTGACCTGGACCGGGTTCCTGGTGCTGTGGACGCTGTGGATCTGGGACTCGATGGAGACCCGCGACATCGCCGAGTCGGTCGGCATCAGCAAGGGCACGCTGACCGGCGTGGCCAAGACGTTGATGGCCCGGGGACTGATCGAACGGGTGCCGAGCACCGAGGACCGGCGCCTGGTCAGCCTCAAGCTCAGCGACTCCGGACTGGCACTCATGGATCGGATCTACCCGGAGTTCAACAAGACGGAGTCCCGGATCGTCGGCAGCGTCGGCGCCGTCGATCTCGAGACCATGACCGCGGCCCTGCGGGCGCTCGTGGAGTCCTCCGAGCGCGACTGAGCCGTACACCCAGCGACGCCCGGGGCGGCCCGATGCGGCGCCGGCAGAGCCCGGTCAGTCTTCGCCGAGAAGCCAGGTCCGGACCGCCCAGGAGGCAACGAGGCCCTCGGTGACGAAGGGGTCGCCCTGGGCGAACTCCTCGGCGGCCTCGCGGGTGGTGAAGACGTTCATCGCACTGGGCTGCCCGTCGACCGGTTCGGCGAAGGGCCCCGTGAGCAGCAGCTCACCGGGCCGATGGCTCTGGAAGTCGCGGGTGTAGGCATGGTGCGCCGGGAACACCTCGGGCACCCGGGCGCGCCCTTCGGCGTCGGAGAAGTAGAGCAGCACGGCTCGTTCGGTCCACTGGGGCAGGTCGGTCATCGCTGGCTCCTCCATGGTCTGCGGTCGTTGCCCGTCGCGTCGCCGGCCGTCTCGTGACCGCGGGCGGGATCATCGTCGTCCCGCCGATGGGCAGGGATCAATGCCAGGGATCGGTGATGTCGCGCAGGTCGCGCAGCGTCTCGTGCATCTGCTGGAGTCGCTCCGGGCCGACGTGCTCGGCCCACTCTGCGAGGGTGCGCCGGACCTCGGCGTCGGCGGCTTCCGCGACGGGCCGAGCCCGGGCGGTCAGTCGGACCAGCCGTGCGCGACCGTCGGTCGGGTCGGGGACGCGCTCGACGTAGCCCGCCGCCTCGAGCTGCTCGACCGAGGCAGCGGCACTCTGCTTGGTGATCCGCGCCTGCTCGGCGAGGTCCGACACCCGGGACCCGTGCGGGCCGATCCTCGCCGCCACCCGTGCCTGGGAGAGCGTGATGTCGGTGAAGCCGGCCGCGACGACGGCGTCGAAGGCGCGCTTCTCGAGCGCCCGGTTGGCGACGAAGAGGAGGATGCCGAGCTCCTGCCGTTGACCTGCGGTGTCCACCGTGCCAGATTAGACAGGAAAACTGTCCAATCGAAGGAACGTGCAGGGTGACACGCCATGGACACTGACACCGTGTGGCGCCATATCGACGACGAGCGAGCGTGGCTGGCGGACCTGCTGGAGTCGCTGCCCGACGACTCGTGGCGACAGCCGAGCCTGTGCGAGGGCTGGACGGTCCGCGACGTCGCGGCGCACCTGGCCTTCGCCCAGACGCCCGTGCGCGAGCTGCTGTGGCCCGCGGTGCGGGCGGGCTTCCGCTACGACGCGATCATCAAGGAGACCGCGCTGCGCAGCCCGTTGACCCATCAGGAGATCGCAGCCACCCTGCGTGGCTTCGTCGGGTCCCGCCGCAAGGTCGCCTTCATCACCGACCTGGAGCCGCTGATCGACGTGCTCGTCCACAACCAGGACATCAGCCGCCCGCTCGGCGTCGAGCACCCGATGCCGCCCGAGGCGGCGGCCGCGGCGGCGGACCGGGTGCTCTCGACCCCGCGCCCGATCCGGAGGTGGCGGCCGCCCGCGGGGGTGCGGTTGATCGCGACCGACGTCGCCTGGGCCTACGGGACCGGCGAGGAGGTCCGAGCACCGATGCAGGATCACCTGCTCGCGCTGACGGGGCGGATTCCGATACCCACGGGGTCACGCTGACGGGCGGGTGCGTGGCTCGGGAGGGGGCGCCGCGTGACACCGGGCGCGTCTCCGGTCGCGTGACGGAGCCGGAGGGGCCTGGCGTCGACGGCCTCCGGGAGGTGAACTGGACCCATGGCGACTGAGCCGGGGAGGCGCATCCATCCCGAGGGGTTCGTCCGGGGCCACGTGCCCGAGGACCCCGAGGAGGAGCTCGCCGGCCTGGTCTTCGCACTGGACGCACAGGCGGCGACGCCCGCGGTGATCCGGCTGCGGGAGTGGACCCGCCACCAGCTCTCCCCCGGGCCCGGGGACCTCGCGCTCGATGTCGGCTCGGGGACGGGCAGCGAGGTGCTGGCGCTGGCCGACCTGGTCGGGCCAGGCGGCCGGGCGGTGGGGGTCGAGCCCCACCAGGGGCTGCGTGAGGTGGCCGAGCACCGTGCGCGCGCCGGGCGAGCGAAGGTGGAGTTCGTCGACGGAGAGGCCGCCGAGCTCCCGTTCGAGGATGCGAGCGTCGACGTCCTGCGCTGCGAGCGGGTCTTCCAGCACCTCGCCGATCCCGCCGCGGCGGCGGCGGAGTTCGCGCGCGTGCTGAAGCCGGGTGGGCGGGCGGCCGTCCTCGACTCCGACTGGGCGACCGCCGTGGCGGCGCCCGGGGACCCGGAGCTGCACCAGAAGAGGATGAGGGCGATGCTGTCGACCACGCCCAACCCCTTCGCAGGGCGCCACCTACGCCGACAGCTGCGGACCGCGGGGCTCGACGTCGATCCGGACATCGGGTCGGCGGCCCTCGTCCCGGACGACCAGCTCGGCGCGGTCATGTCGGAGCTCTCCATCGTCCGGGCCGTCGAGACGGGCGACCTGACCGACGACGAGGCCGAGCGGCTCCGGCGCGAGTTCGTGTCGGCGCTCGAGCGCCACGAGGCGTTCCTGTCGGTGACGATGTTCTCGGTGATCGGCCGCAAGCCCCGCTGAGTCGGCGGGTCGCCACGACGCCACGCGGTCGACCGCTCACCCTGCACCAACGGCCATCCCGGGGACCCCGCCCCGGAGCGCAGTCCGGACGCGCGACCGCGGAGCGCCGCGCTCAGCGCGCGGCGTCGACGAGCCCGCGGAGGACCGCCAGCTGCTGCTCGTCCTCGGCCCAGGTGTCCTCCGGATGCCACTGCACCCCGAGGAACCAGCCGGGCGTGTCAGCGATCTCGACCGCCTCGATGACGTCGTCCTCGGCGCGCGCCACGACGGCCATCCCCTCACCCAGCTCGGCCAGGCACTGGTGGTGGTAGCAGGAGGCCTCGACCTTGTCCCCCACCACGCCGGCCAGCAGCGAGCCGGCGTCGACGGCCACCGAGTGGACCCGGTGACGGTGGTGGCGCATCTCGCCGTAGGCCTCGTCCATGTCCTGGACGACCCGGCCGCCACGCGCCACGTTGACCACCTGCAGCCCGCGACAGATCGCCAGCAGCGGGATGCCCCGCTCCAGGCAGACCCGCGCGACCGCGAGGTCGAACGCGTCCTGCTCGACGTCGACGTCGTAGAGCGTCTCGTGCTCCGGCTGCCCGGACCACCGGCCGGCCAGGTCACCCCCGCCCGGCAGCAGAACGCCGTCCGCGACGGCGAGCCGACGCGCCACCTCGGCGTCGTCGGCGACCCCGCCGGGCGCGTGCGGGTGGACGACCAGCGGCTCGCCGCCGGCCGCCCACACGGCCTCGACCAGGTTGCGCGAGGTGACCTCCGCGGCGTACCTCAGCGCGGAGGCGCTGCCCGAGAACCGGGCGGGGATCAGGATCCGGGGACGCTCCCCGCCGGCCTCGAGGCTCATGCTCACTCCGTCGTACGTCGTTCGGTCGTTGCGATCAGTGCGCGGCGGGCTGCGGCTTGCGGATCCCGCGGAACTCCCAGTCGCCGCCCTTGGCCGTGGAGAGGACCTCCTCGGACTCGGTCGGCTGGGCGCCCACGTCGCTGCGGATCGGGGTCGGGCCGGTCACGATGTGGTTGCGCAGCGTGCCGAGGCCCTCGACCTCGACCTCGACGACGTCGCCGGGGTAGACGGTGCGCGAGATCGCCGGGGTGCCCGAGAGCAGCAGGTCGCCGGGGTGCAGGGTGATGGTCCGGGCGATGTCGGCGACGAGGTAGTGCATGTCCCACTCCATCTCGTCGGTGGTGCCGTCCTGCTTCACCTCGCCGTTGACGCGGGTCTGGATCCGCTTGCCGCGGAAGTCCCAGCCCTCGATCACACCCGGGCCGACCGGGCAGAGCGTGTCGGCGCCCTTGACCCGCAGCATCGAGCCGGAGTCGGTGTCGCGGAAGTCGTGCAGGCCGTAGTCGTTGGCCACCGTGTAGCCGCGGATGTAGTCCCCGGCCTCCTCGGGCGAGATGTTGCGGGCGGTCTTGCCGATCACGATCGCGATCTCGCCCTCGTAGTTCAGCCACTTGCAGCCCTCGGGGCGGACCACCGCGGCGTCGTGGGAGTTCAGCGCGGAGACCGGCTTGTGGAAGTACGTCGGCGCGGGCGGCAGGCTGACCTGCAGCTCCTTCACCCGGCTGATGTAGTTCAGGTGGACGCAGACGATCTTCGACGGGGTCACCGGCGGCAGGTGGATCGCGTCGGCGATCGCGACCTCGCGGCCGTCGCCGGCGACGAGGGTCTCGCCGCGGCGTACGACGTCGACGGGGTTGCCGTCGAGCAGGATGCGGCGGGTCTCGCGGAGCGTCATCGGGTTCCTCTCAGGGGGGTGGTGCGGTCGGTGTCGGCGGTCAGCCGGCGGCGGGGACGTCGGCGACGACGGCGTTGCCGCTGGTCTGCCGCACGAAGTCGGGGTCGGTCGGGGTGGGGTTGGCCGGCGCGAAGCCGTCGGCTGGACGGTCGAACCAGAGGTGCACCTGGCCGGTGCCCACGGAGTTCTCGTACTCGCCGTACTGGCGCGCGGTCGCGGTGCAGTGCTCCTCGCCGAGCGCGCCGATCATCATCAGGTAGTGCTGGAAGCGCGCCTCGGGCTTGAAGCGGAGGAACTCCGGCATGGTGTCGAGGACCCGCTTGTGGTCGCCGGCCTTGAACCACTCGATCCGCTCCAGGTCGGCGGCGAGCGCCTCGGGCGAGTAGATGTGCTCGTGGCCGGCTGCCTCGTGGTCGCGCAGCTGGCGCAGCGGCCAGAACGTGTGCGACATGGCGCCCGAGGCGATCAGCAGCACCTTGCGGTCCGACTCGGCGATCGCCTGGCCGAGGGCGCGGCCGAGCCGCAGCGCGTCCTCGGAGTCGGCGGTCTGGCAGACGCCGATGGAGATCCACTTCTTGTCCGGCAGGCCCTGACCGAGGAACTCCCACAGGTTCGTGGTCGCGTAGAAGATCGGCAGCGAGTGGTCGTCGATCGCGGTGATCCACGTGGAGTGCTCCGGCGCCTTGCTGGCGATCAGGTGCGCCAGCTCGGGGTCACCCGGGAAGTCGTAGTGGCGCCGCTCCATGCCACGGGGCAGCTCCTCGGAGGTGAACAGGCCGCTGCGGCGGTCCTGCGCGGTCACCACGAACTCGACCGTGGTCGCCCAGTGCGAGTCGAGCACCACGACGGTGTCGTAGTCGAGGGTGTCGAAGACCTCCCGGCGCAGCTGGTTGAGGCCGGCGACGAGGGTGGTGTCCTCGCCGTTGTTCAGCTCCCGACGGATCTCCTCGGGCAGCACGATCGTGGGGACGTGCGCCAGCAGGCCGGCGCCGACGATCTCACCCATGCCTCAGTCCTCCTTCCAGCCCGTGGGGCTGAAGACGCTGTTCTTGATGTCGGTGTAGAAGTCGAAGGACCAGATGCCGCCCTCGCGACCGATCCCGGAGCGACCGTTGCCGCCGAAGGGCGCCTCGAGGTCACGGACGAAGAAGCAGTTGACCCACACGGTGCCGGCGTTCAGCGCCGACGAGACCCGCTCGGCGCGGTCGCGGTCGCCGGTGACGAGGGTCGCGGCGAGGCCGAAGCGCGTGTCGTTGGCGATCCGGACCGCCTCCTCCTCGGTCTCGAACGGCGTGATCGTGACGACCGGGCCGAAGACCTCCTCGGTCATCACCTCGGAGTCCAGCGCGGCGTCCACCAGGACCGTGGGCGAGAAGTAGAGGCCGCCCAGGTCGGCGTTGGGGCCGCCGCCGAGCAGCGGGCGGGCGCCGTCGGCGATCGCCCGCTCGACGAAGCCGCTGACCTGCTCGAAGGCGCGCCGCGAGATCAGCGCGGAGACGTCGGTCTCGGCGTCGCGGGGGTCGCCCTGACGCAGCGTGGCGGCCTTGGCCACGACCCGCTCGGTGAACTCGTCGACGAGCGAGGAGTGGACCAGCATCCGCGCCGCCTTGAGGCAGACCTGGCCGGCGTTGTCGAACTGCTCGACGGCGATCTCGACGGCGAGGTCCAGGTCGGCGTCCTCGAAGACCACCAGCGGCGACTTGCCGCCGAGCTCGTAGGAGAGCGGCACGATGTTCTCAGCGGCCGCCTTGGAGATCACCCCGGCGGTCGGGACGGAGCCGGTGAACGCGAGCCGGTTGATGTCGGGGTGCGCCGTGAGCGGCGCCCCGGCCTCGGCGCCGGTGCCCTGGACGACGTTGAAGACGCCGGCCGGCACGCCGGCCTCGGCCATGATGTCGGCGAGCAGGCTGGCGGTGAGCGGCGCCCACTCCGGCGGCTTCACGACGACGGTGTTGCCAGCGGCGAGCGCCGGGCCGATCCGCCAGGTGGCGAGCATCAGCGGCGCGTTCCAGGGCGTGATGATGGCGACCACGCCGGCCGGGTCGTAGGTGATCCGCTCGCGGTGACCGCGTCCGGGGACCTCCATGTCGGGGTGGCCGAGCTGCTTCTCGGCGAAGTCGGCGAAGGCGCGGAAGTTCATCGCGACCCGCGGCATCACGCCGCGGCGGTGGCTGCGGATCAGCGAGCCGTTGTCACGGGTCTCGACCAGGGAGAGGTCCTCGATCCGGGCCTCGATACCGTCGGCGACGCGGCGCAGGATGTCGCACCGCTCGGAGACGGGGAGGCCGGCCCACGCGGGGAACGCGGCACGGGCGGCGGCGACGGCCGCGTCGACCTCAGCCGCGCCGCCGGCGGCGACCTGGCCCAGCTCGGTCTCGTCGATCGGCGAGATGTCGGCGAAGGTGCGCTCCGACGCGACCCGCTCGCCGCCGATCCAGTGTCGGAGGTCGACGCGGACGCCCTCGACCTCGGCGGTGTGCTGCTGCATGGGCCCTCCGGACTTTCGACGATCGTTTGGATCCAAACGTAAATGCCGGCCCCCGGCATCTGTCAAGGGGTCCGGGGCCTACTCGACGGGAACTTCATTCGGAAGCAAACGTTTTTTCTGCAACCTCTCGACAGATCGTTTGGGTCCGAATATCTTCGCATGATCCAGGTCACACCGATGAGAGGGTTCGACTCCCATGACCACAGACCAAGGCTCCTCGTCGCTGTCCCCAGCGCCCGAGCTGACCGCCGATGAGACGCTCGCCGCGGGCCGGCTGGGCATCGCCGGCATCGTCTTCTTCGTCGTCGCCGCGGCGGCACCGCTGGTCGGCATGACCGGCGCGGTGCCGGTCGCCATCGTCCTCGGCAACGGCGCGGCAGCGCCCGGCGCCTACTTGGCCGTCGGCCTGGTGCTGCTCGTGTTCAGCGTCGGCTACGCGGCCATGAGCCACCGGGTCAGCAACACCGGCGCCTTCTTCGCCTACGTCGGCCGCGGACTCGGCATCGCCCCGGGCGTCGGCTCCGCCTTCGTCTCGCTGCTCGCCTACCTCGCGATCCAGCTGGCGATCTTCGGCTTCTTCGGAGCGATCGCCTCGGCCCAGTTCGAGGCCGAGCTCGGGATCAGCCTCTCCTGGTGGGGCTGGGCACTGCTGGCATGGGCGATCGTCTCCGCCCTCTCGCTGCTCCAGGTCGACATCGGCGCCAAGCTGCTCGGCGTGCTGATGGGCCTGGAGGTCCTCTCGCTGCTGCTGGTCGCCGTGGTCGTACTGTTCCAGGGCGGCGGCCCCGACGGCCTCGACTTCGCGGCCTCCTTCGCCCCGTCGAACATCTTCGCCGGCGGTTTCGCGGGCTCCGCCGGCATCGCACTGGCCTTCGCCTTCGCCTCCTACATCGGCTTCGAGGCCACCGCGATCTACGCCGAGGAGACCAAGGACCCCAAGCGCAGCGTCCCGATCGCGACCTACGCCGCCGTCACGCTCATCGCGGTGCTGTTCGCCATCACCTCCTGGGCCGTGGTCAGCGGTGTCGGCAGCGACCACGTCGTCGACCGCGTCGCCGAGATCTCCGCGATCGAGGGCACCCCGCTGGCCGACCCGGCCGCCGTGCTCTTCTCCGTCGCCGAGGAGTACGTCGGTCACTGGCTGGCCGTCCTGATGAGCTGGCTCGTGATCAGCAGCCTCTTCGCCGGCCTGCTGGCCTTCCAGAACAGCGCCTCGCGCTACTTCTACTCGCTCGGCCGCGCCGGCGTCCTGCCGCGAGCCCTCGACCACGTCAACGGTCGCGGCGCGCCGGCGATGGGCTCGGTGGCCACCTCCGCCGTCACCCTGGTCGTGATCCTGCTCTTCGTGGTCACCGACAAGGACCCCGTGCTCAACCTCTTCTACTGGTTCAGCGCGCTGGCCGTGCTGGCGATCGTGCTGGTCGAGGTCCTGGTCTCGATCGCGGTGATCGTCTTCTTCCGACGCGAGGGCGACCGGCGGATCTGGAACACGGTGATCGCCCCGGCGATCGCCGCTGTCGGCCTGGCGCTCGGCGCCTACCTGGTCGCGGCGCGCTTCGGTCTGCTCGCGGGCACCGTCGCGGACGGCGTCGACCCGACGACCCAGACCTTCGGCCTCTCCGCGCTCGGCTGGACGCTGGTGCTCGCGCCGTTCGCCGTGTTCGCGGTCGGCACGCTGGTGGGCAAGCTGCGCCGCAACGAGGAGAACGAGGACGCGGTGGCCGACCTGGTCACCTGATCCGACCTGCCACCCACCGGGGCCCGGGGAGTCGCTGGCGACTCCCCGGGCCCCGGCTCCATCTCCCCGCACGCCTTCCCCGCTCGGCCCTTTGTTTGGGACCGAACGATTACCTAGGATGGATCCATGCGCGTCCTCTTCATCGCCCACGACCACATGTCGCCCGAAGGCCCCATCGGCGAGCGCTTCGCCCAGCGCGGCTACGAGGTCGTCGTGCACCGTGTCGTCCCGCGCGAGCGCTACGACTCCCCCGGCGTGGACGCGGACTTCCCGGACTTCACCGAGTTCGACGCGGTGGTCGCCCTCGGCGCCCCCTGGTCGTCGTACGACGCCGGCGTCGCCTCCTGGGTCGACCCGGAGATGGCGCAGCTGCGCCGCGCCGACGAGGCCGGCGTCCCGGTGCTCGGGATCTGCTTCGGCGGGCAGCTGCTGGCCCAGACCCACGGCGGCAGCGTGGGCCGCTCCGACCACCCCGAGATCGGCTGGGTCGAGGTCGAGAGCGACGAGCCCGCGATCGTGCCGCCCGGCCCCTGGTTCCAGTGGCACTACGACCGATGGACGCTGCCGGCGGGTGCCCGCGAGGTGGCGCGCAACGCCGCCGCCTCCCAGGCCTTCGTGCTGCGCCGCAACCTCGCCCTCCAGTTCCACCCCGAGCTGGTCAGCACCACGCTCGCGGGCTGGCTCGGCAACGGCGGCGCCGCCGAGGCCCGCACCTTCGGCCACGACCTCGACGAGCTGTTCGCCGGGACCGCCGCGGTCGACCAGCGCAGCCGCGAGCGCGCTCACGCGCTGGTGGACGGCTTCCTGGACCTCGTCGCCCCCGGCGACGCGGCCGGCGTCACTGCCGCCGCCGGCCGCCTCTGACGCCTGCCGCCGCCGGCGGGCTCAGCCCTCGCCGGCGATGAACGCCCGGACCGAGTCAGCGACCAGCTGGACCGCGATCGCGGAGAGCAGCAGACCGGCGATCCGGGTCACCAGCAGCACGCCGCCCTCGCGGATCACGCGCAGGATCGGCAGGGAGTAGCGCATCGCGAGCCACAGCGAGAGGTGCACCAGCACGATGCCCACCGCGATCGCGACGACGTCCGCGCTGTTGTCGATGCCGCGCACGAAGAGCATCACCGCCACGATCGCGCCCGGACCGGCCAGCAGCGGCGTGCCCAGCGGCACCAGCGCCACGTTGACGTCCTGGTGGGCGACCGCCTCCTCCTCCTTGCCGGTGAGCAGCTCGAGGGCGACCAGCAGGAGCAGCAGGCCGCCGGCACCCTGGAGCGCAGGCAGCGAGATGTGCATGTACTTCAGGATCTGCTGCCCGAAGAACGCGAAGAGCGTGATCACCAGGAACGAGACGGCGACCGCCTGCCACGCCGCACGGCGCGCGGTCTCCTGGCTGCGGCCGGCGGTCAGCGACAGGAAGATCGGCACCGTGCCGACCGGGTCCATGATGACGAAGAGGGTCACGAAGACCTCCGTCAGGAGCACCACGTCGATCACGCTCATCCCCGCGCTCCTCCCGAGTTCCGCACGGCCGAATCCTAGTGACTCGGACGGGTCCTACCGCCTTCGAGGACGACGGCTCACCAGGAGGGAGCCGGGCCACCGAAGGTCAGGGTCATCAGCTGCGGCCCCACCGCCGACAGGTCGCGCAGGATCCAGCCGTCCCGCAGCAGCAGGATCGCCGAGGCCGGCCGCAGCACCAGCCACAGCCAGCGCCCCTCCGCCTCGCCGGCCAGCACGGAGCGGTCCCACTCGCCGTCGGCGGCGCTGGTCGAGACCGGCCACAGTCCGACGGGGTAGGTCTCCAGCCGGATCCGCACCTCGGGCGGGCCGGCGCCACCGCTCGGGGCCCCGTCGCTGCCCAGGTCGAGGCCGGCCAGCCGCGCGCCGAGCCCGGTGCCCGGCTCCTCGCTGACCACGATCACGTCGACCGGCCCGTCCAGCGCGGTGGTGCCCGAGGCACAGGTCATCGTCGCGCGCGTGGAGTCACCCGCGACGACGGCGAAGTCCGAGACGACCCACCCGGGGCCGAGCGGCCACGGCAGGTAGGTCGGGAACGCGCCGGCCCGCGCCAGGTGGTCGACGAAGGCCTCGTACGAGGAGTCGGTCGGGCGCCACATCGGCACCACCTCGCCGTGGGCCGGGCACGACCATGCGCCCGCCCCGGTCTCCGCGATCGGCTCGGCACAGCGCGGGCAGCCGACGCGCAGCGACTCGGCCATGACCGCCACGGTGCTGTGCTCGGGGCCGCGGCGTCAAGCGTTCCAGCGCAGGACCGCCGGCGCCTCGCGCTCGTAGCCCAGCACCGACACCGTCGCGGTGTCCAGCCGCAGGAAGCGACCCATCGCCACCGGCTGCCCCAGCCAGCGCGCGGCCAGCACCCGCAGCGAGTGGCCGTGCGCGAAGACCAGCGTGTCCCCGACGGTGGTCCGCGCCCGCGCCACCACCCGGTCCAACCGCGCGGCCACCTCCGCGGCCGTCTCGCCCCCGGGCGCCGGGTCCTTCCAGATCGACCAGCCGGGCACGGTCTCCCTGATCTCCGCGGTGGTCCGGCCCTCGTAGGAGCCGTAGCCCCACTCGGCCAGGTCCTCGTCGACCTCGGCATCGCCGAAGCCCGCCAGCGCAGCGGTCCGCCGCGCCCGCAGCCTGGGGCTGGTCAGCACCGCGGCGAAGTCCAGCCCGGCCAGCCTCGGCGCCAGCGCACGGGCAGCCTCCTCCCCCTCGGGCAGCAGCGGCAGGTCGGTCACCGAGGTGTGCTGCCCCGTCGTGCTCCAGGCGGTGGGGCCGTGCCGCACCAGCCACACCCTGTTCTCGACGGTCTCCGCCATCACGCCCTCCTTCGGCTCGCGAGCTCGTCCGGCCGCGGCTCCCTCGACACAGCCCGCTGCGCACTCGTGACTCGGGACCAGGCGCATCGCGCCGTTGTCCCACCGGACGCCTCCCAGCGTGCCAGGATCTCCGTCGTGAGTCTCGCCCGGAACCGGATGGCGGTCGCCGCGGCGTTCGCGGCGCAGGGCCTGGTCTTCATCAGCCTCACCACCCGCCTGCCCGACATCAAGGAGCGCTGGGGCTTCTCCGAGCTGGACGTCTCCGCCACGCTGCTGGCCGTCGTCCTGCTCGCCGGCGCCGGCTCGGTGCTGACCGAGAAGCTGGCCCACCGCATCGAGAGCGCGGTGCTGCTGCGCGCCGGGCTGGTCGCGATCGCCCTCGGGATGCCGCTGATGGTGGGCGGCTCCACGATCGCCGTCTACTACCTCGGCGTCCTCGTGTACGGCGTCGGGCTCGGCGTCGTGGACGCCACCACCAACATGCAGGCGGTGGCGCTGGAGCACGCGTACGGCCGCCCGATCCTGCCCTCCTTCCACGGCGCCTGGACGCTCGGCGGCCTCGTCGGCGCCGCGCTGACGCTGGCCACCGCCCACCTGCCCCTCACCGCGGCAGCGACGATCGGGCTGGTCCCGGTCGCCGCAGCGCTGCTGCCCTACCTGTCGCGCGACGTCCATCCCGGCGGTCCCGAGCTGGTCGGCGGCATGGAGGCGCTGCCGGTGCCGTGGCGCCCCATCGTGCTCGTCGGCGCCGCGATGGTGGTCTTCTACATGGTCGACACCGCCTCCCAGACCTGGGGCGCGGTCTACCTCGACGAGGTCTTCGACGCCCCGTCGCGCTGGGTGGCGCTGGCGACGCTGCCCTACCTGATGGCCAGCCTGGTGACCCGCCTGGCGGGCGATCGGCTGGTGGCGGCGTACGGCGCCGTCCTGGTGCTGCGCATCGGCGCGGTGGTCGCCTGCGGCGGGCTGGCGCTGGTCACCTTCGCGCCGTCGTGGCCGATGGCCGTGCTCGGCTTCACGGTCGTCGGGCTGGGGGTCTCGGTGGTGGCGCCGCTGAGCTTCTCCGCGGCGGCCGCGATCGCCGGACGCGACGCGCCGGGGGCGGTCCCGGACAGGCGCCGGGTGGATGCGGTGATCGCGCGGTTCAACCAGTTCAACTACGCCGGCGGGCTGCTCGGCGCGGTGCTCACCGGGGTGGTCGGTCAGCACCACCTGAGGTTCGGCTTCTGCGTGCCGATGGTGCTCGTGCTGGCACTGTGGCCGTTGGCGCGGCAGTTCGCCGCGATCCACCAGGGAACCAGGATCGACGCCACGGCGTCGGAAGGGACGTGAGCAGCGTGCGCACCAGGAACCACCGGACCAACGACCGGCGCCTGGCCCCGATCGCCTCGGTGGGGCTCGTCCTGGGACTCGCCCTGGCCGTCGCCGGCTGCGCCGGGAACGACGACCCTGACGAGGCGACGCCTGCGTCCACCGCCCCGCTGACCACCTCCGGCCTGGAGGACGAGCGGACGTTCGAGCCGGCCACCTACCGCTACCGCCTCGAGCTGCGCTGCCACTGCCCGACCACCGGGAAGGTCGAGGTGCGGGTCCGCGACGGCGAGGCGAGGTCGGCGAAGCTGGCCACCGGGCCGGACCGGGGCAAGGCCGCACCGGAGGCCTACCTGCTGACCATCGCCGAGATCCTCTCCGACGCGGCGCTGCCCGGCGAGGAGGGCGAGGCGGAGGTCGTCTGGCCGGCGTCGAGCGAGTGGCCGACGAAGGTCTACGTCGACCGGAACAAGCGCGCGGTGGACGACGAGGTCACCTACCTGATCAGCGACGTCGACATCGCCGGCTGACGGCGGGGTCCCTAGGATGGTGCGGTCCGTCCCGCCATCCGAAGGAACTCGATGAGCCGCCGCCTGATCGTCCACATCGGCGTGATGAAGTCGGGTACCACCTACCTGCAGAAGAAGCTGTCCCGCAACCACCAGCGGCTCGCCGAGCAGGGCATCCACTTCGCCGTGCCGTGGGCTCGCCAGATCCAGGGCTACAAGGAGCTGCGCGGCGCCACCTACGCCTCGACCGGCGCCTGGGCCGACCTCAGGTCGGCGATCGACGGACACCCCGGCACCTCGCTGATCTCCGTCGAGCACTTCGCGTCGATGGACCCCGACTCGGTGCGCAGGCTCGCCGAGGAGTTCCCCGACACGACCGTCGACATCGTCCTGACGGTGCGGGACCTCGGGCGTCAGGTCCCCTCCGCCTGGCAGTCCACCCTGAAGAACGGCCACGCGTGGAGCTTCGAGGAGTACGTGGCCGGCATCGCCTCCTCGGAGCCGAACGACGCCCGGCGCCAGTTCTGGTCCCGGCAGCACATCCCGCGGATCGTCCGGAAGTGGAGCCAGGTCTTCGGCACGGACCGGCTGACGGTGGTGCTCGTCCCGCCGCCGGGCTCGCCGCACTCGCTCTGGGAGCGCTTCTGCGCCGCCGCCGACATCGCCGACGCCGACGGGTGGCCGGAGCCGGAGCGGACGAACCAGTCGCTGGGCGCCGCCTCGGCGCAGCTGCTGATCAAGGTGAACGCCCTCGCCGGCGAGCTCACCCCTCCCGACCAGCGACGACTGATCAAGCCCCTCGCTCGCGACGTGCTCCCCGCACTGGCGCTCGACGAGCCCGCCATCGGCTTCCAGGTGCCCGACTGGCTGCGCGCGCGAGCGGCCGCCGACGCCGACGCCCTGAAGCGGTCGGGCGTGCGGCTGATCGGCGACCTCAGCGACCTCACGCCGGTCGACGTGCCGGGCGTCGCGCCGTCCGGCCTGGGCCCGACGGACGAGCTGGAGGTGGCAGCGAACGCGCTGACCGCGCTCCTGATGGCCGGCGGGGGCGCGGCGGCCCGGGCCGACCGCGACTGACCCACCGGGCACGGCTCCGGGACCGGGCCGGACGCGGCGTCGTCGCCGGTCGGCGCCGACCCGGGACCGGGTTCAGCGCGGGACGAGGACCCAGCAGTCGAGGTCGAGCAGGACGCCGGCGGCGTACTTGCCGTCCTCCCCGCGCAGGGTCATCGACTCGTCGCGCCCCTTGGTCGCCACCAGGCGCAGCCGCAGGGCGCCGACGCCGGGCGCCGAGGTCTCGGCCTTGTCCAGCACCTCCGACCACGCGTAGACGGTGTCCCCCGCGAACGCCGGCGCGACGTGCGAGCCGCCGTTGATCGCGGCCACCAGCTGTGCGTTGGCGAGTCCGTTGAAGGAGAGCGCGCGGGCCAGGGAGATGACGTGCCCGCCGTACACGAGGCGGTTGCCGTCGGGGCGGGCCTCGGTGTTGAAGTGCACCTTGGCAGTGTTCTGCCACAGGCGGGTCGCCATCATGTGCTCGGCGTCGGTGAGGGTGACGCCGTCGACGTGGTCGATCCGCTCCCCCACCGCGTAGTCGTCGAAGCGGTGCGGCTCCCCGGCCGCCGCGAAGTCGTACGACGAGAAGTCGAGCCCGGCCGGGATCACCAGGTCCTCGGCCGCGACGTGCGAGGCGACCTCGGGCAGCACGGTCTCCGGCGCCGGCGCGGCGTGGTCGCGCTTGTGCACCATCACCCAGCGGCACCAGTCGATGACGACGTCGCCGCGCTGGTCGGTCGCGGTGGACCGGACGTAGACCACGCCGGACTTCCCGTTCGAGTTCTGCTTGAGGCCGATCACCTCCGAGCGGGTGGCCAGGGTGTCCCCCGGCACGACCGGCCGGTGGAAGCGCAGCTCCGCGTAGCCGAGGTTGGCCACGGCGTTCAGCGAGATGTCGGGGACGGTCTTGCCGAAGGCGACGTGGAAGCCGATCAGCTCCTCGACCGGGTGCGGGTCCAGGCCGACCGAGGCGGCGAACGCCGCCGAGGACGGCACAGCGAACCGGGTGGGGTACAGCGCGCCGTACAGCGCACGGTCGCCCTCGGTGATGGTGCGCGGCGTCGCGTGCTCGATCACCTGCCCGACGGTGAAGTCCTCGAAGAAGTTGCCCGGGTTCGTCTTGGTCACGCCCGGCATTGTGCCGTGCCGGCCGCGACCGTCCTCACGAACCCCCGCCGCCGGCCTTGCGCCGATGCATCTTCGGCCCGCCGCCGACCACCTCCGAGCCGTGGGCCTTCTCCCGCAGCGGCCCGTCGGCGTGCACTCCCTGCTCCGCGCGGTTCTTGTGGTCCAGCGCCTCTCGCATCCGCGCCTTCAGGTCCGCCTGCGGACCCTGGTCAGGGTTGGTCTCCTCGGCCATGGCCGTTCCTCTCCCTCGACTGCGTCCCCCACGGTGCCCCCACACTGACACGCGGGCCGGCCCCGGGAAAACCCGATTAGCCGGCCGCCCGGGCCCGGTCGGCGGCGACCAGCCGCAGGCGCTCGGCGAGCGGCTCGGCCAGCTGCTCGGCGTACGGGACGGTGACGTGGCCGGTGTCGCGCATCGGCACGGTGCTGCCGATCACCGAGGGGCACCGCGCATCGACGCAGAACCAGTCCAGCGCATCGACGTACTGCGCGCCGGCTGCGCGGGCGATCGCACCGAACCGGCGCTGCAGCCGCTGCTGGTCACCGCCCGCGGTGAGCAGGCAGTCGCCGAGGTCCACGTCGCGCGTGCTCAGGCAGGTGCCGGGCGCCCGGGAGAGCTCGGGCGTGTTGCCGAGCAGCGCCACCCGGGGCGCCGCCGCCGTCAGCTGGGCCAGCTCCTCGGAGAGCCCGGCCAGCTGCTCGCGGCGGTAGCTCCCGCGCAGGTAGGCGTTGTTGGCGACGACGACGAGGTCCGGCTGCAGCTGCTCCACCTGCGTCACGGCCCAGTCGTTGAAGTCGCTGCACGCGGACCAGGTGCCGCCCGACTCCGGATCGGCGCGCGTGGCCTGGTTGGCCGGGCAGCCGGAGAGGACGAGCTGGTAGACCGCGTAGCCGCGCTGCTGTCCGATCGTGGTGAGGGCAGGGCCCCAGGCGCGGGCGTGGGAGTCGCCGAGGAGGACGATGGAGCGATCCGCCTCGGCATCGCCGAGCGGGCACAGCTGCGTGGTCCCGGTGCGGTAGTCGCAGGAACCCAGCGGTGCGATCGAGTCGCGGACGCTGGCCAGCGCGGGCGCCAGGTTCCCCGGCACCGCCCGCCCCTCCTCGGAGGCACGCACCGAGGCCTCGACCAGCGCGACGGCCGGGTCGGTGTCGAGCTGTCCGCGCCCGTAGTCGCCCAGCGTGATCGGCGGGTTGGCATCGAGCGCGTCGAGCTGGTGCTGGATCGCCGCGCGGCCGCCGAGCGCGGCGGCGACGACGACCGACAGGCTGACCGGGTAGAGCACGATCGCCCACCCGGGCCGTCGCCACCGCACACCGCGGCGGAAGGGCTGCTCGACGCCGTAGTACGTGGCCGCGGAGAGCACGAAGGTGACCACCAGCGCCGCGACGAGCTGCGCCCGGTCCAGCGGACCCCACTCGGCGGCGGCGAACCGGAAGACCGGGAAGTGCCACAGGTACAGGGAGAAGGACCAGTCGCCCATCAGCCGGGCCGGCCGGCAGGACAGCACCCGGCCGAGCAGGCTGCGCTCGCCGCCGGTGGTGGCGCCGGCCGCCAGGAGCAGGAGCGCGCCGACGACCGGGACCAGCGCGGCCCAGCCGGGGAACCGGGTGGCCGCGGAGTAGGTGAGGGTCGCCCACCCGACCAGCAGCAGCCCGGCACCGGCGAGGCCGTCGGCGAGCCAACGGCTCGCCCGGATCTGCCGACCCCAGAGCAGCACCGCGAGCAGGCCGCCGGCCGCCAGCTCCCAGGCGCGGGCGGTGGTCGAGAAGTACGCCGCGGTCGGGTTCGCCGCGGTGGCGTACAGCGACCAGGCGAACGAGCCGACCACGACCGCGCCGAGCACGAGCGCCAGCGCACCGCGCAGCGCGGGCGCGCCGCCGCCGGCGTTGCGTCGGTGCAGCAGGTAGGCGACCGCGGCGATCAGCAGCGGGATGACGAGGTAGAACTGCTCCTCGACCGAGAGCGACCAGTAGTGCTGCACGATCGACGGCGGCTCGTCGGCCGCGAAGTAGTCGGTCTCGACGCTGGCGAACCGGAGGTTGGCTCCGAAGAACGCTGCCCAGACGGTGTCCTTGAGCACCTCGAGACCACGCACGAAGGGCAGCAGCAGCGCCGAGCCCGCGGCGACCACGAGCAGCACCAGCGTCGCCGCCGGCAGGATCCGTCGCGCCCGCCGGGCGTAGAAGCCGAGGATCGAGACCCGGCCCGACTTCTGGACCTCGCCGAAGAGCAGGCCGATGATCAGGAAGCCGGAGATGACGAAGAAGACGTCGACGCCGACGAACCCGCCGGCGAACCGCTGCAGGCCGGCGTGTGCCAGCAGGACGACGCCGACCGCCAGGGCGCGCAGCCCCTGGACGTCCTCCCGGAAGCCCGAGCGCCGACCGGGATCAGTCATCGGGGTCGGCGGCATCCAGGTCGTCGCTGAACCGCTCGAGCAGGGCGGCGACCTTCGCCTCGTCCCGCAGGGCGATCGGGAGCAGCAGCTCCTGGACCAGGTCCAACAGCTCGGCGAAGCGGACGTGCGCGCTCTCCATCACCGCGAGGCGCTCCTCGACGCTCCGCAACCGCGCCGCGAGGGCGTCGGTGCCGGCCGCCCGCTTGATCGGCCACGTCAACCGACGCGTGGGGCCGGAGACGACGGACTCGTCCTTCGCACTGTCCTTCATTGCGTCCCCCTTCATCAGAACTCCACCACCATGCGACAGGCGCGCGGGGCCGGATCCCAGTCCGGCATCCGCGGCGGCACCTCGAAGGAGTTCATGTCGAACCAGCTCACTTCCCGGACCTCTCCACCATGTCGCCGCGCCTCCGCGGCCAGCACCTCCGGGTCGATCTCCCAGACCAACGGCTTGCCGACCTTCGGCAGCTTCCGTGGCTCCGTGGAGCCCAGGAACTCCAGGTAGAGGCGGCCACCCCCGCGCAGACCCATCGACGCCATCCGCCACAGGCCCTCGCGACCGCGCTGCACGGTGGCGTTGACGACGTGGCGCGCCATGATCACCCGCGGGCCGTCCATGCGCGCAATCCGCGCCCCCCAGACGAGCGCGTGCCGCAGCTCGAGCAGGTTGGCGCAGTGGAAGTCGATCGGCAGGCCCTGCTCGGCGGACTCGCGCGCCAGGTACCGCATGGCGGGCGCCGAGTAGTCCAGCGCGACCACGCGGTGGCCCCGCTCGGCCAACCACACGGCGTCGCGGCCCCGACCGCAGCCGACGTCGACCACGGTCGCGCCGGGCTCGGCGTCGTGGACGATCCGGGCGAGCTGGTGGGGCTTCAGGAGCGGAGAGTCCTTCGCGCCGGGGGCGTACCAGGCGTCCCACTCGTTGCGGTGCCAGCGAATCCCGCGGAACCAGCGGTTGAGCCATTCGCGCGCGTCGGTCCCGGGCTCGAACACGAAGGTCGGGTCCGGCACCCGCCAGCCCGGTCCGTACATCGCCTCGAGGAGCTTCTCCGGCCGGGCCGGGGCGGGGAAGGTCTCACCCTCGAGCTGCACCGTGCTGAGCGGCTCGACCCAGTCGCGCTCGAACGGGGTGAGCAGCTCGCCCAGGAAGGCCAGCCGGTCGCCGTGCCAGAAGCCGCCGAAGACGTCGAGGCCGCGCCGCACGCCCCCCTCGTCCGTGACCCAGATCTTCAGACCCGCGCCGCTGTACCGCTCGGTGCTCATCCCGGCGCGGGCCAGCGCGTGCTGCAGCCGCAGCGACTCCGCCACCACGTCGACCGGTTGGGCGTGGGCGCTGACGTAGCCCAGGTCGAGGTCGTTGTCGTGCCCGATGAACGCACCCTCGCGGACCGCGCCGAGCAGGGTGCCGTAGGCGAGGAAGCCTCCCAGGCCCTGGTCGGCCATCACCTCGAGCACCCGTCGCGCCGCCGCCAGCATGGCCTGGGCGGTCTCCTGGTGGTCACCGAAGGAGAGCATCAGCTTCCCGTTGGGTCCGACCACCAGCGGTCGCCCCTCGCGGTCGACCACCTGCGTCCGCTCCTCGGAGCCCGGGAACCGGAGCTCCCGACGGGCCACCTCGACGCCGCCGTCGGTCAGGACGGCCTCGGTGACCCCGCGCAGCAGCGGCCGGAGGGCACCGGGCCAGGCCACGCTCAGCAGTCCGTCGGCGTCGACGGTCGCCTCCCGGCCGGCGACGCCGGTCCTGAACGACCAGATCCGCCGCCCGTCCATCGAGACGTCGACCACCCGGTCCGGGTCCGCGTGCACCCGCACGCCCTCTTCAAGGATCTCGGCCCTCATCCGCCGCGACCTCCGATCGGGCACTGCACATCCGTCTGACATCCCCGACGCGATGCCCTGGCGAGCCGGGATCCTAGCAACCACCGCCCGGCTTCCTCGGCATCCCGGCAGCCTTCCGAGCGTCGCAGGAGCGGCGTCATGATCCCGTCGACGCCGCCCGCACCTCGCGCAGCAGCGCGCCGCTCACCACTCCGGCACGGCGCAGCACCTCGCGGACGTCGACGTCGTCGGGGTGCACCGCCCCGGAGCGCACCCGGGCCGTGAGCAGGTCCTGCGGATCTCCGACCAGGTCGTAGCCCGCCGCCGAGATCCGGGCGACGCTCTGCTCGGCGCGCTCCTGGATCGCGGCGGCATCGGCCGGTCGCAGCCCGATCGGGCTGCCCCCCAGGGGGACCAGCACCTCGTGTGCGACCTTGTTCCGGATCCAGCGGTACCGCTCGTTCCACGGTGTCGTCCCCGGATCGGTGGCGGCGAGGAGGTCGGGACCGATCTCCTGCAGCAGCCGGGCGGACTCCGCTCCCAGCGACTCGTTGCGCCGCGCGACGCCGGTGTCGGTGCCGGCGGCGTCCGCGCCGGTCACGCCGAGGAATCGCCGCCACAGCAGCTCCGGGTCGGCGGCCGACGTCGGCACCGTCACCACGTGGATGCGCTCGGGTGGCAGCACCGCGGCCCAGGGCTCGACGCCGACCGCGGGGTCGAGCACCCCCCACCGCCACTTCGCCGTCGGGTCGTCCAGCTGCGCCAGGAACGCGTCGAGCGATGCCCCGCTGCCCAGCTTGAGCTCCTCCTGCCACCCGGCCGGCACCTGGGCCAGCAGGTGGCGTGCGGTGACGACGACGTGCACCCGATCCTCGCCGAGGTCGCGGACCATCCCCTCGACCTGCTCCGGTGAGGCCGCGACGTACCACTCGTTGCTCAGGATCGTGTCCCCGTCGAACTGCCTGGAACGGCGCACGAACCGCTGCCAGACGTCGGCCTCCCCCCGCAGGTGCCGCCCCGAGCGCACCTCGATCGAGGCCCGGTTCTGCTCGAAGGGACGTCGCCCGGGGAACAGCAGCCCGCGAGCACGCAGGTGCTCCCGGTTGGTCCACAGCAGCGACTGGAGGTAGGTGGTCCCGGACTTCGGCGCGCCGATGTGCAGGAAGACGCGGTGACCCATGGCGCCACTGTATTGGCCCCGTCCCGGGCGTCCGCGAGGCAGCCCGGAGCGCCCTCGGTCGGCGCCGGGGCGCTCCGCGAGGTGAGGTAGGGTCCGCGATGTGCTTCGCCCCATCCGATCCGAGCGGACGCGGCGGATCACCTTCGTGGTTCCCTCGGCCTTCTACGCAGGCGGCATCGCCCGCGTCGTGGCGACCCAGGCCTCGGTGCTGGCCCAGCGCGGCTACGAGGTCACGGTGCTCACGCTCGTGCGGCCGACCGACGAGCCGGTCTTCGACTTCGACCCGCGGGTGCGAATCGTCGCCCTGCAGGACCTGCGGCCGCCCGCGGGCGGGACGCAGCAGCGGCGCAGGCCGCGTCGCGACCCCGAGGCCGACCCGGCCACCCGGCGGCTGGACCGTCAGCCGTCGACACTGGTGCCGGGCGCGCACAAGACGATCACCGCGTACGTCGACGGGCTGCTGCGCGAGCACCTCTCGGCGCTGCCGCCGAGCACGGTCGTGACCACCCGGCCGGAGTTCGCGATCGCGGCGTCCCGGTGGACCGACCCCCGCTCGCTCATCATCCACCAGGAGCACCTCTCGTTCGTGCCGCGCCCGGCCCCGCTGCGGGCCGGCCTGCGCTCTGTCGCGCGCGGCGACGACGGAGCGCGACGCCTCGACGCGCTGCTGACCCTGACCGAGGCCGACCTCGAGCGCTGGCGCGCGTTCCTGGACGACCCGACGGTGCGGACCGCGGCCATCCCCAACCCGAACCCGTTCCCGATCGGTCCCGCGGCCCCGCTGACAAGCAAGGTGATCGTCGCGGCCGGCCGGATGACGTCACAGAAGGGCTTCGAGCGCCTCATCGACGCGTTCGCTCCCCTGGCCGCCTCGCACCCGGACTGGCAGCTGCGGATCTACGGCGACGGCCAGCAGGCCGCCGACCTCGCGGCACAGGTGGCGGCGTTGGGGCTGACCGACCACATCCTTCTCCCCGGCGTCACCGACCGGTTCGAGGAGGAGCTGGCGGCGTCCTCGATCCTCGGCATGTCGTCGCGGTGGGAGGGCCTGGGCATGGTGCTGCTGGAGGCGATGAGCAAGGGCGTGCCGCCCGTTGCCTTCGACTGCCCGGAGGGGCCCCGCCAGGTCATCTCCGACGGCGAGAACGGGTTGCTCGTCCCGGAGGGTGACGTGCCCGCGCTGACCGAGGCGCTGCGCCGCGTCATGGACGACGCCGATCTCCGCTCACGGCTGGGGGCGGGCGCCCTCGCCTCCGCCCGCCGCTTCGAGACCGGCAGCGTCATGGACCGCTGGGTCGAGCTGATCGACGAGATCGACCGGGAGCGTGCCGGCGCCGGCAGCTGACCGGCGCTCCGCCCGACCCCGCCCGGGATCCCTGCCCCTCCGGGGCCCGGTCAGCCCCCGACCCGGGAGCGCAGCCGGGACAGCAGCGACCGCTGCCGCGATGCCCTCGCCGGCCGCCCACCGGTCCCCCGGTCGGCGCCCGAGCCGCCGGTCGCGCCCGATCCCTGGGCCGCGGCGGATCCCTCCGGCCGCGCCGTCGCGCCGCCGAGCACCATCGGCACCAGCAGCTCGATGGCCAGCTCGAGCAGCTGCGCGTCGGTGACCTCGTCCGGGAACGTCCCCCCGGGGCGGAACGCCGGGGTGAGGTCGTCGATGTCGCCGTGCACGGCGTACCCGCGTCGGCGGATCTCCTCGACCATCTCCCCGGCGATCCGGCGGATGGGCTCGTGGTGCACGTCCGGCACGCCCAGCGCGCCACCCGAGCTGTACCTCACCAGCTGACGCTGGGCGAAGCGCCGCTTGACCAGCCGCGCACGGTCGGGCCACGCCAGCTGGTCGGGCAGACCCAGGTTGAATCGGCGCAGGAACTCCGTCTCCACCGTGCCGAGCGAGGGGTTGCCGGGCGTGCTCGGCTGCGCGTAGGCGAGCTCGGGCAGGTCGACCGCCGCCGCGAACCGGTTCCAGAGCCCGTCGGGGTCGCCTCCGGGGGCGGGGACCGTCACCAGCGCGACGCGGTCGGGACCGACCACCGAGCCCCACCGCTGGGCGATCGAGGCGACGTTCTGGGAGCTCCAGAGCCTGGAGCTCGCGTCCACGCCGTCCCAGGCGTCGAGCGCGTGGCCGAGGAACTCCTCGTAGCGCCCGGTGTCACCGTTCTTGACGCCCTCCTGCCACACGGCGGGCAGCTGGCGCCCGAGGTCGCGGCAGGTCACGACGACCCGCACCTCGCGGTCCACGAAGGCCTCGACGGCGCGGCGGATGGTCCGCACGCCCGCGGGGGCCAGCGTCTCGTGCGAGATCAGCGCCGGGCCGTCGTGGGCGTTCACGTCGGCGACGAGCTTCTCCCACGCCTCGCGCGCACCGGGCTGCAGGTAGCCCCGGAAGCCGCGCCCGATCAGCCCCATCGCCTCGACGAAGTGACCGGGGTTGCGCCCCGGATAGAGGTACCCGTTGCGCCGCAGGAGGCGTCGGTTCTTGGAGAGCGCGCGCTGCAGGTACGTCGTACCGCTCTTCGGCGTGCCGACGTGGATGTAGACCGTGCGATCCGCGGCGCTCACCGCTGCCTCCCGACTGACGTTGCTCAACGCTGCTGGTACTCCTTGAGCAGGCTACGGCCGATGATCATCTTCTGGATGTCCGAGGTGCCCTCGCCGATCAGCATGAACTTCACCTCGCGCATCAGGCGCTCGATCTCGTACTCCTTGGAGTAGCCGTAGCCGCCGTGGATCCGGAACGAGTCCTCGACCACCTCGTTGGCGTACTCCGAGGCCACCATCTTGGCCATGCCGGCCTCGACGTCCAT
The DNA here is from genome assembly GCF_004919105.1 of Nocardioides sp. GY 10113. Classification (GTDB taxonomy): domain Bacteria; phylum Actinomycetota; class Actinomycetes; order Propionibacteriales; family Nocardioidaceae; genus Nocardioides. The sequence continues at coordinate 91,535 of NZ_STGK01000006.1, forward strand.
CCGGCGGCCGGTGTCCTTGAGGCGGGCGGCGCGGACCATCATCGTGTGCGCGGTCTCGACCTTGGTGGCCATCTCGGCGATCCGGAACAGCACCGCCTGGTGGTCGGCGATCTTCTTGCCAAAGGTCTTGCGCTGCTGGGCGTAGGCGATGCCCAGCTCGAAGCCGCGCCAGGCCAGGCCGCAGGCACGGGCGGCGACGTTGACCCGGCCGACCTCGACGCCGTCCATCATGTGGAAGAAGCCCTTGCCCGGCTCGCCGCCGAGGATCTGGTCCGCGGAGATCCGGTGGTCCTCGAGGATGAGCTCGGTCGTCTCGACGCCCTTGTAGCCCATCTTGTCGATCTTGCCCGGCACCGTGACGCCCTGGGCGGTCTCCCCGAAGCCGGCTTCCTTCTCGACGAGGAAGGTCGTCATGTTCTTGTAGACCGAGTCCGAGCCCTCGTCGGTCTTGGTCAGCAGCGCGACGAGCGTCGATGAGGCGCCGTTGGTCAGCCACATCTTCTGGCCGGTGATGGAGTAGGAGCCGTCCTCGAGCCGGGTGGCCTTGGTGGCGACCGCCGAGACGTCGGAGCCGAGCCCGGGCTCGGACATCGAGAACGCGCCGCGCACCTCGCCGACGGCCATCCGCGGCAGGTACTTCTGCTTCTGCTCCTCGGTGCCGTGCTGCATCAGCATGTAGGCGACGATGAAGTGGGTGTTGATCACGCCGGAGACGCTCATCCAGCCGCGAGCGATCTCCTCCACGCAGAGCGCGTAGGTGAGCAGCGACTCGCCGAGACCGCCGTACTCCTCGGGGATCATCAGCCCGAAGACGCCGAGCTCCTTGAGCCCCTCGATGATCTCGGTCGGGTACTCGTCGGCGTGCTCGAGCTCCTGGGCGACCGGGATGATCTGCTCCTCGACGAACACGCGGACCGCCTTGAGGATCTCCTTCTGATCCTCACTCAGTCCGTCGGTCTCACACAGGCGTGCCATGGGCTTCTCCTTCTGGTCGCGAACGCGTCGATCCTACCGATGAGTAGCGGCCCGCCCGCGTGCGGCCGAGGGCCGGGCGCCCGAGGGATCCGCGGGCCACGATGCCCTAGGGTTTGCCGCATGCTGATCACGGCCTCCACGATCAAGGACGAGGCCGCGAACGTTCGGTTCTTCGTCGAGGCCAACCTGGCCTCCGGCGTGGACCACCTGGTCGTCTTCCTCGACGCGCCCCGGGCGCCCGGCCAGCCCGAGGTGGCCGACTACCTCGAGCAGCATCCCCAGGTCACCTGCGTGCGCGCCGGCGGCCCCGGCTGGTGGCTGGGCGAGCGGCCGGCCAGCCTGAACACGCGCCAGGAGATCAACGCGAACTGGGCCCACCAGCTGCTGGCCCCCCTGGGCGCCGACGCCTGGCTGGTGCACATCGACGGCGACGAGGTGGCCCTGATGGACCGGGACGCCCTGGCCGCGGTGCCTGCGGACGTCGAGGTCCTCCGCCTGGCGACGCTCGAGGCGCTGGCCAGGACCGGCGCCACCGAGCGCAGCACCCAGTTCAAGCGCCTCCTCGACGACGACGAGCTCAACCTGCTCCAGGTCCTGGGCGTGATCGACGAGGCGACCAACCAGGCCTACTTCCACGGCCACGTGATGGGCAAGTCGGCCATCCGGGTCTCCTCCCCCCTCTCGTTCTCCCTCCACGACGCGATCTCCGCCGACGGGGCCCGCCACGCCGGGCACGAGCACGACGGCTTCCGCGTCCTGCACTACGACGCTCCGACCGAGACCGAGTTCATCCGGAAGTGGGCGGCCCTGGCCTCGGCCGGACCGGCCCGCTACCGGGCGTCCCGCCAGCCCTCCGCGCGCGCCCTCAAGTCCCTGGTCACCAGCGACCTGCCCGAGCAGGTCCGCGAGAAGTACCTGCGCCGCATCTACGCGCTCACCATCGCCGACGACGTGGAGGCCCTCGGGGACCTCGGCCTCCTCGTCGAGCACGACCCGCTGCGCGGCACCGCGGCGACCGGGGGCCTCACCGACGAGCAGCGGCGCACGCTCGCCGAGCGGGCGGCGCTGCTGCGCGAGGAGCCCAAGGCCGCGTTCCAGGCGCCCGCGCGCGAGGGTCGCACCCGGCCCGACGGGGAGCCCCGCGCGTCGCGTCTCTTCCGCCGCGGCTGAGCGACCCACCCGGGAAACGACCGCTGGCCACGGGCCCGCGACCTAGACTGGTCGCATGCGCAGCGCTCGTCGGTCCTCAGCCCTGGTCGCCCTCGCCGTCCCGGCTGCCCTGGTGGCCCTGGCCGGCTGCGGCGGCGACGACACGGCCGCGACCGATCCCGTCGCCGAGCCGACCACCGAGTCCACCGAGTCCACGGGCGCCGGCGACGACGCGACCCTGCCCGACTGCTCGGCCGTCTGGCAGGAGGGCGCGGACCTGCCCTCCGAGTACGGCGGCTGCGCGGCGGAAGGAGCCGCGGTCGAGCCCACGATCATCGAGTGCTCGTCGGGCCAGCGCGTGGTGACCTACGACGACCACTACTGGGCGCTGCGCGGTAACGTGATCGGGTTCGCGGCGGACGGGCTCAAGGACGACCCCGCCTACAAGAAGATGATCTACGCCTGCCTCGCCTGACCCTCTGCGGCCAGCGCGGCCCACTACCTCAGTTTGGGCCCGCCTTCATCGCCAAAGGTAGGGTGACGGCGACATCCCGTCCATGACGTCTCGGAAGCCTTGGGGTAAAGCGTGTCTCGTGTCCGACACTCACTGTCGCTCGTCCTGATCTCGACGGTCCTCATCGGTCTCCTGCTCGCCCCGCAGGGCAGCAGCGCGGCGGCCGGTACGGCGCAGGCCGCGCCCGGCGCGACCGCGGAGCTGGGCGTCACCGAGGGCGCCGCCCGCGTCGCGGCCCGGCAGAAGTTCCGGGTCAAGTCCGGGGTCACCTTCAACAGCCCGGTCGGCAACACCGCCACCAAGCGGGCGATCATCAGCAAGGTGAACCGCGCCATCAGCAACACCAGGCGCGGCTCCCAGATCCGGATCTTCAGCTGGAAGATCTGGACCAGGGCCGGCGTGACGGCGCTGCTGAACGCGCAGAAGCGCGGCGTCGTGGTGCACGCGATCATGGACAAGAAGAACACGGTCGTGGAGGACAACCCCCACTTCTGGCGCCTCAAGCGCGGCCTGCAGGCCGGCAACAAGGGACGCAAGCCCGCCAAGCGCAGCGGCGCGATCCTGTGCGACCACTCCTGCCGCGGCAAGGGCGGCGCCGCGCACTCCAAGTTCATGCTGTTCAGCAAGTCCGGCGCATCCCGCTACGTCTACATGCACGGCTCGGCGAACTGGGGCGACGCGGCCGCCAACCTGCAGTGGAACGACATGTACACCTTCGTCGGCCAGAAGCGGATCTACGACTTCGCGGTGAAGATGTTCGACCAGGCCTACCAGGACAAGCCGCGCAAGAGCCCGTGGCGCGAGATCAGGACGAGCGACGGCTCCGCCGTGCTCGCCTGGTCCCCCTCGGACCCGAGGTCGAAGCGGAACGACCGACTGATGGCGACGCTGAAGAAGGTCAGGTGCACGGGCGCGACCGGCGGTGCCGGCAACGCGAACGGCCGCACCATCATCCGGACCGCCCCCGACGTCATCCGCGGCAAGCGCGGCATGACCGTGGCCACCCAGCTCCGCCGGCTGTGGCGTGAGGGTTGCGACGTCAAGATCGGCTACACCGTGATGGGCAAGGACGTGTTCCGCCTGCTCAACGACGGTGGCGCCCGCGGCCCGGTGCCGAAGAAGCACTTCGCCCAGGACTTCGACGGCGACGGCGTGTTCGACCGCTACTTCCACCTCAAGGTGTACACGGTCAACGGCGTGATCGGCAGGGACACCAGCGCCTACTGGATGGTCTCGGGCTCCGCCAACACCTCGCAGCTGGGCCTCGTCTCGGACGAGACCTACTCCTACTTCTTCAACAAGGCGAAGCTGACCAAGCGCTACCAGAACCACATCGACTACTGGTACCGGAACTACCCGGAGTCGTCGGTGCTGACCGGTGGTGCCGAGCGACGGATCGCGAACGGCGAGATCGACCCGTACGCGAAGATCGAGCTCGACTGAGTCCAGTGGACCAGCGCCCCCTCTTCATCCACATCGGGCTCCAGAAGACCGGTACGTCGTACCTGCAGCGGATCTTCTGGGACTCGGTGCCGGAGCTGGCCAGCCAGGGCCTGAGCCTCGTCCCGGGCAGCAAGCTCGCGATGTTCCGGCTCGCCCTCGACGTCCGGGACCGCTACAACCCCGAGATCGACCCGCCGTCGGTCGCGCACGCGCTGGAGCGGCTGCCCCGCCTGCTCGAGGAGGCTCCGGGGGCCGCGCTGATCACCCAGGAGGCGCTCTCGGCAGCGACGCGACCCCAGGTGGAGCGGCTGCTGGCCGCCACCGAGGGTCGCGACGTGCGGGTGATCGTGACCGTCCGGGACCTCGGCCGGCTGATCCCCTCGGCCTGGCAGCAGACGCTGCAGGGCAGCCGCTCGCAGACGCTGGACGAGTTCGCCCGGCGGCTCGAGGCGAGCGTGGGCACCAACGCGACGCCCTGGCGCACGATGGACGTGCCGACGATCCTGGCGCGCTGGAACCGTTTCGTCCCGGCCGACCGGATCACGGTGGTCACGGTGCCGCCCTCCGGATCGGACCCGCAGCTGCTGCTCGACCGCTTCTGCGGCGTCCTCGGGATCTCCGCCGACGGCCTCACGGTGGACGAACGGAGCCGCGGCAACCGCGGCCTGCGGGCCGAGCAGGCCGAGGTGCTGCGTCGCGTGAACGCACTGCTCCCCGACGAGGTCAAGCGTCGCGACGTCTACGGGGACCTCGGCAAGCGGTACTTCGCGGTCCAGGTGCTCGGCGGTGACGAGGGCACGCCGATCCGCCTCCCTGCCGCGCGGCAGGAGTGGGTCACGCACATCTCGCACGAGTTCATCGACGCCATCAAGGCCGGCGGCTACGCCGTTGCCGGCGACCTCGACGACCTCCTCCCCCAGGCCCGGCACTTCGCCACCGACGACCTCGAGGTGCCCGACGAGGCGGTGGCCGGCGTCGCCACGAAGGCACTGGCCGACATGCTCGTCGACCGGATGCACGCCCGCGCCGAGGCGGCCGCCGAGCCGGTGCAGCCGGCTCAGCCACCGGCCGCCGAGCCGGCCGCACCCGGCTGGCGGGCGCGCGTCGCCCGGCTTCGCGCCGCCTGGTGACCCACCTCCCGGCACCCGAGCGCGGACCGGCTCAGTAGCCCCGCCCGATCACCGCCAGGTAGGCGCGGTAGAGCGTGTCGTAGGTGCCGCCGTCAGTGCTGATGGTGGCCTTCGTCCGCTTGCGGTAGCGCTTCGTCAGCGGCGCCCGCCCCATGTTGCTGGTGGCCACCATGCCGTAGGCCGGCGTCGCGCCCGCCTGACTGATCAGCAGCACCGTCGGGTCCAGCTTCGCCACGCCGCGTCCGGAGGACCGCCAGGCGCGCTTCCTGATCACGAAGTAGTCGGAGGCCGACTTCTTGGTCCCGAGCATGGCCCGCAGCGCCTGCTGCCGGGCGTTCAGCCTCTTCTCGGCGGTGATCACCGTGACGTGAGCGCCGCGCTCCTTGGCCTTCATCAGCGCGTCGAGCAGGACCCGGCCACGGATCCTGTCGCTGGCGACGTGGATCGCGGCGCCGGCCGGCGTGGCGCGGATGGCCTTGAGCTGCATCCGGCGGACCACCGTGCGCTCCGCAGCGGAGCCGCGCGGCGTGGTCGTGACCTTGCCCGGCGAGAAGCTGACCGCGGGCTTCTCCTGCGTCTCCGAGTCCGTGTCCGGGTCGGACCCGGGGTCCGCCGGCGGCTCGGCCGCGGACGAGCGCAGGCGCAGGTGCGCCACGATCATCCGGTGGTCGGACTTCAGCAGCACCGGGTAGTGCTCGTCGACCTCGAACTCGCTGGTCGGTCCGAGGAAGACGTAGTCGATGGTGCCGCCACCCCTGTGCGTGGGGAACGAGGTCCCGAGCACGTCGTACGTCGAGGTCAGGCCGGCCTCCGTCAGGTAGCGCGGCTTGTACCGAGAGCTCCGCAGGCCCATGTTGAAGTCGCCGCCGAGGACCACCGGTCCGGCGGCGCCCAGCTCGGTGGCGAGGGTGGCCAGCCGCTTGAGCGAGGGGACCAGCAGGCCCGCGGTGTCCCTGGAGTTGGGCGCGATGTGCGCGCTGATCACCGACAGGACCTGGCCCTCGGCGTTGGTCAGCGTGACCCAGTTCGCGTAACGGACGCCGGTCATCCCCGGCGTGTTGCGCAGCTTCTTCGGCTTGCCGCTGATCTTCCAGGTCCCCTGGTCGATCGCGGTCCACGCGTCGGTCCGCCAGACCACCGGCGCCCAGCCGGTGCGCGGCCCCGGAGTGCGGAAGATCTCGTAGCCCTCCGGCGCCAGCTTGGCCGAGTCGCGGTTGTGGACCTCGTTGAAGGTGATGATGTCGGGCCGCTCGGCGAAGACCTTGACCAGGTCCTTGTCGAACTTGGCCACGCGCATGTCCTTGTTGATGTTCGCCTGGACGAAGGTGATCGGCTGCTCGGTCGCCCCGACGGCCGCCATGACGTCGCCGTCGACCAGGCTCACCGCGTCCTGGGACGCGTCGATGACCGGGCCTCCCGGCGCGGCGATGGCAGCGCTCGCCACCAGCGCGACGAGCGCCACGGTGGCTGCCCGCAGTCGGCTGGTTGACGCTCCAGCAAGGCCGTCGACCGTCATGCGTTGTGTCCTCTCGTCCCCCACGGCGTTCACCGCGATTCCCCCCACGTCCACCGTGATCAACAATGATCCCAACAGTCACATACGTCCCACGGCAAGTCGTTCTGAGTAACTACATCGGTGTAGTTATGGCCGCCGCCGTCGGCCCGGGTCGCCGGGCCGCGAGTGCCCGAAACATTTGTCACGGCCGGTGCCGCATGCCCCACGATGAGCCCCAGCAGGGCGCCGCCGTCATCACCGGACGAACGGTCGCCATCGTTGGTCCGGTGGCACCGCCACCGATGTCCGGAGGAAGGCGGCAACGGATGCCCGAGCGCGTGGTTCGCATCGCCGAAGAGGTCTCGGCACTGACCAAGGCCCGCCTCCGGGAGGTCGCCGGCGTCGCCGCGACCACCAAGATCCTCGCCATCAACGCCGACATCGAGGCCGGTCGGGCCGGGGCCGCCGGCGCCGGGTTCGGCGTGGTCGCCAAGGAGGTCGGAGCGGTCGCGGACACCGTCCACCACCTCTCCTCGACGCTCAACCAGCAGCTCGCTCCCCTGGTGGACGAGCTCGCCTCCCTCGGCGCCGACCTGGTCCAGCAGGTGCGCGGCTCCCGGCTCGCCGACCTCGCGCTCAACGCGGTCGAGCTGATCGACCGCAACCTCTACGAGCGCTCGTGCGACGTGCGGTGGTGGGCCACCGACTCCGCGATCGTGGACGCCTGCGAGGCCGCCGGCGCCGGGTCCGACGGCGCCGAGGCGGCGCGCGCCGCGGCGTACGCCGCGCAGCGCCTCGGCGTCATCCTCTCCTCCTACACCGTCTACCTCGACCTGTGGGTCACCGACGTCCACGGCCGGGTGATCGCCCACGGCCGCCCGGAGCGGTTCGCCTCCGTGGTGGGTACCGACGTGTCCCACGAGCCGTGGTTCCGCAACGCCGTCGCGACGTCGTCCGGCGCCGACTACGTCGTCGACGACGTCACCACCAACCCGGCCCTGGCCGGCGCGACCGTGGCGACGTACGCGACCGCGGTCCGGGCCGGCGGTCAGGAGCGCGGCGAGGTGATCGGGGCGCTGGGCATCTTCTTCGACTTCGCGCCGCAGGCGCACGACATCGTGACCGGGATCCGGTTCAGCGCCGAGGAGCGCGACCGCACCCGGGTGATGCTCGTCGACGCCGACCACCGGGTGCTCGCCTCCTCCGACGGCCGCGGCATCCTCACCGAGCGCTTCGACCTGACCGGCGCCGGCGGCGGCACCGGCGGCTCCTTCACCGCGCGCAGCGGCGAGGTCGTCGGCTACGCGCAGACGCCCGGCTACGAGACCTACCGGGGACTGGGCTGGTACGGCGTCATCGCCCAACGCCCCCAGACCGGCTGACGGGTCACGCACGAGCGAGCCGTCTCCCGGTTCGTCGCCAACGCGGTGCTCGGCCGGTGGCCCCGTTACGATGAACCGCATGAGCAGGCCTACCGAGCCGCGGGGAAGTCGCCGGCGGCGAGCGCGGCGCGGCCTATCGTTCCGCGAGGTCGTGCCGGTGATCGGCATCTGCGTGATCGGCGCCCTCCTGCTCGTATTGGCTCTCAACCTCGGCGAGCCCAGCACGGTGGCCGCCGACGTCTCGAGCGAGCTGCCCGACGGTCCGGCGGCGGCCAGCAGCGCCGCGACCACCGCCACCGGGTCCAGCTCGACCGAGGAGGCGACCACCGCCGGCACCGCGGGCAAGAAGGGCACGGAGGGCGACCCGAAGAAGGGCACGGAGAAGGGCACGAAGAAGCCCGCCGACCGACGGGTCACCGCGTCCGCCGAGCCTGCTCAGAGCCAGCAGGAGCTGCGCCGGATCCGACGCCTCGCCCGCAGCGTCTCGGCGGGCGGTATCGACCCGGTGATCGGGCCGCTCAGCGTGCGCGTCGGCACCTTCAACATCCTGGGGTCCCAGCACACCGGCCCCGGCGGCGACAAGGGCGCCGGGTGGCCCGGCTGGGCGGCGAGGATGCCGGGCACGATCGAGCGGATCAAGGCGCACGGCGCCTCCGTCGTGGGTCTCCAGGAGGCTCAGCCCGACCAGATCGCGTCGCTCACCCGCGGCACCGGCTACGCGATCTTCCCCGGCAGCGGCACCAACTCGCTGGACCGGGTCAACTCGATCATCTACGACCCCGGCGTCTTCGAGTTCGTCAGCGGCTCGACGTTCCAGATGTCCAACGGCATCGGCACCCGGGCGCAGCCGATCCTGCTGCTGCGCCACCGCGAGTCCGGCCGCGAGATCTACTTCGTCAACGCCCACCCGCCGTCCGGCCACAGCGGCAGCCAGACCGCCACGAGGATGGGCACCTTCACCCGCCTCGTCAGCGAGGTGAACCGCCTCAAGGCGACAGGTCACCCCGTGGTGCTGACCGGCGACATGAACGACCGCGCGCCGTTCTTCTGCCGCGTGGTGGCGCCGACCGGAATGGTCGCCTCGGCGGGCGGGAGCACCTCCGGCGGCTGTCGCCCGCCGGCCCGGATGCCGGTGGACTGGGTGGTCGCCACCTCCGGGGTGACGTTCAGCAACAACTGGTTGGACGACTCGACGATCAAGCGCCGGATCACCGACCACCCGTTCATCTCCGCGACGGCCACCATCGCCGGCGACTGACCTTCGGCTCCTCGCCGGTCGCCTCCGCCTGCTGACGGGTGCGCAGCGCCCGCACGTCCCCCAGCAGCACCGCGACGAGCTCGGTCGCGGCGTCGGCGACCTCCGCCTCGGTCACCGTCTCCGGCGTACGGCGGGGCGGCAGCGTCGCGGGCACCCGCAGGTTCTCGAGGCTGCCCACCACGTCGAAGCCACCCTGCTCGACGAAGGCGACCGCGGCCTCGCCGCGCTCGCGGCAGTCCTCGACCTGGTCGGGCCGCGGCCAGAACGGCTCCCCCCGGCGCGGCACCAGCCGCTCGTCGGCGAGGAAGGACCGGATGTAGACGCCCTTGTCGAAGGCCTTGGTGAAGCCGTCCAGGTTCCGGTTGACCCGCCGCAGCACCTCGGCCTCGACCACGCCCATCGACTCGTTGGGGAACGACATCGAGGTGTCGTAGGCGTCGCTGGTGAGTCCGATCAGACCGGCGAAGCGGTGCCAGATGTCGTCACGGGGCGCGCTCCGGTCCAGGGGCAGCACGTGGATCCGCTCCGCGGGGACGGCCTGCGACCACCGCTCGAGCACCAGCCGCAGGTCGAGCGTGCGCCAGTTCCAGATGTCGCTGGGGCTGTCGGACACGTCGCGGCCGTACTCCGCCAGCGGCGTCGTGTTGCGGTTCTTGAGGCTCTCCTGCCAGCTCGCCGTGAACAGTCCCAGGGGCTCGCGGGCGGTCACCACCAGGTGCACCTCGGCCGGCGCGAGCTCCTCGACCATGGCCCGTGCCTGGTCCGCGCTGGCCGCGGCGAAGAACTCGTGGGAGACCAGGCCGGTGCCCGACCACTCCGCCAGCTCGGCACGCAGCCGCTGCCACGCCGTGCGCTCGCGGGGCCGCTTGCGTGCGACCGACGGCTCCTCCCGGACGACGCGGCTGGCCCACAGGTGGTCGCGACGCTCCTGGCCGGGCAGCAGGACGCCCTCGGCGCGCATCTGGTCGCGCGAGGCCCAGCAGATGGTCTGCAGGTAGGTGGTCGCCGTCTTGGGCAGTCCGATGTGCAGGTAGACCCGGTCGGCCATCACAGGCTCTCGTTGAAGGCGTCGATCGCCCGGTCGATGCGCTCCTGGTCGCGGCTCGCCAACGGTACGACGAGCTCGGTGACCACGTCGGTCAGCTCGGCCAACCGGAGGTGGTGACGCCGCAGCTCGGCGATCTCGGCGCGCAGCCGATCGACCTCCTCCTCGAGCGCTCGCACCCTCTTCGCCGACGCCCAACCCATCATGTCCACTCCGCAATCACTCGCACGACGCCGCGCCGCTCGCCGGCCGGCTCCGCCTCGGTGTCGTCCCCGATCGGGAGCACCTCCTCGACCGAGAGCACCGTGCCCCCGGCCTCCGTCACCAGCGCCTCGACCTCCGCGGCCGGCACCGGGTGCTGACCGGGGCCGCCCTGACCAGCACCGTCACCGGGACCGGTCCGGAACTCAGCATAGAGTCGCCCGCCGCCGCGCAGCGCCATCGAGGCGAAGCGGCAGAGGTTGGCCCGGCCCGACGCGCTGGTCGCGTCCAGCACGTGCCGGGCCAGCATCGCCGTCGGTCCCGGCTCGCGGCTGACCCGGGCGCCCGCGCCGAGGACGGACCGCAGCTCGGTCAGGTTCAGCGGCCGCAGCGTGAGGTCGTGCCCGCGCCGCTCGGCGCGACGCTGCGCCGCGCGACCGGCCCGCGCGACGTAGTCGTAGCCGACCACCGAGCGCCCCTGCGCGGCCAGCCAGGCCAGGTCGCGGCCGTCGCCGATGCCGACCTCGAGCACCCGCGTCCCGGGCGGCTCGTTCCGGTGCAGCCAGCGGGCCAGGGACGACGGGCGCCGGGCACCGGGCGGGCGTCCCGCCAGCTCGCGCTCCCAGTCGCCGCGGTACGGCGCCGTGCCGCGGAACCACGCGTCGAGGCGGGCCGCGACGTCCGGCGGCGTGCTGAACTGGAAGGCGGGGTCCGGCGTCCGCCACCCGGGGCCGTAGGAGGCCTCGAGGACCTTCTCGGGACGCGCGGGGGCGGGGAACTCGCGGCCGGCGATGCGGCAGGTCGTGTACGGGACCAGCCACTCCTCGCGGAAGTCGGTGCCGACCTCCCCCATCAGGTAGAACCGCCCCTGGTCGAAGAATCCGGCGAACAGGTCCAGGCCGCGGCGCGAGCCGTCGCTCTCGACGACCTGGATCCGGAAGGCGGCGCCGCTGTAGCGGTAGGTCTCGAAGCCGCGCCGGTTGAGCAGCCGCTGGAGCGCGAACGACTCCCGCGCGACGTCGACCGGCGTGCTCCCCCGGGAGAGGTAGCCCAGGTCCGCGTCGGAGTCGTGCCCGATCAGGTCCTGCTCGCGCACCGCGCCCAGCAGTGTCCCCCAGGCCGGGAACGCCACCACGTCGGCCTCGGCGAGGACCGCGACGACCTGCTCCATCGCGTCCAGCAGCGGAGCCCGCTGGTCCTCGGAGCGGCCCGAGAACGTGGGGCTGAACCGCCCGGACTTGTCGAGGCTCACCTCGACGCCCTTGCTGCTCACGAAGGCGACGCGGCCCTCGCCGGCACCGAACGTCAGCTCCCGATCGTGCAGGCACTCGTCGGCGACGTGGTCGACCACGCTCACCCGTGCCGCGCCGTCCAGGAAGCGCCGCATGCGCTCGGGCCACGCGACGAACCGGCGGAGCCCGCCCGCCGGCGTCGTGTCGCGGACCGCCCAGAACGACCAGATCCGGCGGCCGTCGAAGAGCACGTCCAGGGCGCGATCCGGGCCGCGCACCGTCAGCGCGATGCCCGCCTCGTCGACCCCGCGGACGGTCACCCGGGCGCCGAGCCGCCGGGCGAGGCGGTTCGGGACGGCGGGGAGAACGCCGCCGTACGCCTGTGACGCCACGGCCCACGACCTCCTCGACCCGTCCGGTGAACGCGGTCCGCCGACCTTGCTGGTCCCGCCGCACCGCGGCGCCACGATAACCGACGCGCTCCGCCCGCCGGGTCGCAGCCGCACCACGACACGGTGGCGAGGTGGTCCGCACCCGTCGCGGCTGCCGACCCCCGAGCCACCCACCCGATACCGTTCGGGCTGTGAGTGCCACCCCGTCGCGTGTCTACGTCGCCCGGCTGGTGGGCCTTCCGATCTTCGACCCCCAGGGCGACCAGGTCGGCAAGGTCCGCGACGTCGTGGTGACCCTGCGCACCGAGGGCGCGCAGCCCCGGGTCCTGGGTCTGGTCGCGGAGGTCTTCGGGCGACGGCGGATCTTCGTGCCGATGACGCGGGTCACCAACATCGACAGCGGGCAGGTGTACACCACCGGGCTGCTCAACATGCGCCGCTTCGAGCAGCGGACCACCGAGACGCTGGTGATCGGCCAGATGCTCGACCGCACCGTCACCATCACCGGCAGCCAGATCACCGGATCGGTCTACGACGTGGCGATGGAGCGCTCCCGCACCCGCGACTGGGTGCTGAGCCGGGTCGCGGTGCGCGAGCCCAGCAAGGGCTTCCGGCGTCGCGGGCAGACCCACGTCGTGGAGTGGAACGAGGTGCAGGGCCTGGCCGGGCGCGACGAGCACCAGGGCGCCACGCACCTGGTCGCCGCGCTCAACGACATGCGCCCCGCCGACGCGGCGAGCATCCTGCACGACCTTCCTCCCGAGCGTCGTACCGCGGTGGCGCTCGCGCTGGACGACGAGCGGCTCGCCGACGTGCTCGAGGAGCTGCCCGAGGAGGACCAGGTCGAGATCCTGGAGGGCCTGGACTCCGAGCGCGCCGCCGACGTGCTCGAGGAGATGTCGGCCGACGACGCCGCCGACCTCGTCGCCGACCTGCCGCCGGAGACGCAGGAGATCCTGCTCCGGCTGATGGAGCCCGAGGAGGCCGAGGACGTCCGGCGGCTGATGATGTACGTCGAGAACACCGCCGGCGCGATGATGACGCCCGAGCCCGTGATCCTCGGGCCCGACGCGACCGTCGCGGACGCCCTCGCCCACGTGCGCAACCCGGACCTGACGCCGTCGCTGGCCGCGATGGTGTACGTGTGCCGGCCGCCGCTGGAGCCGCCCACCGGCAAGCTGATCGGCATCGCCCACATCCAGCGCCTGCTGCGCGAGCCCCCGTCGACCCTGGTGGCCGGGGCGCTCGACGAGTCGCTGGAGCCTCTCCCCCCGGAGGCGACCATCGATGAGGTCGCCGCCCACCTGGCCACCTACAACATGGTGGCCGCTCCGGTGGTCGACGAGAACGGCCGCCTGCTCGGGGCCGTCGCCGTCGACGACCTGCTCGACCACATGCTGCCCGCCAACTGGCGCGAGCGGCAGCCGCGAGAGGAGTCCCGCCGTGTCTGAGACGCGCCGCGCGGAGCGGCTCGACACCCCGACCGCCGCCCACCGCCAGCTGGTCCGCCGCCCCTCCTACAACTCCGACGCGTTCGGGGTGTTCGCCGAGCAGTTCGCCCGGTTCATGGGCACCGCGACGTTCCTGCTGTGGATGACGGTCTTCGTCGCGATCTGGATCGGCTGGAACGCGCTCGCGCCGGGTGAGGCCCGCTGGGACGACTACCCCTACATCTTCCTGACGCTCATGCTGAGCCTCCAGGCGTCGTACGCCGCACCCCTGATCCTGCTCGCGCAGAACCGCCAGGAGGCCAGGGATCGGGTGATCGCCGAGCAGGACCGGCAGGCCGACGCTCGGGCGCACGCCGACATGGAGTTCCTGGCCAGGGAGGTCGCCTCGCTGCGGATGTCCGTGGGCGAGATGGCCACCCGGGACTACCTGCGCTCCGAGCTCAAGTCGCTGCTCGCCGAGCTGGACGAGCGCGCCGAGCTGCGCGCCGAGCACAGGACGGAGGCCGACCGGGCCCGGGGTGCCACGTCTCACGGCGACGGCGCCGACGGACGTTCGCCAGGCACTGCCTAGACTCTGGGGCGTGAGTACGTCCCACGCCGTCCCCTCCGTCGAGCAGGTCACCGCCGCGCTGGCGACCGTCAACGACCCCGAGATCAAGCGACCGATCACCGACCTCGGCATGGTCGAGTCGGTCGTGGTGGGCGAGGACGGCGTCGTCGACGTGCGCGTGCTGCTGACGGTCGCCGGGTGCCCGCTCAAGGACACCATCAACCGGGACGTCACGGCCGCGGTGCACGGGCTGGACGGCGTCAGCGACGTGCGGATCGACCTCGGCGTGATGAGCGCCGAGCAGCGCTCCGGCCTGCACGAGCAGCTGCGCGGCGGCCAGGCGCAGCGGGAGATCCCGTTCGCCCAGCCCGGGTCGCTGACCAAGGTCTTCGCGATCGCCTCCGGCAAGGGCGGCGTCGGCAAGTCCTCGGTCACCGTGAACCTGGCGATCGCGCTGGCCAAGGCCGGGCGCAAGGTGGGCCTGGTCGACGCCGACATCTACGGCCACTCGGTGCCGGCGATGCTCGGCGTCGCCGACGCCCGACCGACCCAGGTCGATGACCTGATCATGCCCGTGCCGACCCCCTCGGGCGTCTCGGTGATCTCGATCGGCATGCTCAAGCCGCGACGCGACCAGGTCGTCGCCTGGCGCGGACCGATGCTCGACCGAGCACTGGTGCAGATGCTGGCCGACGTCTACTGGGGCGACCTCGACGTGCTGCTGCTGGACCTGCCCCCGGGCACCGGCGACATCGCGATCTCGATGGGCCAGCACCTGCCCGGCGCGGAGGTGGTCGTGGTGACCACGCCGCAGGAGGCCGCCGCCGAGGTGGCCGAGCGCGCCGGCACGATGGCCTCGATGATGCACCAGCGCGTCGTCGGCGTGGTCGAGAACATGAGCTACCTGCCCTGCCCCCACTGCGCCGAGGAGGGCACGGACCACCGCCTCGAGGTGTTCGGCACCGGCGGCGGCGACCGGGTCGCGGAGACGCTCTCGGCGCGCTTCGGCTACGACGTGCCGCTGCTCGGGCGGATCCCGTTGGACCTCGCGCTGCGCGAGGGCGGCGACGCCGGCAAGCCGATCGTCGACGCCGACCCCGCCGCACCGGGCGCCGTCGCGCTCTCCGCGATCGCCGAGCGCCTCGGCGGGCGTGGCCGCGGGCTGGCCGGGATGCAGCTCGGCCTGACCCCGAGCAACCGGTTCTGAGCCGGTCCCAGGCAGAGGACCGAGGGGGCAGGGACGTGTTCGGCATCGGCTTCGGCGAGCTTCTCGTCATCGCCTTCGTCGCCGTCGTGGTCTTCGGGCCGGACCGGCTCCCCGGCCTCGCCCGCCAGGCGGGTCAGCTGGTGCGCCAGGTGCGTCGCTTCGCCGACAGCGCGCGCGACGAGCTGCGTGCCGAGCTCGGGCCCGAGTACGCCGACCTGGAGCTGCGTGACCTCGACCCCCGGCAGATCGTGCGCAAGCACATCACGGAGGCGATGGCCGACGACGAGGGCAACGGGGCCGGGCCCGCGGTGCGGGTCGCGGAGACACTGCCCGCGGGTGAGCGGCCGCCGTTCGACGACGAGGCCACCTAACGGCCCGACGTGGGGTTTGTGGCGGCCCGACGTGGGGTTTGTGGCGGCGCTGTGGGCCGCCACAACGCCCAAGCGGGCCCGCCACAACGCCCAAGTCGGCGGGTCAGCCGCCGCTCTGCGCCGCGGCGAGCGCGGAGAACGCGACCAGGACCATTCGCCGATCCTCGCCGGCCGCGACCTCGCAGAAGTCCTTGCCCACGCGGCGCACCGTGCCGTCGTACCGGCTCCCGTCGCGCAGGTGCAGCACGCAGCGCTCGCCGACATCGGCCAGCCGACGCAGCGCCGAGCCCAGCCCCAGCCGGGACAGCGGCGACCAGGCCAGGTCCGGGATGGCCCGGACCGAGGCGCCCTCCACCGACGCCACCGCGTCGGCGTTGACCACCCAGTCATGGTCGCCGGAGGAGACCAGGAGCCAGCCGTCGGAGACCCGCTGCAGGGTCCCGGCGAGGTGACCGACGCCGACGACGCCCAGCGTCACCTCGCCACCGACGGTGGCCATCAGTCGTCCGGAGAGGGAGACCTGCTGGTACTCCGCCCGGCTCCGGTCGGCGATCTCGGCATCCCGGTCGGCCGCGGCGAGGGAACCCGCCTGGTGCTCGAGGTCGTCGAACAGCGCGAAGAGATCGTCCTCCCAACCCATGGGTCCACCATCGCAGACTGCGCCGGATTCCCGCAGTCGAGGGGCCGTGTCGCGGGCTCGGTCAGGCCTCCAGGCCGAGGTAGCCACCCAGCAGCCGACGCACCCGCGACAGCACCACCTCGCGGGGAGCGCCGCCGGCTCCGGGGTGGCCGATCTCCTGCGCGGCGCGCACGATCACGGCGTCGACCAGGGCAGCCATCGGGTCGGGCTCGGACTCCCCCAGGTCGGCCAGGGCCTCGCGCAGCGGCACCTGCAGGCCCGCGTGGAACTCCTGCATCGGCCCGCGCAGCACCTCGGGGCCGACCACCCGGGTCAGCGTCCGCGCCAGTACCTGCTCCCTGCTCGAGAAGAGGTCCACGGTGGCCTCCACGTAGGCCCAGACCCGCAGCGCCGGCGTCTGCTCGGCCGCGACCCGCGCCCGCACCTGGCCGGACCAGTCCGGGAAGACGTCGGCCACCACCGCCGCGAGCAGCTCGTCGGCCGAGGCGAAGTACTGGTAGACGCTGGTCCTCGCCAGCTTCGCCCGGGCGCCGACGGCCGCCATCGACGGCACGTCCTCGGTCTCCGCGAGCAGCGCCCGGGCAGCGTCCAGGAGGGCCCGACGTTGGCGGGCGTGGTGCTCCGCCACCGTCGGTGCGTCGATGCGGGGCACTCAGGCCCTCCTTCCCGGTCGGTGGTCACCGGGTGCCGCGTCAGGTCGCCATCGCCGCCAGGCGGCCGTCGATCATCTCCAACACCCGATCGCAATGATGCAGTACGTCGTGGTCGTGGGTGACCATCACCGTCGCCACGCCGTGCTCGCGCGTCTCGCGGGCGAGCAGCGCGACCACGTCCTGGCTGCGCTGCCGGTCCAGGGCGGCGGTGGGCTCGTCGACCAGCAGCAGCTCCGGGCGGGTCACCAGCGCGCGGGCGATGCCCACCCGCTGGCGCTCGCCGCCGGAGAGCTGGTGCGGGCGACGATCGGCCTTGTGGTCCATGCCGACCTCGGCCAGGAGCGCGAGCGGATCGCGCGGCTCGGCGACCTTGCCGAACGTGAGCGGCAGCCGCACCTGGTCGACGGCGGTCAGCGCCGGGACCAGGTTGCCGCTCTGGAAGACGTAACCGATCCTCTGGCGGCGCAGCGCGGTGAGCTGGCGCCGGCCGGCGGTCGTCAGGTCCTCACCGCCGATCCGCACCCTGCCGGAGGTCGGCGTGGTGAGCGCGCCGGCGACGGCGAGCAGGCTCGACTTGCCGGAGCCCGAGGGACCGACGACCGCGACCAGCTCGCCGGCCGCGACGTCGAGGTCGACGTGGTCCAGGGCGGTGACGGTCTCCTCGCCGTCGCCGTGCAGGAGGGTGACGTCGGCGAGGGAGAGCACGGGGCGAACGGTCGCGGTCATCGGCTGCCTCCCAGGGCGGCGAGCGGGTCGACCCGGGTGATCCGGAGGACGGCGACGCCGGCCCCGGCCACGCCGAGCAGGATCAGCACGGCGGTGGCGAGGGCGATCGGCCCCGCCTCGAGCGCGAACGGCATCGGGGTGGACGAGATCGCCGCACCGGCGCCGAGCCCGATCCCGACGCCGACCCCGGCGGAGGCGATCAGCAGCAGCAGCGACTGCAGGAGGCTGTCGCGCAGCAGGTACGACGTACTGGCGCCCATCGCCCGCAGCACGGCGATCTCCTGACGCCGCTGGATCGTCAGCACGGTGAAGAAGGCGCCGACCACGAGCGCTGAGATCGCGTACAGGAAGACCTGGATCATCATCAGCGTCGAGGTCTCGGCCGTGTAGCCGGGCGAGGCGTTGTAGGACTGCTTCAGGGTCATCGACGTGGTCCCCGCCGCGCCGTCGCCGGCGGCCAGGTCCACGGACCCGCCATCGGTCGAGCCCACGCCGACGGCCGTGATCTCGTCGTAGACGTGGTCCGGCACGGCGTCGCCGGGCCGGATCCCCGCGTGGATCTCCTGCCAGGTGGCGAGCGGGAGGTAGCCGACGTCGACGTGTCCGAAGGTGTTCTGCTCGCCGAGCTCGCCGACGACGTGGAGCTCGGTGCCGGACGGCTCGAGCACGACGGTGTCGCCGATCTCGACGCCGCTCTCGATCGCGGTGGGGCTGACCACCAGGTCGTGCGCACCCGAGATCGCGTCGCCCTCGGTCGGCGTGGGGTCGAGGAAGGAGCCGACCTCCACACCGAACAGCGCGAGGTCGATCTCGACGCCGCTGCCGGTGCGGGCATTGGCGAGCGCGACGCCGAGCGGCGCCGCCTCCTCCACCCCCGGCTGGCCCTGCCAGGTCTTGACGGCGTCCGGGGAGACCACGCTCCGGGTGAACGCGGCGTCCTTGCTGACGTCCTCCTGGAACGCCAGGGACGTGACGGGCAGCCGCTGCAGGCCGGAGACGCCGTCGTTGACGAGGCCGACGGAGAGGCCGCTGAGCAGGACCATCAGGATCGCGATGAGCGCGACCACGGAGCCCATCAGGGCGAACCGCCCGCGGGCGAAGGAGAGCTCTCGGAGCGCGAGGAACATCGCGGCTACCGGACTGAGAACGGTTGTACCGACATCATGTCGGGAACCTTACCGACTGCATGTCGGCATCTTCGGGGAACCGAGCTAGACCCCTGTGCACGACCGATTGACACGCTCGCTCAACGAGTCCAATCTCAGGCAAACCAACGCAAACGCAAAGGTTGGAGTATGGGAATGCTCACAATGGCGGTCCGCCCGCGGGTGCTGGCCGGATGGTGCGCGGCGACCGCCGCCCTCGGCGCCACCGGCCTCCTCGCCGCACCCGCCGTCTGGCGCCCGCACTCCCCCGACCCGACGCCCACGACCTTCGTCGACCTCCTCGTCGCCGGATGCGCGGTCACGGCGACGCTCGCCGCGGCCTGGCTGTGGCTGCTGACGACGCTGGTCGCGCTCCCTGCCCTGGCCGGGCGAGCCCCCGGGCCCGGTGGCGCCGGACGGGGCGCCGGCCGCTCGCTGGCGCTGGCGCTGTGCGGCCTCGCCGTCGTCGCCGGGGCCGGGACGGCGACCGCGGCAGGGCCGACCGACCGGCCGGCCGAGCCGGCCGCACCGACGGCCCCGCCCGAGCCGGCCGCGTCGCGCGTGCTGGACGGGCTGCCGCTGCCCGACCGTCCCGTCGGCGGGCTCCGGCCGACCGTCCGGGTCACCGACGGCGACTGCCTCTGGAGCCTCGCGCAGGCCCGCCTCGGCGTCGGCGCCCGGGACGGCGAGGTGGCGGCGTACGTGGCCCGATTGCACGCGCGCAACCGCGACGTGGTCGGGAGCGATCCCGATCTGATCCACCCCGGGCAGGAGCTCCGCCTGCCCGGCACCACCGCACCCTGACCCGGGAGGCCGCATGTCCGTCACGCCCATGTCCGTCACGCCCGTGCCCGTCAGCACCGACCCCGCACGCGGGAGGTTCGGCGACCGGATCCTGCTGCCGGTCCCGATCGCCGAGACCCAGGGAGCGCTCGCCCTCGACCTGGTGCCGCGCGAGGCACCGCCGCCGGTGGCGCCGACCCGACCGGGCGCCGCGGTGGTCCCGATCGACCAGCGGATGCGGCGCGCCATCGAGTCGTGGGCCCGCCGGTACGTCCAGGCGGCCGTGGAGATCGTCGCCGGCGACCGCCCCTCCTCGCAGGTGGTGCGCTGGACCTCCGGCGATGTCTACGCCGACCTGCGGCGCCGCGCGCAGCTGGTGGCACTCGCGGGCGGGCACCAGCCCGGGCTCGGCCGCGTCCAGCAGGTGCGCCCGCGGATCCACAGCGTCCACGCCTGCTTCGTCACCGACTCCGTCGTCGAGTGCGGAGTACACCTGCGGTACGGCGAGCGCGGGCGTGCGGTGGCGGCGCGTTTCGAGCGGCGGCGCGAGCACTGGCTCTGCACCGCGCTCGACTTCTCCTGAGCCCCGGCTCGGCGGAGACGGCAGAGCCCCCGCCCCGGCCGATGGCCGTGGCGGGGGCTCGGTGCCTGTCGGTCAGCCGTTGACGCGCGTGGTCAGCCCGGTCGGGCCGCCCGCAGCGCCGTGGCACCGCTTGTACTTCTTGCCCGAGCCGCACGGGCACAGGGCGTTGCGGCTGGTGCCGTCGAACTCGCCGCCGCCGGAGGTGGCCACGGAACGGACCACGGCCTCCTCGCCCTGCTCGTCCGGGGCCGTGTAGGAGAGGTTCTGCGGCGTCGCCGGACGGTCCAGGCCCTTCGCGGTGACGTGCGGGTGCGCCTTGAGCGCGGAGGCGATGTCGCCCAGCGCGGCGCCGGCCTCCGCCTCGAGCTCGACCTCGGGCTCCGGCTCCTCCTCGACCTGGACCTCCAGGTTGAACAGGAAGCCGACGGTCTCCTCCTTGATGCCGTCCATCATCGCGGCGAACATGTCGTAGCCCTCGCGCTGGTACTCCACCAGCGGGTCGCGCTGGGAGTAGGCACGCAGGTAGATGCCCTCGCGGAGGTAGTCCATCTCGTAGAGGTGCTCGCGCCACTTGCGGTCCAGCACGGAGAGGATCACGCGGCGCTCGAGCTCGCGCATGACCTCCTCGCCGACCTCCTCCTCACGGCGGTCGTACGCCGCGTGGGCGTCCGCGCGGAGCTTCTCGATCAGGTCGTCCTTCTCGAGGGCCGCCTGCGCACCGGCCTCCTCGACCAGGTCCTTCCAGGAGATCGAGACCGGCCAGAACTGCTTGAGGTCGGTCCACAGCTGCTCGAGGTCCCACTGCTCGGCGAACTCGTCCAGGGTGCCCCGGACGTAGCCGGAGACCACGTCGTCGATGAAGGTGCGGATCTGCTCCTCCAGGTCGACGCCCTCCAGCACCGAACGGCGCTCGCTGTAGATGACCTTGCGCTGCCGGTCCATCACGTCGTCGTACTTGAGGACGTTCTTGCGGGACTCGAAGTTCTGCGACTCGACCTGGCCCTGGGCGTTGGCGATCGCGTTCGTGACCCGCTTGTTCTCGATCGGGACGTCGTCCGGGATCTTCAGCATGACCAGCACGCGGTCCACCCAGTCGGACTTGAACAGGCGCATCAGCTCGTCCTGGAGCGACAGGTAGAAGCGGCTCTCACCGGGGTCGCCCTGGCGGCCGGAGCGTCCGCGGAGCTGGTTGTCGATGCGCCGCGACTCGTGCCGCTCGGTGCCGATCACGTAGAGGCCGCCGAGCTCGCGGACCTCGTCGTGCTCCTCGGAGACCTGCTTCTTGAACCGGTCCACGGTGGCCTGCCAGGCGGCCTCGTAGGCCTCGGCGGTCTCCCCGGTGGGCTCCAGGCCCTGCTTGCGCAGCTCGAGGTCGGCGAGGAACTCCACCGATCCGCCGAGCATGATGTCGGTGCCGCGACCAGCCATGTTGGTGGCCACGGTGACCGCGCCCTTGTGGCCGGCCATCGCGACGATCTTCGCCTCGTCGGCGTGGAACTTCGCGTTCAGCACCGAGTGCGGCACGCCGCGCTTGGTGAGCTGGGCGTGCAGGTAGTCCGACTTCTCCACCGAGACGGTGCCGACCAGGACCGGCTGGCCCTTGGCGTGCCGCTCGACGATGTCGTCGACGACGGCGTCGTACTTGGCCTCCTCGGTCCGGTAGACCAGATCGGGGAGGTCCTGGCGCAGCACCGGCTTGTTGGTCGGGATCGGGACCACGCCGAGCTTGTAGATCTTGTCGAACTCGCTGGCCTCGGTCATCGCCGTACCGGTCATCCCGGACAGCTTCTCGTAGAGGCGGAAGTAGTTCTGCAGCGTGACGTTCGCGAGGGTCTGGTACTCCTCGCGGACCTTCACACCCTCCTTGGCCTCGATGGCCTGGTGCAGGCCGTCGTTGTAGCGACGACCCGCCAGCATGCGGCCGGTGTGCTCGTCGACGATGAGCACCTCGCCCTCCATGACGACGTACTCCTTGTCGTTGCGGAAGAGCTCCTTGGCCTTGATGGCGTTGTGCAGGAACGAGATCAGCGGGGTGTTGGCCGACTCGTAGAGGTTCTCGATGCCGAGGTGGTCCTCGACCTTGGTGATGCCGGCCTCGAGGACGGAGATGGTCCGCTTCTTCTCGTCGACCTCGTAGTCGGTGTCCCTGGTCAGTCGGGCCGCGATCTTGGCGAACTCGCCGTACCACTTGACCTCGTCCTGCGTGGGGCCGCTGATGATCAGCGGGGTCCGCGCCTCGTCGATCAGGATCGAGTCGACCTCGTCCACGATCGCGAAGTTGTGGCCACGCTGGACGCACTCCTCCAGCGAGGAGGCCATGTTGTCGCGCAGGTAGTCGAAGCCCAGCTCGTTGTTGGTGGCGTAGGTGATGTCGCAGTTGTAGGCCTCGCGACGCTCCGGCGGACGCATCGACGGCAGGATCACGCCGGTGCTCAGGCCCAGGAAGTGGTGGACGCGGCCCATCATCTCCGACTGGTACTTGGCCAGGTAGTCGTTGACGGTGACCACGTGGACGCCCTTGCCCTCCAGGGCGTTCAGGTACGCCGGCAGGGTGCTGACCAGGGTCTTGCCCTCACCGGTCTTCATCTCGGCGATGTTGCCCATGTGCAGGGCGGCGCCGCCCATGATCTGCACGTCGAAGTGACGCTGCCCGATCACGCGCTTGGCGGCCTCGCGGACGGTCGCGAACGCCTCCGGGAGGATGTCGTCGAGGGTCTCGCCCTCGGCCAGGCGGGTTCGGAACTCGTCGGTCATCGCCCGGAGCTCGTCGTCGGACATCGCCACGAAGTCGTCCTCGATGGCGTTGACGGCCTTCGCGATCGACTCGAGCTGGCGGAGGATCTTGCCCTCTCCGATACGGAGGAGCTTGTCGATGATCACGGGCACGGCGGTGAAACTCCTGGCCATTGAGGGTGCTGAGCGGAACTTGCAGTGCGACCCCGGCCGGGGTCGGGCGGCGCGAGGCGCGACGCCACTCTACCCAGCGGGGGGTGATGAGTCCGACGACTGTCGGCGGTCGTACTCGGCGAACGCCGCAGCGCGCTCGGTCTCGATCCGGCGCCCGAGCAGGTACGCCGCAGCCCAGAGCCCGGCGAAGATCGGCCCGAGCACCCACATCACGGGGGTCAGGAAGCCCAGCCCGATCGCGGCGGCCTGGAGCAGGTGGCCGAGCAGGTAGCCCCGCTCCGAGCGCAGCATCCCCGCGACCAGGAGGCTCGCGGCCGCCAGGCCGAGGCCCAGGCCGAGGGCGATCCCGGTGTCC
This sequence comes from Nocardioides sp. GY 10113, assembly GCF_004919105.1. Classification (GTDB taxonomy): domain Bacteria; phylum Actinomycetota; class Actinomycetes; order Propionibacteriales; family Nocardioidaceae; genus Nocardioides. Next base: position 115,122 of record NZ_STGK01000006.1, read on the forward strand.
ACGCCACCGAGGGTGATCATCACCGGGGTGGTCAGGCCGAGGGTGATCGCCTCGAGGGTGAGCACCGCGGCACACATCGAGCGGCGCGGCGACCTCGTGCGCTCCCGGTCGACGGGTGCCGGCCCGGGCGTGTCGCGGGGCAGGTCGCCGGGCAGGTCGCCGGGCAGGTCGCCGGGCAGGTCCTGGGGCTGGGGCGTCGGCTCGCTCACTTGGCACCGCCCAGCAGCACGCGGGCCTCGCCGACGGTGACCACCGAGCCGGTGACCAGCACCGCCCCGGAGCTCAGCGAGTCGGCGCCCGGCTCCTCGGCGAGGCCGGCGGCGACGTCGATCGCGTCGGCCAGCCGCGGCACCACGGTGACCCGGTCCTCGCCGAAGATCTCCCGGGCACGGGCGCCGAGGTCCTCGGCGGGCATCGCGCGCTCGGTGGAGTTCCGGGTCACCACCACGTGGCTCAGGTGCGGCTCGAACGCGGCGAGCAGGCCCTCGGCGTCCTTGTCCCCCATCACGCCGACCACGCCGACCAGCGGCGAGAACCGGAACGAGTCCTCCAGCGCCGCGGCGACGGCCTCGGCGCCGGCGGGGTTGTGGGCCGCGTCGAGCACGATCGTGGGGCTGCGCCGGACGATCTCCAGCCGGCCCGGCGAGGTGGCCTCGCCGAACGCGCCGCGCACCACGTCCTCGCCGAGCGGCTCGTCGCCGCCCACGAAGGCCTCGACCGCGGCCAGCGCCAGGGCGGCGTTCTGCGCCTGGTGGGCACCGTAGAGGGGCAGGAAGACCTCGTCGTACCGGCCGCGCAGGCCCTGCAGCGTGACCGCCTGGCCGCCGACCGCGGAGACCCGGTCGACCACGCCGAACTCCAGGCCCTCGCGAGCCACGGTCGCGCCGACCTCGGCCGCGCGCTCCAGCAGCACCTCGGCAGCCTCGCGCGGCTGGTGGGCCATCACCACGGTGCTGCCGGGCTTGATGATCCCGGCCTTCTCCCGTGCGATCGCGGCCAGGGTGTCGCCCAGGTACTGCGCGTGGTCCATCGCCACCGGCGTCACCACCGCGACGTCGGCGTCGATCACGTTGGTGGCGTCCCAGGAGCCGCCCATCCCGACCTCGACCACGGCCACGTCGACGGGGGCGTCGGCGAACGCGGCGTAGGCCATCCCGACCACCGTCTCGAAGAAGGACAGCGGGTGCGGCTGGTCGGCGTCGACCAGGTGCGTGTACGGCGCGACGTCGTTGAACGCCCGCACGAACGCCTCGTCGTCGAGCTGCTCGCCGTCGACGCTGATCCGCTCGCTCATCTTCTCCACGTGCGGGCTGGTGAACCGCCCGGTGCGCAGGTCCAGGGCGCGGAGCAGGCCGTCGATCATCCGCGACGTCGAGGTCTTGCCGTTGGTCCCGGTGAGGTGGATCGAGCGGTAGGCCCGGTGCGGGTCGCCGAGCACCTCGACGAACGCGGCGATCCGGTCCAGCGACGGCTCCAGGCGCGTCTCGGGCCAGCGGGACAGCAGGGCGTCCTCGGCCTCGGCGAAGGTCTCTGCGGGACGTGCGACAGGCTCGTTCATGACGCCTGGGAGTCTACGGAGTCCGGGCGCCCGGCCGGCAATCACGCCCGCGGGAGCGCCGGGGCCATCGCGCCGGCCGGGAGGGCGGGCCGCGCTCATGCCGCGGGGTCGCGGGCGCGACGCCGCGGGGTCGCGGGCGCGACGCCGCGGGGTCGCGGGCGCGAGAGGGGTCGTGTGCCTGAGACCTCGCTGTGCCGATGCGTGGGGCACACGACTCGGCGCTGGCCGATGGCAGGCCGGGCAGGGCGCGGTCGTGTGCCTGAGACCCCGCTATGGCGATGCGTCAGGCACACGACCCCACCCCGGCGGGACCGGTAGCCGCGCTCAGCAGCCTCGTGTGCCTCAGAACCCGCTATGCCGATGCGTGGGGCACACGACCCGACGCCGACGGGACCCAAGCCGCGCTCAGCAGCCTCGAGTGCCTCACAACCCCCTCTACCGATGCCTCAGGCACACGACCCGGATCGGCCCCAGCAACAAACAGCCGGCACCCTCAGCGCTCGGCGACCATCCGCAGCCAGCCCGCGACCTGCCGCATCAGCGGCTCCGCCGCCGGGAACACGGTGTCGTGGCGCCAGAACCCGTGCACCTGGCCCAGCGCCCGGGAGGCGACCACCTCGACGCCCGACTCGGCCAGCAGCACCGCGAGGTGCTCCCCCTCGTCGCGCAGCGGGTCGTGCTCGGCGGTGACCACGATGGTCGGCGGCAGCGTGCCGAGCCGGTCCGAGAGCAGCGGCGCGAGGTCCGGGTCGGTCAGGTCGGCCGGCGTGGCGGCGTACTGCCGCCAGTACCAGTGCGCCTCGGCGGGGTCGAAGCCGTCGGCGGCGGTGCGGTAGGAGTCGAACGACGCGGTCGGGTCCAGGAACGGGTAGATCAGCGCCAGCCCGGCCAGTACGCCGGGGCGGCGCAGCGCCGCGACCAGCGCCAGGTTGCCGCCGGCGCTGTCGCCGTGCGCGAAGACCGGCAGCCCGCTCAGCTCCGGCTGCTCGCGAACCCAGTCGAGCGCGGCCGTGACGTCGTCGGGCGCCGCCGGGAACCGGTGCTCGGGCGGGCGCCGGTAGTCGACGCTGAGCACCGCCATGCCGGACCGGTTCGCCAGGCGGCGCACGGACGCGTCGTGGACCTCGACGTCGTTGAAGACGAAGCCGCCGCCGTGGGCGTGCAGCACGACGCCGTCGTATCCGGCGGGCAGGTAGAGCCGCGCGGGGACCCCGTTCGCCAGCACGTCGCGGACCTCGGCGACCTCCTCGCGCGGAGTGTCCGCGACCGCCTTGCGGGCCTCCTCGCGGGCCGCGGCGATGTCGTAGCCGGGGTCGGCGACCGACCGCTCGCGGGAGTGGTTCTCGACCGCGCGGCGGGCCTGGGGGTAGAGCGCCATGCGGACACCCTAGGACCGACGCCGACGCATCAGGCGGGCAGGATCGCCAGCTCGACGGTGTCCTCGACGGCCTCGTAGCCGAGCGCGAGGTAGATGCCGTTGGAGACCGCGTTGGCCTGGTCGGCGAAGAGGATCACCCGGTGCCCGGCGTCGCGCAGGAGCGCCGAGACCTCCGCCACCGCGGCGCTGGCCCACCCTCGGCCGCGCTCCTCGACCGGGGTGAAGACCGGACCGACGCGGGCCACGCCGAAGGCCGGTGGGTTGGCGCCGGTCAGGTGGACGGGCCGGTCCTCGTCGTCGACCCAGAACCACAGGGTGCCGTCGTCCCGCTTGCGCTCGACGTCGGCGAGCGTGAACGACTCGACGGCGGTGTGGCCGTCGCCGGGCGTCCGGCCCGCCTGCTCGTCCGCGTCGGCGAAGAACCGGCGCAGCCACGCCAGGGCGAGCTCGTCCTCCTCGGGGCGGACCGCGCGCAGCCGCCCGGGCACCGTCCGCGGCGGGACCAGGGCACCGAGCTCGAAGAGCCGCATGTGCACGCCGACCTCCACGGTGCCGCCGCGGCGTTCCACGATCCTCGCGGCGAGCACGTCGGCCGCGGGACGCGACCCGTTGACGGCGCCGACCGGCTCGCCGCGATCCACCAGCGCGTCGGCCAGCGCGACGGCGGACGCCTCCGGCATCGGCAGCACGTACGGCGGATGCGGCGCGGCCGGGTGGGTGCGGATCGCGAGCCCGGGCTCCTCGCCCGGACGGTCCGGCTCGACGACGGCGAACCAGCAGAACGGCGCCGAGCGCGCGGCGCCGGGGCGTGCCAGCCGCTCGGCGACCGTGGCCACCACGGTCGCGCTGGCCGGGTGGGCCGCCAGCGTCGGCCCGGCCTGCTCCAGGAAGCGCGCCGGGTCGTCGAGGAAGGTGACCGTGACCATGGGACGATTCTTCCTGGGTCAACCAGCGCGGTCGCCCGATTTTCTCGGGGTCGCGCGCGGTGCGAGCGATGAGTCGGGTGTCGGCGCCGGGTCCTACTGTCCAGGCAGGCCTCCGCGGAGGCACCCCACCCACCGATCGGACCAGGAGACCACCATGACCACGACGCCCGGCGCTCCCTGCTGGATCGAGCTCACCACCTCCGACCGCGACAAGGCCGTCGCGTTCTACGGCGAGCTCTTCGGCTGGACCGCCACCGAGCCCGCCGAGCAGTTCGGCGGGTACTCGCAGTTCGAGCTGGACGGCCGCCCGATCGGCGGCATGATGCCCGAGATCCCCGGGATGACCGGCGCCCCGGGCTGGTTCGTCTACCTGGCGGTGGAGGACGCCGAGAAGATCGCCGAGTCCGCGACCGCCGCCGGCGGCGCGGTGGCCGTGCCGCCGATGCCGCTGCCCGACCTCGGCAGCATGGTCGTGGTCACCGACGCCTCGGGACTCGCGCACGGCGGCTGGCAGCCGGCCCCCTTCTCCGGCTTCCAGAGCGTCGACGGAGCCGGCGACCCGGTCTGGTTCGAGACCTACTCGAAGGACTTCGCCACCACCCGGACGTTCCTGCAGGAGGTCTTCGGCTGGGAGACGGTGATGGCCGGCGACACCGACGAGTTCCGCTACGCCACCAACGGCGAACCCGAGAGCGCCACCGCCGGCCTGATGGACGCGTCCGGCTGGGGCGACGACTTCGTGCCGACCTGGACGACCTACATCAAGGTCGCTGACATGGCCGCGACCCTGGAGAAGGTCGCCGACCTCGGCGGCTCGGTGCTCCAGGGCCCCGACGACACGCCGTACGGCGTGCTCGCGACCATCGCCGACCCGAACGGCCAGTCGCTGAAGGTGATCGTCCCGCCGGTGCGCTGACCGGCACCCCGGGGCCGGCGGGGACTCCGCCGGCCCGCGGGACGCGCTCCCCTACAGCGCCTCGACGCGGCGCATCACGTCGCGCAGGAACGCGGGCAGCTCGGCGGGGTCGTCGATGAACTGCGACGGCTTCACGCAGAACGTCGTGAACCCCTGCTCGATCTGCTCCGCGATCGGCGCCATGGCGGCGCCGAGGTCGGCGACCGAGTCGTCGTCGGCGAACGTCGCCCGGGTCCCGCCGACCATCTCGATCTCCGCCGGGTCGCGGCCCGCCTCCGCGAGCGCCGTGCGCAGCGCGGCGAGGTCGTCGGCGGTCGGCGTGCCGAACGGGTGGAAGCCGTGGCCGTAGCGGACCAGCCGCTCCAGCACCGGGCCGTGCACGTGCTGGCCGCCGAACCACAGCCGCGGCCCCTCCGGCCGGAAGGCCTTCGGCTCGAGGTAGACGTCGTCGAAGTCGAAGAAGTCGCCGTGGAACGAGGCGGGGCTGTCGCGCCAGACCCGGTCCAGCACCGCGAGCTGCTCGTCGAGGATCCGGCCCCGCTTCCCGAACGGGACGCCCAGGGCGGCGTACTCGTCGCGGCTCCAGCTCACCCCCGGCTGCACGACCAGCCTCCCCTCGGAGAGCAGGTCGAGGGTACCGAGCTCCCGGGCGAGCAGCAGCGGGTGTCGCAGCGGGGCGAGGATCGCGCTGGCCACGAGCCGGATCCGCGAGGTGACGGAGGCGATCGCACTCAGCAGCATCAGCGAGTTGGGCCACGGCGTCGCCGGGTCCTGGTTGCCCGGCGCGGCGTAGGCGCGGGGGTTCCCCATCACGCCGCGGGCTCCGGCGTCCGGTCCGAGCACGACGTGCTCGCTGAGCATCACCGAGTCGAAGCCGGCGTCCTCGGCCTCCCTCGCCCAGTCGACCAGTCGAGGCAGGTCCCGGCCGTCGGCGAGGGTCCAGTTCTCACTCAGGATCAACAGCATCCGCGGGGCGACCCCGGCGCGTTCGGGCATTCCGCCATCTCCTCGCAACGATCGTTTGGATCCGAACGTTAGGAGTGCGGGGTACGCCCGTCAAGAGGCCCGCACCCCCGAGTCGGCAGGAGACTCCCGCCGACTCGGCGGGTGACTCAGCCGTCGAGGCGGGCGAGCTCCTCCTCGATCACGACCGGGTCGAGCTTGACGAAGACCGGGGTCGGCTTGGCGACCGGGGTGCCCGGCACGATCGGCCTGCGCCCCCAGGCCGGGAAGCCGGAGTAGTCGCCCGTGATGATCGGGTACGGCGCGCCGCCGTCGAGGTCCTCGGCCTCCTCGATGCGCGGCATCGGCGCGACGTCGCCGGCGCCGCCCAGCGCCACGTCGACGGCGTTCGCCGAGAACGGCAGGAACGGCGAGAGCACCAGGTTGAGGTCGGCCACGCACTGCGCGGCGACGTGCAGGATCGTGCCCAGCCGCTCGCGCTGGTCCTCCCCCTTGAGCTTCCACGGCTCGAGGTCCGCGAGGTACTTGTTGACCTCGCCGACGGCCTTCATCGCCTCGCCGATCCCGGCCTTGAGCCGGTGGTGGCCCAACAGGTCGCCGACCGTGTCGAACGCGGCCAGGGAGCTGGCCAGCACGGCCTCGTCCTGCTCGGTCAGGTCACCGGCGGCGGGGATCTCGCCGAAGTTCTTGGCGATCAGGTTCGCGGTGCGGTTGACCAGGTTGCCCCAGCCGGCGACCAGCTCGTCGTTGGTGCGGCGCACGAACTCCGACCAGGTGAAGTCGCTGTCCTGGGCCTCCGGGCCGGCGGCGGCCACGAAGTAGCGGAACGCGTCGGGCTGGTAGCGCGAGACCAGGTCGCGGACGTAGATGACGACCTTCTTGGAGGAGGAGAACTTCTTGCCCTCCATGGTCAGGAACTCCGAGGAGACCACCTCGGTGGGCAGGTTGAGCTCGCCGTAGGCGCGGGCGTGACCGCCCTTGTCGCCCTTCCCGGAGTAGGCGAGCAGCTCGGCCGGCCAGATCTGGGAGTGGAAGGTGATGTTGTCCTTGCCCATGAAGTAGTACGCCAGCGCGTCGCTGTCGTTCCACCACTCGCGCCACCGCTCGGGCTCGCCGGTGCGCCGCGCCCACTCGATCGAGGCCGACAGGTAGCCGATCACGGCGTCGAACCAGACGTAGAGCTTCTTGGTCGGGTTCTCGCGCCAGCCCTCGAGCGGGATCGCGATGCCCCAGTCGATGTCGCGGGTCATCGCGCGCGGGCGGATCTCGTCGAGGATGTTCTTGGAGAACCGGATCACGTTCGGGCGCCACAGGCCGGTCGCCTCGCGCTCGTCGAGCCACGCCGAGAGCGCGTCGGCCAGTGCCGGCAGGTCGAGGAAGAAGTGCTGGGTCTCGATGAACTCGGGGATCTCGCCGTTGATCCGGCTGACCGGGTTCTTCAGGTCCTGCGGGTCGAGCTGGTTGCCGCAGTTGTCGCACTGGTCGCCGCGGGCGCCGTCGTACCCGCAGATCGGGCAGGTGCCCTCGATGTAGCGGTCGGGCAGGGTGCGCCCGGTCGAGGGGCTGATCGCGCCGTGGGTGGTCTTCTCGACGAAGTAGCCGTTCTCGTAGACCCCGAGGAACATCTCCTGCACCACCGCGTGGTGGTTGCGGGTGGTGGTCCGGGTGTACAGGTCGTAGGAGAGCCCCAGGCTGACCAGGTCCTCGGCGATCAGCCGGTGGTTCTTGTCGGCCAGCTCCTGCGGGGTCAGACCGGCCTCGTCGGCGGCGATCAGGATCGGCGTCCCGTGCTCGTCGGAGCCGGAGACCATGAGCACGTCGTGGCCCGCCATCCGCATGTAGCGGCTGAAGACGTCGGAGGGTACGCCGAAGCCGGCGACGTGTCCGATGTGGCGGGGGCCGTTCGCGTACGGCCAGGCGACGGCCGACAGGACGTGACTCATGGGCCCGATCCTAGGAGGCGCCCGCGGTCCCCGCCGAACCAGCGCTCGGCGGGGCCGCGAGCGGGGCCGCGGGCGGGGCCGCGAGCGGGCTCAGCCGAACCGCTTCATGCGCCGCGCGGTCCGCCGGCGGATCGCGGGCAGCTTCTTGTAGAGGTGCCGTCCCGGGCAGGCGGTGTCGTTGGTGTCGCGGTGCCCGTCGATCACCGGAAGCCGCACCCGGCGCCCGGCGTCGTACTTGTCGCTGCCGGTGGAGAGGACCCTGATGTTCGCCGTCGGGTCGCGGTCGAAGCGGTCGAGCTTCCAGGCCGCGATCCGCGCGATGGCGCCCAGCACCTCGGTGCGCGGTCGGGCGGTCTCGAAGTCGCCGATCACCGACACCCCGACCGAGGTGTCGTTGAAGCCCAGGGTGTGGGCGCCCTGGGCCATCCCCAGGCTGCCCTTGCGGCCGACCCAGATCCGGCCGAACCGGTCGACCAGGAAGTTGTAGCCGATGTCGGACCAGCCGAGCGTCTTGGTGTGGTAGCGGTACATGCTCCGGATCAGCCCGGGCACGTCCCGACGGCGGTAGTCGTTCGCGCTGACCGTGTGGTGGACGTGCACCTGCCGCACCGTCCTGACCTCCCCGGGGCCCTCGCCGAGGAGCCGGCGGTTGGGACCCCATGCCTTGCGGCGGCGCACCTCGGGGCGCGGCACCCGGCGGGGCCTCCGGGGCGCCGACGCGCGCCGGACGCTCGAGCGATCGACGCTGTCGGCCTCGTCGTCGACCCGATCGGGCCCATCGGCCTCGGCGTCCTCGGCCCGGACGCCCGGGTCGACCAGCGCCAGCACCGGGCGTTGCAGGTCGCCGTCGATCTCCACCTGGACCGCCTCGCTCGCGCCCACCCACAGCGGCTCGGTGGCGTGCGGCGTGGCCCGCCCTTCGGCGGTCGAGCGGTCGGGGCCGTCGGCCAGGACCGGCAGCGCCCGCCAGGGGGTCCAGCCGCCGCCGGCGGTGCGGGTCCGGACCCGGATCCGCGCCCGCCCCGACCCCCAGGTGAGGCCCACCATCGCGAACCGGCCGGTCTCCAGCACCGGCGTGCGGACCGGTCCCCCGGCCCGGGCGCGGGCGGCGCGCGCGGCCAGCGGCACGTCGAGCGCGGAGACCACCGAGCCCGGGTCTCGGCGCAGTCGCAGCCGCTCGGGGGCGCCCGCGGGAGCGCCGGCTGGAGCGGCGGCGGCCGGCAGGTCGGGGAAGAGCCCGATCACCGGGACCGCCGCGACGGCGGCGGCGAGCCCGCCGAGGTCGCGACGGCGTAGCAGTCGGGGCGGGGTGGGGTCGGGAGAGCGAGGGTCCGAGATGCTCATGCCGATCCATGATGCGTGATCGCCACCAGCGATCGGCGGACCCGCGCTCGTGGCGGGCCGGCCGATCGCCGGCGGCGGGATCGGGACGCCACCCGGCCGCGGGTCAGCTGAAGTCGAGCTCCCCGGTCCGGGTCCGCTTCAGCTCGTAGAAGTGCGGGAAGGAGGCCACGGCGACCGCCCCGTCCCAGAGCCGGCCGGCCTCCTCGCCGCGCGGCGCCTTGGACAGCACCGGCCCGAAGAACGCGACGCCGTTGACGGCGATGGTGGGCGTGCCGACGTCCTCACCGACCTGGTCCATGCCCTCGTGGTGGGAGGCGGCCACGGCCTCGTCGAGCGAGGCGTCGTCCATCGCGTCGAGCAGCGTCGCGTCCAGTCCGACCTCGTCCAGCACCTCGGCGATCAGGGCGCGCCCCGCGTCGGGCTCCTCGTGCAGCGGGCGGCCGTCGAGGTGGATGCGCTGGCCGAACGCGTTGTAGAGCGGCAACAGCACCTCGTCGCCGTACTTCTGCGCGGCAGCGATCAGCACGCGGACGGGTCCCCACGCGGGCGCCAGCATCCGGCGGTACTCGTCGGAGATGTCGCGCTCGGCGTTGAGGTAGCCCAGGCTCATGACGTGCCAGTCGACGTCGATGTCGCGGACCTGGGTGACCTCCAGCAGCCAGCGGGAGGTGATCCACGCGAAGGGGCAGAGCGGGTCGAACCAGAAGTCGGCCCGATCCCGCGCGCTCCCGTCGGCGGCGCTCGGAGTTCCTTGATGCGAAGAAGTCACGGTTTCAACCACAACCGTCACAACGCACGCGGAGCCGCCTCGATTCCCGGCGACCGGCGTGAGGTCACCCACGGGCCCGGCAGCGCGCCGGGGCTGGCGGTGCGGGTGGGGCGCACCCGGGCCCCGGTCACCGCAGGACGCGGACCGGGATGCGCTCGACGGCGCCGTACGCCGTCTGACCGGCCTGGAGGAAGGCGCGGACCTTCCGCACCCCCGGCGCCACCGGCGCGAACACGACACGGGCGCGCCCCTTGTCGAGCGTGACCCACTCCTGCTTCGTGCCGAACCTGACCAGCAACCGGCCCTCGACCGGCCCCAGCCCCGGCGCGGTGACGCGGATCCCGACCGCGACCCGACGGCGCTTGCCGACCGGCCGCAACGAGACCGTGGGGCGGGTGCGGATGAGCTCCTCGAGGCCGGCCAGCGGCGCCTCCGCCGGCGGCAGGTAGCTGTCACGGCTCAGTGCCGCGCTCACCGTGATCTGCGCGCCGAGGTCGGCCGCCGTGGTGACGTAGGTCGGCCCGACGGCATCGGGGATCGCCACGCCGTCGCGCAGCCAGGTGTAGGTGACCTCGGCGTCGGCGGGCGTGTACTCCCCCGGCGCCACGGTGAGCTGCTCGCCGAGCTCGGGCTTGCCCGCGAGGGCGAACGGCGTCGTCACCTCGATCTGGCCCTCCCAGACCTTCTCGGTGGAGACCGACGGCATCTTGGCGTTGGCGAACCCGGCCCCCTTGACGACCTCCACCACCGAGACCCGCTTGCCGGCGAGCTTCGGGGTGAGCACGAGGCTGGACTCCGTGTGACCCTGGATCACCTTGCCGCCGGCGCGCCAGCGGTAGGTGATCGTCTCGGGCGCCGGCGACCAGCTGCCGCCCACGACGGTGAGCTCCTCGTCGAGCATGGGCGTGCCGTCCAGCGCCGGTGCGGTGACGTTGGCGTACGCACCCTTGGCGACGACCGCGGTGGCCGGGGTCGTCGCGGTGGCGGACCGCAACCCCTTCTTGGTCGCGGTCACCGACACGGTCACCGTCTTGCCGAGCTGGTCGGCGGTCGGCGTGAAGGTGCGCCCGGTGGCGCCGCCGATGGCGACCCCGCCGGCCTGCCACTGGTAGGCGTACGACGACGGGGACGGCGTCCAGCTGCCCCGGCTGACGGTCAGCGGGACACCGACCTGCGGCTCGCCGGTGATGGCGGGCGCGGCGGTGTTCGTGATCGGCGGATCGACCGGCTGCTCCGGCTCGGTCGGCTCGGTCGGCCCCTCCGGCTCGACCTGCTTGACGTCCCTGAAGTGGATGAAGCCGCTGGGCCACCGGCCGCTGGACCTGGTGATCGAGCGCCAGTGGAAGGTGCCGTTCCAGCTGTCCTCCGAGATCACGATCTCGGTGGCGGAGACGACCTTCTCGACGTAGGCGACGTGGCCGCTGGAGCCGATCCCGTTGTGGTAGCGGTCCCACCACGCGATCGCGCCCACCGCGGGCTTCGTGTCGGTGATGCTCTTCATCGCCTTGCCCCAGTTGTAGGCCATGCCGCTCCCGCTCCACGGGCGGGAGTTGGGCATGCCGGCCCGGATCATCCGGTAGGCGGCGTAGTTGGTGCAGTTGTGGCCGGAGTACATCAGCCAGTACATGCGCCCGTTGTTCGCGCCGTACCCGTCGTCGGAGTAGCCGGCCGAGCGACAGCCGGAGTATCCCGAGCACAGGTACGTCGAGCCCGCGACCGGCGCGGTCCGGGCCGTCTGCTCGGCCCCACCCGACACCACCAGCAGGGTCGCGACCAGGACGCTGGAGGCCAGAGTGGACCACCAGCGCACGATCCGGGCTTCTCGGCGCATGGGCGCAACCTTGGGGCACTCCAGCCCCATCTCGCAACAATTTGCACAACAAACCCACCTGCCCCGGGCGTGTCGCGCTTGACTTTTTAAAATCACATCCATGTAATTCGCGCCCCGCGTTCGGGCGCGGCGCGACGGCGTGGTATCCCCGATTCCGCGCCGCGTGGGCTCGCGAGGAGAATGACCGGCATGCCCGGTATGAACCTGACGCGTGACGAGGCCACCGCCCGCGGAGCGCTGATCGATGTGACCGCCTACGACGTCGACCTCGACCTGACCCAGGCCACCGAGGACGGCGCCACCACCTTCGGCTCCACCAGCACGATCACCTTCACGTGCGCCGAGCCCGGTGCCGAGACCTGGCTGGACCTGGTCGACGCCACCATCGAGGAGATCACCCTCAACGGCGCGCCGATCGACCCCGCCACGGCGTACGCCGACAGCCGGATCGCCCTGCCGGGCCTGGCCGCGGAGAACACGGTCGTCGTGCGCGCCGCGTGCACCTACTCGCGCAGCGGCGAGGGCCTGCACCGCTTCGTCGACCCCGCCGACGACCGGGTCTACCTGTACTCGCAGTTCGAGGTGCCCGACGCCCGCCGCGTCTACGCCTGCTTCGAGCAGCCCGACCTCAAGTCGGTCTTCACCTTCACCGTCACCGCCCCGGCGCACTGGAAGGTCGTCTCCAACGCGCCGACGCCGGCTCCGGTGCCGGTCGACGGCGACCCCGCGTCGGCCGTCTGGGCGTTCCCCACCACCCAGCGGATGTCGACGTACATCACCGCGATCGTCGCCGGCGACTACGTGGAGTTCCAGGACGTCTACGAGGGCCCGAACGGCTCGATCCCGCTCGGCCACTACGCGCGTCACTCGCTGGCCGCCGAGATGGAGCGCGACCTCGACGAGATCGTCGGGCTCACCAAGCAGGGCTTCGCATTCTTCGAGGACGCGTTCGGCGTGCCGTACCCGTTCGAGAAGTACGACCAGCTCTACGTCCCGGAGTACAACTCCGGCGCGATGGAGAACGCCGGGTGCGTCACCTTCCGCGACGAGTACCTCCCCCGCTCGCGCCAGCCGCGCTCGTTCTACGAGTACCGGGCCTCGGTCATCCTCCACGAGATGGCGCACATGTGGTTCGGCAACCTGGTCACGATGAAGTGGTGGGACGACCTCTGGCTGAACGAGTCGTTCGCCGAGTGGGCCTGCTACCACGCCGAGGCCCTGGCCACTGAGTACACCGACGCCTGGACCGGCTTCGCCAACATGCGCAAGCAGACCGGCTACCGCGCCGACCAGCTGCCCTCGACCCACCCGATCGCGGCCGACATGGTCGACCTGCACGCGGTGGAGACCAACTTCGACATGATCACCTACGCCAAGGGCGCCTCCGTGCTCAAGCAGCTGGTCGCCTGGGTGGGCATCGAGCCGTTCCTCGCCGGGCTGGGTCAGTACTTCCGCGACCACGCCTACGACAACACCGAGTTCAGCGACCTGCTCAGCGCCCTGGAGAAGGCGTCGGGCCGCGAGCTGACCGGCTGGGCCAAGGAGTGGCTGCAGACGGCCGGCGTCAACACGGTCCGCCCGGTCTTCGAGCTCACCGAGACCGCGGACGGCGAGCCGACCTACGCGTCGTTCGCGATCCGGCAGACCGCCGCGGAGAGCCACCCGACGCTGCGCCGGCACCGGATCGGCATCGGCGCCTACCGCCACGACGACGGCAAGCTGGTCCGCGACAGCTACGTCGAGGTCGACATCGAGGGCGAGCTGACCGAGATCCCGGCCCTCGTCGGCCAGACCCAGCCGGACCTGCTGCTGCTCAACGACGGCGACCTGACCTTCGCCAAGGTCCGCCTCGACGAGCGCTCGCTGGCCACCGCCGTCGAGCACCTCTCGGACATGGACGACTCGCTGGCCCGCGCGCTGGTCTGGAGCGCCGCCTGGGACATGACCCGCGACGCGGAGATGTCGGCGACCGACTTCGTCGACCTGGTGCTCGGCAACATCGGCGCCGAGACCGACTCCTGGGGCGTCACGGCGTTCCCGCGCTTCGCCGCGCAGGCGGTCGGCTTCTACAGCGCGCCGCAGAACCGGGCCGCGCTGTCGCAGCGCTGGGAGGAGGGCCTCCGGGGCCTGCTGGCCGACGCCGGCGCCGGCACCGACCACCAGCTCACCTTCGCCCGCGCGTACGCCGGAGCGGCGCACTCCGAGGCCGCGATCGCCGACCTCGAGGCCCTGCTCGACGGCTCGCTGACCTTCGAGGGCCTCACCGTGGACCAGGACCTGCGCTGGGTGCTCCTCAACAACCTGGCCCGCCTCGGCCGCGCCGACGACGCGCGGATCGACACCGAGCTCGCCGGCGACAACACCAACACCGCGTTGGAGAAGGCCGCCGCGGCCCGCGCGGCGCAGCCCCGCGCCGAGGCCAAGGACCGCGCCTGGCAGGCGGCGATGGTCGACGGCGCCACCCCGAACGAGACGGGCCGTGAGATCGCGTTCTCCTTCTGGCGCGGCGGCCAGGAGGAGGTGCTCGCGGAGTACGTCGAGCGCTACCTCTCCGACGCCCCGCACGCGTGGGAACGGATCGGATCCCACCGGGCCGCGGTCGCCGTGGAGCACCTCTTCCCCCGCGTCCTGGCCACGCCGGCGACGCTGAAGCGGGTCGAGGCCTGGCTGGCCGAGGAGTCCGAGGGCGTCAACTCCGGAGCGCGTCGCTACATCGACGAGGGTCGCGCCGACCTGGCCCGCGCCCTGGCCGCCCAGGAGCGCGACGCGCGCGGCTGATCCGGCGCCGACCGGCACCACGCAGCACCGCCGACGCCGGCGTCCCGGAGCCCGGGGCGCCGGCGTCGTACGTCGCGGCCAGGCGTGCCGACCTCGACAACGTCGCAGGTGGCGGGCACGCCGGGGCCGGACGCGAGTTTGGAGCCCGTCGCGGGTTGACGTAACGTCGAGGACGATGATCCGTGAAATCGCACAGCACGACCACGACCAGGTAATCGACCTCAACCAGGGCGCACTGCACGCCGTCAGCCCTCTCGACCACGAGGGACTGTCGCTGCTGCTGAAGATGTCCGACCAGGCCTACGTGGCCGACCGGGCCGGCGACGTCGCCGGCTTCGTCATCACGCTCCCGCCCGACGCGACCTACGACTCCAGCCGGTTCCGCTGGTTCGCCGAGCGGTACGAGGACTTCGTCTACCTCGACCGGGTGATCGTCTCCCCCGACCACCAGCGCCAGGGCGTCGGCAGCGAGCTCTACGACCAGCTGCCCACCGACGTTCCGGTCGGCCTCGAGGTCTACTCCGACAACGACAAGTCCCTGGCGTTCCACGCCGAGCAGGGATTCCGCGCCGTCGGCGAGCTGGAGCACAACGGCATCGTCAACGTGATGATGCTGCGCGCGGCCGCCTGACCGGCCTGAAGACCCGTCACGCACGAAGCGCCGGCCCCCACGCGGGGACCGGCGCTTCGTCGTACGGGCGTGAGGTCAGTCCAACGCGTGCTCGCCGAGCAGCTGCACGCCGCGGACCAGCCCGCCGGCCAGGTCCCCCTCGGCGAACGCCGCGCCCATCTGGGCGACCGCGTCGGCAGCCTCCTCGTCGGTCAGCGTGCGCCGCACGTGGCCGCCGGTGACGATCTCGACGATCCGGCGGCTCGGGTCCACCATGATCAGGATGCTGCGGGAGGGCAGCACCATCGTGTTGTGCAGGCTGGTCGCGAAGTCGCGCTGGTCGCCCTCGACCGTGCCCAGGTAGACCGAGATCTCGGCACGGCAGGCCTGCTCGGCGGCTCGGATCGCCGCGTCGAGTCGGGCCTGCTCGGCAGGCTTGAGGTAGGGCATCGCGGGCCTCGTCGTCGGCGTAGGCTACCAGGAGCCGCCGGCGCCGCCGGCCGCCGAGCCCTCGCCGTCGGGGGCGGCGAGCTCGCCGGCCTCCTTGCTCGGGCCGCCGAGCCACTGCTCCTCGGGGGCGCGCTTGGCGGGGTTGATCGTCTCGCCGCGGGCCAGCGCCGGGGCGATGAAGACGGCACTGATCAGCACGAAGGCCAGCAGCGGGACGCCCACGAAGAGCAGCCAGACCTCGAGGTGGTCGATGTCCGGCTTGGGCTCCCAGCCGCCGTCGCTGGGCAGCGGGGTGTCGGCCGACGCCGGGCCGGCGGCGAGGACGAAGCCGACCCCGACGAGGGTCAGGAGCGAGAGCGCGGCGGCGGAGCGGCGTACGGCAGAGCTGATCACGGGGATACCTTATCGAGTCTGAGCGGCGACTCCTCATCGCGCCCGGGGTCGTGGTCCGCGGGCGCCCTTTGGTTCACTGGGGCAATGGCGATCTGGGCTCCCGCGGCACTCGTGCTCTCCCTGGCCTCCAACCCCTGCGACTCGGAGGAGCAGATCTGCAACGTCGCGTGGGACTGGTTCCACAACGAGCACGTCGCCCGCTGGTCGACCATCGTGATCGGCAAGCCGCTGGCCGTGCTCAGCCTGATCCTCCTCGGCTGGATCAGCCGCTGGATCCTGCACCGCCTCATCGACCGGCTCGCGTCCCGCGCAGAGAAGGGCGTGCTGCCGGACAAGGTCGACTTCACCGCCACGGACCGCCGCGCCCAGCGCGCGAAGACGATGGCGGGCGTCGCGAAGTCGATCATCTCCGGCCTGGTCGGGGTCATCGTGGTCACGATGATCCTCAGCGAGCTCGGCGTGAACATCGCGCCGATCATCGCCAGCGCCGGCATCATCGGCCTGGCGCTCTCGTTCGGCGCCCAGTCCCTGGTCAGGGACCTGGTGTCCGGCACCTTCATCTTCCTGGAGGACCAGTACGGCGTGGGCGACGTGGTGGACCTCGGTGAGGCCAGCGGCACGGTGGAGGCCGTCTCGCTGCGCTCGACCCGGCTGCGCGACATCAACGGCGTCGTCTGGCACGTGCCCAACGGCGAGATCGTCCGCGTGGGCAACCAGAGCCAGAACTGGTCGCGGGCGGTGATCGACGTGGGCGTCGGGTACGGCGAGGACCTGGTCCGCGTCCAGCAGGTGCTCCGCGAGATCGCCCACGACCTGTGGGAGGACGAGGACTACCGCGACGTGGTGATCGAGGAGCCCGAGGTCACCGGCGTCGAGAACCTGGCCGCCGACGCGGTCACGGTCCGGGTGATGGTGAAGACCGCCCCGCTGCAGCAGTGGTCCGTGGCCCGGGCGCTGCGCCAGCGGATCAAGGCGCGGTTCGACTACGAGGGCATCGAGATCCCGTTCGCCCAGCGGGTCGTCTGGCACCGCGACGAGCGGGGGCGAGACGACGCGGCGCCGGCCGACGAGCGGTCCGACGAGCGGTCCCGAAGCGGGCGTTCCGCCGGCTCCGAGGGATGATGGGCTCGTGACCCAGAGCGTCGAGGCGGAGACCTTCTACGAGGAGATCGGCGGGTTCGAGACCTTCCGGCGGATCGTCGCGCGCTTCTACGAGGGTGTGGCCACGGACGAGGTGCTCCGGCCGATGTACCCGGAGGAGGACCTGGGGCCGGCGGAGCAGCGGTTCCTCCACTTCCTGGTGCAGTACTGGGGCGGCCCGACCACCTACTCCGACGAGCGCGGCCACCCGCGGCTGCGGATGCGGCACGCGCCGTTCCGCGTCGACGCCGAGGCGCGCGACCGGTGGCTGACCCACTTCCGCGCGGGGCTGGACGCCGTCGAGCTGACCCCCGAGCAGGACGAGCGGTTCTGGGCCTACGTCACCCACGCCGCGAACTTCATGATCAACACCTGACGGCCCGAGCGCGCCGCTCGCGCCTGACGGGCGCCGGCCCGCCGGCTACTCCGCGGCCGCGAGCCGATCCAGGAGCGCCCGGTGCTCGTCGGGGAACGGCGTCGGCCGCTGCGTGGCGGGGTCGAACAGGACCAGCACGACGCGTGCCCGCGCGAGCACCGTGTCGGTGTCCTCGGGTGCGGTGATCGCCGCCTCCATCGTCACCGAGCTGGTGCCGACCGACGCGATCCGGGTCCAGCAGTCGTAGGGGTCGGACCGCAACGTCAGCGCGCGGTGGTAGTCGACGTCGGTCTGCGCGACGACGAAGTGGTAGCGCGCGCCCTCCCGCACCTCGGAGGCCAGGTCGGTGATCAGCCGGATCCGCGCCTCCTGGAAGTACTCGAAGTACATGACGTTGTTGACGTGGCGGTACACGTCGACGTCGGAGAACCGGACGTGGACCGGGTAGTGCCGCTCCGGCGCGGGCCGCACCGCCACCGCGGCGGGCCGCTTCGCCGCCGGCTCCGGCTCCAGGAACTGCTCCAGCATCGCGCGCTCGGCGTCGCTGAGCCGCCGCGGCTGCTCGGCATCGAACCGGTACGGCGCGAGCACGGTGCTCGCCCGCAGGTAGACCCGTCGGGTGCCGTCGGCCCGCTCGTGGAAGACCTCGTAGGCCAGGGTGAAGGAGGCGGTGCGGATCCGCGTCACCCATACCTCGATCGTGACCGGGGTGCGGCTGAACAGCAGCGGGCGCAGGTAGGTCACCTCGTGGCGGACCACCACGATGCCCTCGACCAGCGCCTCCCCCGGCGTACCGCCGTCGTAGCGGTCGTGGCTGTGGCTGCGGAACAGGTCGACGCGCGCCTCTTGGAGGTAGTCGACGTACCGGACGTTGTTGACGTGTCCCAGCATGTCCATGTCGCCCCAGCGCAGGGGGCAGAGGTAGCGGTGCCGCACTTGGGCATGGTGCCAGACACCATTGAGCGGACCGACCGCGCCCGCGTTCGTGGACAGGTGCCACACTGGGCGCCGAATACCTGTTCCCAGCTTCAAAGACGGAGTAGCCGCATGCCCGAAGCAGTGATCGTTTCCGCCGCCCGCACGCCGATCGGGCGCGCCAACAAGGGCTCGCTGAAGGACTTCCGCGCCGACGACCTGTCCGCGTTCATCGCGAAGGCCGCGCTGGACAAGATCCCGGCACTGGACCCGAACGAGATCGACGACTACATCCTCGGCTGCGGCCTGCCCGGTGGCGAGGCCGGCAACAACATGGCCCGCAACGTCACCGCGCTGATGGGCTACGAGATCCCCGGCACCACGGTGACCCGCTACTGCGCCTCCTCCGTGCAGTCCACGCGGATGGCGTTCCACGCGATCAAGGCCGGCGAGGGCGACGTCTTCCTCTCCGGTGGCGTCGAGGCCGTGTCGCGCTTCCAGTTCGGCACCTCCGACCACATCCCGAACACCAAGAACCCGAAGTTCGCCGACGCCCAGCAGCGCACCGCGGAGTACGCGCAGGGCGGCAAGGACTGGCACGACCCCCGCGAGGACGGGCTGCTGCCGGACGTCTACATCGCGATGGGCCAGACCGCGGAGAACGTGGCGCGCATGCGCGGCCTGGACCGCAAGACCCTCGACGAGTTCGGCGTCCGCTCGCAGAACCTGGCCGAGAAGGCGATCGCCGACGGCTTCTGGGCCCGCGAGATCACCCCGATCACCACCCCGGACGGCACCGTCGTCACCGCCGACGACGGCCCGCGGGCCGGCGTCACCTACGACGCGGTCAAGGACCTCAAGCCGGTCTTCCGCCCCGACGGCGTGGTCACCGCGGCCAACTGCTGCCCGCTCAACGACGGTGCCGCCGCCGTGGTGATCATGTCCGACACCAAGGCCGCCGAGCTGGGCCTCACCCCGCTCGCCCGGATCGTCTCCACCGGCGTCTCCGGCCTCTCGCCGGAGATCATGGGCCTCGGCCCCGTCGAGGCGACCCGCAACGCCCTGAAGTACGCCGGCATGAGCATCAACGACATCGACCTGGTCGAGATCAACGAGGCCTTCGCCGCCCAGGTGCTGCCCTCCGCCGAGGACCTCGGCGTCGACCTGGACAAGCTGAACGTCAACGGCGGCGCGATCGCCGTCGGCCACCCGTTCGGCATGACCGGCGCCCGCCTGCAGAACACGATGCTGAACAGCCTCGACTGGCACGACAAGTCGACCGGCCTGATCACCATGTGCGTCGGCGGCGGCCAGGGCATGGCGCTGATCCTGGAGCGGATGAGCTGACCCACTCGGTCCCCCGACCGACGTAGCGACGAGCGCCCGGCCACCGATGGTGGCCGGGCGCTCTGCGTTCCCCGGACCGGACGCGCGCACCCGGGCGGCGGCTGCCGGAGATGCACCTGAAAGTAGGGCCGCCACCGACGGTCCGCCGACCTACACTGGCTCGCGTGAGCGACCCGGATGGCCCAGCGGCGACGGAGCCCCGCTGGCTCGATGCCGAGCAGCAGCAGACCTGGCGGGCCTTCCTGCTCGGCACCACCCTCCTCAACGACCGGCTCGAGGAGGACCTGCGTCGCAGGTTCGGCATGTCGCTGGTCGAGTACGAGGTGATGGTCCGGCTCTCCGAGTCCGACGGCCAGATGCGGATGGCCCAGCTCGCCGATTCCCTGGCCCACAGCCGCAGCCGGATCACCCACACGGTGGCCCGGATGGAGCGCGACGGCCTGGTCGAGCGGTGCGACTCCCCGGAGGACCGGCGCGGCGTCCTCGCCCGGCTGACGCCGGCCGGCTGGCAGGCGCTGGAGACGGCTGCCCCGGTGCACGTCAACGGCGTCCGCGACTACCTGGTCGACCTCGCCTCGCCCGAGGACTTCGCCGCCCTGCGGCGGGTGATGGACGCGGTCGCCGACCGACTGATCGGCGACCACCCCGCCCGCGAGCTCCGCGCCACCTGACCCGCCCACCGCGAGGACCTACGCCGCCGACCTACATGTAGCACGGGTTTCACGTGGCCTCTGTTGACCAACGCCACCGCCTGACCCCGCGAGAGGCTCGACGTCTGCAGCGCGGGGAACGCGAAGCAGGCGCTCCGGAGGAAGCGAGGAACGAGCGCCCGGAGGGCGCGAGCGAGCCTCCCCGCGCGCAGACGCCGCTGGCCGCCAGGACACCTGGCGGCCAGCGGCGGTCGACTGCGCGGCCGGCAGCGTGTCAAGCGAAGCGCCGACACGCTCGGCCCATCCAGCTCAGTCGCGGGTGAGGCGGCGGTGGGTGACGCGGTGCGGGCGGGCGGCCTCGACGCCGAGGCGCTCGACCTTGTTCGCCTCGTAGGAGGCGAAGTTGCCCTCGAACCAGAACCACTTGCCGCCGTCCTCGTCGTCGCCCTCCCAGGCGAGGATGTGGGTGGCGATGCGGTCGAGGAACCAGCGGTCGTGCGAGGTGACCACGGCGCAGCCGGGGAAGTCCAGCAGGGCGTCCTCGAGGCTGGAGAGCGTCTCCACGTCCAGGTCGTTGGTCGGCTCGTCGAGGAGCAGCACGTTGCCGCCCTGCTTGAGGGTGAGCGCGAGGTTGAGGCGGTTGCGCTCACCGCCGGACAGCACGCCGGCCTTCTTCTGCTGGTCCGGGCCCTTGAAGCCGAACGAGGCGACGTAGGCGCGCGAGTTCATCTCGAAGTTCGCGACCTTGATGAAGTCCAGGCCGTCGGAGACGACCTCCCAGACGTTCTTGTTGGGGTCGATGCCGCCGCGGGACTGGTCGACGTAGGAGAGCTTGACGGTCTGGCCGACGGTGAGCTTGCCCTCGTCGGGGGTCTCGCCGCCGGTGATCATCCGGAACAGCGTCGTCTTGCCGACGCCGTTGGGGCCGACCACGCCGACGATGCCGGCGCGCGGCAGCGTGAAGCTGATGTCGTTCCACAGCGTGCGGCCGTCGAACGCCTTGACCAGGTGGTCGGCCTCGAGCACCACGTCACCCAGGCGCGGACCCGGCGGGATGTTGATGTCGGCGGTGTCGACCTTGCGGGCCTTGTCGGCCTCGGCGGCCAGCTCCTCGTAGCGGGCCAGACGCGACTTCGACTTGGTCTGGCGCGCCTTGGCGTTGGAGCGCACCCACTCCAGCTCCTTCTCGAGCATCTTGGCGCGCTTGGCGTCCTTCTGACCCTCGATCTTGAGCCGTTCCTTCTTGGTCTCCAGGTAGGTGGAGTAGTTGCCCTCGTAGCCGTGGATCTGGCCGCGGTCGACCTCGGCGATCCACTCGGCGACGTTGTCCAGGAAGTACCGGTCGTGGGTGACGGCGAGGACCGCGCCCGGGTAGCTCTTCAGGTGCCCCTCCAGCCACTGCACCGACTCGGCGTCGAGGTGGTTGGTGGGCTCGTCGAGGAGCAGCAGGTCAGGCTGCTGGAGCAGCAGCTTGCAGAGCGCGACCCGGCGGCGCTCACCACCGGAGAGGTTGTCGACGAGCAGCTCCGGCGGGGGGCAGCGCAGCGCGTCCATGGCCTGGTCGAGGCGGGAGTCCAGGTCCCACGCGTTCGCGTGGTCCAGGTCGGTCTGCAGGTCGCCCATCTCCGCCAGGAGCGTGTCGTAGTCGGCGTCGGGGTCCGCCAGCTCCTCGGAGATCTTGTTGAACCGGTCGAGCTTGGCCTTGATCTCGCCGACGGCCTCCTCCACGTTCTCAAGGACCGTCTTGCCCTCGGACAGGGGCGGCTCCTGCTGGAGCATCCCGACGGTCGCGTCGGGGTCACGGACGATGTCGCCGTTGTTCGGCTGGTCCAGGCCGGCCATCAGCTTGAGGAGCGAGGACTTGCCCATGCCGTTCGGGCCGACGACGCCGATCTTCGCGCCGTGCAGGAACGACAACGTCACGTTGTCGAGGACGACCTTGTCGCCGTGGGCCTTGCGCACGTTGCGCAGGGAGAGGATGTATTCCGCCATGGCCGCAAGGCTACGCAGATTCGCGCCCGGAAGCCCGTTCGGGGTGGCCGCCGTCCCAGACCACGACGGCCACCCGGGAGACGGGTGCCGCGGCCCCGCCTCCCCAGCGCTCAGGCGGCGGCGCCGGACGCCCCCGCCCCCGCCCCGGCCGCGGGCTCGAACCCCTGGGCGGGAGAGGTCCGGCGGAACTCGGTGCAGCCACGCGACAGGTCGTGGCCGACCGTGATCGCCTCGACCTCCAGCGCGACCACCTCGGTGTCGGCCTTGTTGACGTAGCTGCGGTGGGTGAGCCGGCCGTGCACCACGACCGGGTCACCCTTGCGCAGGGAGCGCAGGCAGTGGTCGGCCAGCGCCCGCCAGGCGCTGACGGTGTACCACTGCGTCTCGCCGTCGACCCACTCCTCACGCTGGCGGTTGAACCGCCGCGGCGTGCACGCCACCCGGAAGTGGGTCACCAGCACGCCGCCGACGTCGCGACCGGACGGCTCCCCGCCCAACCACCCCTGCAGCGTGACCATCGTGTCGTTGGCCATGGGACTCTCCTCTCCTCGTGGCCCGCCGGTGCGGGCCGTGCGAGAGGAGTCCACGCAACGCCCCCGACGCTGCCGCCCCGACCGGCACGAGGCCTGGGGACAGCGGCGGAGGGATCGACGGCTGTGCGCGACAACCGGGCCGCGGCGTCAGCGCTGGGGCAGTCGGTCGAGGTGGACGACGTCAGCCGCGCGCGGCGCGGACCCCGGACCGGAAGTCCGAGTAGTCGCGGACCACGGCGCGGACCGGACGGACCACCTCGCCGTCGAGCACGCCCGCCACCGCCCGGTCGAGCGCATCCTCGGCGCCCTGGGAGCGGGAGCGCGCCAGCGACGAGCTGGCGATACGGCCGATCACCGCCAGCACCAGGCCGGCGCCAAGGGCACCACCCAGCACGAGCGCGGGCACCGGGAGCCCGCCGACCTCGGGCGCCGGGTCCACGACTCCGAACGCCGCGAGCGCCCACCACGCGCCGCCGGCGATCGCGGCGAGCAGCAGCAGCCACTGCAGCACCCGCAGGACGTGCGCCCAGAACGGCAGCCGGGAGGCGCCCAGCTCCGCGCCGCGCAGCTCGCGATCGATCCGGTCGCCGGTCTCCGCGAGACGGTCGGTGGCGGCAGCCTGGATGGCGTGTGCCCACGGCAGGGCCAGGCCGCCGCTGCAGTCGTCGGCGAACTCGCGGATCGCGGTGTTCAGGGCACCCCGCTGCACCTCGCCGACCTGCGGCAGGTCACGGCGGTCGGCGGACCCGGCACCGAGCTCGGTCGCGAGCTCGGTGTCCGGCCTGCGGCTCAGCAGCGCCAGCGGCGGCCAGGTGGTGGCCCGGCCGGCCCGAGCACTGACGCTGCGGCGTACGCCCTGGGCGATCACGGGGATGCCGACGGCCTCGCCGACCTTGCGCTCCAGGTCCGTGACCGCGTCGGCCGAGACCTCCGGCGCGTCGGCGTCACCGCCGGCCTCCTCGAGGCGGCGCGCGGCGGCGGCCACGTCGGCCTCCAGCCGCATCGCGGCGGCGCGCTTGGAGGTGACCCGCTCGGTGATCTCGCGGCGCAGCTCCGCCATGCCGAGGCCGTGGCGGGCGCTCACGGGGAGGACCTTGACGTCGCGCAGGCCGTCCTCGGCCAGCAGTCGGCGCACGTCGTCGACCATCGCCTCCCGCTTGTCCTCGGGGATGGTGTCGATGTGGTTGACCGCCACGAGCATCACGTCCTCGTGCCCGGCCAGCGGCTTGAGGTACCGGTCGTGCAGCGCCGCGTCGGCGTACTTCTGGGGGTCGACGACCCAGACCAGCAGGTCCGCCAGCTCGACGAGGCGGTCCACCTCGAGGTGGTGGGCCACCTCCGTGGAGTCGTGGTCGGGCAGGTCCATCAGTACGACGCCGTCGAACTCCTGCTCGTCGCCGCCGGCGTCGAGCAGGGAGTCCCGCATGGTCTGGTGACGCGGCGGGATGCCGAGCCAGTGCAGCAGCTCCCCGGCGCCCTCGTGGCCCCAGACGACGGCGGTCGCCCAGGACGTGGTGGGCCGGCGCACGCCGACCGAGGAGAGCTCCAGGCCGGCCAGCGCGTTGTAGGTGGAGGACTTGCCCGAGCCGGTCGCACCGGCGATGGCGACGACGGTGTGCTGGGCGGAGAGCCGCAGCCGCTCGGTCGCGCGTCGCGTGCCGGCGGTGATGTCGTCGAGGAGCGCGTCGTCCAGCCGCCCGCGTGCCGCGGAGACCGCGGCGTCGAGGCCGTCCAGGCGCGCACCGATCGCGGTGCCGCGGGTGGCGAGCTCGCGCACCTCGTCGAGCTCGTCGGTCAGGGCCGTCACCAGCGCTCCCCCATCTCCTTCTTGGCGGCGAACCGCAGGTCGTCGACCCGGCGCGCCGCGTGGCGCAGCTGCTCGGGCGCCTCGGGCGTGAGCTCCCACTCCTGGGCCGGCGCCAGGTAGCGCTCGCGCTCCCCGGCCAGCAGCTCACCGAGCCGCTCCTCCAGCGAACGGCCCGCCGCGGCCACCATGGCGTCGGTCGCCTCGGCGCCGACGACGGTCTCCAGCAGGTTCCGGCCGAGCCGCACCGACTCGTTGGCGGGGCCCTGCGGTGCGGCCTCGCCGAGGGTGACCACGGCCAGTGCGATCGCGAGGCCGCGCACCCCCAGGGCGAGGAACCGTGCGGTCGCCCGCACGTCGCCGCTGCCCTCCTTGACGAGGGCCTGCAGCTCGGCCTGCCAGTCGCGGGCCGAGCCGGCGGCGCGGGTGCGCAGCGCGCGTCCGGCGCGGGACAGGTCGTCGGTCGCCGCCGACAGCAGCGCCCGGCCGTGCTCGTCGCCGGACCAGGCGGCGGAGGCGGTCGCGGCGGCCAGCTCGGCGCGGTCGGCGGCCAGGGACTCGTAGGCGACCTCGATCGCGATCGCGACGCGCTCGGCCTGTTGGGGCTTGCCCTTGATGGCGTTGACCAGTCGTTCGCGGACGAAGCCGACCTTGGCGTCCAGGGAGCGGACGAGCTCGCCGCTGCCCACGAACTCCTGCCAGCGCGCGAGCAGCTCGCCGCGCAGCATCGAGCCGTCGCGGCCGGCGGCCTGCAGCGAGGCGGTCGCCTCGTCGTACACCCGGTCGGCGGTGGCCAGCAGGCCGGCCACGGCGTCGACCTGCGCGGTGGCGGCGTCGGCGATCGGGTACGCCTTGCGGGTCACCGTGCGCACGGCGCCGCCGACCGTCTGGTTGACCACGCCGCGGCGCGCGGGGGCGTCGTCGGCCAGCGCCTCCAGCCAGCCCCGGACGTCCGCGACGTGCCCGGCGGGCAGCAGCCCGTCGTCGTCGACGGGTCCCTCGGCGACGCCGAAGAGCGGGGAGTCCTTGAGCCCGCGGGAGGCCATCATCCGGGCCAGGTGGGCGGAGACGGTCGAGACCGACTCCGCGGGGGTGCGGTCGAGGATCAGCGCGACGGCGGTGGAGCGCTCCACGGCCTGCTTGAGGTACTCCCACGGCACCTGGTCGGCGTAGCGCGCCGAGGAGGTGACGAAGAGCCACAGGTCCGCGGCGGCCAGCAGCTGGCCCGCCAGCTCACGGTTGCGGGCATCGACCGAGTCGACGTCGGGCGCGTCCAGGATGGCGATGCCCCGCGGCACGGAGTCCGAGGCCACCAGCTGGATCGAGTCCTGGTCCGTGGTCGGCGCGGCCACCCGCTTGAGGTCGGGCAGCAGCCGGTCCGGTCCGAACCAGTGTCCCTCCTCCGGATGGTGCACCAGGACGGGCGACCGGGTGGTCGGACGGAGCACCCCCGGCGTGGTCACGCGGTGGCCGACCAGGCTGTTCACCAGGGTCGACTTGCCGGCCCCGGTGGAGCCGCCGACGACGGTCAGCAACGGCGCGTCGAGCGTCATCAACCGCGGGATGACGTAGTCCTCGAGCTGCTCGATCAGCTGGGCGCGGGACTCGCGCATGGCGTCGACGCCGGGCAGGTCGAGGGGCAGCGGGGCGGCCTTGAGCGCGCCGTTGAGCCGCACCACCTCGGTCAGCAGCTTGCCGCCGCCCGATGCGTCGGCGAGCACGGCCGTCACGGCTGCCTCGGTTCCGGTCATTGCTGGGGTACCACCTGTCCGGGGAAGGCGAACCGGGGGCGATTCGCCTGGATGCTGTGCAAGAAGGACTGCCCACGGGCCTGCCAGTCGACCGGCGCGGTGCCCCGCAGCAGCCGGTGGTGCAGGTAGCCGAGCTCGATCGCCGCCTGCTGGTAGTCCCGCATCGCCCGCTGCGCCTGGGCACCACCCACCGCGCGGGCGTGCCGGCGCGCGATCCGCCGCGCGCGGAGGTCCACCACCCAGCCGATGTCGGTGGCCGGGATCAGGCCGCGCCGGGCGGCGTCCTCCAGGGCCGCGGCCAGCATCCGGCGCTCGGACCCGCGCGCCCACAGCGCCAGGCCGACCATGCCGCCGAACGCGGGCGCCATCAGCACGGCGTACACCAGCAGGAACGAGCCGAGCCCGTAGACGGTGGACGCGTTCCACGTCCCGTGCGCGACGACCGCGCAGGCGTAGCCGACCACCGGGGCGGTGGCGCGCACCAGGGGCGAGCGGGTGGCCACCGCGACCCCCACGCCGACGCCGATGAAGGCGGTGAAGAGCGGGTGGGCGAACGGGCTGAACAGGCACCGCATCACGAAGGTCGAGGTGATCCCGGCGATGCCGCCGGGGCCCATCCCGTCCATGCCGTCGTAGGCGGCGGCCAGGTAGAGGATGTTCTCGGTGAAGGCGAACCCGATGCCGACCATGCCGGCGTAGACGATGCCGTCGAGGATGCCGTCCACCTCGGCCCGACGCCACCACAGCAGCAGGAGCAGGAAGAGGCCCTTGGAGGCCTCCTCGGTGACCGGCGCGACCACGGCCAGCTCCGCGGTGCTGGCGAAGCCCACGACGAAGCCGCCCAGTCCCTGCAGCAGCAGCGCGGCGACGGTGGCCACGCAGGCGCCCCAGAGCAGGCCGAGCGCGAGCAGCGTCTTCGGCTCGGGCTCGTAGCGATCCAGCCACAGGTACGCCACCAGCAGCGGCCCCACCGGCAGTGCTGCCATGATGGTGGCGAGCAGGGTGATCGACGGGGCCCCCGACACCGCGAGCAGGAGCAGCACTGCCGACGCCCCGAGCGCGACCGCAACGGTCACGAGGACCGTGAACGAGACGCTCTCGCGGTAGTGGGCAGGCATGGGTCGAAGCCTATCGGCAGCGACTTCGTAGCCCGGATTCGCCGGCGTACCCTGGTGACGTGGACAACGAGCACGCAGCAGTACCGATCGACGCCCCCGAGAGCGCACCGCGGACCGAGTCCCACGACCAGCCCGTGCCGGACGCCTACGCCGCTTTCATGCGCACCGGGTGGCACGACGCGGAGCGCGACGTCTCCGAGCACCCGATCGCGCCGTACGCCCGCGATCGCCGGGCGCGGCTTGCGGCGATGTTCCCGGGCGAGCGCCTGGTGCTGCCCGCCGGCACGTTCAAGGTCCGCGCGAACGACACCGACTACCGGTTTCGCCCGGACACCGCGCACACCTACTTCTCCGGCAACCAGACCTCGGACGCCGTGCTGGTGATCGAGCCCGACGGCGGCTCCACGCTCTACGCCCGCCCGCGCTCGGGCCTGGACAGCGACGAGTTCTTCCGCGACCGCCAGTACGGCGCCCTCTGGGCAGGTCGCAGGCCCTCCCTGGGCGAGCTCGAGGCCCAGCTGGGCCTGCCCGTACGCCACGTCTCCGAGCTCGGCGACCTCCTCGGTCACCCGGTCAAGACCCGGGTCCACCGGGGGATCTCCGCCGACGTGGACGCACTCGTCTCCGCCGACGCGACCCGCGACGCGGACCTCGCCCGGGTGGTCTCGGAGATGCGCCTGATCAAGGACGAGTGGGAGCTCGGCGAGCTCCAGGAGGCGGTCGACGCCACCGCGCTCGGCTTCGAGGACAGCCTGCGCGACTGGGCCAACGTGCTCCGCTACGGCGAGCGCTGGCTGGAGGGCACGTTCTTCCGCCGCGCCCGGGCGATGGGCAACGACATCGGCTACGACTCGATCGTGGCCAACGGCTCGCACGCGACCACGCTGCATTGGATCGAGAACTCCGGCGCGGTGGTCCCCGGGGAGCTGATCCTGCTCGACATGGGTGTGGAGAATCACAACCTCTACACCGCGGACATCACCCGCACGCTCCCCGTCACGGGCCGGTTCACCTCGCTGCAGCGCGACCTCTACACGATGGTCTACGACGCCCAGGAGGCCGCGATCTCCGCGCTCGCCCCGGGCAAGCCGTTCCTGGCCGGCCACGAGGCCGCGATGGTGGTGCTGGCCAACGGGCTGGGCGACCTCGGGCTGCTCCCGGTCTCGGTCGAGGAGGCCCTGGACCCGAGCTCGAAGGTCTACTCGCGCTGGACCCTGCACGGCGTCAGCCACATGCTCGGCATGGACGTCCACGACTGCGGCCAGGCCGCGCCGGAGTCCTACCGCGACGGCGTCCTGGCCGAGAACATGGTGCTCACCGTGGAGCCGGGCCTCTACTTCCAGGAGGACGACCTGCTGGTGCCCGAGGAGCTGCGCGGCATCGGCATCCGGATCGAGGACGACGTGGTGGTCACCGCCGACGGCGTCCGCAACCTCTCCTCGGCGATGCCCCGCGACGTGCAGGGCGTCGAGGACTGGATGGCCGGCCTGCGCGGCTGACCCTCCGCACTCCCCCGGACGCGCGACGCGGCGGCCCCCTCGGGGAGCCGCCGCGTCGGCGTTTCTCGGTGCTGCGCGGCGCCCCCGACAGGATTCGAACCTGTGACCCGCGGATTAGAAGGCCGCTGCTCTATCCAGCTGAGCTACGGAGGCCTCGGGCCTGAACCCGCGGCTAGTATGCCGCAGCGGCCCGTCCCGGGCGGCCTCGGGCGCACCGTTCAGGTCCGGCGTTCTCCTGCCGATCCACGCCCGGAGACGAAACTCGCGCCCCGGCGACAGAAGGACGATCCATGCAGCGACCACACCCTGGCACCGACAACCGGCGGCGGGGAGCGGCGGTACGGCGCTTGGCGGGCCTGGTGGCCGTGCTGATGCTCGCGGCGGTCGTCGAGGCCGCCGGGCTGGCCCGCCCCGCCGCCGCCACGACCGACCACACCGGCACCCTCGCCGGCGAGGTCGCCTACTACGTCGCGGGCACCCCGATGGAGTGCGACCCGGCGGACCCCTTCTGCGTCACCTACGTCGGGGGCTCCCCCGGCGACCCGATCGCCGGCGTGACGGTCGAGGCACGGTCGACCGACGCCCCCGACGACGTGGTCGGCACCGCGACCACGGACGCCGAGGGCAGGTTCTCGATGGTGGTGCCGCTCGGCCGGGACGGCGGCGGCGACTACTACCTCGACGAGTTCCAGCTGCACTTCTCCGCGGAGGCGATCGAGGACGGCTGGTGGCTCGCCAACCCCGAGGCGCTCACGGCGGCGCAGGCCGATGCCAGCACGGTGGGACTCGGGCAGGGCTCGACCAGCTCGGTCATCGCGCTGGCCCAGCCGGCCCCCACGCCGGTGGTCCCGGGCGACGTGACCGGCACGGTCGTCACCGCGCAGGACGCCCCGGTCGCGGGCGCCGACGTCACCGTGTGGCGCCAGCCCGCCGGCGGCGACTGGGAGGCCGCGGCCACGGACACCACCGACGCCGACGGCGCCTACGCGATCACGTTCGCCGAGGTCGACCCGGAGGCGGCGTACACCGTGTCGGCGACGAAGGACGGCGTCACGGTCTACGCCGGCAACGTCGCGACCCTCGAGCTGGCCAGCGTCGTCACGCTGACCGGCCCGCACACCTTCGCGGCGCTGACCCTCACCACGGCCGACGTCGCGGTCGCGAAGAAGAGGGCGACGTTGAACGTGAGGGCCATCGGTCGCACGCGGGCCGCGAAGGTCATCGTGAGGCTGTCGCTGGACGGCCGCGCGACCGACCGGGTGACCGGCCGGGTGAAGGTCGCCGTCTCCGGCGCCAAGGCCGTCACGGCGAAGGTCAGGAGCGGCCGAGCGACGGTCCTGGTGCGCAAGCTGAAGAAGGGCAAGCACACCGTGACCGTCAGCTACGCCGGCACGAAGGTGTACAGGAGCGCGCGGAAGCGGACCACCGTCCGGGTCCGCTAGCCCGAGGGGCGTCGCCGGGACCTCCGTCGCGGCGACGCCGACCATCGGCACTGCCGCCGGACCCCGTACGGCGGTGGACTGGTGCCATGGCCACCGAGCTCGTCTCGATCGCCACCCCCCGCACCCGCGGGCTCCTGTGGACCGGCTGGGTGGTGGCGGGGCTGCTTCTGCTGCCGGTCGCCGGCGGCGGCTGGTACCTGGCCGCGGTCGGCGGCTCGGCCGCGCTGCTCGCCCTGCTCCCCGGCGCCGTCCCGCACCGGGAGCGCACGCCCGACCGGGCCGACCTCGCCGTCATCGCGCTGCTCTACGTCGCCGTGGTGGCGCTCGAGCGGGTCGCGTTCGTCGGCTTCGGCACGGACCGGGTGGCCGGGCTGTTCCTGTTCTTCGCCGCCGCGCTGCTGGTCGGCGTCGCCGGGCCGGTCGTCTACACCGTGGCGGTCCGCCGCCGCGGCCTCGCCGACCTCGGCCTGCGCCGCGACGACCTCCGCAGCCCGCTCGGGTTCGCCCTGCTCTTCGGCGGCGTCCAGTTCGCGCTCACCCTGTGGGGCTACGACCTGCCCGCGCCGGTCGACTGGGTCCCCCTGCTGGTGATGTCGCTGGTGGTCGGGGTCTTCGAGTCGATCTTCTTCCGCGGCTTCGTGCAGACCCGGCTGGAGGCCCAGCTCGGCACGCCGGCCGGCGTCGGCGGCGCCGCCGTCCTCTATGGCGCCTACCACGTGGGCTACGGCATGGGCGGCGAGGAGCTGCTCTTCCTGACCGGTCTCGGGGTGGTCTACGCGGTCGCGTTCGCCCTCGCCCGCCACCTGGTCGTGCTCTGGCCCCTGCTGACGCCTCTGGGCTCGTTCTACGCCAACCTGGAGGCCGGCGACATCGACCTGCCCTGGGCGTCGATCCTCGGCTTCGTCGACGTGCTGGCGTTGATGGCGGTCGCGCTCTGGCTGACCGCTCGCTACGCCCGGCGGGCCGCGAGTCGGCAGGAAGCTCCTGCCGACTCGCGCTAGGAGGCCGCTACCGGGCGTCGATCTCGGCCCGGATCCGCGCCTTCACGTCGTCGGGTGCGAACGACGCGTCCACGCCCGCCCGGGCCAGGTCGGCGATCCCGTCGGCGTCCAGGTCGAGCAGCTCGGCGGCGATCTCGTACTCGCGGTTCAGCGTGGTGCCGAACATCGGCGGGTCGTCGGAGTTGATGGTGACCGTGACCCCGGCCTCGACGAAGGTCCGGAGCGGGTGCTCGTCGAGCGTCGGGACCGCGCGGGTGGCGACGTTGGAGGAGGGGCAGACCTCCAGCGGGATCCCGTTCTCGGCCAGGTGCGCCAGCAGCTCCGGGTCCTGGGCCGAGGAGGTGCCGTGGCCGATCCGCTCGGCGCCGAGGTCGCGCAGCGCGGACCAGACGGTCTCCGGGCCGGTGGTCTCCCCCGCGTGCGGCACCGAGCGCAGCCCGGCGGCCCGGGCGGCGTCGAAGACCGGCTTGAACTGCGGCCGCGGCACCCCGATCTCGGGGCCGCCCAACCCGAAGCCGACCAGCGCGTCCGGTGCGTGGTCCAGCGCGAAGCCCAGGGTCGCCTCGCCGGCCGGGACGCCGTCCTCGCCGGGGATGTCGTAGATCCAGCGCAGCACGATCCCCAGGTCCCGCTCGGCGGCGACCCGGGCGTCCTCGATCGCCTCGGTGTAGGCCTCGATCGGCATCCCCCGGTCGGCCACGTGCGGCAGCACCGAGGTGTACGGCGTGCAGGTGAGCTCGGCGTACCGGACGTTCTGGGGCCCGGCCAGCTCCCGCGCGATCTCGTAGGTGAGGAAGCGGATGTCCTCCGGCGTACGGATCAGGTCGACGACGGCCAGGTAGACCTCGATGAAGTGGGCGAAGTCGCGGAACTCGAAGAACCGGCGCAGCTCGTCGAGGTCGCTGGGCACGGTGCCCGGGTGCCGGGCGGCCAGCTCGGCGACCATGGCCGGCGAGGCCGAGCCGACGTGGTGGACGTGCAGCTCGGCCTTCGGCAGCGCCGCGACGAAGGCGGTGCGCTCATCGGGTGTCATGGCACCCGATGATGTCACCCCCGCGGAGCCGCCGGAGCCGTCACTGCAGCGCGGCGATCAGGTTCGCGGCCAGGTCGTCGACGGTGCGGCCGTCGCTGAACTGCTCGCCGTCGAGGATGAGCGTGGGGGTGCCGTTGACGCCGGCGTCACGGGCCTCCTGGGTGGCCTCGGTGACCCAGTCCTCCATCGCCAGGTCCTCGATGCCGGGCCGCACGTCGGCCTCGTCGGCACCGGCCTCCACGGCCAGGTCGACCAGGTCCTCGTCGGTCACGGCGTCGGGGTTGCTCTCCGAGGGCTGGTTCTCGAAGAGCAGGTCGTGGAACTCCTTGGCGACGTCGGAGCCGGAGGCGTCCAGGACGACGGCGAAGGCGTTGGTGGCCCGGATCGGGTAGTCGCCGAACGACCCGCTGAGCAGGTCGAAGGGTCGGTACTCGACCTGGACGTTGCCCGCCGCGGCGAGCTCGGTGAGGTCGTCGCGGGTCTGCTTCTCCAGCTCGCCGCAGTAGGGGCAGAGGAAGTCCTCGTAGATGACCAGGTCGTGCGGGGCGTCGTCGGGCCCGATGGTGACGCCGTAGCTGCTGGCCGCGCTGCCCGCGGCCGCCAGCTTCTCGTCCTTCCTGTTCTGCTCGTTGAGCGTGAAGGCGAGGATGCCGCCGATCAGCACCACCATCACCAGCACGACGCCGCCGATGGTGAGGAACCGGCGGTTGCGCTCCCTGCGCTGCTGCTCGGCGCGGGCGGCGGCGGCCCTCTCGGTGCGGGCGGCCTTCTTCGAGTTGCTGCTTGCCATCGGGCGTCGGTGTCCTTCGTCGATCAGGAGGAGACGACCGGCGCCTGGTCGGCGGCGTCCGGTGCGGTCGTGTCGGTGTCGTGGTGCTCGTCGGAGTCAGGGTGCTCGGGGTCGCGGTCGCGGGCCGGGAAGAGCAGGCCGTCGAGCGCCAGCGGCGTACGGCGGAGGAACGCCACCAGCAGGGACGCGGCGAGCAGCGCGGCGTCCCGCGCGATCTCCCAGGGGTACGCCGACGCGGCGCCCTCCTTCGCGCCGCCGCCGCCGAAGCAGCCGCAGTCGATCTCGATGCCGCGCGCCCAGACCGAGGCGATGCCGACGATGAAGGCGGCGAACAGCAGCGCGCTGACCACGGCCGCACCGCGGGCGAACACGCCGAGGATCAGCGCCAGGCCGACCACGATCTCCAGCGCGGGCAGCACCAGGCCGACGGCCTCGGCGCTGTTGCCGGGGAGCAGCTCGTAGGCGCGCACCGCGTTGATGCTGGCGTCGGGCGTGGTCACCTTCAGCGCGCCCGCGACGACCCAGACCGAGCCGGTCACCAGCCGCGCGAGCAGGCCGATCCAGGCCCAGACTTGTCCCCGTTCCACGGGCAGAGGGTAACCGCCGGCCCTGAGCGCCGGCTGAGAGGCGAACGGCAGGGAGTGTCGTCGCACGGCGTAGGGTCTGCACCGTGAACGAACGACTGGTCTGGATCGACTGCGAGATGACGGGGCTCGACCTCGGCAGCGACGCCCTCATCGAGGTGGCCGCGCTGGTGACGGACTTCGACCTCAACGTGCTCGGCGACGGCGTCGACATCGTGATCAAGCCGCCGGCCGAGGCGCTCGACCAGATGATCGAGTTCGTCCGCAACATGCACGCCTCGTCGGGACTGCTCGAGGAGCTCGACGCCGGGGTGACCCTGGAGGAGGCCGAGGAGCAGGTGATGGCCTACCTGCGCGAGCACTGCCCGGCCGACAGCCGCCCGCCGCTGGCCGGCAACTCGGTGGCCACCGACCGCGGCTTCCTGGCCCGCGACATGACGAACCTGGACGCGTTCCTGCACTACCGGATCGTCGACGTCTCCTCGATCAAGGAGCTCTCCAAGCGCTGGTACCCGAAGGCGTACTTCAACGCTCCGACCAAGCGCGGCAACCACCGCGCGCTGGCCGACATCCAGGAGAGCATCGAGGAGCTGCGGTACTACCGCGACGTGGTCTTCGTGCCTCAGCCGGGCCCCGACAGCGACGCCGCCAAGGCGGCCGCGGAGCGGCACGGCGGGGCGATCACCGGCCTGCTCGGTTCCTGACCGCCCCGATTCAACGAACCGGGGCGCGTGCGTCTACACTCGTGCACGCCCGCTCAGCGAGTGGGCGATGGTGGGTATAGCTCAGCTGGTAGAGCACCTGGTTGTGGTCCAGGGGGCCGCGGGTTCAAGTCCCGTTACTCACCCCGACCGATCAAGCCCCGGCCTCCTCGAGGCCGGGGCTTGACGCATTTCGGCCGACGACGGCCCGCGGGCGTCGGGCTACCCCATCTCGGCGACCTCGACCGCTGAGCCCGCCGCGTCCCGGGCGGCCGCGCGTCTCGCCGCGTCACATGGATCTCCGCCCCTTGTCGGGCATCTCGGGGGCGGGAATCCAGGTGACGTCGAAGCTCAGGAGCGCAGGCGCTTGAGCGTCACCCGCCGGTCCGCGTCGAGCTCGGCCACCTGCGCCAGGTAGAGCTCGGCGCAGGCCAGCGCGTCGGTCAGCGCCGCGTGCGCGGCGTACCGGGGCAGCCCGTAGCGCTCGCGCGCGCTCCACAGCCGCAGTTCGCCGCTGCGCGTCTCGTCGGGGCTGCGCCGGGACAGCCGGCGGGCGAGCAGCAGGGTGTCGACGACCGGGGGCACGAACGGCGCACCGAAATGCCGCTCGCACGCCCGCGACAGCAGGCCCACCTCGAGGGTGGCCCAGTGCGCCAGCAGGACGCGACCGGCGCACGCCTCCAGCGTCGCCTCGACCGCCTCGGCCAACGGCGCGCCGGCGGCCACCACGTCGTCGGTGAGGCCGTGGAAGACCGCGCTCTGACCGACCCCGGCGTCCGGGTCGTCGGGGTCGTCCGGCTCCTCCGGCTCCTCGGGCCGCACGATCACCTGGCGGGCGCCGGCGAGCACGATCGCGTCGCCGTCCACCGGGACGAAGCCGACGCTCAGCACCCGGTCGGTGGCCGGGTCCAGGCCGGTCGTCTCGACGTCCACGGCGAGCAGCCGGAGCTCCGCGGCGGGCGTCCGGTCGTCCGGCACGGGCGCCGCGTAGTACGCCGCCAGCGGCCCGGTCGAACGGGCCGCGGCGCGCTGCCGCCGGCGGTGCTGCCGGTGGTGCAGGTGGCCGGGGAGCGGGCTCACGTGACCAGGTCGGTGCGGTAGCGGACGGAGAGCTCCCCCTGCGCGCTGCGCACCACCGCGAAGGCCTCCTTGAGGTGGCGCCGCTCGAACGGCGCCAGCATCGCGGGCGGCACGTGGTTGTCGGGCTGCTCGCCCCGGCCCAGCTGCTCGACCTGGTGCCGGACCCGGATCAGCGAGAGGAAGTCGAACGCCGCGGACAGGTCGGCCGCGCTCTGCTCGGAGATCCCGCCCGCGGCGGCGGCCGCGCGCAGCCGCTGGCGGGTGCCGTGCTGCCCCTGCCCGCTGGCCAGGCTCGCGAGCCGGGCGATCTGGACGATCGGCGCGATCCCGCCGGCCTTGATGTCGAGGGTCTTGCGGTGCTCGCCGGAGTGCTCCAGCACGAAGTCGCGGAAGAAGCCGAGCGGCGGGCGGAACCGCTGCGCCGAACCGGCGAGGTAGAGCAGGAACCGCTGCTGGCCGGGCGCCCCGGTACGCACCGCGTCCTGGATCGCGTCGCACAGCGCCCGGTCCCCGTGCACCGGTCGCATGTCGAAGAAGGTCTGGGCCCGCAGCACCGACTCCGGCTGCTGCGAGGTGAGCCAGGAGTCGACGTACCGCCGCCAGGTCCGCAGCGGGACGCACCACCGCGGGTTCGTCGCCATCATGTCGCCCGGGCAGCGCGGGTAGCCGCACGCCTCGAGCCCGGCGACCACCCGCTCGGCCAGCTCCGCGAAGTACGCCGCGCGGTCCTCGCCGAGGTGGCCGTCGAGGTCCTCGCCGCGTGCGTCGTCGAGAGCGTCGTCGATGATGAGCGCGTTGTCCTGGTCGGACTGCAGCCCCGTCTCCATCCGGCCCTGCGACCCGAGGGCCACCCAGCAGTACCGGACCGGCGGCGGGCCGAGCTCGGCCTCGGCCTGCTCCAGCAGGCGCCGGGTCACCGAGTCCGCGAGCGCGGTGAGGACCCGCTCGACCTCCTCGGCGGTCGCGCCGCCGGCCACCGCCGCGCTGACCGCCTCCGGCGCGCGCGCCGTCGCCTCGCGCAGCCCCTCGACGCTCGTCTGGCGGGCGACCTCGCCGACCAGGTGCACCGGATTGGAGCTCTCGAGACGGATCAGGTCGCCCGCGGTGACCATCCCGACCACCGCTCCGTCGTCGACGATCGGGAGGTGGTGGACCCGGTGATGGGTCATCTCGACCAGCGCCTCGAAGGCCAGCGCCTCGGCGGGGACGGTCACCGGCCCGGCGGTCATGATCCCCGCCACCGGCCCGGTCGGGTCGCCGCCGGCCGCCACCACCTTCGAGCGGATGTCACGGTCGGTCACGATCCCGACGAGTCCGGTCGCGTCGGTGACCATCAGCGCCGAGATGCCGCCGGAGGCGTCCATCAGCCGAGCGGCCTCGGCGACCGTCGTACCGGGATCGACGGTGACCGGCTCGCGGGCGACGATCTCCCGCACCGGCGTCCGCATCACCGGGCTGCCGGCCCCCGAGGTGGCCGACGACGCGGCCCCGCGCAGCGCCGCCTCCAGCCGGCCGACCTGCTGGCGCAGGAAGAACTCGGAGAACCCCGGGTGCTGGGCCATCAGCCGGTGGAAGTGCTCCGCGGGCAGCAGCAGGCACAGCGAGTCCTCGTGGGCGACGATCCGGTAGAGCGACGGCCCGCGGGCGAGCACCGAGGAGAGCCCGAACGAGGTACCGGGGTCGCTGCGGTCGACCAGGTCCCCGTTGCCGTCGAACAGGTCCACCGCGCCCGAGCGGAGCACGTGGACCTGGTCGTTCTCGCCGCCGAGCGGAACGATCACCGAGCCCCGGCGGAAGTACCTCGCGGTCAGCCGGCGCGGCAGGTCGGCCAGCACCTCGGCCGGCAGCGCGTCGTACGGCGGGTGCGCGGCGAGGAAGTCGCGCACCTCGGCGAGCTCGACGTCCATGGCCCCATCGAACCGCGTCCGGCGTCGGCGCGCACCTGTTCCGCCCGGTGGCGTCAGGCCACGTCCGGGGGCCGGGCGCGGTCACCCGGCGGTGGGTGCTCGACCCGGCCCATGGCCGCCACCACCGCGAGGATGCCCAGCATCACGCCGATGCCGGTCGCCACGATCAGCAGGCTGGCCGCGACGAACGCGGTGCTGGCGCCGATGTCGCTGTCGCGGGCCGTGGCCGAGCTCCGGAGCGCGCCCATCAGCAGGGTGCCGAGGACGAAGAGGCCGGCCGACAGGACGGCCGCCCACCGGATCCACGGCGGCCGAGCGGGGCGGCCGGACGGCCCCTGGGCCTGACCACTGAGGAGGACCGCGGCCGCGGCGATGGCCGTCCAGGCGCCCACCAGGAGGAAGGCGGCCATCGAGTCGCCGGCGCGGTGCCACCCGGCCGACAGCGTGGCCAGCGCGACGACCGTCGCGGCGAGCAGGCCCAGAAGCGCGGTCGGGTAGCGCCACCGCAGTGGCATCACCAGCAGGAGGGCGGCGACGGCGGAGGCGACCGCGGTGGTGTGCCCGCTGGGCAGGCTGTTGAGCGTGGCCGGCGCCACCTCCTGGATGCCGAAGTCGGGCCGGTCGAGGAGGTGACGCTTGAGGACCTGCGCCGAGACGTTGGCCCCGACGAGGAGCCCCACAGCGGCCAGGCCCTCGACGCGGGCCAGCCGGGCCAGCGCGATCATCGCGACCAGCGCGACCGCCCCGAGCAGCGAGGCCACCGAGACCACGTTGAGGACCGAGTCGGCGCCGTCGGCGAACGCCGGGCGCGCAAGCAGCGCGCCCCGCAGCGACGCGTCCCCGAACAGCCGGCCGCCCATCGTGCGCACGCTGACCAGGTAGACCACCACGAAGCCGATCACGCAGACCAGCCCGATCAGGCCGATCTGCACCAGCGGGCGCCAGTCGCCGCGGACCCGCTCGAACCTCACGGCAGCATCGTCGCACCGGATGTGAGGGGCGGGACAACCATTCGCGCCACTCGCGGCGTAGAGCTAGTGAGTCAGCCGGTCGACGGCGACCGGCGCCGGGGCGGTGAGACGGGTGGCGACGAAACCCGAGTTCGATGACTTCGTCGTCGCGCGTTCCCCGGCGCTGCTGCGCACGGCGTACCTGTTGACCGGCGATGCGGCGCTGGCCGAGGACCTGCTCCAGACGGCGCTGGTGAAGGCGTGGTCGGCATGGTCCCGGGTGCACGACGACCCGGAGCCCTACGTACGCCGGATCCTCGCCACCACCCGATCCTCCTGGTGGCGTCGGCGGCGCGACCACGAGATGCCGGTCGACCTCTCCACGGCGACCGGCGAGGCGACGCCCGAGGGGACCGATCCCGCCGAGCGCGAAGACCTGTGGCAGGCCCTGCGCCACCTGCCGCCGCGGCAGCGTGCGGTGGTCGTGCTCCGCTACTACGAGGACCTGACCGAGGCCCAGACCGCGGACGTCCTCGATTGCTCGATCGGGACGGTCAAGAGCCAGCACGCCAAGGCGCTGGCCCGGCTCCGCCTCGATCCCGCCGTCCAGCCGGCAGTCAACGACGGGAGCGCGCCATGACGGGGTCCACGGGCACCGACGACCTGCGCCGCCTCCTCGCGGAGCGGGCGGGCGGTCTCGAGACCGACAGGCCGGAGCGGCTCGCGGAGGTGCAGGCGCGGATCGACTCCGCGACCCTCCGCGGTCGGCTCCGTGCCACGAACGAGAGGAGCGGCGTGATGAACCCACGCGTCGCCATCCCCGCGGCCGCCGCGCTGGCCGTCGTCGCACTGGTCGCGGTCGGCCTGGTGCTGTTCCGCGACGACCACCCCGACAACGTCCGTCCGGCCGGGCCGGGAACCACCCTCGAGGCCCCGACGGCGATCGCCACCGACGGCCGACTGGCGCCCGGCCGCCACCGCTTGCCCGTCTACGCCTCCCCGGTCGAGGTGGACCTGACGCTCGACGAGGGGTGGACCCTCAGCGACTCCGTGCTCGACAGCCACCAGGGGGTGCGGATGACCCTGGGCGAGATCGAGAAGGTGTACGTCGATGCCTGCGGCGGTCCCCGGAGCGAGGCCGAGACACCGTCCCCGGACACCGCAGCCGGCGCGGCGGCGTGGCTCGACCACCAGAAGTCCACCCACCAGCAGGCTTCCGAGGAGACGGCGGTGGGTGGCCTCGGCGCTGTCCGCGTCGAGCAGGTCGTCCCCGACGTCGTCTCCCCCGAGGAGTGCCGCGGCGGACGGCTCTACGTCTTCACGAACCCCAACGGCGGCAAGCC
The DNA here is from genome assembly GCF_004919105.1 of Nocardioides sp. GY 10113. Classification (GTDB taxonomy): domain Bacteria; phylum Actinomycetota; class Actinomycetes; order Propionibacteriales; family Nocardioidaceae; genus Nocardioides. Next base: position 154,937 of record NZ_STGK01000006.1, read on the forward strand.
GTTCTGGTCGAACGAGGACGTGGCGATGTGGCTGGTCGATGTGGGCCCTCGCCTCGTCGCGGTGATCGCCGCCTACGACCTCGCGGACCCCGACCTCGCTGCCGCGGCCCAGGACGTGGTCGACTCGATCACGTTCCGGGAGGGCTGAACCGCACCAGCTCGAAGCGCTCGGAGCCGCCGGACAGGTCGCGCTCGGCGACCTGGCCGTAGCCGCGCAGGTAGAGCTTCTGCGAGACCACCCGCGGCTCCAGCCGGGTCCACTCCAGGGTGCGGATCCCGCGGCCGCTCGCGGCGGGGGTCGCGACCCTGGTGCCGCGCTGCACGACCCACGCCTGGTCCTCGGCCTCGCCCTTCCAGTACTCCTGCCGGTACGCCGTGTCCACCCGGGGATGTGCCGGCATGATCCGCCCGGCGACCGCACCGTCGACGCCGGCCTCCCAGGAGCCGTCCCGGTCCTCCAGGTCGCCGTGGCGGTCGTAGGTGGCGGTGGCCTCGCCGAGGTACCAGACCGTGCCGCGGTCGTCGACGGCGTACCAGTCGCGGGTGCGCTCGGCGATCGACCCATCGGCCCGGCGCACCACGTCGCGCACCACCCGGGCGCGGATGCCGGCGACCACCCGGTGCCGGCGGGTGACCACGACCCGCTCGACGAGCCGGTGCCCCTCGTCGACGCCGCGCAGCACCCAGCGCGTTCCCGGCCGCAGCGGGAACCACGGGTTGCGGCCCGGGTGTGCGAAGGCGCTCGGGGGCGGGGCGGCGCGGCCCGCGACCGCGGGCACACCGCCGGCCGCCGTGCCCGGGCTCCCGGAGGGTGCCGCCGAGGCGGCGGGGGCGGCCAGGCAGGCGACGGCGGTCAGGGTGAGGGCGATGCGCTTCATGGCTCCTCCTCGGGCCAGGGATGTCCCTCGATCATTCGCCGCGACCGCTGAAGCGGGCCTGAACGTCGGCTGACGTCACGCGGGGGCGGCTGGCAGCAGCAGCCGCAGGTGGGCGCCGCCCGCCGGGGCCGGCGGGTCGAGCAGGTCCAGCCGCCCGCCGCCCCGCTCGGCGAGCCCCCGCGCGATCGCGAGGCCCAGCCCGCTGCCCCCGCCCGGCCGGCGGGAGGCATCCATCCGGTGGAACCGGTCGAAGACCCGCTCCCGGTGCTCGGCCGGGATCCCCGGGCCGTCGTCGGCGACGTCGAGACGCGCCCACCCGTCCTCGACGGCGACCGTGACCGCGACCCGGGTGGCGGCGTGGGTGATCGCGTTGGTCAGCAGGTTGCGCACGATCCGGCGTACGTCGGCGGGGTCGGCGTACGCCGGGGCCGCGGAGACACCCGTCGTGTCGACGACGACGCTCGCGCCGACGCGGGCCCGGGCGGCCTCCTCCAGCACCAGGGCGTCCAGGTCGAGCAACGCGGGCTGGTGGGCGACTCCGGCGTCCACGGACGCCAGCACCAGCAGGTCGCCGACCAGCCGCTCCATGTCGGCGGTGGAGGCGAGGAGGTCGGCGCCGAGGCGCTCGACGTCGGCCGCGTCGGGTCGGGCCAGCGCGAGCTCGATCGCGAGGCGCTGGGCGGCCAGCGGGCTCTGCAGGTCGTGGGAGACGTCCGCGACCAGGTCGCGCTGCCGCCGGGCCGAGGCGTCGAGCCGCGCCAGCATCGCGTTCATCGTCGCGGCCAGCCGACCGACCTCGTCGTCGACGCCGTCGCCGCTCACCCGGGCGTCGAGGCTCTCCTCGGTGATCCGGTCGACCTCGGCGCGGATCCGGTCGAGGCGGCCGAGGGCCCGCCCGAGGAGCAGCCAGATCACGGCGCCGAGCACCGCGACGGCGAGCGGTACGCCGATCCACAGCGCCCCGCGCAGCGCCGCCGAGGCCTCGCCGACGGATTCCAGGCTGTCGCCGACGTAGGCGGTGACCTCGCCCTCGGGGCTCGGGGCGGCGGCGTACCAGAAGCGGTAGGTCTCGGTCTCGGCGTCGTCGGGCGCCTCGAAGGTGGCGGTGGCCGGATCGGCGCCGGCGGGCAGGTCCGCGACCGCGGGACGGCCCGTGATGTTCGCGGAGGCGGCGAGCACCTCGCCGCCGGGGCCGACCACCTGGGCGACACCGTTGTCGCCGGTCCGCAGCGTCGCCGGGAGGTCCCCCGAGGCGGCCAGGTCGAGCAGCTCGGCGACCCGGGCGCGGGCGACCTCGTCAGCGGCATCCGTGAGCCGGTCCTCCAGCGTGGTCACCAGCAGCACCGCCCCGACGCCGAGCAGTACGGCGAAGGCCAGCGTGCCGAGCGCGGTGGCCCGGGCGCGCAGGCTCATCCGCCGCGTCGCCCGGGCGGTCACGGGGCCGCCTCGGCGTCGTCGACGAGCCGGTACCCGACGAGCCGCACGGTCCGGATCGAGGAGCGTCCGAACGGCTCGTCGACTCGCTGGCGGAGCTGACGGACGTAGACCTCGACGATGTTCGGGTGGCCGTCGTACGCGAAGTCCCACACGTGCTCGAGGATCGTCGCCTTCGGCACCACCTCGCCGGCGCGGCGCATCAGGAACTCCAGCAGCGAGAACTGCCGCGGCGTCAGGTCGACCGGGACGTCCCCGCGCCACACCGCGTGCGCGGCCGGGTCCAGGCGCAGGTCGCCGACCGCGAGCACGGCGGGGCGCTCGCGGCTCCCCCGCCGCAACAGCGCCCGCAGCCGGGCGGTCAGCACCACGAACGAGAACGGCTTGGCGAGGAAGTCGTCCGCTCCGGCGTCCAGCGCCCGCGCCTCCTGCTCCGCTCCGTGGCGCGCGGTGAGCATCAGGATGGGCGTCCAGTCACCGGCCTCGCGGCGCCGCGCGCAGAGCGCGTCGCCGGCGAGGCCGGGCAGCATCACGTCCACGACCATCGCGTCGTAGGCGTTCTCGGTCGCGTACCACTCGCCCTCGGTGCCGTCGAGGGCCACGTCGACGGCGTACCCCTCCGCCTCGAGGCCGCGCCGCAACCCGGCCGCGAGCTGCTTGTCGTCCTCGACCACCAGGAGCCGCACGCCTGCCAGCCTGGCACCGGCGCGCTGAAGGCGCACTGAACGCCGGCTGAACCCGGTCGGGGCGCGCCCGGTTCAGCGAGGCTTCAGCACCGCGGGGGGATGCTGGTGGCACCAGTGGACGGGGCAGGAAGGGAGCGCGCGATGCGCAGACGAGTGATCATCGGCGCGGCGGGGATCGCGGTCGCCGCGGCCGTGGCCGCGGGCGGGGTCGCCGTCGCCACGGGCGGCGGGGACGACGGGCCGGAGAGCCACCGGTACACGCCGGAGCAGGCGGCCAAGGCGAAGGAGGCCGCGCTCGCGGCGACCGGCGGCGGCACGGTCAACAGCGTCGAGACCGACGACGAGGACGGCGCCACCTACGAGGTGGAGGTGACCACGCCCGCGGGCGACACGGTCGACGTGCGGCTCGATGAGCGGTTCCGGGTGGTCGTCATCGAGGGCGACAGCGAGGGCGGCTGAGGCGTGGCCGGCTGACGGGCGGTCGGCTCAGGGCTCGGGCGTCAGGTCGTCCCAGTCGGAGACGATCGGGACGAGCGTGCCCGCGGCCCAGTGCGGCTGCTGGTCACGCTCGTGCGGGCCCGGCAGCCCTGACGCACCGGTCGGCACCACCCAGCCGCCCCGCTCGCGGTCGGCGAGATCCCAGACGTAGCGGGCCACCGACCCCTTGCTGCAGGCGTCCGTGATCGCCGGGTACGACGCCGCGGCGCGCACGCAGTCCTGGTCCCCGTCGAGCGGCGGGGCCGGCAGGTCGGGGTCGTGGAGGCCGTGCTCGGCCAGCGCGTGCACCGGCGCGGCGACGTGGGTCTCGCCCCAGGTGGCGGGCAGGTCGCCGGTGGCAGCGAGCGCGTCGACCTCGGCCAGCGCGTCGCGGGCCAGCGCGGCCAGGTCCAGGCCGAGCGGGCTGTGCCCGGCGGAGGCCGCGGCGGCCAGCGTCGGCAGTGCGAGGCCGACGCGGTAGGTGACGCCGAGCCAGGGCGCGAAGAGCGGTCCGTGGTCGTGGGTCGCGACGGCGTGCCGGAGCCGGGCGAGCTCGGGCGCCTCCGCGATCCGGTGGACCAGGGCGGAGCGCCAGGCGGCGTACCGGGCGGCGTGCGGGGAGCCCGCCCGCATCCGGCCGTCGAAGTCGTCGAAGGCGCCCGGCACCAGTGCGGCGACCGTCGGCACGCTGAGCAGCAGGCTGTCGTCGTGGATCGCGACGAAGTCCTCAGCGGTGAGGCCGGAGCGGCCCGCCAGCAGGTCACGGATCCGCCTCGCCCGGTACGGCGGCGCGAAGACCGACCCGATCCGCGCGCTCTCCGGGCCGCGGCGCTCGTTGGCGGTGACGATCGCGCCGTCGGGGTCGACGGGGTCGAGGTCGGCGCGGTGCGGGTCGTCGAGCCAGCCGACCCACTCCCCCTGGGCGTTGCGGACGGGGACGCGGCCGGCGATCCGGTAGCGGACCGCCCCGGCGCGGTCGGCGATCACCGCGTTGTTGACCGGCTCGACCCAGCGGTCCAGGGCGTCGTCGACGTCGGCGACGCTGCGGGCGCGGAGCAGCGGCAGCAGGGCGTCGAAGCCGAGGTCGCCGAGGACCCGGTAGGAGGCGCGGACCGCGAGGCCCGGCTGGAGCTCGAGGAGATCCTCGGGCAACGGTTCGCCCGGAGTCACCTCGACGAGGTCCTGGTAGTCGGCGCACGCGTTGGTGATCGCCCAGGCCACCTCGCCGGCGTGCGCGAAGTGCTGCACCCCGGGCACCCCGACGAAGCTGAAGCCGGCCACGTCGAAGGCGTCGTCGGGGTCCTCGCAGACCAGCCGGACCTGCTGGTAGACGCCGGGCTGCTCGATGGTGCGGTGCGGGTCGCCGCCGATCAGCGGCACGCCGCTGGCGGTGCGGGCCCCGCCGACGGCCCAGGCGTTGCTGCCCGAGGTGAACGGACCCTCGTGGGAGAGCAGTCGGGCGTCCGCGCCGAGCACGGCGCCGGAGAGGCGCTCCCAGAGCCGGGTTCCGATGCTGCCGAAGAGCAGGTGCTGGGCCAGGAAGGTGGCCAGCGGCGTCCACGGCTCCCACGGCCCGGGGGCGACCCCGAGGCGGTTCAGCTCCGGGACGGTGGTGGGGTCGAGGGTCGCGAGCGCGGCGTTCACCCCGTCGACGTACGACGCCACGAAGGCCTGCGTCGCGGGCTCGCAGGCGTCGTACGCGCGGCGCGCGGACTCCGTGGTCCGCATCCGGCGGGAGAAGTCGTCCCAGGCCACCCCGTCGTCCCCGACGAGGGCCGCGGTGGTGCCGGTGGCGCGCCGCCGCAGCCACTCCAGCTGCCAGGCGCGGTCCCGGACCGTCACCGCGCCCTGCGCGCGGGCCAGGTCGGTGACCGAGTCGGCCCGCAGGTGCGGGATGCCGTAGGTGTCGCGGTAGAGGCGGGCCACGCGCCGAGGCTAGCCAGCGAACGCGCGACGCGCCGACGCGGACGCGGACGGCGTTCCGAGCGCCAAGGACGCACCGGGGGCCGCTTAACAGCGCCTCGACGACTGACCCCGACTGTCTACGCGACGCAGCGGCGAACGCGGCGCTATGACGCATCCTGACGTCCGGCTTGTCCGCTGTTGATGCCACGCGTTCGGAGTCCCGGATAGCTGCTGACGAGAGGTCGCGGGGCTAGCGCGCAGCCAACCAGCTCGGCGGGGACGATCCGCGCACGCCCTCGTCACACCACTCCGACTGCCCATCGGGCTAGCAGCCCGAGAAGGCCCGCGGCCACGCGTGGGGTGCCCTAGCCTGGGGCTTTCCGCCGCCTTCTCGTCGAGGGACGACATGACCACATCGACCATGGCCGACCGTCTCCAGCGTTGGGTCCTCGGCGCGGGTGCGGTCTGGCTGACGCTTGCCGGGGTCTCGTTGTACGCGGCGCTCCGCCTCCCGGCGACGCTCTTCTACGCCCAGTTGGAGGCGACACCCGAACGCGCTGGGCTTGGATACGTGGATCTGCTCACCGGGTCGACTCTGGGCGTGATCGCCGTCTTCATCCTCGTCGGCGCCTTGTTCTACGCCCTGACGTTCGTGGTCGGGTTCGGCAGCCTCTATGCGCGCATGGGCAGGTTGATGTTTTCCCCCGAAACCCGCGCGTACCAGAAGGCCCGCGGCAAGAAGACGCTGGGCGAGTTAACAGACGACGAGTTCGAGCTGCGAGTCGACTTGCTACGCAGGATGTACGACGCCGTTCCCGAAATAGCCGAGCAGGTGCCGTTCGCTGCCATGGAAGCGAGCCTCCGCGCGGAACGACTAGCCAGCATCGCCCAGGAGGAAGATCCCGACAACAACGCTCGGACGACCGGCCAAAGCGGCATCAAACTGAAGGTCTTCCGGCTGCTGTTCGACACCCAGGCGGCCGCCATGCGGCGACACTGGAAGGCACTCGTCGGCGTCTCGGCGGCAGCGGCCTTCTTCGTCGGGCTGCCGCTCGTTGCGATCTCCCAGGCGGTCCAGGTTCGCGAGGGCGAGCCCTTCATCGGCGGCAATCTGGGACTCTTCGCGTACCAGGCCAGTCCGGTCGACGTACGGCTGAACGGTGAGATGCCTTCCGGACAGGCGCCGATCGACCCGGACGGTGACTACTTCCTCCTGGGCGGCACGCCGCAGTTCGTCACGTTGTACGACGCGGAGGCAGATGTCTCGATCCAGGTTCCCGCCTCGCTGGTCACCATCACGAGCCGCGGCTAGCGGATGCCGCTAGCTCAGGGCGTCCGCCGGTCCCTCCGGCGCGGGCGTGGGGCGTCAGCCACATACTCGGGTCTGCTGAACGGCTCGGGCAGACCGTCACCTGATCGTGCGGCATCAGTCGAACGACTCCAACCCCGGAGGGAAGTCGACACCGATGGCGGCACCTTCCAACAGCATGCGGTCGACCGACGCGCGCAACCAGCACAAGGAGACTTGACGGTGGCTGACGACGCGAGCAGCAAGGTTTCCGATCTCTATGCCTACCGCAACACCAAGAAGGAGCTCGACAAGGTCACGACTGCCGCCGTTCAGGGGAGTCACCCAGCGGGCCTACAGGCCCGTCGAACTCTGTCCCGCAGGCAACCTTGCGATGAGTGCCCTCGGCGAACGCGATCTCTGCTGACCTCACCGCGCGCTTCGCGGCGCTTTGACGCAGGCAGGTCAGAGTCCCGCGAGCCGATCGGCTACTGGGACACCCTGAACTTCTGGGACCAGTCAGGCCACGCCGGGTTGATCCAAGAACCTCCGCCACCAAGTGGCCAGCCAGGACTCGAGCTCGGATCCAGTGACCGCTCCACCGACCAGAACGACTTCACGATCCTCACGCACCGCGCGGGCGACATCGATCCGTTCGGCGAGCTCGGCGACCAGACGATCGACCGCGGCGTCGTACACAACTGCGATCTCGCCATCGAACACGACATAGTGATTGAACTCGGGGTGGTCGTGGTCGAGGACCTCGAAGAGGTCCCCGGCCTCAAGCAAGCTTGTCAGCCAGGCCATCTCGGACGGGCCCGAACTCACTTCGTGCCCGCCTGAGCCGTCGAGCGCCAGTACATGAGGATCTCACCGAGAGTCTCGGGCTCTAGGAGCGGCGAAAGCGTTCGGTCTACTGCCTCCACACAAGCGTGGATAGGGCTCGCTTCATCGAGAGATCCGGCGAGCACGGGTTGGTTGGCCACCATGTTGCCCTTCGGCCGGGTCGAACCTGACGCCCAGCGACTGCCGGGGATGCAGCGGATCGCAACCTCCCCGACATAGCGCGCAAGGGCGTCGATCAGCCACAATGTGTCTGCCGAGAACCTGGCAAGTCCGACCCCGCTCGGATGGCGGAACCAACTGGGAAGCTCAGCAGGCCCTTCCAGGTAGTTCGGATTGAATCGTGGCCGGACGTCGGCCGCAGATGTCGGGGGCTGATAGCCCGTGCGCCATGCGAGCCGAGGCACCGCCCATTCCCACAGCGCGTCCACGGACTCTACGGAGAAGTCCAGGTCCGATGCCTTCGGCCCCCCGGCTCCGGCGGAGAGGTCCGCCAGCCAGGCGAGCCGATCCGGTGTCTCGGCCAGAAACCGTTCGAGATAGGAGCGCGCCTCAGTTCGCGTCATCGCGACGAAGTCGGTGTAGCCGGTCACGGCCGGCGAGCCTACCTTTCCGATCATGACGGGTGGATGGAGTAGGTGATCCCATTGGCCTTGAGCAGTTCAAGAACCTTGTCATCTGGGCCGATCGTGTTCGAGCTGGAGCTGGCGAAGAAGTGCCAGTGCGCCTTCGTCACACCGTTGCCGGACTGCTGGACGAGCCATGCGTCCTTCTTGATCTGGACCTCGATGGCGGTGCTCCACTTGACTCTGCCGACCTTCGACTCGTGCGCCACACCGTCAACGAGCACGTCGAAGAACCGGCCCTTGCCGATGAAGTCCTTCGTGGTTCGCCAGACCTGCTTCTCTTCACCCTTGGCACCCGCCTCCAGGTAGCCCTCGAGCCATTCTTCACCAGCCTTGCCCGTTGCGAAGTCGCCCGCCTTGGCGCCAGGAACATGCAGGGCGCAGGCTTCCGCCGCAGCCAGGGCGATAGCTCGGCCGCTCCGCGCACATCCCTTCATCGCTGCGGCGACCTCGTCGAGGTCGCCCCTGCCCTTGGACAGCTGGAGCAGCGCGTCGTCGGTGAAGCCCGCATCAGTCAGGTCGTCCCAGGTGGGGCCGAGGATCTTCTTGACGGTGTCGATCTTGATCGCGTCCGGGGCGATGTTGCCGTCGATCTTCGCGATGAACGTGACGGTTTCGTCCGCCAGTTCGGGGGCATTGTCGGCGAACCTGACGGCCTTGCCGGGGATCGAAACTGCGTCGCCGGCGTAGGGGAGTATGCCGACGAGGCTCAGGCCAGCGCCGACCCAGTCGGCGTGAGCGACCGAACCGATGGCGTCGCGAAGATCCGCGATGGCGCCGAGTCCCCAGCCGTACACCGGGATGAAGCTGAGACCGCCCGAGGACAGGTTCCCGGCCAGCCAGGCCAGGGAGTCGCCGCGCCACATGTCGCCGGCGATGAAGCCCTGGAGGAAGTCCTTCGCATACGTCCATGTGCTGACGGTCTTGTCGTAGAACAGCGGGTCGAGGCCCTGGTCATCGCGGTGCCCGTTCTCGTAGGAATCGTCGTATCCGTCGCCGTCGGTGTCATGCGCCTCGGGGTTGGACCCGATGGTGCCCGCTTCGTCGCCGTCGGACAGACCGTCACCATCGACGTCGCTGTTGAACGCGTCGAGCTCGAGCTCGATGTCGGCGGGGTCGATCAGCCCGTCGCTGTCGGAGTCCTCGAGGTACGGGTCGGAGATGACCGAGTAGATCGGCTCGTCCCGCTCCAGGAGGTCGGACACGCCCGCCATCTCCCAGCCGAGGAACACCTCCCCGATCGACCGGGCCTCGCCGACCTCCTCGGCGTCGGTGAGGCCGTCGCCGTCGGTGTCGGGCAGGGTCGGGTCGGAGGTGTAGCGGTGACCGGTGGAGTCCTGGGCGCCCTCGATCTCGATGCAGTCGCTGAGACCGTCGCCGTCGGTGTCGACGCTGGCACGCGGGTCCCCGCCGCCGGTGTCGTTGGAGATCCGACGGAACACCTCGGGGAGCTCTTCGGCGGTGTCGACGTGGTGGTACTTGCCGCCGGTCTGAGTGGCGATGTCGCTGAGCAGGGCACTGTCGACGCTGGCGCCGAGGCCGATCGTGTAGATCGCGATCCCCGCGGTACGCGCCTGCTCTGTCAGCGAACTGCTGTAGGAACCCTCACCGTCGGTGAGCAGGATCGCCATCCGCGCCCGCGCGGGGTCACCGTTGTTGATCAGGATGCTGTTCGCCAGCGAGACACCGGCACCGATGTTGGTGCCACCGACGTCATCGATCTGGTCGATCGCGGCCTTGACCGCGTCATGATCGGTGGTCAGCCCCTGCGTGACGTACGCGCTGTCGTCGAAATCGACCACCGCGGCCCGGTCTTCCGGCAGGAGCGCGTCGACGAAGTTCTTCGCCGCCGATCGGCGCAGCCCGTCGGGGTCGTTCCAGTCCATCGAGCCCGAGCTGTCGAGCACAAGCGCGAGGTCGAGCAGCACGATGTCGGTGCCACCGCCGCCGTCACCGCGGGTGCGGCACGGGTTGTCCTGGGCGGTCCAGATCTCGCCCCAGTTCTTGATGTCGAAGATCGCGTACGTCGAGAAGTGGGTGACCGTCGCCCGGACCACGCTGGCCTGGAGGTCGACCTCCTGGTCTGCGGTTGCCGGGCCCCAGACCCGGAGCTCGGGGTCGAAGTAGAACAGCCGCAGGTCGGCCGGGTCGGTGTCACCGATGGCCGTCGGGTCGAACGGGATGGACAGCTCTGCCTGGGCGAAGCCCTCATAGGCGGGCGGGGAGAGCGAGAAGTCGTAGGCCGGGCCGACCTGGCCACCCGCACCGATCATCCGGGCGTCGGTGGTGACCTCGGTGACGTTGAACGTGGAGACCAGATCCCCGGTGCCGACCAGGGTCGCGGTGATGCCGTCGACGCCATGGACCTGTTGCTGGAGCTGCTCGTCGCCGTCCAGGACGCCGTCGTCGTCGGTGTCGGCGTCGGTGGGGCTGGTCGACATGGCCGGCTCGATGCCGTCAAGCAGCCCGTCGTCGTCGGTGTCGGCCTTGACCGGTGAGGTGCCCAGCGGGCCCTCTTCCTTGTCGGAGAGGCCGTCGTTGTCGGTGTCGGGTTCGGTCGGCTTCGTGCCCAGGGTCTGCTCTTGCAGCGCGGTCAGGCCGTCGCCGTCGAGGTCTTCCTTGCCGTCCGCGAGTCCGTCGTCGTCGGTGTCGGTGTCGGCGGGGAGGCTGAAACCGAACAGGGCGTCGATCTCGAACAGGTCGGTCAGGCCATCGCCGTCGGAATCAGCGGCCAGCGGGCTCGACCCCACGCGGAGCTCGAGCTCGTCCGGAACCCCGTCACCATCGATATCGCTGTTGGGGGTGATGCCGAGGTGGTCGAGTGCGTTGACGCCGTGCAGCCAGGCGTAGGCGAAGTTGACCTCAGCGGTGACGGGGTAGGCCTTGTCCAGTGCGGCTTCGGCGCGCGCGGTTGCCGACTGGGCCAACCGCAGTTCGCGGAGCGCAGCGCTGCGTCCGCCGCGGACCAGGACGCCCTCGACACCAACCAGCAGGTCGAGCCCTGCGGTGACCTGGCTGGTGAGGGAGAGCTCGCCGGCCAGGGTGACCAGGGAGTACTCGTCGGCTTCGGCGGGAACCCGGAGCGCCGCGGCCGCGTCGTGGACCGCCGTGGCGGCGGTCAGCCTGCCGGCCATCAGCAGGTCGGTGAGCGCGTCGGCCTCGGCGGTGTTGCTCTTCAACCGCAGGCGCCCGGCGAGCCAGCCGGCGAGCTTGAGGTCGTTGAAGTAGGTCTGTCGGCCGGTCTTCTCCGACACCATTCGCACCTGGTCGCGGTACGCCGAGGTGGCGCCGGTCGTGACGGCGTCGACCAGGGCGTTTCGGACCTTGTCCGACCCGGCAGGGAGCGTGGCGGAGATGCGCTGCTTGTGCGCGACCGACGTCAACGAGAACGGCCGGTCGGCGACATCGGACACGTCCGCGCGCCAATCGGTCGCGGCCTGGGCTGGCGGTACGTAGCCGAACAGCGCGGCCACGATGCCGCTCAGCACGACCGCGATCACGGCACGCTTCAACAGATACCCCATGAAAAGCCCCCAGCCTTCAGCGCCGGAAATCGCGCGTGAGTTGTCGACCGCGGACGCTAACCGCGCCCGGTGGCCGGCCTAGGCCATTTGTTAGGGGTTCGCGCGATTCTTTACTTTCGGGGTCGGGTGTGCCGTGCGGGGCCTGAAGCGCAAGCTGGCATCAGGGACCCGCGCCGGGGATCCCGCAAGCCGAACCCCGATTGGGAACGTTGCACGTCCGAGTCACCGTCGGCGATGGCGCGTCCCGCAAGGCCCGTTCGGAGGCTTGTCCCGGGACGGGAGCGTCTTGCGGGTGCAGTGACGGAACGCGTCGGACGCGGCGGATCGTCGCGGCGCACGCGGCTACTCGATCAGCGGCATCATGGGTCGCGTGCCCTGCGAGATCCCTGACTTCCTCGATCTGGTTTCGCAGCTCCCCGGGGTCAGCCGCTCAGACCGGGACAAGTGGCTCCGGTTCGACGTCGGGAGCCGTACCTTCGGCTACCTCTGGCCAGCGACCCGAACAGTGGGGTTGAAGCAGACGATCGTCGAGCAGCTCTCCCTGGTGGCCGAGCGCCCTGACGTCTTCGAGGTGCAGTTCACCTCCGGAGGCTACGGCTGGGTCGTCTGCCACCTTGAAGGACTTGAGCGCGACGAGCTGGCAGAGCTCACCTTCGAGGCGTGGCGGTTGACCGCGCCCGACGCATTGCTCGAGGAACGCGCCGACGAGTTGCCGTCGTAGGCCGCGGGTCGACGCGGTCCAGGGAGACCCCGAGACCCCGGGGAGGTCGCGTCACACCACCCGGGCCGCAGCATCCGGGCCGCGGCGCGGGCCGAGGTCGATCAGTGCCGCTGCTGGATCAGCGTGACGTAGCCGAGGGCGATCGTGGCCAGGCGATCAGCGCCCCCCTGATCTTGATCGCGACGCTCGGGCCGCCGTACCGGTTCCCGGGATCCAGGTCGTTCATCACGGCAAGCCCAGGCGCGGCGCGACGGCCCGCCGCCACGGGCCACGGGCCACGGGCCACGTGTCGCGCTCGGCCGCGCGGATCGGCGTGGTCACGGGGCCGCGGGGCTGCCCTCCTCGGCCACCGAGTTGCCACCGTCGACGACCAGGCACTGACCGGTCACGTAGGAGGCGCCGGGGGCGCAGAAGAACGCGACGGCCGCGGCCACCTCGTCGGGCGTGGCGCTGCGCCCCATCGGGACGGACCGACCCTCGGCGGCCTCATGGGCGGTCTGGCTCCCGGTCGCGATCCACCCGGGCGCCACCGCGTTGAAGGTGATGCCGTGTCGGGCGTAGTCGACGGCGCCAGACCGGGCGAGTCCCACCATGCCTGCCTTCGCCGTGGCATACGCCGCTTCCTCGCGCATCGACATCACCGGCCCCGTCACCGAGCTGACCATCACGACCCGCCCCCAGCCGTTCGCGACCATCCCGGGGAGTGCGGCGCGCGTCATCAGGAAGGCCGTGTCGACGTTGCGGGACAGTGATCGCCGCCACTGCTGGAGGCTCATCTCGCCGAGCATCCCCGACTCCGTGACCGCTGCGTCCCCCAGGGCCGGACTCGTCACGCTGGTCATGCCCGCGTTGTTGACGAGCACGCTGACGGCCCCGAGCGCGGCGGCCGCCTCTGCGCACGCCCGTCCGGCCTGATCCTCATCGGTGAGGTCCGCCACGACGCCGATCGCGTCGATACCGAGCGCCCGCAGCTCGTCGGCCCGTGCCTGCGCGCGGGCCGACGTGGCCGCCACCGCGACCCGCGCACCCATCCTGCCCAGCACGCGCGCCGTGGCGAAGCCGATGCCGTCGGGGTCTCCGGCGCCGGTCACCAGCGCGACCCTGCCCGCGAGCGAGAAGACGTCGATAGTCATGCCCGGACGCTACGGGGTGCACACCGAGCGAACGGAACGGCGGTGGATCAGCCGGCCGGGATGTGCCCGAACCGCCCCTTCTGGAAGTCCTCGTAGGCACCGAGCACCTCGGACTTGGTGTTCATCACGAACGGCCCGGCCCAGGCGATCGGCTCGCGGATCGGCTGGCCGCCGAGGACGACCACGTCCAGTCGCGGCGATCGGGACTCCTGCGCCGCGTCCGCCGCGAGCGTCACGAAGTCGCCGGGACCGAACAGGGCGGTCTGGCCCGCCCCGATCGGGCGGCCGTCGAGCCCGACGGTGCCACGCCCGTTGAGCACGTAGGCCAGGGCGTTGAACTCCACCTCCCAGGGAAGGTCGATCCGCGCGCCCGGCTCCAGCGAGAGGTGCACCAGGCTCATCGGGGTGTGGGTGGCGCCGGGGCCGCGGTGGCCGGCGACGCTGCCCGCGATCACCCGCACCAGCGCACCGGCGTCGGCCGAGGTCAGCAGCTGCACCTCGCCGGACCGGATGTCCTGGTAGCGCGGATCGGTCAGCTTGGCCGACCGCGGCAGGTTCACCCACAGCTGGATGCCGTGGAAGAGCCCTCCGGACTGGACCAGCCACTCCGGCGGCGCCTCGATGTGCAGCAGCCCCGACCCGGCGGTCATCCACTGGGTGTCGCCGTTGGTGATGGTGCCCCCACCGCCGTGCGAGTCCTGGTGGTCGAAGACGCCGTCGATCATGTAGGTGACGGTCTCGAAGCCCCGGTGCGGGTGCCAGGGCGTTCCCTTCGGCTCCCCGGGCGCGTACTCCACCTCCCCCATCTGGTCCATCATGATGAACGGGTCCAGGTCACGCAGGTCGAGGCCGGCGAACGCCCGGCGCACCGGGAACCCCTCGCCCTCGTAGCCCTGCGGGGCCGTGGTGATCGCGCGGACCGCCCGCGGCTGGTCGCCCAGCCCGGGCTCCTTGATCCGCGGCAGCACGGCCAGGTCGTCAACGGTGATCGCCGGCATCGGACACCTCCTCGTGGGAGCCAAGCCGTGTCTCGACTTGGTTTCCATTTCAACCACATTCGGTCCCGCATTGTTCCGACTTCCCGCACTAGGGTCGGAGCGTGGACACAGGCCCCGCGAGAACCAGCTACGACGTCGCCATCGTCGGTGGTGGCCACAACGGCCTCACCGCTGCCGCGTACCTCGCGCGCGCCGGACTCTCCGTGCTGCTGCTCGAGCGTGCCGACCACGTCGGCGGCGCCGCGATCTCCACGCAGGCCTTCCCGGCCTACCCGACCCGGCTCTCGCGGTACTCCTACCTGGTCTCGCTGCTCCCCGACGAGATCGTCCGCGACCTCGACCTCGACATCGCGCTGGCCAGCCGGCGCACGGCCTCCTACACGCCGTACCTGCACGACGGCGTGCCCGGCGGCCTGCTCGTCGAGCGCGAGGAGGGCGAAGCCACCCGGGCCTCCTTCCGCGAGCTCACCGGCTCCGACGAGGAGTACGACGCCTGGCGGGCGTTCTACGCCGGCGTCGGTGACCTGGCCGCGGCGGTCGCGCCGACCCTGACCTCGCCGCTGCCCGCCGAGGCGGAGCTGCGCGCGGCCGTGGACCCGCAGATCTGGGCCGACGTGGTGCAGCGCCCCCTGGGCGAGGCGATCGAGCGGCGGTTCCGCGACGACGTGGTCCGCGGGGTCGTCGGCACCGACGCGCTGATCGGCACCTTCGCCTCGCTGCACGACCCGTCGCTGATCCAGAACCGCTGCTTCCTCTACCACCTCATCGGCAACGGCACCGGCGAGTGGCGGGTGCCGATCGGCGGGATGGGCGCGGTGACCGGCGCCCTGGAGGCGGCGGCGCGAGCGGCCGGCGCGGAGATCCTGACCGGCGCCGGCGTGAGCCAGATCGTGCCCGACGCCGACAGCCCGGACGGCTCCGGCGGCGCCGAGGTGCGCTGGCACGACGGCACCTCCGAGCGCGGCGTCCACGCCCGGTTCGTGCTCGCCAACGTGGCGCCGTGGATCCTGCAGATCCTGCTCGGCGGTCCCGAGGACGAGGCGACCAAGCCCGAGGGCGCCCAGCTCAAGATCAACCTGCTGCTGGCCCGCCTCCCCCGGCTGCGCTCCGGCGCCGACCCGGCGGAGGCGTTCGCCGGGACGCTGCACCTGGCCGAGCGCTACGGTCAGCTGGAGGCGGCGTACACCGCGGCGGCCGCGGGCGAGGTGCCCGACCCGATGCCCGGCGAGGTCTACTGCCACTCGCTGACCGACCCGTCGATCCTCGGCGACGTGCCGCCCGGCACCCACACGCTGACCTACTTCGGCCTGCACACCCCCGCGTCGCTGTTCGCGGACGACCCGGAGGCGACGAAGGCGCTGGCGGTACGCCGCGCGCTGGCCGCCCTCGACGAGCA
The DNA here is from genome assembly GCF_004919105.1 of Nocardioides sp. GY 10113. Classification (GTDB taxonomy): domain Bacteria; phylum Actinomycetota; class Actinomycetes; order Propionibacteriales; family Nocardioidaceae; genus Nocardioides. The sequence continues at coordinate 170,846 of NZ_STGK01000006.1, forward strand.
CCTGGTCGAGCCGATCGACGAGGTGGTGCTGCGCGACCCCGACGGCACGCCGTGCATCGAGGCGAAGATCCCGCAGGAGGTCGAGGCCGACCTGGCGATGCCGGGCGGCCACATCTTCCACGGCGACCTGGACTGGCCGTGGGCCTCGGCCCGCACCCGCCTGGACACCCCGGCCGAGCGCTGGGGCGTGCACACCGACCACCCCCAGGTGCTGCTGTGCGGCTCCGGCGCCCGGCGCGGCGGGGCGGTCTCCGGGCTCGGCGGACACAACGCGGCACGGGCGGTGCTGGAGGCCCGCTGAGGCGGGCGCAGATCACACCGGGAGGACCTTCCTCGATTTCGTACCCCGCCGCGGCGCGTGTAATGTTCTTCTTGTTCACGGCGCTGCCGGGAGCGACAAAAGAACAAGCGGCATTAGCTCAATTGGCAGAGCAGCTGACTCTTAATCAGCGGGTTCGGGGTTCGAGTCCCTGATGCCGTACCGAACACGAAGGCCAGGATCTCTCGCAGATCCTGGCCTTCGTCGTCGTCCGGGTGCGGAGCGCCTCAGTACAGCCGGGGCACGAACGTCTGGTCGGCCATCGGCGGACGCACGTAGGCGATCTCCTTCATCTGCGGCAGGACCACCTCGTCGGGGACGGCGTCGCCGTACTCGAACTGGCTCAGCAGGTGGCTGATGCAGTTGAGCCGCGAGGCCTTCTTGTCGTCCGAGGGCACGACGTACCAGGGCGCCTGCTTGATGTCGGTGTACTGGAAGGTGGTGTCCTTCGCCATCGAGTAGCGCACGTAGAGCTCGTGCTCGGCGAGGTCCATGTCGGAGAGCTTCCAGCGCTTGATCGGCTCCTCGTTGCGGGCCTCGAACCGCTTGCGCTGCTCCTCGAAGGAGACCGAGAACCAGTACTTGAGGACGATGATCCCCGACCGCACCAGCATCCGCTCGAACTCCGGGCAGCTGCGCAGGAACTCGGTGTGCTCCTCCTCGGTGCAGTAGCCCATCACCCACTCGACGTTCGAGCGGTTGTACCAGCTGCGGTCGAACAGGACCATCTCGCCCGCGGCCGGCAGGTGCTTGGCGTACCGCTGGAAGTACCACTGCGTCCGCTCGCGCTCGGTGGGCTTGGGCAGCGCGACCACCCGGACGATGCGCGGGCTGGTGCGCTCGGTGATCCGCTTGATCACGCCGCCCTTGCCCGCGGAGCCCCGGCCCTCGAAGATCACCGCCACCTTGAGCCCCTGCGAGGCGATCCAGTGCTGCAGCCGGACGAGCTCCTCCTGCAGTCGAGCGATCTCGGCGTCGTAGACCGAGCCCCTCAGCCGGCCGCTGCTGTTGTAGTCCGACGGGTCACGCCCGACCGGCGGTTCCGGGATCGTGCCGATGTCGTCGGCATCGCCGGGCGGACCACTCGTCATCGCTGCCTCCGAATCTGTGGAGCTGCTGCGTCAGGTGCCCGGCACCGGTGCCGGCGGCGCAGACGACGCTACCGGAGGAGGCGACGCGCCGTCGCCCTCCAGGGCGGACGGCCCCGAGAGCCGAGCACAGGGCCGAGCACCGGGCCGATGACAGGGCCGAGCACCGGCCCGATCACAGGGCGCGCAGCGCGACGTCGACCGGGCCGCCCTCGACGAGGCCCTCGCGCACCCGGACGGCCTTCTTCACCGGCAGCACGAACGTCTTGCGCTCCTGGCTCGGGAAGACCGAGGTGCGCCAGGTGCTCGACCCGACGGTCACCTCGACCCGGACGCTGCCGAACCCGCCGGCCCTCCCCGAGGCGGCCTCGTCGATCGCGTCGGCCACGTCGAACGGCAGCGCGACGAACCACCAGCCACCCGGCTCGTCCCGGGCCTGCCACTGCCACAGCTCCGCCGCGAACTCGTACGTCGTCGCCGTGCCCTCAACGGTCATAGCACCACCGTGCCACCGCCCGCCGACACCGGACGCGTCACCCGTCCGCGGACCGGTCCTTGCGCCCCAGCAGCCCGCCGCCGAAGAGCGCCCAGAGCACCAGCACCGGCTGGAAGAAGAGCCGGACCAGCCGCTTGCGGTCCGTGTCGAGGCCGAACGCGTCGGTGCCCTCCACGTACTGGGCGATGTTGCCGGGGAAGATCACCACGAAGAACGCCGCCAGCAGCGCCCCGATCAGCCCGCGCCGCTTCGGCAGCGCGACGAAGGCCACGCCCAGGCCGATCTCGACGACGCCGGAGGCGACCACGACGAGGTCGTCGTCGACCGGGAACCAGTCCGGCACCTGGGCCTGGAACTCCTCCCGGGCCGTGGTCAGGTGGGTCACGCCGGCGACGGTCATCACCGAGCCGAGCGCGACGCGGGCCAGGGTCTGCGGAAGCGGCATGCCGGCACCCTAGGGCCGTCGGGCGCGGCCTCGCTAGAGTCGCCCGGAGGCATCGCACTCGGGTCGCGGTGCCGGCGAGAGGGAGAGCCATGTCCTGGACCGTGCACGGAAACGGCCGCACGGTCGCCGCGGAGGCGATCGTCCGCCCCACCGAGCGGCTCTCCTGGCCGCGCACCATCGGCTTCGGCGCCCAGCACGTGGTGGCCATGTTCGGCGCGACCTTCCTGGTCCCGCTGCTGACCGGCTTCCCGCCGACCACCACGCTCTTCTTCTCCGGCGTCGGCACGATGCTCTTCCTCGCGCTGAACCGGAACCGGCTGCCCAGCTACCTCGGCTCGTCCTTCGCCTTCATCACCCCGATCCAGGTCTCGATGGCCAGCGACGGGATGGGCGCCGCGCTCTTCGGCATCCTGGTCACCGGCCTGCTGCTGGCCGCGGTCGGCGTACTGGTCACGGCGACCGGGACCGGGTGGATCGACGCCCTGCTGCCGCCGGTGGTGACCGGCGCGATCGTCGCGCTGATCGGCTTCAACCTCGGCGGTCCCGCCGCCGAGAACTTCGCCGCGGCGCCCGGCGTCGCCACGATCACCCTGGTCACCATCTGCGGCGTCGCCGCGGCGTTCCGCGGCATGCTGGCGCGCCTGTCGATCCTGGTCGGTGTGACGGTCGGCTACGTCGCGTCCGCGATCGCCGGCGACCTCGACTTCACCGAGGTCGAGAGGGCGACGTGGCTCGGCCTGCCCGACTTCTCCGGCCCGACGATGACCTGGTCGGTGGTCCCGATGTTCCTGCCGATCGTGCTGGTGCTGGTCGCCGAGAACGTCGGCCACGTGCGCAGCGTCGCGCACCTGGTCGGCGACGACTCGATCAACGAGCGGACGGGCACCGCCCTGCTCGCCGACGGCCTCTCCACGGGCCTGGCCGGGCTGGGCGGCGGCTCGGCGACCACGACGTACGGCGAGAACATCGGCGTGATGACCGCGACCCGGGTCTTCTCCACCGCCGCCTACTGGGTCGCCGGCGCGGTCGCGGTGCTGCTCAGCCTCTCCCCGAAGTTCGGCGAGCTGCTCAACACCATCCCGGCCGGCGTCCTGGGCGGCGTCACGGTCGCCCTCTACGGCCTGATCGGCCTGATCGGCGTCCGGATCTGGATCGACAACCAGGTCGACTTCTCGCGGCCGGTCAACCAGTTCCCGGTCGCCGCGGCGCTCATCATCGCGATCGGCAACCTCACGCTGACCTGGGGCGACATGACCTTCACCGGGATCACCCTGGGCACGCTCGCCGCGATCGTGCTCTACCACGGCATGGTGCTGCTGGAGCGGCTGCGCGGGACCGGCGACACCCGTCGCCGCTCCGACGACGCCTTCTGACCGGCCCGACCGCGCCGGCTTCGTTCGTGTCGGGCCTCCCCGGCACACTCCTCCCATGAGCACCGACCCGGACCGCTGGGCCGCCTACGCCGCCGAGGACCGGCTGGCGGCGTGGCTCGACACGCTCACCCCGGAGCGGGCCGAGATCACGGTCGACGGCCGCACCTTCCGGCCCGAGACCGAGCCCCGGTTCACCGACCCCGACGCCGCGGGCCGCTACGTCGACCGCGTCCTGGCCCACCTGCGCGAGCGCGGCAAGCAGTACGGCGGGCGCGAGGCCGTGCCGGTCGCGGTCCGGCCGCGCCGCGGCAACAGGGCGGCGACGTACTCGCTGAGCACCGCGACCATCGCCGTCCCGCCGTTCGAGCGCGGCGGCCGGTGGGCGCTGCGCGGGCTGGTGGTGCTGCACGAGATCGCCCACCACCTGCACGGCGAGGACGGCCACGGACCCGCGTGGCGGGGCACCTTCGTCCGGCTGCTCGAGGACATCGGCTCCCCGGTCACCGCCGAGCTGCTGCAGCACGCGTACGCCGAGGAGGGGCTCGGTCAGGTCACGCACAGCGTCGACGACGGCACCCTGGCCCGGATCGCCAAGCTGCTGCGCCAGGCGGAGGGCACCCACAACGAGCACGAGCGCGAGGCGTTCCTGGCCAAGGCGCAGGGCATGGCCACGAAGGCCTCGATCGCCCTCGCGCTGGCCCGCGCCCACACCGCGCGTCAGGAGCGGCGCGACCAGCCGGTCGCCGAGAGCTACCGGATCGGCGAGCCGGGCAAGCGCGGGCTGGCCCGCTACGTCCGGCTGCTGCTGAACGTCGCCCACACCAATGACCTGCGTTGCACGATCAGCCACGACTCGACCGCGGTCACCCTCTACGGGTTCGCCGCCGACATCGAGGTGACCAAGGCGCTCTACGAGTCGCTGCTGGTGCAGATGGTCACCGACTGCGAGCGGTTCCTGGCCTCCGGGAAGCGCGAGGTCGTCCGCTCCTGGAACGCGCGGCGCCGCCGGTGGGAGACCAAGCCGGTGGCCACGATCACCGCGCGGCTGGCGTTCTACGAGGCCTACGCGATGCGGATCCACCAGCGGCTGGATGCTGCCCGGAAGGCCGAGATCGCCGCGGCCAGCGCCCAGGAGCGCGCCAGCACGGCCTCGGACGCCACCTCACCGGCCTCCGCACCGACCTCCTCCGAGACAGCGCTCGCGCTGCGCGAGAAGGAGCTGGCCGTCCACGACTACTTCGCCGACGCGCTGCGCCGCAACCGGGTGCGCGGCTCGTGGAAGGGCGACCGGCGCTCCTCGATCGACGCCGCCCCGGCGGCCGCCGGCGAGGGGCACCGGGCCGCCGGTCGCGCCCGGCTCACCGACGACCCCGCCCGCGGCCGGCAGCTGGGCCCCGCCGGCTGAGCGGGGCGCAGCCTCCGCCGGCGGACCAGCCGCGTTCAGCCGACCGGGGGCGGCGGCTCCTGGTGGTGCCTCAGCAGCTCCGCGGCGAGCCCCTCGTGCACCAGCTCGAGGGACTGCGGCGCCACCACGAACGCCTCGGGCCCCGCGGCCAGCAGCATCATCGCGACCCGCCGCTCCAGCGGCGGCAGCAGCTCCACGTCGAGCGCGACCAGCTCCTCGTCGTCCTGGACGACGGTGACCCGCTCGGCGTAGAAGTCCGCCGCCCAGCGGGCCTCGTGCGGCACGCAGACCCGCACCGTCTCGGTGGCGCGCTGCGCCTCGAGCCGGGCGGCCAGGTCCGCGGGCGGCTCGAAGGTGCGCTCGGTCAGCTCGACCTCGCGGATGTTGGAGAGCAGGTAGGTGCGCACGCTGCCGTCGGCGGCGGGCGGTCCGGCGTCGACCTCCCAGCCGCGGCGGGTCTGCACCAGCCGGTAGGGCTCGATCTCGCGCTCGGTCACCCCGTGCTGCCAGGCACGCGAGTAGACGATCCGGGCGGCGCGGCGCTGGGCCTGGGCCTCCTGGAGCCGCGGCAGCGGCTGGACCCACTGCCGCACCGCCGGCTCGTCCGCGCCGCGGTCCGCCGAGCCGAACATCGTCTCGGTGAGCACGTCGATCGCGTCGGCCAGGTCGGTGTTGTCCGGCTCGATGTCCTGCAGGGCCAGCGCCGCGGCGTGCACCAGCGCCAGCTCGGAGGCGCCGACGTACTCCACGCCGAGCTCGCCGTGCTCCTCGACGAAGCGGACCACCTCGGCGACCGCAGGGTCCTCCTGGTCGCCGTCGGGGCCGAGGAACTCGAGCACGTCGGGCCGGGTCAGCCCGAGCAGCCAGTCGGAGGAGACATCGGCGGCGAAGAAGGCCACGAGGTCCTCGCGCAGCTCGGCGGCGGGGATGCCGAGATCGGCGGCGAGGTCGGCCAGCGGCAGCCCCTCGGGGTGCGCGGCGAGCCGCTCGAAGACCCGCGGCAGGCGCGCGATCCGGGCCGCGTAGACGGGAACGCCGGCCATCAGCGTCCCTCCTCGGTCGCGGCGGCACTGACGACGTCTGCGGCGGGTCCGGCGGTGTCGGCCGGAATGCCGGCGGCGGCCGCCAGCTCGGCCAGCACCTCGGCGCGGACGTCCGCGGGCCCCTCGATCCGCACCCGGCGGCCGAGCTCGTAGAGCCGGGTCCGCAGCGCCGACCGGTTGGTCACCCGGTAGGTCATCCGGACGCCCCACTCATCGTCCGCACCGGCGACCCCGCCGGCCCCGGTCGACTCGGTCGACTCGCTGGCCGCCGGCTCGCCGAGCCAGCGCCGTACGTCGGGCTCGAAGGCCGCCGAGGTGCGCAGCACCACGTCCACCGGCGGGTCGATCTCCCAGGTCATCGGGTGCAGCCCGGCGTGCCGGACGGAGGCGACCACCTCGGCCGAGCCGACCGGGCCGGACTCGGCGTCGACCATCCGGGCCACCACGTAGGTCTTGAGCGGGCCGCCCACCGCGAGCGCCTCGGACTCCACGCCCCGGAGGTACCAGATGCCGTTCTGGTTGCGCACCGACTCCGGGTGCACCTCCCGCGGCGTGCCCTTGTAGCCGAAGCGCAGCACCGCCCGGTCCCGGACCGCCGGCACCACGACGGCCAGCGCGTCGGCGAGCGCGTCGGCAGCGGTGCCGGCGGCGGCCGGCACCTGGGCGCTGACCTCGGCGGGCCGCTTGTCGCGGGGCAGGCCGAGGCGCGTGACCAGGTCGTCGCGGTCGGCGAGCAGCACGGCCCGCCGCAGCTGGGTCTGCTGCTCGGGGGTGAGCCGGACCCGCAGCCGGTTGTCGACGGTGGTCATCGCGTAGACCGCGCTCTCCCCGGACCCGCCGACGTTGTCGATCTGCCAGCCCTGCTTGGTCAGCGCACGCAGGTCCCGGCTGAGCTGACTGGCGGGATCGGCGCCGTCGAAGCCGGCGAGCTCGGTGAGCCGGGTGCCGCGCACCCCCGCCGCTCCGGCGGCCTCGAGGACCGCCAGGATCCGCACCAGCCGCTCCATCGGGCCCCGCTGGTCACGCCCCGGCCCCTTCGCCACTCGTCCTCCCCCTCGTCACCGGGGTCAGGCCCCGGTTGCTCACCCGTCGAACGCGCCGTGGCGGCCGGCCCCGCCGGCGAACCGCGTCGCGCCGTCGAGGGTATCGCTGGCGATGGCCTCCATCCCGTGCCGCCACTCCGCGGCGATCGCATCGTCCAGCGGCAGCCCGGCCTGCTCGTACGACGCGAGTCGGTCGCTGCGCAGGCAGGTCTGCGGGAAGCCGGCCAGCCGCTCGGCCAGCGCGACCGCCTCCGCCAGCGCGGCGCCGGGCGCGCTGACCCGGTTGGCCAACCCCATCCGCAGCGCCTCGTCGGCGCCCACCTCACGACCGGTGAGGATCAGGTCCAGCGCGCGGGAGTGGCCGATCAGCCGCGGCAGCCGGACGTTGCCGCCGTCGATCAGCGGCACGCCCCAGCGGCGACAGAAGACGCCGAAGGCCGCCTCGGGGTCGGCGACCCGCAGGTCGCACCAGAGCGCGAGCTCCAGGCCACCGGCGACGGCGTACCCCTCGACCGCGGCGATCACCGGCTTGGAGAGCAGCATCCGGGTCGGGCCCATCGGCCCCGGACCCTCGCCCGGATCGAAGATCTCGCGTTCGCCGCGGCTGACCGCCTTGAGGTCGGCGCCGGCGCAGAACGTCCCACCCGCGCCGTACAGCACCGCGACCGAGGCGTCGTCGTCGGCCTCGAACGCCTCGAACGCCTCGACCAACGCCCGGGCGTGCGCGTCGTCGACGGCGTTGCGCACCTCCGGCCGGTTCAGCGTCACCACGGTCACCGGACCGCGCTTGTCCACCTCGACTGGCATGGCCCGACCCTACGACCAGGGCCGCGGGGTGGTCCTACAGGTACAGGCCGGCGTTCTCGTCGGCGAGGCGGTCCGCGGCGACGGCGTGGATGTCGCGCTCCCGCATCACCACGTAGACCTCGCCGCCCACCTCGACCTCGGCCTTCTCCTCGGGGTCGTAGAGCACCCGGTCCCCGGACTCCACGGCGCGGGCGTGCGGGCCGACGGCGACCACGCGCGACCAGGCCAGGCGCTTGCCGCCCATCGCCGCGGTCGCGGGGATCACGATCCCGCCGGCCGAGCGCCGCTCCCCCGTCTCGGTGTCGAGCTCGCAGAGGATCCGGTCGTGCAGCATCTTGATCGGAGTCTTGTCCGACACGCTTCGGCTCACGGGGCTGGGTCAGCCGGCGATCTTGCGGATCACCACGAGCGTGGTGATCACCCCGACCGTGATGCCCACGGTCTTGAGGATGTTGTCGGTCCGCGGCTCGCCGGTCGCCGGGTCGACGTAGTACGCCTTGATCTGGGCGATCTCGCGCTGCGCGATCGTCTTGGGGTGCGAGCGGTAGAGGAGCTGGTCGATGGTCCCGGCGAGACGCTCGCGGGTCTCCTCGATCTCACGCTCGATGTCGGCAGGGTTGTTGCTCACGGACGAAGGCTACCAACGGGAACGGGCACGAAGCCGAACGGGAGTTCCAACCGGTGGGCGCTCATCAGCTCCTGGTCGGTCAGCAGGTCGTACGTCGCGCCGTCCGCGACCACCCTGCCCTGGCTCAGCACCACCGAGCGAGGGCACAGCTCGAGGGCGTACGGCAGGTCGTGGGTGACCATCAGCACGGTGACGTCGAGCGAGCGCAGGATCTCGGCGAGCTCGCGGCGCGAGGCCGGGTCGAGGTTGGAGGAGGGCTCGTCGAGGACGAGGATCTCGGGCTCCATCGCGAGCACGGTGGCGACCGCGACCCGGCGCCGCTGGCCGAACGAGAGGTGGTGCGGCGGGCGGTCCGCGAAGTCGGCCATGCCGACCATCTCCAGCGCCTCCATCACGCGACGCTCCAGCGCGGCGCCCTTGAGGCCGAGGTTCGCCGGGCCGAACGCGACGTCGGCGCGCACGGAGCCGAGGAAGAGCTGGTCGTCGGGGTCCTGGAAGACGATCCCGACCCGGCGCCGGATCTCGAGGAGGTTCTTCTTGGTGACCGGCAGTCCGCTGACGGCCACCGAGCCCGCACCCTGGCCGGCGGCCGCGGTAAGGATGCCGTTGAGGTGGAGCACCAGGGTGGTCTTGCCGGCCCCGTTCGGGCCGAGCAGCGCGACCCGCTCGCCGGCGTGGACGTGCAGGTCCACCCCGAACAGCGCCTGGTGGCCGTCCGGGTAGGCGAACGCCAGCCCCTGGACGTCGAGCACCGGGGTCATCGGATGCCCTCCGGCAGCCGGCCGTCGTAGCCGCGGGAGAGCATCGCGAGGTGGACCCGCTCCCCGCGCTCGTAGGAGCGGACGAAGAGCGCGCCGAGGGTCTTGGCCAGCGCCGGCCAGTGCCGGGGCGAGCGGGGGTCGACGCCGCGCGATCGCATGGCGGTCATCATCCTCCTCAGGTCCGCGGTGACCACGTCCAGGTAGCGGATCATGAAGCCCATGATCTGCACGATGAGGTGCGGCATCCGCAGCCGCTGGAGGCCGAGCAGTACCGCGTCGGTCTCGGTGGTCGCGGCCAGCGTCAGGGAGGCGATGACGCCCAGGGTGCCCTTGACCGCGAGCCCCCAGGCCGCGACCAGGCCGGGCTGGGAGACGGTGACCGCCTCCCAGCCGAGCAGCGGCACCCGCGGCCCCTCGGCGACGAACGGGATCAGCGCGGCGAAGACGAGGAACGGCACCTCGATCACGGCCCGGCGCAGCACGTAGCCGAGCGGCACGCCCGCGAGGGCGATCACCGCGAGCAGCAGCGCCAGGTAGACCCCGAAGACCGGGTACCAGGTGCGCGGCGTGGCCACCACGGTCAGCACGAACGCCAGCAGCACCAGGATCTTCAGGTGCGCCGGCGCACGGTGCACGAAGGAGTGCCCGTGGAAGTGGAGCCGGTGGCCGTGGCCCGCGCCCACGCCGCTCAGCCCTTCTCGGCGTCGGCGGTGGCGCGGTCGCCGGCGTCCCGGTCGGCTGCTGCGCCGCCCTCCGGCCCGTCGCCGGGCGTACGCCGGCGCAGCACCAGGAACAGGCCCGTGCCGAGCCCGAGCACCAGCAGGACGCCGACCACGCCGGCGATCCCGCCGCCGAGGCGCTCGTTCTCGACGCCGGTCGTGCTGTAGTCGGCGAACGGGCTGCCCGCCGCGGCCGAGTCGGAGCCGGAGTCCAGGAACCCGGTCCTCTCCGCGACGAACTCCAGCCCGTCCGGGTGGCTGCTGGCATAGAAGCTGCCGACGCCGGCGATCAGCAGGGTGACCAGGAGTCCGACCACCAGGAAGCGGCGGTTCCTCATCGGGAGACCCCCGGGGCGACCTGAGGGTCGACCTCGGCGGTGACCAGGAGCGGCCGAGCCGCGCGCACGCCGCGGGCGCCGTGCACCAGGTCCGGCCGGGAGCCCACCACGGCACCCACCACCAGGGCGGTGATCGCGGCCTCGCCGACGCCGATCACGGTGTGCCAGCCGAGCATCGCGGTGAGCACCGTGCCCGTGGCGATGTCGGCGGTGCCGCCCAGCGCGAAGAGCAGCGTGAAGACGGTCGCCGCCGCGGGCACCGAGACGAAGGCGCCGACCGCCGCGGCCACCGGCACCGAGGCGGTCCGCTTCGGCAGGACCAGCATCGCGAGGCGGAAGACGCCGTACCCGACGACGACGCCGACCAGGGCCATCAGGGTGATGTTCGTGCCGAGCGCGGTGAGTCCGCCGTCGGCCATGAACAGGCCCTGGACGAGCAGCACCACGCTGATGCAGAGCGCCGCCGTCCACGGTCCGACCAGGACCGCGGCCAGGGCGCCGCCGAGCAGGTGACCGCTGGTGCCGGCGCCGACCGGGAAGTTCATCATCTGGCCGGCGAAGACGAACGCGGCGACCAGCCCGGCCATCGGGGCGGTGCGGTCGTCGAGCTCGGCCCGCGCCTTGCGCAGCGCGATGCCGACGCCGGCCACGGCCACCGCACCGGTCGCGACCGAGGTGGGCGCGTCGAGGAACCCGTCGGGCACGTGCATGGAGCTGCTCCCGGCTGTAGTTGGATGGTGGGGCGCCGCCGGAGGCGACACCACGGCGAGCCTATTGCATGTCGTTTGCAATAGCGACGACGGCGCCGTCACCACGACCCAGCGAGGAGAACCCCATGAGCGCAGAGAATCGCCTGGCCATCGGCGACCAGGCCCCCGACTTCACCCTGCCGGACGACCGGGGCAACGAGGTCTCGCTCGCCGAGGCGCGCCGCGACGGCAAGGTGATCGTCTACTTCTACCCGGCCGCCATGACGCCGGGCTGCACGAAGCAGGCCTGCGACTTCACCGACTCGCTCGACGCCCTGCAGGCCGCCGGCTACCGCGTCCTCGGCATCTCCAAGGACACCCCCGCCAAGCTGGCGAAGTTCCGCGAGCGCGACGGCCTGACCTTCCCGCTGCTCTCCGACCCCGAGCTCACCGTCCACCGTGCGTTCGGCGCGTACGGCGAGAAGAAGCTCTACGGAAAGGTCGTCGAGGGCGTGATCCGGTCCACGTTCGTGGTCGACGCCGACGGTGCGATCGAGGTGGCGCAGTACAACGTGAAGGCCACCGGCCACGTCGCGAAGCTGCGCCGGGACCTCGGCCTCGCCGAGGCCTGAGCAGCCGCCCGACCCGGGGCGGCCGCGCGGCGGGGGACGCTGCTGCGAGGATGGTCCCGGGTCGAGCGAACCGGACGGGGTGCCCCGGCACGGCCGCCCCGTCCCATGCCGGAGTGGTGGAACAGGCAGACACGCAGGTTTTAGGTACCTGTGCTCTAGGGCGTGCGGGTTCGAATCCCGCCTTCGGCACCCCGACCCGGGCGGGTCAGCGCAGCAGCGCCGCCGCCTGCGGGGCGATCTCGCGCAGCGCCTTCCCGCGGTGGGAGATCGCGTCCTTGTCCTCCCGGGACAGCTCCGCGGTGGTCAGGCCGGGCCGGTCGTCGGCGACGAAGAGCACGTCGTAGCCGAACCCCCCGGCGCCGCGGACCTCACGGATCACCGAGCCGTCCATCCGGCCCTCGACGACCAGCTCGCGGCCGTCGGGCAGCACCAGCGCCACCGCGCACGTGAAGTGGGCGCCGCGCCGCTCGTCCGGCACGTCGGAGAGCTGGGCCAGCAGCAGCTCGTTGTTGCGCTGGTCGGACTTCGGCGGCCCGCTCCAGCGTGCCGAGAGCACGCCCGGCATCCCGTTCAGCGCGTCGACGCAGAGACCCGAGTCGTCGGCGATCGTGGCGATCCCGGTGGCGGCCACCCCGGCGCGGGCCTTGAGCAGCGCGTTGCCGGCGAAGGTCGGCTCGTCCTCGACCGGCTCGTCGAACGTCGCGACGTCGTCCAACCCGAGCACCTCGACCTCCGCCAGGTGCTCGAGGAGGATGCGGTGCATCTCCTCGAGCTTCTTGGCGTTGCGGGTGGCGACCAGGACCCGGGGGGTTTCGAGGCTCGCTTCGCTTCGCACCTCAACCACCGACCCGGCTCGCTTCGCTTCGCACCTCAACCACCGACCCGGCTCGCTTCGCTTCGCACCTCAACCACCGACCCGGCTCGCTTCGCTTCGCACCTCAACCACCGACCCGGCTCGCTTCGCTTCGCACCTCAACCACCGACCCGGCTCGCTTCGCTTCGCACCTCAACCACCGACCCGGCTCGCTTCGCTTCGCACCTCAACCACCGACCCGGCTCGCTTCGCTTCGCACCTCAACCACCGACCCGGCTCGCTTCGCTTCGCACCTCAACCACCGACCCGGCTCGCTTCGCTTCGCACCTCAACCACCGACCCGGCTCGCTTCGCTTCGCACCTCAACCACCGACCCGGCTCGCTTCGCTTCGCACCTCAACCACCGACCCGGCTCGCTTCGCTTCGCACCTCAACCACCGACCCGGCTCGCTTCGCTTCGCACCTCAACCACCGGATCCACCGTCAGCGCCCCAGCGCCTCGGCCTGCAGCCGGGTCAGGTCGGCGCAGCCCTTCTCGGCCAGCGCGAGCAGCGCGTCCAGCTCGGACCGGTCGAACGCGGCACCCTCGGCCGTGCCCTGCACCTCGACGAACTTGCCGTCGCCGGTCATCACCACGTTCATGTCGGTCTCGGCGCGGACGTCCTCGACGTAGGGCAGGTCCAGGCGCGGTACGCCGTCGATGATGCCGACGCTGACCGCGGCCACCGAGCCGGTGAGCGCGCCGGGCACGCCGAGCTTCGCGCAGGCGTCGGCCAGGGCGACGTAGGCGCCGGTGATCGCCGCGGTGCGGGTGCCGCCGTCGGCCTGGAGGACGTCGCAGTCGATCTGGATGGTGTTCTCGCCCAGCCTCTTGTCGTCGATCACCGCGCGCAGCGAGCGGCCGATCAGGCGGCTGATCTCGTGGGTGCGACCGCCGATCCGCCCCTTGACCGACTCGCGGTCCGAGCGGGTGTTGGTGGCGGCCGGCAGCATCGCGTACTCGGCGGTGACCCAGCCGAGCCCGCTCCCCTTGCGCCAGCGCGGGACCCCCTCGGAGGCGGACGCGGCGCAGAGCACCCGGGTGCGGCCGAACTCGACCAGCACCGAGCCGGCCGGGTGGTCCAGCCAGTTGCGGGTGATCGTGATCGGGCGGAGTTCGTCGTCGGCGCGGCCGTCCTCACGGGTGCTCATGACCCACCAAGTTAGCGGTCGCCCCGGACGTCGGTCCGGCCGGGCTCACCGCGCTCGGGTCACTTCACCTCGGCGCGCAGGATCCGGACCATCCCTGCCACCAGCGGCAGCACGATCCACAGCGCGGTCGAGACGAGCAGCTTGCCCCACTCCTCCGCGGTGTCGAGCTGCCAGTCGCCCAGCGGCGCGACCGCTGCCTGGAAGTTGACCCACTCCAGCAGGTCCCCCAGCCACTCGCGGATCGTGCCCACGGCGAACAGCACGATCGGCAGCAGGTACCAGTAGAGGAAGAAGACCACGATCGCGGCCGGCGTGTTGAGCAGCAGCGCGCCGAGCGCGAAGCCGATCGCCATCGTCAGCACCTGCACCAGCGCGAAGCCGACGGTCCCGCTGACGTCGAACCGCCACGACGTCTGCTCCGGCTGGACGAGCTCGCAGAGCGAGGTCGCGACGAGCGCGATGGCGTTCATCGCCACCAGCGTGGCGACGACGTAGAGGACGGAGACCGTCAGCTTGGCCAGGACCACCCGGGTGCGCCGCGGCTCGAGGCTGAAGGTCACCATCGCGCTGCGCTGCGTCCACTCGGTGGTGACCAGCAGGATCGCCAGGACCGGAAGCAGCAGCGAGGTGATCCCTCCGGCGATGATGGCGTAGTCGCTGTAGGCGATCGAGGTGCCGTTCACCAGGGTCAGCACGAGCACGAAGCCCTCGACCAGCGCGACCAGGCCGGCGATGGCGGCCAGCAGCCAGAAGCCGGCGCGGGTGTCGTAGGACTTGCGGAACTCGACCAGCACCTGGCGCCAGAAGGGCGTCGGCGTCGTTCCGCTGACGTCGAGGTGGAACGAGGGGCTGATGGTGCTCATCGGGTGGCTCCGATCGCGTCGCGCTGGGTGGACGAGGTGAGGTCGAGGAAGAGGTCCTCCAACCCCGCCCCGCCGTCCCTCAGGTCGGTCAGGACGACCTGGGCGGCGAGGGCCGCCCGGCCCACCTGCTCGGGCGTGGCACCGACCCTCAGACCCGCGCCCGCCGGCTCGACCGGGTGACCGGCGGCGGCGAGCGCGGCGCCCAGGGCGGCGTTGTCGAGGGAGGTGACCAGCGTGGTGGCGACGCCACCGCGGGAGGCGAGCAGGGTGCCCTTGTCCCCCTGGGCCACGATCCGGCCGTTGCCGATCAGGATCATCTCGTCCGCGATCATCTCGACCTCGTGCAGCAGGTGGCTGGAGAGCAGCACGGTGCCGCCGCGGTCGGCGTAGGAGCGGAGCAGCCCGCGCATCCACCGGATGCCGGCCGGGTCCAGCCCGTTGGCGGGCTCGTCCAGGATCAGCACGGACGGGTCGCCGAGCAGGGCGTGCGCGATGCCCAGCCGCTGCTTCATGCCCAGCGAGTAGTTGCGCAGCCGGCGCTTGGCCTCCGCGTCGGTGAGGCCGACCAGGTGCAGCATCTCGTCGACCCGGCTCGCCGGCAGGCCCATGCTCAGGGCCCCGAGGCCGAGGATCTCCCGCCCGGTGCGGCCGGCGTGCTGCGCCGAGGCGTCCAGCAGGACGCCGACGTGGCGGCCGGGGTTGGGGATCTCGGCGAACGCGTGGCCACCGATGGTCACCGAGCCGCTGGTGCCCGGGGTGAGGCCCACCATCACGCGCATCGTGGTGGTCTTGCCGGCCCCGTTGGGTCCGAGGAAACCGGTCACCCGGCCGGGCTGGCAGACGAAGCTGACGTCCTCCACGGCGGTGAAGGCGCCGTAGCGCTTGGTCAGGTGGTCGACGACGATCATGGGCACAGCCTGCCGGACCGCCGCCGGGAACGCGGGATTTGGACGGTCTACAGGTCGTAGACGGCGCCCGCGCGCGCCAGCTCGCAGGGACCGGAGTACGACGAGCGCGCCTCGGCGAGCATCTCCTGGGCGTCGTGCCACGGCGGCACGTGGGTGACCGCCAGGCGGCGGACCCCGGCCTTCGCCGCGGTCTCCCCCGCCTCGACGCCGGTCAGGTGCAGGTGCGGAGGGTTGTCGTCGCCGTCGCGGAACGAGGCCTCGCAGAGGAACAGGTCGGCGTCGGCGGCGACGTCGAGCAGGGCCGGCGTGGGGCCCGTGTCGCCGCTGTAGGCGACCACCTTGCCGTACGCCGAGACCCGCATCGCCCAGGCCGGGACCGGGTGGTCGACCGCGGCGGGCTCGACGGTGAACGGGCCGATCCGGAACGGCTCGCCGAAGCTGCGGAACTCGAACTCCTCGCGCATGCCCGGCGACTTGGGCAGGTCGTAGGCCCGGGCCAGGCGGCGCGCCGTGCCTTTCGGCCCCCACACGGGGATCCGCGGCTGCGACCCGCTCGGGTGGTACTTGCGCAGCACGTAGTAGCTGGTCATGTCGACGCAGTGGTCGGCGTGCAGGTGGCTGATCAGCACCGCGTCCACGGCCAGCGGGTCGACGTAGCGCTGCAGGGCGCCGAGCGCGCCGTTGCCGAGGTCGAGGACCAGGGTCCACACCCGGGCGGGGTCCTCCTCGTCGACCGCCTGGACGAGGTAGCAGCTGGCCGGGGAGTCCGGCCCCGGGTAGGAGCCCGAGCACCCGACGACGGTGACCCTCATCCCGCCCTGCGGCACGCTCATGCGAGGCCTCCCGCGAACTGCGCCGCCGCGACCAGCTCCGGGCCGAGGAAGCGGCGTCCGATGGTGGCGAACTCGTCCGGCGAGCCGGTGGTGGAGAACGCGTACGTCGGGTCGCCGGTCGGCCGCATCAGCCCGCGGTCGGCGAGCACGTGGTAGAGCTCCTTGGCGCTCTCCTCGGCGCTGCTGACCAGGGTGACGTCGTCGCCCATCACGTAGGAGATGACGCCGGTCAGCAGCGGGTAGTGGGTGCAGCCGAGGATCAGCGTGTCCACGTCGAGCTCGATCAGCGGGTCCAGGTACTCGTGGGCCACGGCGAGCAGCTCGTCGCCGCCGGTGACGCCCGCCTCCACGTAGTCCACGAAGCGCGGGCAGGCGCGGGTGGTCAGCGTCAGCTGGGGCGCGGCGGCGAACGCGTCGTCGTACGCCATCGACTCGGCGGTGGCCCGGGTCGAGATCACGCCGACCCGGCCGTTGCGGGTGGCCGCGACGGCCCGCCGGGTCGCCGGCAGGATCACCTCGACCACGGGCACGTCGTAGCGCTCGCGGGCGTCGCGCAGCATCGCCGCGCTGGCCGAGTTGCACGCGATCACCAGCGCCTTGACGCCCTGGTCGACCAGGTGGTCGAGGCACTCCAGGGCGTACTCGCGGACCTCGGCGATCGCCTTCGGGCCGTAGGGCTGGCGCGCGGTGTCCCCGAGGTAGGTGATCGACTCGTGCGGCAGTTGGTCGATCACGGATCGGGCGACCGTGAGGCCGCCGAATCCGGAGTCGAAGATCCCGATCGGGGCGTCCACATCGACGTGGTCCTGGCGCTGCACCGTCCCACCCTAAAGCGTCGCGACACCGGTGGGCCGGATTCAGGACGCAGGTCACGCGCCGTAGGCTCGGCGGCGTGACGCTCCCCACGTCCCGGCCCACGCCCGCCCCGGTTCACCTGCCGGCACGCCTGCCCGCACGCCGCCTCGGGGGCCGACCCCGCACCGGACGCGCCGGCACCCTCCGGCGGGCCGCCGCGCTCGTGCTGGCCGGGGCGCTCGGCGCCGGCGCGGTCGCCGGCGTCGCCGCGGCCGAGCCGTCGGCGACCCCGGAGCCGGCGCCGGCGGCCACCCGGGTCGCCCCGCACGGGCGGGTGCTGGCGATCTCGCTGGACGGTCTCAACCCGACCGCGCTGACCCGGCTCGGCCGGGCGGGGACGCCCGCCCTGCACCGACTGCTGCGGCAGGGCGCCTCCACGCTGAACGCGCGCGCCCAGGTGGAGCAGACGGTGACGCTGCCGAACCACTCCAGCATGGTCACCGGTCGCCGCATCGACGCCGCGCACCGCGGCCACGGCGTCACCTGGAACAGCGACGAGCCCGGCACCACCATCCAGGAGTCCTCGGGCGTCCCGCGCATCTCCTCGGTCTTCAAGGTCGTCCACCGGGCCGGCGGTGGCACCGCGCTCTTCTCGACGAAGACCAAGTTCTCGCTGTTCGAGCGGTCCTGGCCCGCGGCCATCGACCGCAGCGTGATCCGTGAGGAGGAGGACGCGCTCCTGGTCCGGGCCCTGCGACGGGACCTGGTCCGGCACGACCGCGCCTTCACCTTCCTGCACCTGGGCCTGGCGGACCAGACGGGGCACAGGGAGGGGTGGATGAGCGCCGCCTACCTGGACGCGGTCCGCACCCTGGACGGCCTGGTCGCGAAGGTCCTGCGCACCATCGAACGACGCCCCGCCCTGGCCTCGACCCGGATCGTGCTGACCGCCGACCACGGCGGCCGGCCGGGCACCGGTGACCACGGGGACGCGGACGTGCGGGCGAACTACCGGGTCCCGTTCCTCGTCTGGGGACCGGGGGTGGACCGCGGAGACCTGTACGCCATGAACACCGGCACCCGGACCGACCCGGGCAGGGGGCGCCCCGGGTTCGACGGCCGCCAGCCGATCCGCAACGGCGAGGTCGCCAACGTCGCCACCGACCTGCTCGGCCTGCGACCGGTGCCGGCCAGCCGCTGGAACCGCCAGCACGGGCTCGACTGGACCCGGTGAGGCCCGGGGGCGCCGCCGGGGTGCGGTCGCCGCTGGGGGCTCAGGCCCAGAGCTGACCCTCGAGGCGGTCCTCGGCGTCGTCGATGGTGCCCTCGTAGGCGCCGGTGGACAGGTACTTCCAGCCGGCGTCGCAGACCACGAACGCGATGTCGGCGGGCTCCCCCGCCTTGACCGCCTTGGCGGCCTGGCCCAGCGCGGCGTGCAGGATCGCACCGGTCGAGATGCCCGCGAAGATCCCCTCCATCTCGAGCAGCTCGCGCACCCGGCGCACGGCGTCGCGCGGACCGACCGAGAACCGCGTGTCGATCAGCGAGGCGTCGTACAGCTCGGGGACGAAGCCCTCGTCGAGGTTGCGCAGGCCGTAGACGAGCTCGCCGTAGCGCGGCTCGGCCGCGACGATCCGGACGTCGGGCTTCGCGCCGCGGAAGAACCGGCTGACACCCATCAGGGTGCCGGTGGTGCCGAGGCCGGCCACGAAGTGGGTGATCGAGGGCAGGTCGGCGAGCAGCTCGGGACCGGTGCCCTCCTCGTGCGCCAGCGCGTTCGCGGCGTTGCCGTACTGGTAGAGCATCACCCAGTCCGGGTGCTCGGCCGCGATCCGCTTCGCCACCCGCACGGCCTCGTTGGAGCCACCCGCGGCCGGGCTGGAGACGATCTCGGCGCCCCACATCCGCAGCAGCAGCCGGCGCTCCTCGGAGGTGTTCTCCGGCATCACGCAGACGATCCGGTAGCCCTTGAGCTTGGCGGCCATCGCCAGCGAGATGCCGGTGTTGCCCGACGTGGGCTCCAGGATGGTGCAGCCGGGGCGCAGCGTGCCGTCCTTCTCCGCCTCCTCGATCATCTTCAGGGCGGGGCGGTCCTTGATCGAGCCGGTCGGGTTCCGGTCCTCGAGCTTCGCCCAGATCCGCACCTCGGGCGAGGGCGACAGCCTGGGCAGCCCGACCAACGGCGTACCGCCGACGGAGGATAGCAGGTTGTCGAAGCGGGTCATGGAAGTCGGATGCCTTTCGGAGGGGACGCGCGGCCGGACGGTCGGGCTCAGCGCAGGAAGTACTCGGGGTCGAACTCGGCCAGCGGGATGATCCGCACCCGCGGCAGCGGCAGGTTGAACGCCTTGATGTCGTCCTCGAGGTCGAACATCGGGACGCCGAGCGAGGTGAGCTGGCTGCTGGTGAACTCGCGGAACCCGAGCAGGCCGACGCGCCGCTCGCCGCCGATCAGCTCGCCCAGGTGCTGGGCGAAGTCGGCGTCGTGGCTGGCCAGCAGGACGTCGGCGTCCTCGTGCGCGAGCAGCGCCGAGAGGGTGCGCTGGATACCGACGTCGACGACCTTCTCGTCGGCGCTGCCCGACAGCGGCACCGGGCGGTAGTTCATCGCCAGCAGCGCCTGCACGAACGACGTCGGCAGGCTGCCGGTGGAGGCGTTCAGGAAGAACAGACCGGTGACCGGCTGCCCCCAGATCCGCTCAGCGAAGTCGGTGATCCGCTCCCAGCGGGGCCGCTCCTCCGGTGCCGGGCGGCGGCCCAGCACCGAGTTGCCGAGGGTGGCGTCGATGTTCTCGCCGTCGACGAGGACGAACGTACGTCGCGTGCTCACCCGCGGCGGCCTCTCTCAGCCGCCGGCGACGGCCGGCAGGATGACCACCTGGTCACCGTCGGCCAGCGTCGCCTCGAGGCTGCCGAGGAAGCGGACGTCCTCGTCGTTGATGTAGATGTTGACGAAACGGCGCAGGTCGCCGTTGTCGATGAGCCGCTCCTTGATGCCCGGGTGGCCGGCCTCGAGCGAGTCGATCAGCGCGCTCAGGCTCTCACCCTCACCGGTGACGGCCTTCTCGCCGCCGGTGTAGGTGCGCAGGATGGTCGGGATTCGGACCTCGATGGCCATCAGGATTCGCTCCTCGCGAGGGTCGGGACGATCTCCACCGGTTCTTCGGTGACGACGCCGTCGGTGATTCTGTAGGACCTGAACTCCACCGGGCCGTCGTTATTCCCGTGCTCGCGTGTGCTGACCAGCACATAGTGCGCTCCGGGCTCGCCGGCCAGGTTGATGTCGGTGACGCTCGGGTACGCCTCGGTGGCGGTGTGGGAGTGGTAGATGACCACCGGCTCCTCGTCGCGGTCGTCCATCTCCTTGTAGAGCTCGAGCAGGTCCGTCGAGTCGTACTCGTAGAAGGTCGGGCTGCCCGCGGCGTTCACCATCTCGATGAACCGCTCCGGGGAGTCCGAGCCGATCGGGCCGACGACCATTCCGCACGCCTCCACCGGGTGGTCCCGCTTGGCATGCTCCACGATGGCGTCGTACGTCGCCTGGTCGATCCGCAACACGAACCCAGCCTAGGCGGTCCGGTCTGCTGCGACGGAATCCGCCCGCGCCACGGACAGGCCCCGAGCGCGAGCCGCGCGTCAGCGCCGGCCGGAGACGGCGTGGACCAGGGTCTCCTGCAGGAAGCCGAGCCACTCGAAGATGTGGTGCGCCTGGGCGCGCGGGTCCTCGTCGGGCAGCCCGGCCCAGTAGTCCTCGTCCCCCTCGACGACGCCGAGGCGGGTGGCCAGCGCCAGCCGCAGGTCGGTGAGCGAGCGCATCCACACCTGCGCCTGCGCCTGGTCGAGCTCGACGTCGAGGGTGATCGCCTCGGCCTCCGGCCCCTCGGGCTCGTCTGGCAGACCGGCCTCCTCCAGCGTCTCGATCACGGTGACCGCAGCGCGGGACTTGGAGTCGCGCAGGCCGTTCTCGGTGAACCGCCGGAACTCGCCGGCGGCCTCCGCGTCCCCCCGGTAGGCATTGGGCAGCAGCCGCTGCAGGACCGGGTCGTCGGGCTCGGTGGTGGGACCGCTGAAGTCGAGCAGCGCGGCGAGCGGATCGTCGTCGCGCGCCGGGACGGCCGCCTCGTTGTGCAGCAGCTCGATCAGCTGCGCCGCCAGGGAGCGCAACAGATCGGCCTCGAAGGCCGAGAAGGTCGCGATGATCTGCTTGCTCCGGCGATGCCGGACGAAACCCGCCATGGTTGGGCCTGACCTCACTGAACTTCTCGTCGGCTTCTAGTCGGACTTCTGGAGCGTCGCCCAGAGCCCGTACTCGTGCATCGCCTGCACGTCGCGCTCCATCTCCTCGCGACTGCCGCTGCTGACCGCCGAACGGCCCTCCTCGTGCACCTCCAGCATCAGCTTCTCCGCCTTCTTCTTGGAGTAGCCGAAGTACGAGGTGAACACGTAGGAGACGTAGGACATCAGGTTCACCGGGTCGTTCCAGACCACGGTCACCCACGGCGTGTCGGCAACGGTGATCGCGTCCGGCGTCAGGTCCTCCTCGACGCCCGGATCGGCCTTGACAGGGCTCGCGGTCGTCACGGCTCCATGGTGGCACACCGCCTCGGGGCGCCGGCCGGCACCACCCCCAAAGAAGTGTTTGACAGTTCCCGGTCCCGATGGTCGAATACTCCCAAAGACATCTTGGGGAGTAGTCATGGTGGAACGACCGAGCCAGCACCCGGGCACGAGCACGCTGCGGGCGACCGCCCACCCGCTGCGCCTGCGGATCCTCTCGCTGCTCACCGGCGCCGCGATGAGCGCCGCCGAGGTCGCGCGCGAGCTCGGGATCAGCCACGCCAACGCCTCCTACCACCTGCGCCAGCTGCACGACGCGGACCTGATCGTGGTCGAGGGCGAGGAGCGGATCCGGGGCGGCGTGGCCAAGCGCTACCGCTACCGCACCGACCACCCGGAGCCCCCGGCCGACCAGGAGCAGCTCCCGCTGGACGTCCGGGCGATGTCCGACGAGATGCTGCGCCGCCTCGAGGACCGTGAGCCCGAGGGCGCGTTGTTCACCGACGCCGAACTGTGGGTCGAGCCGGAGGTCTGGGACCGCGTCCGCAGCCTCGTCCAGCAGGCGTCGTACCTGCTGCACGACAGCGCCCGGCGCCCCCGTTCCGCCGGGACGATCCGCACCAGCCTGACCGTGGCCGCGTTCCGGATGGGCCCCGATGACGCACCCGAGGACCACCGGTGAGCGCTCGTCCCGCGGCGCTGGCACCGCTGCGCCACGCCGCCTTCCGCTGGTACGTCGCCGCCCGGGCCATCAACCTGCTCGGCGGAACGATGGGCTCGATCGCCCTCGCCTTCGCCGTCCTCCACGTCAGCGACTCGCCCGGGGCGCTGGGCGCCGTGCTCGCCGCCCACAGCATCCCGATGATCGCGTTCCTGCTGCTCGGCGGGGTGCTCGCCGACCGGTTCGGGCGCGCGCTGGTGATCCAGGTCGGCAACGTCGCCTCGGGCCTGAGCCAGCTCACCATCGCCGCGCTGGTGCTCTCGGGATCGGCCGAGGTCTGGCACCTGGTGGCGCTGACCGCTGTCAACGGGACGGTCGCCGCCGCGAACCAGCCGGCGTTGGCCAGCCTCCTGCCGCAGCTGGTGCCCCGCGCCGAGCTGCAGCAGGCCAACGTGCTGAACTCGATGCTGCGCAACACGATCATGGCGCTCGGACCCGCAGCGGCCGGCGTGCTGGTGGCCACCGCCGGACCGGGGTGGGCACTGGCCGTGGACGGCGCGGCGTACCTGGCCTCCGCCGCCCTCCTGCTGCGCATCCGGATGCCGGCGGCCGCGCGCCTCGGACACGCGGCGCGCGCCAGCATGGTCGAGGACCTGCGCCGCGGGTGGGCGTTCTTCCGGGCCACCCCGTGGCTGTTGACGGCGGTGCCCACCTTCGGCGCCCTCAACGCACTGCAGAGCGGCGGCCAGAACACCCTCGGCCCGGTCTATGCCCAGCAGGGCGCGATCGGTGCGGCCGGCTGGGGCCTGATCGCGTCGGCGACCGCGGTCGGACTGCTGGTGACCAGCCTCGCCTTCACCCGCGTCCGGCTGGAGCGCCCGCTGTTCTGGGGCACCTTCGGCGTGGCCGCCTTCGGCCTCCCGATGCTCGCACTCGGACTGACCGACGAGCTGTGGGTGGTCCTGCTCGCGGCGGTCGCGGCCGGGGCGGGGGTCGAGGTGTTCGGCCTCGGCTGGGACCTGTCGATGCAGGAGCACGTGCCCGAGGAGATGCTCTCGCGCATCTACTCCTACGACATGCTCGGCTCGTTCGTCGCGATCCCCGTCGGCCAGCTGACCTTCGGCCCGCTGGGCGCGGCCTTCGGCGTCCAACCGATGATCCTGGTCGCGGGAGTCGCCTACGTCGCGATCGCGCTGCTCCTGCTGTGCTCGCCCGCGGTGCGCCACCTGCGGCGGGCCCCGGTCCGCACCCCCGTCGCCGCACCCGCCGGACTGGTCAGCACCACTTCCGCACCAGCGTCCTGACCACCGTCACGTTCCGGTTCGTGGCCACCCCGAGGTGGCGCTCGAGGAAGGCGTTGGAGAGCTTGGCGGTGTGGTACTGGCTCTCGCCCTCGGCGAGCAGGAGGTGCGCCGCGCGCCCCTCGACGTGCACCCGCTCGCCGTCCACGCCGGCCGCGCCGATCGCCTCCTCCAGCGCCGCGAGGGTCGCGGCGGTGGGCTCGGCCTTGAGCAGGGAGACGTAGTGCCGCCCGTGGTGGTCGAGCGCGTCGGCGACGACGGCGACCGCGGCCAGCTCGGCGGCGGTGAAGGCGATGGTGGGCACCTCGAACCCGGCCTCCGCCCGGTACGCCGCCTCCAGCGCCGACTCGATCCGGGCCCGCGACCGCATCGCGGTGTCCAGCCGGACGTTGCCGGTGTTGATGTGCGTGGCGACACCGTCGAAGCCCGCCGCCTCCGTGGCCGCGACGATCGCGGCCCGGGGGAACTTGCGGGTCGCACCGAGGTTGATCGCGCGCAGGAACGCGACGTAGGTCGTCATGGGGATCAGTCTTCACCGCGGCGCCGACGCCGGCACCGACGCCGCGGGAAGCATCGAGCAGACGCCTAGGGACGCAGGGCGGCGTGCAGCGCCCGCAGGTGACCGGCGAGGTCATGCTCGGGCTGATCGCTCTCGAGGTCGGCCTGCCACCGCTCGACCGCGTGCTGCCACAGGGCCACCGCGGCGGCCGCGGCGGCGACCACCTCCGGCGCATCGGCGGCGACACCGGCCCGCTCGGCGAGCGCCCGGCGGATCTTGTCCTCCCAGGAGAGCAGCACCTCGTAGAGCCGCCCACGCAGCAGCGCCGAGGAGTAGGCGGCCTGGGCCCACAGCCGTACGACGTCGCCCTCGCCCTCGAAGTCGGGGGCCATCCGGCACAGCCCGGCGACGGCCACCGACAGCAGGTCGCCGGCGTCCTCGGGCACCGCCAGCAGCTCCTCGCGGAGCATCCCCTGCCGGATCTCGCGCAGCGGGTTGAGGACGTCCTCCTTGGTGGCGAAGTAGCGGAAGAAGGTACGGGTGGAGACGCCCGCCTCCGCGGCGATCGCCTCCACCGTGGTCTCCGCGAAGCCGTCCCGGGCGAAGAGCCGGAGCGCGGCCAGCTCGAGGGCGTGTCGGGTGACCTGCTTGCGCCGCTCGCGCAGGCCGGGCGGCGGGAGCGGGATCGGCGCGTGGTCGGGCATCGGCGGCCTCCTCGGTCGGGGCTCGGTCGGGGCTCGGTCGGGGCTCGGTCGGGGCTCGGTCGGGGCTCGGTCGGGGCTCGGTCGGTCTCAGTCCGAGGCGACCGCGGCGCGCAGCCGGGCCCCGTCGTCGGGTTGGACGCCCGGCCGACCGGCGACCAGCTCGACCTCCAGCAGGTCCCCGGTGAAGGCGAAGGGCGGGCGGTAGTCCTCGCTGACCGAGAGTCCCCGATCGCGGCCCACCAGCATCCCGACCGCCCCGGTGGAGAGGTTCGGGAAGAAGAACAGGCCGGGCAGCGGCGCGCTCGCGCACTCCTCGCCGTCGACCAGCAGTGCGGCCCTCGGCTCGGTCCCCGGCAGGTACTGCAGGGAGAGCTCGTGCGGGCCGGGAGCCAGCGGCTGCTCGGTGGCGAGGCGGACCGCACCGTCGAACATCGCGAAGGTCGCCACCGGCCGACCGTCCAGGAGGTACCAGGCCCAGCCGCCGTGGCGGTCGCCGATCGCGGTGACCACCCCCTCGGCGCCGCCGTCGGGGACCACGATCCGGGCACGCATCTCGAAGCCGCCGACGGTCATCGGCAGCTGGCTGTCGTGCACCGGCCCACCCCCAGGGGTGAACCAGGCGCGGCCCGGCTGCGGGAAGGCCCCGGGGTGCATGTGGGCCATCGAGTCCGGGAACTCGAACAGCGGCAGCACCTGGTTGCGACCGGCCTCGGCCCACCACAGCTCCTCCAGGCGCCGTACGACGTCCGGGTGGTCGTCCGCGAGGTCGACCGCCTCGGAGAAGTCGTCGGTCAGCCGGAACAGCGACCAGCGGTCGGTGCCGAAGTCGTGGCTGCCGGCGATCACCTCGCGCTCGCCGAACTGGTTGGGGACGTGGTCGGTGACCGCCTTCCAGCCGTCGGCGTAGATGCCGCGCGAGCCCATCATCTCGAAGTACTGGACGCCGCGGTGCTCGGCGGCGCCCGCGTCGTCGACCGAGGGCAGCATCGAGCCGCCGTCGATCGGCTGCTGCGGGATCCCGTCCACCGCGTCGGGCGCCGGGATGCCGGCGGCCTCCAGCACGGTGGTGAAGACGTCCACGGCGTGGCAGAACTGGTCGCGCACCGCTCCGGGGGTGCGGACCCGAGCGCCCCAGTCGAGGATCAGCGGGGTCCGGGTGCCGCCGAGCCAGGAGTAGCGCTTCCACATCCGCAGCGGGGTGTTGCCGGCCCAGGCCCAACCGAACGGGTAGTGGTTGTAGCCGTCGTGGCCGCCGATGTCGTCGATGCGCGCCAGCGACTCCTCGACGCTCTCCCCGTGGCCGAGCCACCCGGCCGCCTCGTTGAGCGTGCCGGTGGTGCCGCCCTCGCCGCTGGCGCCGTTGTCGGAGGTGACGATGACCAGGGTGTCGTCGGCGATCCCCCGCTCCTCGAGGTAGTCGAAGAGCCGACCGAGGTGGTGGTCGGTGTGGGTCATGAACCCGGCGAAGACCTCCATGTAGCGCGCGAAGAGCCGCCGCTGGTCGGCCGGCAGCTCGTCCCAGTCGGGGATCCACGCCGGGCGCTCGGGCAGCACGGTGCCCTCGGGCACGACGCCGGCCGCGACCTGGCGCTCGAAGACCTGCTCGCGCCAGGCCTCCCAGCCACCGTCGAAGGCGCCGGCGTACGGCTCGACCCACTCCTCGGGGACCTGGTGCGGCGCGTGCGCGGCGCCCGGGGCGAGGTAGAGGAAGAACGGCTTGCGCGCCTCGGCCTGCTGCTGGTCCTGGACCATCCGGATCGCCTCGTCGACGAGGTCCTCGGTGAGGTGGTAGCCCTCCTCCGGCGTCCGGGGCGGGTCGACGTGGGTGTTGTCGCGGACCAGCTCGGGGGCCCACTGGCTGGTCTCCGCGCCGAGGAAGCCGTAGTACCTCTCGAAGCCCATCGCCAGCGGCCAGTGCCGGTAGGGGCCGGCCGCGGAGTAGTCGGTCTTCGGCGTCAGGTGCCACTTGCCGACCGCCATCGTGTTGTAGCCGCCGTCGCGCAGCACCCGGGCCAGCGTGGCGGCGGAGGCGGGGATCCGGCCGGTGTAGCCGGGGAAGCCGAGCGCGGCCTCCTCGGTCACCCCCATGCCGACCGCGTGGTGGTTGCGCCCGGTGAGCAGCGCGGCCCGGGATGCGGAGCAGACCGCGGTGACGTGGAACCGGTTGTAGCGCAGGCCGCGGGCGGCCAGCCGGTCCATGTTCGGCGTGGCGATGGTGGAGCCGAAGCAGCCCAGCTGTGCGAATCCCACGTCGTCGAGGACCACCACGACCACGTTGGGCGCGCCGTCGGGCGCGACCGGGTAGTCGACGAAGGAGGGCGTCGCTCCAGCGACGCGGGACGGCACGACCGGTCGATCCATGGCCGGGACACTAACCTCGATCGAGCCAAATGTCACTCGACTGCCACTTGGCAGACGAATGTCATGAATCCCCTTGCCAAGCGACCACCATCCCTCCACGCTGTGACCCACATCACTGGGAGGGAATGCGGATGCTGGTGCCGGAGATCGTGACCTGGGTGACCGACCTCGACCACGCGTCGACCGACCCGGGGACCGCGCTCCAGAACGCCTCGAAGGTGATCATCGCCTTCTTCATCTTCGGCATCGCCCTGGACACCCACCTGGCCGACTTCCGCGACGTCGTACGACGCCCCGGGGTGATCGCGGTCGGGCTGGTCGCCCAGTACCTGGTCGCCCCGGCGCTGACGCTGGCCCTGACGCTGGCCCTCGACGTCCGCGGCTCGGTGGCGATCGGCATGCTGCTGGTGGCCTGCTGCCCGGCCGGCAACCTCTCCAACATCCTGACCCATCGCGCCCGCGGCGACGTCGCGCTGTCGATCTCGATGACCGGCACCTCCAACGTGCTCGCCGTGGCGGTCACCCCGGTGGCCCTGGCCTTCTGGAGCAGCCTCAACCCCGCCGCCGACGCCCTGCTGACCGAGATCTCGCTCGACCCGTGGGAGATGGTCGGCGAGGTCGCGCTGCTGATCGGCCTCCCCTTCGCCGCCGGCCTGTTCGTCGCCTGGAAGTGGCCGGCGATCGCGGCCCGCGGCTCACGGTTCGTCGAGCCGGCCGCCCTGGCGATGCTGCTGCTGATCATCGTCGGCGGCCTGGCCACCAAGGGCGGCACGATCATCACCTACGCCGGCGTCGTTACCGCGCCGATCCTGCTGCAGAACGCGATCGCCCTGGCCACCGGCTACGGCACGGGCCGCGCGCTGCGACTGCCCGTCGCCGGCACCCGGGCGATGACCTTCGAGCTCGGGGTGCGCAACACCGCCCTGGCCCTGGTGCTGGCGCTGGCGTTCTTCGGTGAGCTCGGCGGCGTGATCCTGGTCGCCGCCCTGTGGGGACTGTGGGACGTGATCACCGGCCTGGCCCTGGCCACCTGGTGGAGGCGGCGTACGCCGACGGCCGAGACGACCGAGGAGCCGGCCCGGTCGATGTGACACCGGCGATCCCCCTCGCGCTCGCACAGGTCAGCATGCGGGAAGGTGCCCATCGCCGAGTTCGTTCGACGCGGCGCCGGGGTGGCGGGTGCTGAGCGCCAGCCCGGTCGGGGTCGTGTGCCTGAGACCCCGGCATCCCGATGTCTGGGGCACACGACCCGGATCCGCGGGCCGAGGCGGACGGTCCCGCCGCTCCCGCCGCAGCCGGATGCCTCATCGATGCCTAGGCTGGAGCAGCCATCCCCGAGCACGAGACGAGATCCCCATGCCCGCCAGTCGCTCCGCCCGACTGAGGAAGGCCAGCGCCGAGGCAGGGGCGCTGGCCGTCGTCCGCATCGACCTGAGCCCCGACGACTCCTACGCCTACAAGATCTCGTGCACGCAGTGCGAGGTACCGCGGCCCGGGACCGGCACCCGCGCCTGGAGCACGCGGCGGCCGGGCGAGGACAACGGCTACATGGCCGCGATGGATCGGTGGATCTTCCACCTCACCTCCCGGCACCCCGATGCCGAGGCCCCGTGCCTGACCTACCTGGACCAGGCTCGCGCGCGCCTCCAGGAGCGACGAGACGCCCAGGGCTGAGGCACGCGCCCGGCCGCTCGGCACGGGCGGCGAGGCACCCCGGGGCCCGGCGACGTCGCCCACCAGCCGGCTCGGTCGCCCGTCGGGAGATGCCAGCGCGGCGGGGCGCTAGGCCAGCGAGCCGCCGAAGATCTGCCAGGCCAACGCCGACTTCGCCACCAGGCTCAGGACCAGGTACGCCTTCTCACCGAAGAGGTAGTCCGCCCAGCGACCCACGCGGCGGTACTGCAGCCACTGGTTGGCAGCGAAGCTCATGAACAGCACGAACAGCGAGACCACGATCCCGTAGACGAATCCGGGGACCGTGTCTGCGCCGACCACGTTGATCACGATCGCCACCCAGGGCGCTGCGCCCACCAGGGAGCCGAACCAGAACGGCACCATGGTCGTGCGCGACCGGTCCGGCGGGTTCATGACCTCCTGGATCCAGCCGAACAGGATCATCGCGACATTGGCGCCCACCACCGCGACCACGGCCGTGATCTCGGTGATGCCGTTGTAGAACCCGATCAGCACCACCATCACGGTGGCGCTCAGCGAGTACTCGATCCATCGGAACCTGTTGAACCCTCGCTCCAGCTCGGCCTCGTACCGCCGGCGGAACACCGTCGCGGTGAGGGCATGGTCGAGCGCGGCGAGCGCCAGGAACACCGCGACCGCCACCGCGACGTTGACGTCGACGAGCGGCTCCGGCGCAGGCGCCGGGGTCCCCGGAGGGCCCTGGGGGTACGACGAGGTCACCGTGATCGCGAAGTCGCTGGCCAGCACCAGGACCGCGACCGCCTGGGCCGCGTGGAGAACGGCCAATCCGATGTTCCACCGGCGAAGATCGGCCAACCGATCACCGCTCGGGGCCGCCTGCGCCGCGTGCGTCTGCTCGCTCATCGCCACCACCTCCCTGGTCGCTCTCCTGCACTCCCCAACCTAGAGGCCCCGGTCGTGCGCCGCAGGGTCATCCACCCGGGCGGCGAGCCGGCCGAGCCGGCCGCGGGGGCCCGGGCGCCCGCCTCAGCTGAAGATCATGCAGCTCGACGTCGCGTGGGCGACGAGACGGTCCTGGGCGTCGTACAGCTTCGCCTCGGCCAGCGCGGTACGACGGCCGCGCTGGAGCACCGTGCCGACCGCGCGCAGGCGACCGGAGTCGACAGTGGCGGCCCGGAGGAACTTCACGGACAGGTCGAGGGAGGTGTAGCCCTCCCCCACACCCAGGGTGGAGTGCACCGAGCAGCCGCAGGCGGTGTCGAGCAGCGTGGAGTGGACGCCGCCGTGCACGCTGCCGATCGGGTTGTAGTGACGCGGCTCGGGGACCAGCTCGACGGCGACCGAGCCGCGGTCGAGGATCTCGAAGTTGACCATGCCGAGCGTGCCGGCGATCGGCGCCGGAGGCAGCCGGCCGTCGATGATCGCGGACAGCTGCTCGTAGCCGTCGTGCGCGGCGGGGTCGAAACCACTGCCTTCGACCTGGGTTTCGACAACAGACTCAGCCATGGCCCCATCGAACCAGCGAGAACCTGGGTCTGTCAACGAGACCCAGGGGCTATGGTGGAGCCATGGGCACCCCGTCGACCTCGACGCCCCCGACCGCGCTCACCTGGTCGGTGGACAACTGCTCCCTGGGCCGGGCGATGGCGATCCTCGGCGAGCGCTGGACGGTCGTCGTGCTGCGCGAGGTCTTCCTCGGCGTACGCCGGTTCGCCGACATCCAGCGTCACGCCGGCATCCCGCGTCAGGTGCTCACCGCCCGGCTGGCGACGCTCGTGGAGCACGGCATCCTGCACCGGGTCCCCTACCAGGACGAGGGCGCCCGCACCCGGCACGAGTACCGGCTGACCGAGATCGGGATGGAGCTGCAGCCGATCCTGCTCGCGATCACCCGCTGGGGCGACGCGCACCTGGCCGACCCGGCCGGGGTGCCGACCGAGTTCGTGCACCGCGACTGCGGGGCGCCGGTGCACGTCGAGATCCACTGCGCGGCCGGGCACCACCTGGCCGACCCGCGGGAGGTGACCAGCCGGCCCGGCCCGTCTGCCAAGCCCTTCGGCGCGGCGGCACGGGAGGCCTGAGGACCCCGACCGGCGGCGCGCGGATCAGCGCACGAAGACCTTCAGCGCCTTCCGCGCGCCGCCCAGGTTCCTGGTCTGCGGGTGGATCACCGTCAGCGTGACCCGGGTCTTCTTCCGCACCGGAAGCGCCCGCTTCGTGATCCGCACCTTCGCCACGAAGCCGCAGCCGTCGCGCACCGGCACGGTCACCTTCGCGAGCTGCCGCTTGCCCTTGATGGCGCGCACCGTCACGGTGCCCGCGCAGGTGGCCGGGTCGACCGCGAACGCGCCTGCGAGCGAGCCCTTCACCCGGTAGACGTACGGCGGCTTGCGGTCGCGCCGGGGCTGGCGCTGGACCGACAGCCGGACGGCCGCGCGGACCCGGACCGCCGCCCCGACCGGGACGTCCCCGGCGGCGGCCGGGGTCTCCTTGCCGCCGACCGTGCCGTCGCCGACCGAGTCGCCGTCGCCGTACCCCAGTCGCCCCGCGGTCCCGAAGCCCCAGCAGCGGAGCGCACCGGTGGTCAGCGTCGCGCAGGTGTGCACGCCACCGGCGGCGACCGCGACCGCGGTGCCGCCCAGCGGCAGGTCGCCGGCGTCGCCCGGGGTTGCCCGACCCGGCGGCACGGTCAGGCCGGCGCCGATCTCGACCGGGTCCCCGTAGCCCAGCCGCCCCGACCCGCCTGCGCCCCAGCAGCGGACACCGCCGGCACTCATCAGCGCGCACGAGTGGAGGCGGCTGGCGGTGATCGCGACCGCCGTGCCGCCGAGCGGCACGTCCCCGGCGTCGGCCGGGGTCTCCTTGCCGGGCACGCTCCCGTCGCCGACGGTGTCGGTGTTGCCGTACCCGAGCCGCCCGAAGGAGCCGGTCCCCCAGCAGCGGACGGCACCGGTGGCCATCAGCGCGCACGTGTGGCCAGCGCCGGCGGTGATCGCGACGGCCTTCCCGCCCAGGGGCACGTCCCCGGCGTCGGCCGGGGTCTCCTTCCCCGGCGCCGAGCCGTCGCCGACCGTGTCCGTGTCGCCGTACCCCAGCTCGGCGAGGCCCCCGTAGCCCCAGCAGCGGACCGCGCCGGTGGCCATCAACGCGCAGGTGTGGACGTCGCCCGCGGTGATCGCGACCGCCCTTCCACCCAGCGGCACGTCCCCGGCGTCGGCCGGGGTCTCCTTCCCCGGCGTCGTCCCGCCCCCGACGTCCGCGGCGTCGCCGTACCCCAGCTGGCCGGAGTTCGCGCGGCCCCAGCACCGCACCGCGCCGGTGGCCATCAGCGCGCAGGTGTGGGCGCCGCCGGCGGCGATCGCGACCGCCTTCCCGCCCAGGGGCACATCGCCCGCGTCGGCCGGGGTCTCGTTGCCCACGCTCCCGGCGCCGACGCCCGAGGTGTCGCCGTACCCCAGCCTCCCGTCGGCCCCAATGCCCCAGCACCGGACGGCATCGGTGGTCAGCAACGCGCAGGTGTGATCCTCGCCCGCGGTGATCGCCACCGCCCTGCCGCCGAGCGGTACGTCACCGGCGGCGGCGGGGGTCTCCATCCCCGTCGTCGTCCCGTCGCCCACGGCCTGGCTGTCGCCGTACCCCAGCGCTCCGGTGTCGCCGAAGCCCCAGCAGCGGACCGCACCGGTGGTGGTCAACGCGCACGTGTGCGATCCGCCGGCGGCGAGGGAGGCCGCGGCCACCCGCCACCGAGGCGAGGAGGCTGGTTCCGCCGACGCCGTCGGACCCGGTACGACGGAGGACAGCGCGACGACCAGGCAGAGAGCGATGGCCGCCGGCCAGCGCCCGCGGAGCCGCGCCCGCCGTCGATCCCGTCGGGTGGACAACACGCGAGACCGCTCGGTCGCCGTCGACACCCCCAGCACGCTACGCGCGCGGGGGGCGGCCTGCCTAGGCCTGCCTAGGCAGGCTCGGGCTCAGGAGGTCCGACGCATGGCCCACTCGCGGATCGCCTCGATCCGCTGCTGCAGCTGGTCCGCGGTGGCCACCGCGGCCGCCGGCCCGCCGCACTGCTTGCGCAGCGCCGCGTGGGTGACGCCGTGCGGCTGGTTGGTCCGGTGGTACCAGGAGGCGACCAGGCCGTTGAGCTCGCGGCGCAGCACCGCGAGGTGCTCGTGGGTGGTCACGTCGGCGACGGTGTCCGGCTCCGGCTTCGCCGTGATCGACTCACGGGCAGCACGCTGGGCGCTGCGCCGGTCGTCCTGCCGCTTGCGCAGCAGGTCCTTGACCTGGTCCGGCTCGAGCAGGCCCGGGATGCCGAGGAAGTCCATCTCCTCCTCCGACCCGACCTGCACCTCGCCCTCGTGGCCGAACTGCGCGCCCTCGTAGAGCGCGTGGTCGAAGCGGGCCTGGGAGCCCAGCGCCTCCCACGGACCGGTCTCCAGCTCACCCGAGGCCTTCTCCGAGGCGTTCGCCTTGGCCATCAGGTCCTCCTCGGCGGCGAAGATGTCGCCGTCCTCGGACTGCGGCTTGCCCAGCACGTGGTCGCGCTGGGCCTCCATCTCGCCGGCGAACTTGAGCAGGCCGGGCACCGAGGGCAGGAAGACCGAGGCGATCTCGCCCCGGGTCCGGGCCCGGACGAAGCGGCCGACGGCCTGGGCGAAGAAGAGCGGCGTGGAGATCGTCGTCGCCCACACGCCTACCGCCAGGCGCGGCACGTCGACACCCTCGGAGACCATCCGGACGGCGACCAGCCAGCGCCGTTCGCCGTCCTCGGAGAACTCGGTGATCTTCTTCGAGGCGGCCTTCTCGTCGGAGAGGACGACGGTCGGCAGCTCGCCGGTGATCTGCTTGAGCGTCTT
Source organism: Nocardioides sp. GY 10113 (assembly GCF_004919105.1). Lineage (GTDB taxonomy): Bacteria > Actinomycetota > Actinomycetes > Propionibacteriales > Nocardioidaceae > Nocardioides. The sequence goes on from NZ_STGK01000006.1 coordinate 204,631, forward strand.
CGCGTAGGACCGGGCGGACTCCTGGTCGGTGGCGATCACCAGGCCGCCGGCGTCGGGGACGTGGCGGCGCACCTCGGTCAGCCGCTTGTCGGCGGCGGCGAGCACCGACGGGATCCAGGCGCCCTTGGGGTCCAGCGCGGTGCGCAGCGCCTGCTGGTGCATGTCCTTGGTCAGCGGGCCGCCGAGGCTCGCGGCCACCTCGTCGCCGGCCTTCGTCCGCCAGCTCATCTCGCCGGAGTAGGCGAGGAACAGCACCGGGCGGACCACGTGGTCGCGCAGCGCGTCGGCGTAGCCGTAGGTGAAGTCCGCCTTCGAGGTCGGCACCCCGCCCTCGCCGGGCTCGTAGCTGACGAACGGGATCGGGTTGATGTCGGAGCGGAACGGCGTACCGGTCAGGGCCAGGCGGCGGGCCGCCGGCTCGAACGCCTCACGGACGCCGTCACCCCACGACAGCGAGTCCCCGGCGTGGTGCACCTCGTCGAGGATGACCAGGGTGCGGAACCGCTCGGTGCGGATCCGCAGCGCCAGCGGGTTCACGCCGACACCGGCGTAGGTGACCGCGACGCCGACGTAGTCCTTGGAGATCTTGCCCTGGCCGGCCGAGTAGTTCGGGTCGATCGGCAGGCCGGCCTTCGCGGCCGCGTTCGCCCACTGCGTCTTGAGGTGCTCGGTGGGCGCGACGATGATCAGCCGGTCGACGACCCGCCGGTTCATCAGCTCGGAGGCGACGGTCAGCGCGAACGTCGTCTTGCCGGCGCCGGGCGTCGCCACGGCGAGGAAGTCGCGCGGGCTCCGCTCGAGGTAGTCGGTGAGGGCGGCCGCCTGCCAGGCGCGCAGCGACGGCGCCGTTCCCCATGCGGCCCGCTCGGGCCAGGCCGGACCGAGCCCGGTCCGGGGAAGCGCGGCGCCGTGATCGGCGCCGCTCACTCGCCGTCGTCCGGGTTGTCGTCTCCGCCGAGCTCTTCCCAGATCTCCTTGCACTCCGGGCAGACCGGGTACTTCTCCGGCGCCCGGCTCGGGACCCAGACCTTGCCGCACAGGGCCACCACCGGGGTGCCCATCACCATCGCCTCGGTGAGCTTGTCCTTGGTGACGTAGTGCGACATCCGGTCGTGATCACCGGCGTCCGTCGGGACGGTACGGCGGTCCTCGCGGACGTCCGTGTCTGTCGAGAAGCCGATCGTGGTCACGGGAGCAGTCTAATGCCCACCGGACACATCCACCTCCCCCGGGAGCTGCCAGCGCACCACGACCGCCACCGCCAGGGTGAGCACCGCACCGGCCAGCCCGACCGCCGCGACCGCGTCGGCGAACGCAGCCGTCGCGGCGGGCTCGACCGCGGTCCCGAGCGCTCCCGTCAACGACTCCGTGGCCACCTCGGGCGCCCCGGCGGGCAGGCCCGCCCGGTAGACCGCGCCGGCCAGCGTGCCGAAGAGCGCGATCCCGAGCACGCCGCCGATCTCGTAGGACATCTCCTCCACCGCGGCCGCCGATCCGGCTTGGTCCGGCGGCGCGCTGCCCATGATCAGCGCGGAGGCCAGGCCGAGTGCCGCGGTCCCGAAGCCGACCAGCAGCAGCGCCAGCGCCACCCCCGGGTAGGGCAGCGGACGCGGCAGCAGCCACAGCGCCGCGAGGCCCACGGCGAGCACCAGCAGGCCGGCGACGAGCACGCGTCGCGCGCCGACCCGGGCCGCGACGGCCGGCGCCAGCGGTGGCCCGACCAGGCCGCCGACCGCCATCGGCAGCAGCGCGAACCCGGCGACCAGCGGCGACCACCCCTGGACCAGCTGCAGCCACTGCGAGCCGACGAAGAGCAGCGCCATGATCACCGTGCTGCTGACCAGCGCGGTCAGCACCCCGGCCCGGAAGACCGGGTCGAGGAAGAGCCGGACGGCCAGCATCGGGTCGTCCTGCCGGGCGCAGCGGCGCACGAACGCCGCGAGCGCCGCGCCGCCGAGCGCGAGCAGCGCCAGCGTCGCCGGGTCGACGCCCTCCTTGCCGAGGTGCTTCACGGCGTAGACGACGGCGACCATGCCGGCCACCGAGAGCAGCACGCCGGCGGGGTCGATCCGTCCCGGCCGCTCCGAGCGGCTCTCGGGCAGCAGCAGCCGGCCCGCCACCAGCGCGGCGACCATCAGCGGGACGTTGACCAGGAACGCGGCGTGCCAGCTGAACGCCTGCAGCAGGGCGCCGCCGACGATCGGGCCGATCGCGCCGCCGACCGCCGCCGTCGAGGCCCACAGGCCGAGCGCCGTCGCGCGCTCCCGCGGGTCGGGGAAGAGCACCCGGATCATCGACAGGGTGGCGGGCATGATCATCGCGCCACCGAGGCCGAGCAGCGCGCGGAGCGCGATCACCTCGCCCGCGGAGTCGGCGCCGAGCACCGCCAGCGAGGCGACGCCGAAGATGGCGAAACCGGTCAGCAGCATCCGACGACGGCCCCAGCGGTCGGCCAGCGCGGCCACCGGGACCAGCAGCCCCGCCAGGACCATGGCATAGGCGTCGACGATCCACAGCTGCGCCAGCGCGCCGGCGCCGAGGTCCGCGGTGAGATCGGGCAGCGCGACGTTGAGCACGGTCATGTCCATGACCACGACCAGCAGGCTGGCGCCGAGCACTGCCAGGCCCGCCCACCGGCGCGGAGCCGGGGGCGTCGCCGGGGCCCCCAGGGGGGCCGGAGCCTGCAGGGTCACCGCGACCCCCCTCCCTCGAGGAAGGTGGTGCGCACGAGCGCGCGGGCGTCGCGACGGGTCACGTCGCCGGCGACGAGGGCGTCGCGAGCCCCGACGAGCAGTCCGTACACGGCGTGGGCGAACCAACGCGCCGGCATGTCGCTGCGCAGCACGCCCGCCCGCTGGGCGGCGGCGTACAGCGCGATCTCGCGGGAGAACAGGGACTCGGAGCGCTCCCGCAGGCCGGGGTCGGTGACCACGGTGGGGTCGGTGAGCGCGATGCCGAACTCCTCGGCGTCCCCGACGTACTGCTCGAGCATGCCGACCAGGACGCCCCGGAGCCCGGCGGCGTCGCGGCCACCGGCGGCCGCCGCCTCCGCCGCGGAGAGGCTCTGCTCCCAGCGGTCCAGCGAGCGCAGTCCGATCTCGCGCAGCAGGTCCTCCCGGCTGGCGAAGTGGCGGTGCACGGTGGCGCGCCCGACGCCGGCCGCGGCCGCGATCTGTGCCATCGACGCCGTCGGCTCCACGGCGAGCAGGCGCTGCGCCGCCACCACCACGGTGTCCCGCGTACCCATCACGAACCCCTCCACTACGAATGAGACATCAGTGTCTCACTTGAGACACTGATGTCTCAAGTAGCGGAGATCGCGGGGCCGAGTCTCTCGCCCGTCAGTTCATCTCCGGGTCGGCCGGGCGGGTCACGTGCAGCGCGAGGTCGCCCGGCTGGCGGCGCATCACGGCGCGCCACAGTCCGCCGGTGTCGCCGGTGAACACGTCGTCCCTCGTCGCGGGGACGACGTACCAGCTGCCCTCCTCGATCTCGGCCTGCAGCTGGCCGGCGCCCCAGCCGGCGTACCCGGCGAAGATCCGCAGCCGGTGGACGGTGCCCTCGACCAGCTCCGCGGGGGTGTCGAGGTCGAGCAGGCCGAGCTCCTCCCAGACCGGCTGGAAGCCGGCTGCGCCCTGGCCGCCCGGCAGCGCCTCGGCGACGGCGAGGGCGCCGTCGGTGGAGACCGGTCCCCCTTGGAAGAGCACCTCGGGCTCCTCGACGACATCGCCCCACGCACCGAGCACCTCGCCCACCGGCACCACCGAGGGCCGGTTGAGGACGACGCCGAGCGCCCCGTCGGCGCTGACGTCGAGCAGCAGCACCACGGTGTCGACGAAGTTCGGGTCGAGCAGATCGGGGCTCGCCAGCAGGAGCATCCCCGCGGCCGGTGCCAGCTCGTCACTCACCGGACCATCATCCACCACGACACAGGCCATCGGGCCGAGTCGAGGCGGGAGGTCAGGCGGCGAGCGCGGCGCGGATCCGCTCGAGCAGGCCGACCCGCCTGCCGGCGGCCGGTGCGGGGTCGAGGGCGGAGACGCCCCGGTGGAGGCGGCGAGCGCGCTCCTCGATCTCGGCGCCGATCCGGCGCGCGGCCGGAGCGGCCAGGCCGGAGCGGCCGGCCATCACGGCGAGGAAGGCGTGCTCCTTGCCGGTGGCGACCTCCATCGCGTGCGCGATCGCCTCGTCCGTGGGCTCGGCGCGGTAGCGGTCGAGGACCAGCCGGACCCCGGCGAGCTCCTCGGCGGTGCGGCTCCACGCCAGCGCCACCGCCTCGGTCAGGTCCAGCGGCTGGCCGGCGAGCACGCCCTCGATCCGGCCGGACAGGCGGGTGTGCCACTTCAGCTGCAGCGCGGCGAGCAGGTCGAGCTCGTCGCGGAAGGTCTCGGCGACGCCGTCGACGTCCATCGGCAGGAGGCCGTCGCGACGGGCCGCCGAGGCCGCGATCACGGCACGCAGGGTGTCGCCGCGGCGGTGGTAGGCCTTCCAGCTCATGGTCAAGGCTCCTCGTTCGGGGGCGATCGCCGGAGCCCGCCGAGGCACCTCGTCCCGGAGATACCGGGAGCATCCGACATACCGCTGGTACGTACCTCGAGTATGGCCCAGTCCGCCACCCGATCGCCCCTCCGCTCGGCGTGATTCGAACCACCTCGCACGGGTGACGCGAGTCACGGACGGACCGGCTCACCCCTATGCTGACGCGGGTGGCGAAGACACCGGTGTCGAAGTTCATGCCGAAGGTCCCGAAGGTGCCCGGCGTCGACGCGATGCCCGGCGCCGGCCGCCGAGCGGCGTACTCGGCGTCGACGAAGCGCGCCCTGGTCGACGTCGCCGAGGAGCTCTTCACCGCGAACGGGTACGCCGCGACCTCCCTCGACGCGGTCGTGGCCGGCGCCCAGGTGACCAAGGGCGCGCTCTACCACCACTTCTCCGGCAAGCAGGCACTCTTCGAGGCGGTCTTCGAGCGCGTCGAGGAGGACGCCGCCCGGCGGATCCAGCAGGCGCTGCGCGCTCACCGCGACCCGTGGGAGAAGGCCCGGGAGGGCCTGCGGGCGTTCCTGACGGTGGTCCGCGAGCCGGGCTACCGCACGATCGTGATCCAGGAGGGACCGTCGGTCCTGGGCTACGAACGGTTCCGGGCACAGGAGGAGCGCTCCACCTACGCCAGCGTCGTGGAGATCGTCCGCTCGACGCTCGCCGCCGGGTCGTGGGACCTGCCGGAGGAGATGCTGCAGACCTACGCCCAGATCTTCTTCGGCGCGCTCTCCTCCGCGGGCGCCTCGGTGGCCACCGCGAGCGATCCCGCGCTGGCCGCCCAGCGCGTGGAGGCCGCGATCGGCTTCCTGCTCAGCGGCGTCGAGGGCCTGGTCGCGGCCGGCGTGGAGCTCCCGAACGGCGTCGGCCGGGCCACCGTGGGTGACCCGGCCGAGGAGGCGCGGGGGTAGACCGCCCGCGGGCGGTCAGCGACTCACTTGCCGAACGTCAGCGATCCGCCGGAGGCGTCGTTCGGCACCAGCTCGATCCACACGTGGCCGGCCGGGACGGTGAGGTCCCCGTCGGCGGTGGAGAGCTCGAGCGGAGCGTCGGCACCGTCCTTGGTCCAGGTGCCCTTCACGACCCTGCCGCCGTGGAAGAGCAGCGCGTCGCCGGTGCTGTCGAACTTGCTCTCCGGAACCGGGTTGCCGGCCGGGTCCTTGTAGCCGGCGTCACCGACCGGCACGCGCAGCACCAGCACGGTGTCGGCCGGGAACTGGTCCTCGGCGGGCGCGTTGGAGTTCTGGTTGACGTAGCCGCTCTTCTTGCTGAAGGACCACTGCGTGGTGTGCGAGCCGAAGTCGGCGGCGATCGTGGTCGCCTTCCTGCCGGCCGGGACGTCCTCGCCGGTCCCCCACGGCAGGTAGTCGTCGGGGCGCGCGGCCTCGCCGTCCTCCAGCCCCTTCGCGACCTTGGTCAGGTCGGCCATCAGGTTGTACGGCGCCCGCCGGTCGCTGGCCCGGTAGAAGCCGGCCGATCCCTCGGTCTTCCAGGTGACGCCGGCCTCCTTGAGGCGGCCGTAGGTCACTGGGGCGGCACCGCTGGTGACGACGGTGGCGTCCACGGGCGAGACGATGCCGATGTCGCTGGCGCGCATCGACCGGACCGGGCCGACCTCGCCGGGGAGGTCGGAGTAGTAGAACGCCGCCAGCCGGGTGACGCCGCCCTCGACGAGCTCCTCGACGACCAGGTCGGCGTGGCTGAGGCCCTCCTGCGGGGAGCTGGAGGGGGTGTTGTCCATCTTCAGCACCAGCACCGGGCGGTCCTGCTCGGCCGACTGCTTCCCGGTGACCTCGAGGCCGGTCATCGGCCAGGTCTCGGGCGCCGCCTCGGGAGTCGGGGTCGCGGACGGCTCGCTGCTGGCCGGCTCCTCGTCACCTCCACCGCAGGCGGCGACGGCGAGGCTGAGGGCGACCAGCGCTGCTGGCAGCGCGGCACGGTGGCGGATGTTCACTGGCGGATGCTCCGATCGATCACTGTCTGGCGCGGCCATCGTCCAGTCTGGCCCGAGACGCGACACGCCCGCGCAGTCTGCGCGGGCGTGTCGTGGTTGGCCAAATTTGGCGGGCTGCGGTGCCGAGTCGGCAGAAGTCTCTGCCGACTCGCACTCCGGACGTCAGCCCAGCGTGGCGCCGCCGTCGACGTACAGGGTCTGGCCGGTGATGTACGAGGCCTCGTCGCTGGCCAGGAACGTGACCGCGGCGGCGATGTCGGCGGGCTCGCCGACGCGCTTGACCGGGTTCGCCTCGGCGCTGAGCCGGCGGAACTCGTCCACGTCCATCTTGAGGCGGGCCGCGGTGGCGTCGGTCATCTCGGTGGCGATGAAGCCCGGCGCGACGGCGTTGACGTTGATGCCGAACGGGCCGAGCTCGATGCCGAGGGTCCGGGTGAAGCCCTGGATGCCCATCTTGGCGGCGGAGTAGTTCGCCTGGCCGCGGTTGCCCAGCGCGGAGGTCGAGGAGATGTTGACGACCTTGCCGTACCGCTGCTCCACGAAGTGCTTCTGCGCGGCCTGGGTCATCAGGAACGCGCCCTTGAGGTGCACGCCCATGACCAGGTCCCAGTCGACCTCGGTCATCTTGAACAGCAGGTTGTCGCGGGTGACGCCGGCGTTGTTGACGAGCACGTGGATGCCGCCGAGCTCGGCGACGACGCGCTCCACGGCGGCGGAGGCGGACTCGGCGTCGGCGACGTTGCAGCCCACCCCGATGGCCTTCGCACCGTCGACCAGGGGCAGCTTCGCGGCGGCCTCAGCGGCGGCGGCCTCGTCCAGGTCGAGGATCGCGACGGACGCGCCCTCCTCGGCGAACCGCACGGCGGTGCCGAACCCGATCCCGCGCGCGGCGCCGGTGATGACGGCAACCCGTCCTGCGAAACGACCCATGCCTGATCCCTCTTTCGACGTGTGGTGGTCTGTGCTGGTCGGTCCCGACCGGGCGGCAGCCTACGCGTCGAGCGCGGCGCGCAGGCGGGCGGCGTACTCCGCGGACTCGCCGGCGGCGTACTTCCGGCGGGGCCAGAAGAAGCCGCGCAAGCCGTCGCCCCTGGTCCGGGGCACGACGTGCAGGTGCAGGTGCGGGACCGACTGGCTGACCGTGTTGTTCACCGCGCAAAAACTTCCTTGGGCACCCAGTACATCGACCATCGCCGCGCAGAGGCGCTGCGCCGCGGCCAGGAACTCCTCGCGCAGCGCCGCGGGGAGGTCCGGCAGCGTGACCACGTGCTCGCGGGGCACCAGCAGCACGTGGCCCTTGAAGAGCGGCCGCCGGTCGAGGAAGGCCACCAGCCGTTCGCTCCCCCACACGAGGTCGGCGGGCTCGGCGCCCGCGGCGATGGCGCAGAAGACACAGTCCTCCATGCACCGGAGACTAGGGCTCCCCTAGCCGGCGCGCAGCGTCCGACCGACGGTCCTGGGCGCCCGTTCGAGGCCCGCCCGGACGACGACGTCGGGGTGATCGGAGAAGACGGCGTCCACGCCGGCCTCGACGAACGCCGCGACCTCGCCGGCGAGGTCGCCCGTGGCCGCGGGGTCCTCGCCGAGGCGCAGGTTGCTCGGCAGGAACCGGTTCTCGGCGCGCAGGGTCCAGACGACGACCTTGAGCCCGGCTGCGCGCGCGTCCTCGACGACCGCGCTCGGGGCGCCGATCGCGCCGTCGGCGTCGCGCGGCAGCACCAGGTCCTTCGCCGGGGCGACCCACTGCGCATAGGTCGCGATCTCGGCCAGGCCGTCGGGCGTGACCAGGTCGCGGTAGGTGGTGGTGTCGCCGGCCGCCACCAGGTCGTACGGCGCCTCGCGCTCGTCGTCGACCAACTGGGCCAGCGGGACCCGCGTCATCGTCGCCAGCTCGCGCAGCACGCCGGGCTCGAAGGACTCGACGAGCACGGGCGCCTCCGGTCGGTCCAGGCCGTGTCGCCGCAGCGCGGCCACCACCCGCTCGGCGACCGGCAGGCCGATCGAGGCGTAGTAGGCGGCGTTCTTGATCTCGGGCACCACGCCGATCCGGCGCCCCGTGCGCAGGGACGCCCTCTGCGCCAGGACGAGGATCTCGTCGAGGGTCGGCACGTGGAAGCGGCCGTCGAACCGGGCGTTCGTGGGCCGCAGGCCGGGCAGCCGCTCCTTGGCCCGCAGCGTGCGCAGCTCGGCGAGGGTCAGGTCCTCGGTGAACCAGCCGGTCACCTGCCGGCCGTTGACCGTCCGGGAGGTGCGCCGCTCGGCGAGCTCGGGGTGGTCGGCGACGTCGGTGGTGGCGCCGATCTCGTTCTCGTGGCGGGCCACGAGCACGCCGTCCCTGGTGCAGACCAGGTCCGGCTCGATGGAGTCAGCGCCCATCGCGATCGCCAGGCGGTATGCCGCCAGGGTGTGCTCGGGTCGGTAGCCGGAGGCGCCACGGTGCGCGATCACCAGCGGAGATCTCATGCGGCCAGCCCAGCAGCGCCAGGTGGCGCGACGGCGAGCCGCAGGTGAAGCGCCGGCGAGCGCCGGAGGACGACCCGGTTCGGCGGGCGCGTCGGCGCGGGGTCAGGCGGGCATCCGGGCCCGCAGGAACCGCACCGTGCGATCCATCGCCGCGACGAACGCCGGGCCGAAGGCGTGCTGGTCGTCGTACCACTCCAGGGTGGCGTCGACGCCGGCAGCCTCGAGCGCGCGGTGGGTGGCCGAGGCCCAGCGCGGCGGGCAGGTCTCGTCGGCCCGTCCGTGCGCCATCAGCACCGGCTCGGTGATCCGGTCGAGGTAGGGGCGGGAGGAGACGCCGCGCCAGAAGCCGGGGTCCTCGTCGGGGAACCCGACGCCCTTCAGCTGGGCCCGGAGCTCGGACTCGGGGGTGTCGGAGCGGTTGAAGTGCTCGAAGTTCTCGGCCTCCAGGCTCGACACGGAGGCCCAGACCACACCGGCCGCGACCAGCCCGGGCTCGGCCTCGAGCGCCTTGAGCACGACGCCGCTGCCCATCGACCGGCCGAACAGCGCGACCCGGTCCGGGTCGACGGCGACGTCGTCGGAGGCGAGCAGCGCGCGGACCGCGGCGACCACGTCGGCGCTGTAGCCGAGCCGGACGGCTGGCGCCGAGCGCGGGTCGTCGTCGGACTCGGCGTGGTTGCGGTAGTCCACGTGCAGCGCGACGTGGCCCCGGTCGGCCAGGTAGCCGCGCTCGCGGGTCATCCCCTGTCCCCGCACGTAGTACGCCGGGTCGATGTAGCCGTGCGCGAGCACGACCGCCGGGAACGGGCCCCGACCGGTCGGGACGTTGAGCACGCCGCTGATGGTCAGCGGGGCACTGCCGGCCCCGCGGAGGCTGGAGCGGAACGTCACGTCGTAGGAGGTGAACCGGTCGGTGCGCTCGCGGACGGCGCCGAGCCGCAGTCCGCCGCCGACGAGGTCGGCGTCGGCCAGCGCGGGGACGGAGATCGGGCGGGGCTTCCGCGCCCGATCGCCGGCGGCGGGCGTGGTCGGCGCGGTCGGCGTGGTCGGCGCGGTCGTCGCGGTCGTCGCCGGCGGGTCGCTCGTGGACGTCGCGGCAGAGGAGCTGCCGCCCCCGGAGGGCCGCTGCGGCTCCTCGGCCGAGCAGCCGAGCCCCAGCGACACCAGCGCCGCCGCGACGAGCGCGCCGGCGCCGCGTCGCGCGGTGGTGGACTCCAGCGCCATGCGGCGACGGTAGCGCGGCGTCCCCCGCCGGCCCGGCCGCCGCGGGTGACGCGCGGCGCCCGGATGGCGCTCGGGCGGCGACCGGGTGGCGCGGCTGGCGCCGCGGCGTACGTTGGGCACATGCGGATCGCCATCGTCGGAGGTCACGGGAAGATCGCCCGCCTGCTGCACCCACTGCTGGTCGGCGCGGGGCACCAACCGGTCGCGCTCGTGCGGCGCGACTCCTACCGAGAACGACTGGAGGGAATGGGCGCGGAGGTGCGCCTGGTCGACCTGGAGAACGACGACGAGTCGGCCCTGGCCGAGGCCTTCGCCGGCTGCCACGCGGTGGTCTTCGCGGCCGGCGCCGGCCCCGACGGCAAGGTGGAGCGCAAGCGGTCCGTGGACCTCGAGGGGGCGCTGAAGTCGATCGCGGCGGCCCGCATCAGCGAGATCCAGCGGTTCGTCCAGGTCTCGGCGATCAACGTCGACGAGCCGGTGCCCGACGACGCCGAGCCGGCCTGGCGGGCCTACGTCGCCGCGAAGCGGGACGCGGACGCCGCCCTGCGCGCCAGCGACCTCGACTGGACCATCGTGCGCCCGGGGCTGCTGACCGATGCGCCGGGCACCGGGCTCGTCGCGCTGGGGCCCGACGTGGCCCGCGGGGAGATCCCGCGGGCGGACGTGGCCGCGGTCATCGCGGCGGTGCTGACCGAGCCGGCGACCGTGGGCTACCAGTGGAACGTGGTCGGCGGCGCGACGCCGGTCAAGGCGGCGATCGACGCCGCCCTCGGCGGCTGAGCCCGACCGACGCCGCTCGGCCCTGCGTTGAAGCTCAGCCGACCGCGCGGCGGACCAGGTCGGCGACCGCCTTCTCGACCTCGTCGGTGATGGCCGTGACCGCGAACGCGGTGGGCCACATCGGACCGTCGTCGAGCTGCGCGGGCTCGTTGAACCCGAACGAGGCGTACCGCTCCCCGAACTTCGCGGCGCCCTTGACGAAGCAGACCACCTTGCCCTCCTGGGCGTAGGCCGGCATGCCGTACCAGGTCTTCGCCGCCAGTCCGGGCGCGACGTCGAGGACGATGGCGTGGATCCGCTCGGCGATGGCGCGGTCCGCCGCGGGCATCTCCGCGATCGCGTCGAGGCAGGCCCGCTCCTCCTTGACCCGCTTGTTGCCGCCCCTGGCGACCCTGAGCTCCTCGGCCCGCGCCGTCATCGCCGACCGCTCCGACTCGGTGAATCCTCCGGTGGTGGTCATCGCGCCCTCCTGTGGCTCGCCCCTGTCGGTCCGTGCGCCGGCGAGATCCGCCGACACCGACGACGCTAGGCGGGACCGCTGACCGGCGCTTCTCCGTTCCTGACCGGTTCAGCGGGCGGGCGGGCGCCGCGCGGCGCGCCGCCAAACGCCGACCGCGCGGCGCCCCGGTGGCCGGGTGCGCCGCGCGGTGACGAGGGGTGCTACTTGTTGAAGCCGATGGTCACGGTCTTCGGCGCCGTGCCGTCGCCGAGGTTGATCAGCAGGTCGTACTTCTTGTTCGCGGCGAAGGTGACGTTGTTGTACGCCGCCTTGGTCGAGAGGTTGAAGATGTACTGACCGTCGGAGTACCGGAACGCGTTGCCCGTGGTGGCGGCCGAGGTCGACACCGCCTCGTCGACGCCGGTGCCGGACACGGAGCCGGCGGCCACGACGCTGAGGGTGGGCTTGGCGTTCGTGATCGGGACGCCGCCGCAGGCGAGGGTGAACTTCACCGGGACGGTCGAGCCGACCTTGAACAGGCTGGAGCCGTCGCGGTTGATCGGCTGGAGCACACCGGTGTACGCCGAGCCGTAGACACCGCGGTAGGTCCGGCTCTCGTCCTTGACGTTGCCGGCGAGGTCCGTCGCCGTCGCCGTGTAGACGAAGTCACCGAGGCCGAGGGTGGCCGGCGCGGTCCAGCTGTCGCTGCTGTCGACGACGCCGGAGCCCTCGTTCCCGTCCTTCAGCAGCGGGTCGCTGGGGTCGAACGTCGGCGCCTGCGCGGTGCAGATGTCGATGCTCGCACCGTCGACGGCGCCGCTGATGTTGAGGTCCGGCGCGGTCAGGTCGATCTTCGCCCGGTCACCGCTGCCGTTGGTGTTTCCGGCGAGGTCGGTGGCCGTGCAGGAGACGTCGTGGATGCCCTCACCGACGGCATCGAAGGTGCCGACTCCGCCGGTCAGAACGACCGACTCGGTGATGGCACCGTCGGTGCAGGTCACACCCGCGAGGCCGCTGAGGGCGTCGCTGGCGGTCACCGTGACCTCGACCGGGCTGTCCTTGAACCACTCGGCATCCGGCGCCTGGACGGTGATCTCCGGCTGGGTCAGGTCGATCTTGACCTGGGCGGTCGCGGCCGCCGACGTGTTGCCGACCGCGTCGGTCGCGGTGCAGGTCACGTCGTGGATGCCCTCGCCGGTGGCGTCGAAGGTGCCGACCCCGCCGGTCAGGGCGACCGACTCGGTGGTGGCGCCATCAGTGCACGAGGCGGTGACTCCGGGGCGGTCGTCGCTGGCGGTGACGGTGACCGGGACCGGGCTCGTCCTGAACCAGCCGCTGGCCGGGGTGTCCACCGAGAGGTCGATGGTCGGCGGGGTGGTGTCCTTGGTCTCGACCGGAGGCGCGGGCACGCAATCGACGCTGACGCCGTAGGACGGCCGCGACGTGACAGCGCCCGACTCCGCCTGGAGAACGAAGCCGGACTCCGCTCCGGTCAGAGTCAGCGTGACAGTTCCGCTGAGCGTGGTGATGTCGTCATCGATCGTGGTGGTGAATCCGACGGTGGTGGTGCTGTTCTTCGCCCAGTTCGTGGGGATGGTCTGCGTCGTCGGACTGAGTGCCACAGTGACGCCAGCCGGTGCGGTGGGGGTGAGCACGATCCGCTCGCCCGGCTTGAAGTGCAGCGACGAGATCTGCACCTGGCCGTCGCTGATGTTCTTGATTCCCAGCGAGCCGGAGACCGCGGTCCCGAGAGTGGTGCACGCGCGCCCATCCGCCGAGTAGACGACGTCGTTGGGCATGGAGGGAGCGACATCGGCGTCGAGCTGCTGAGCCTTGTCCTCCGCAGAGGCCCAGGTGGCGGTACCGAGAACGAGTACGCCGGCCGCGCCGAGGGCGGCGATGCCCCGGCGACCCCGCCGCTCAATCGGGCGGGAGAAGAGAGTGGTCATGGGTGGCTTTCACTTCCAATCCAGTGGAGGCGGTCAGGAGCAGCGGGACCGACCCCCGGATTGAACGGTTCCGCATCCACCGAAACGAGGACCGAGACCCGGGGTTAGGGGTTCTCGGGTAAAGAAATGCCCACGTCCGTCAGCGCCCGGATCGCGGCCTCTGCAGGCACGGCAACGGCCCACCGCTCACGCGGTCGCCTCTCTGTTCCCGACCGCCTGCGGGGCGCTCGACGCGCACGGGGCGACCTGCCACGATGGAGGCCCCGTCCGCCCACCGGAGGGACGCCGTGACCTTCATCGAGGCCGTCCAGGTCTGCCTGGCCAAGTACGTCGACTTCACCGGCCGCGCGCCGCGCTCGGAGTACTGGTGGTTCTTCGTCTTCAACCTGCTGGTGAGCATGGGTGCCACGACCGTGGACCAGATCATCGGCGGCGACGTCGTCGCCGCGCTCGCTGCGCTCGCACTGCTGCTGCCGGGCCTGGCCGTCGCGGTGCGGCGGTTGCACGACACGGGCCGGAGCGGGTGGTGGGTCCTGATCGTGCTGGTCCCGATCGCGGGCTGGATCGTGCTGATCGTCTTCTTCGTGCTGCCCGGCGACCGGTTCCAGAACCGGTACGGCTTCCCCTTCGAGTTCTAGCCCGGCCCGGGGCGAGCGTCAGTTGCCGCTGCCGGGCAGGCGGGGCAACGTGCTCGGGAGCGGGGTCGTCCGATCCTTCGGCGTGGCGGCGACCGTCGGGGGCCGCGAGCTGCCCGTGGCGCGCGGCGGCGCGGTCGTGCTGGTGGTCGGGCCGGTGGTCGGTGCCGTCGTGCTGGTCGTCGGCCCGGTCGTCGTGCCGGTCGGCTCGGTGGTCTCCGACGTCGGCGGCGTCACCGGCTCCGTGGTCGGCTCCGTGGTCGGCTCCGTGGTCGGCTCCGTGGTCGGCTCCGTGGTCGGCGGCGTCACCGGCTCGGTCGTCGGCTCGGTGGGCGTCTCGCAGACCACCGTGCCGGACGCGGTGCCGCTGAACGGCTCCGTGGTCTGCCCGCCGGGGTAGTCGACCGTGACGGTCCAGTCGTAGGACCCGCCAGGCACCGGGTAGGACTCGTGGAAGCCCGACAGGTCGCCGTCCAGCGCGTAGTCGTCGCTGACCGGGTAGACGGTGCCGCCGATGTCGATGGTGATGGTCACGGGCACGGTCACCACGTTCATCTCGATCCACTCCGGGGCCGGGTTGTAGGTGATGTCGGCCCGGAACATCTCGCAGGTCGCGTTGACGCCGATCGTCGGCGCATCGGCGGCGGCGCTCTGGGCGAGGACGATGCCGCCCACCCCCAGACCGGCGAGCATCCCCGACGCGGCGAGCGCCGCGACCGGCGTGGCAAGGACTGAACGGCGCACGGGGTCTCCCTCCCGATACCTGCAGGACTCGGGACCATCGTCCCCACCAGCTGGTCACGTCACACGTGACCCGCGCCACGACCGCGCGCGCCGGGGCCCGGCAGCCCCCTACGGGGAGCCACCGGGCCCGGTGCGGACCGCCGAGCGGTCAGTCGGTGACCACCGCCTTCAGCACGTCGACCTTGGCGGCCGAGCGGGCCGGGCCCACGGCGGCGAGGACGCCGGCGACGGCGGCGATGGCGACGTACACCCCGATCTGGCCGAACGGGACCGAGATCGCCTCGATGCCCTCGTCCTTGAGGACCTGCGACATCGCCACTCCCAGGCCGGTGCCGAGCACCGCTCCGGTGAGGGCGCCGATCAGCGAGATCACCGCCGACTCCCAGCGGACCATCGCCCGGACCTGGCCGCGGGTCATGCCGACCGCGCGGAGCAGACCCAGCTCGCGGGTGCGCTCGAAGACCGAGAGCGCCAGCGTGTTGACGATGCCCAGCAGGGCGATCACCACGGCCAGGGCGAGCATCACGGTCATGAAGGTGAGCAGGGTGTCGATGAACCCGCTGGCCTCCTTCTCGAAGCCGGCCCGGTCGAGCACCTTGGCGTCCGGGTGGTCGGCCAGCGCCGCGTCGACCGCGTCCTGCACCTCGGCCCGGTCGGCCCCGGCGTCCAGGGTGACGAACGCGTTGGTGACCAGCTGCGGTCCGGCCAGCGCCTGCTGCGCGGCCCGGCTGATCACGAAGCTGTCGCTGATCCAGCCCTTGCCGCTGTAGACGGCGGCGATCTCCAGCTGGTGCGCGCCGCTCTGGGCGAACTCGGCGGTGACGGTGTCACCGACGTGCCAGCCGTTGTCGACCGCCGCGTCCTCGGCCACCATCACCGAGTCCCCGTCGAGATCGGCGATCGAGCCCGCGCTCACCCCGAGGTTGAAGACGTCCTCGGCGTTGCTCGGGTCGACGGCGGAGTAGCTGCCGTCGGCTCCGTCGAAGCGAGCCAGCCCCCAACCGTTGGCGGAGACCTGGTCCACCCCGCCGACCGCCTCGACCGCGTCCAGCACCGACGGGCTGTAGCCGGGGCCCTGGGCGCTGGCGGTGACGACGTACAGGTCGGCGTCGACCCGGTCGTCGAGGACGTCGCCGAAGGAGGCCTTCAGCGAGGAGGCGAAGACGCCCATGCTGACCACCAGCGTCAGGCCGATCATCAGCGCGGCCGCGGTGGCGGAGGTACGGCGCGGGTTGCGGACCGCGTTCTGCCGGGCCAGGTCGCCGGGGAGGCCGCGCAGCCGCAGCGGCGCCGCGATCAGGGCCGCGAGCGGGCGGACCGCGATCGGCAGACCGATGACGACCCCCAGCATGGCCCCGGCCAGTCCGAGTCCGAACGTCGACATGCTGCCCTCGCCGAACAACGCGTAGAGGATCGCCGCGACCCCGGTACCGACGACCATCAGGCCGACCAGGGCGCGCGCCCACGAGGAGCGCTCACCTCCCGGGGCCGACTCGCGCAGGGCCTCGATCGGCAGCACCTTGGTGGCGCGGCGGGCGGGGACCAGCGCGGCCAGCACGGTCACGCCCGTGCCCACGGCGAGCGAGATCCAGACCTGGCTGGCCTCGATCTGCAGGGCGGTGAAGGGCAGGGCCAGGCCGGTCACGTCCATCAGCCACTTCAGGCCCTTGGCCAGCGCGACGCCGATCCCGAAGCCGGCCGCGGAGGCGACCAGGCCGAGGCCGAGCGCCTCCAGCAGGAGGCTGCCCATCACCTGACGCCGCTTGGCGCCGACGGCCCGCAGCAGCGCGATCTCACGGGTGCGCTGGGCGACCGTCATGCTGAACGTGTTCCAGATGATGAAGGATCCGACGAAGAGCGCGATCCCGGCGAAGATCCCGAAGATGTAGCCGACGATCTTGAAGTTCTCCTTGGTGGCCGTGGCGTTCTCCTCCGCCGCAGCCTTGCCCGTGATCGCCTCGGCGCCCTCCGGCAGCACCTGGGCGACCCGGTCGGCGAGCTGCGTCTGGCTGACGCCGTCGGCGGCGCTCACCTCGATCCGGTCGAACCAGCCGGGACGGCCGAGCACCTGCTGGGCGGTCGCGTCGTCGAAGTACGCCGACGTGGTGCCGCCGAGGTCGGTGATCCCGTCCCCGTAGCCGACCGTGCCGACGACGGTGAACTCACGGGTCGGGCCCTGGAAGAGGACCTTGATCGTCGAGCCCAGCGCGATGTCGTGGTCGGTGGCGCTGGTGGCGTCGATGGCCACCTCGTGGCCGTTGGTCGGGGCGTCCCCGCTGAGCAGCTCGACGTCGCCGCGGAGCGCCTCGTCGGCCGGCATGCTGTAGCCGTTGGTCGGGGCGCCGCCGTTGGTGGTGATCGCGCGACCGTCGGTGTCGGTCAGCAGGGCGTAGCCCTGGACCGCGCCCTCGGCGGCGCGGACGCCGTCGACCTGGCGGACCTTCGCGAGGGCCTTCTCCGAGATCGGGCCGCGGTTGGTGCCGACCCCCTCGGTCTGGGTGTACGGGGCCTCGGTGCGGACCACCACGTCGGTCCCGGCGCCGATCCTGCCGAACAGGTCGTCGAAGGCGACGCCCATCGTGGTGGTGAGGATCATCGTGCCGGCGAGCAGGGAGACGCCGAGTGCGATCGACGCCGTGGTGAGCAGGAAGCGCAGGCGATGAGCCACCATCCCGCGCAGGGTTGCGGTCAACATGTCAGGCTCCCAGGTTCTTCATGTGGTCGAGGACGTCCTCGGCGGTCGGGGCGTGGATCTCGCCGGCGATGCGGCCGTCGGCGAGGAAGATGACCCGGTCGGCGTAGGCCGCCGCGGTGGGGTCGTGGGTGACCATGACGACCGTCTGGAAGAGGTCGTCGACGGCCGAGCGCAGGAAGCGGAGCAGCTCGGTACCGGACCGGGAGTCGAGCGCGCCGGTGGGCTCGTCGGCGAAGACGATCTCGGGCCGCGAGGCCAGGGCGCGCGCCGCGGCGACCCGCTGCTGCTGGCCACCGGAGAGCTGCGAGGGCCGGTGCCCGAGCCGCTCGGCGAGGCCGACGGTCTCCACGATCGAGGCGACCCAGTCGCGGTCGGGCCGGCGGCCCGCGATCCGCAGCGGGAGCACGATGTTCTCCGCGGCGGTCATCGTCGGCAGCAGGTTGAACGACTGGAAGATGAAGCCGATCCGGTCGCGGCGGAGCTTGGTCAGCCTGCCGTCGCGCATCCGGGTGATCTCGGTGTCGCCGAGGTACACCTCGCCGGACGTGGGCCGGTCGAGGCCGGCGAGCACGTGCAGCAGGGTCGACTTGCCGGAGCCCGACGGGCCCATGATCGCGGTGAACCGGCCCCGGTCGAGCTCGACGCTGACGTCGTCGAGGGCGACCACGGCGGCGTCGCCGGATCCGTACTGCTTGCTGGCGCCGACGACCCGGGCGGCGGGTGTGGTCGGGGCGGCGGCGCCGGTGCGGTGCGCGGGGTGCTGCGCGGCGGTGCTGGTGAAGACGGACATCTGGGATCTCCTCGGATCTCCTGGTGGGTTCGCCACCCGATCGAGCGGCATGTGTCCAGCGCACCGCGATCCGTCGCTGTCGACGATCGGGCAGGCCGCACGGCGTACGGCGCTGGCCGCACGGCCCGGGACGCTGCCCGGGTGGGGCCAACCCCACCCCCGGGGTGTGGCCAGCCCCCTCGCCGCGGCCGGCCGGAGCGGGGAGACTGCAGGCATGACGTGGCGGCTGCGCCTGCGCCGGCCCACGCGCCAGGAGGTGCTCTGGACCGGCCTCGTCTGGGGCGCCGTGGGCGGGTTCGTGGTGCTGTCCTACGTCGTGGTCGTGGTCGGCGGTGGGGCGCTGCTCGGCGACACGTCCGCGCCGCGCCTGGGCCTCTCGGTGCTGGCCACCGCCGTGGTCGCGCTGGGCTTCGACCCGGTCGCGGCCGGGGCGCGCCGGATGGCCTCGCGGGCCGTGGCCGGTCGCCGCCCGTCCCCCTACGACGCGCTGCGCCGGTTCACCGGTGCCGTGGCCGGCACCGGCCCGGCCGAGGACCTGCCCGAACGGCTGGCCCGCCTCCTCGTCGAGGGCACCGGGGCGGCGTGGGCGCAGGTCTGGGTCGACGTCGACGGTCGGACCGTCCCCGCCGCGGCCTGGCCACCCGACGCCCCCGGCGCACCCGGCGCCCCCGGCGCACCGGTCTCGCCGGAGCGGGCGGTCGCGCTCCCCGGAACCCACCTGCTCCCCGTGCTCCACGGCGGCGAGCGGCTCGGGGTGCTGGTGCTGCGCGAGCGCGACGGCGTCCGGCTGACCCCGATCGAGGAGCGGCTCTTCGCCGGGCTGGCCACGCAGTCCGGTCTGGTCCTGCGCGGGGCACGGCTGCGGGCGGCTCTCGAGCAGCGGCTGGACGAGCTGTCGGCCCGGGAGGCCGAGCTGCGCGGTTCCCGGGAGCGGCTCGTCGACGCCCAGGACGAGGCGCGGCGACGGCTCGAGCGCGACATCCACGACGGGGCCCAGCAGCACCTGGTGGCGCTGGCCGTCAACCTCCGCCTGGCGGCGACGCTGGCCGATGGCGCCCCGGAGCGGGCCGACGCCCTGCTCGACGCCCAGCACCGGGCCGCCGACGACGCCATCGAGACGCTGCACCGCCTCGCCCGCGGCATCTACCCGCCGCTGCTGGCCGAGCACGGCGTCGCGGTGGCGCTGCGCGCGGTCGCCGGCGACGGGGTGGAGGTGGTCGAGCGCGGTGCGGTGCGGCAGCCGCTGCCGATCGAGGCCGCGGCGTACTTCTGCTGCCTGGAGGCGATCCAGAACGCCGCCAAGCACGCCGACGCGACCACGCTGCGGGTGGTGGTCGACGGCACCGAGGCCGGCCTGACGATCACCGCGGTGGACGACGGGGTGGGCTTCGACCCCGCAGCGCCGACCGTGGGCACCGGGCTGGCCAGCATCCGCGACCGGATCGACTCCGCCGGAGGCACCGTGGCGATCGACTCCACCCCGGGGCACGGCACCCGGGTCACGGCGGTCCTGCCCGGACGGGTCGCGCCGTGACCCGGCGCGGCGGCGAGGTGCTGCCCCGGCTGGCCTGGTCGGCCCTGGCCGTCACCGTCGCGCTGGTGGCCGCGGACGTCGCCGTGGCGACCCGCGCCGTGCCGCTGTTCTCGGAGACGGCCGTCGCGGTGCACGGCTTCCCGTTCGTGGAGGCCGCCTCCGTCGGCTGCGCGCTGATGGGTGCCCTGATCGTCGCCCGGTACCCCCGCCACCCGGTCGGCTGGCTGCTGATCGTGGTCGGCCTGTCCACCGCGATCTCGCTGGTCGCCGAGGCCTACGCGTACTGGGTGCTCGAGGCCGGCGGGCCCGGCCCGACGGCGCTCGGCGGCGTCGGGGCCTGGCTCGCCCAGCTCTGCGGCGGCCAGCTCGTGATCGGCGTGCTGGCCTGGCTCTTCCTGCTGGCCCCGGACGGGCACCTGGCCTCGCCCCGCTGGCGGTACGCCGCGGCGGTGCCGACGGTCGGCAGCGCGTTGTGCCTCGGCGCGATCCTGACCGTCGACCCGACCACGTTCGACCTGGTCGCCGCCAACGACCGGTTCGGGCCCACCCGCCTCGTCGTGCTCAGCATCGGCTTCCTGCTGATCCTGATCGGCATGGCACTGGCCTGGATCTCGGTGCTGGTGCGGCTGCGGGCCGCCACCGGGGACGAGCGTCAGCAGCTGCGCCCCATCGCCCTCTCAGCAGGGTTGGCGGCAGCGGGCCTGGTGATGCTGGTGACCGTCCAGCAGGTGACCGGCGGCGTGCAGACGTGGCTGGCCGGAGTGCCGCTCTTCGTCGCGTTCCTGCTGATGCCGATCCTGTTCGCGGTCGCCGCGCTGCGCTACCGCCTCTACGACCTCGACGTGATCATCGGGCAGACGGTCCTGGTCGTCGCCGGCACCGCGTTCGCGGCCCTCGGCTACACCGCACTCGTGGTGCTCGCCGGACGGCTGCTGGAGGGGCGCGCCGGCGGGTTCTGGCTGTCGCTGGTCGCCACCGCGGCGGTCGCCCTGGCGTTCCAGCCGCTGCGGCGGTTCGCGGTGCGGCTGGCCGACCGGGCGGCGTACGGGACCCGGGCTCAGCCCTACGAGGCGCTCGCGGCCTTCGGTCGGCGGCTGGCCGACGCGCCCGACCCGGACGAGCTGCTGCCGGCCGTGGCGGAGGCGGCCGCACGGGCCGTCTCGGCGCAGGGCGCCCGGGCCGCGCTGGCGGTGCCCGGCGGCGATCCGGCCACCGGCACCTGGGGCTGGTGGCCCGCCGAGGTCGAGATCCCCCACCCGTCGTTCACGGTCCGCGCGGAGGGGCGCGACCTGGGGACGATCGAGGTCGTGCTGCGCCGCGGGCGCAGCCTGCGGCCCTCGGACGTCCGCCTGCTGGAGGCGCTGGCCGACCAGACCGGGGTGGCGTTCCGCAACACCGTCCTGGCCGGGGCGCTGGCCGCCCGGGTCGCCGACCTCGACCGCACCACCCGGGACCTGGCCGCCTCCCGCGCGCGGCTGATCGAGGCCGACGACGCCGCACGGCGGACGCTGGAGGCGGCCATCGCCCGGGACGTGCTTCCCTACCTCGCCTCGCTGCCCACGGAGATCGATGCCGCCCGGGCGGCGCTGGCCGCCGGCGACGACCCGCACCTGGAGGCGCTGATCGCCGGCACCAACCGTGCGCTCGAAGCGCTGCGCGAGCTCACCCGCGGCGTCTTTCCCGCCCAGCTCGCGAGGTCCGGCCTCGACGCCGCGCTGCGCGGCCTGGTGGCGCGCGCCGGGATGACCGCCGAGCTCACCACCGGCATCGACCAGCACCGCTACCCCGCCCGCGTGGAGGCCGCCGTCTACTTCTGCGCCACCGAGGCGGTCGGCTCCGCCGGTGGGCCGGTCGCGGTCCACCTGGCCGAGGTCGACGGCGACCTGGTGCTGCGGGTCGGTGGCCTGGACCCCGCGTTCGACCGGCGCTCCGCGACCGACCGGGCGGAGGCCGCCGGCGGCCGGCTGCGGGTCGAGGGCGATGTCGCGGTGCTGACCGTCCCCGCCACGCCGATCGCCTCGCCGATCGACTCACCCGTCGGCGCGGCCCCCGCCGTGCCCGCGCCCGGCGCCGTCCCAGGCACCGGCTAGGCGGTCGGGGCCGAAAGCGCCCTTGGGGATGTAGGCCGCCGCCCCGCATCCCGCGGCGTCCACCTGGTCCTCGTCGTACGTCGAGAGCAGCACCACCACCGGCGCCCCGCCCGGCCCCGAGACCAGCCGCCGCGTCGCCTCGATGCCGTCGATGCCGGGCAGGTGGACGTCCATCAGGACCAGGTCGGGGCGCAGCGCGGCGGCCGCGGCGAGCGACTCCTCCCCCGAGGCCGCGGCGCCGACCAGCTCGAACCCGGGCGTCGCCTCGACCACGGCCGCCATCGCGAGCCGGTAGGGCTCCTGGTCGTCCACGATCAGGACCCGGACCGCTGCCGGCTCGGCCGCGGACTCCCCCACCGCCTCACCCACCGCGCGGACCGCCGGTCGCGTCGAGGTAGGCCAGCACCGCCATCACGCGCCGGTTCACGTCCGACTCGTTGCCCAGGCCGAGCTTCTGGAACACCGACCCGATGTGCTTCTCCACCGCGCGCTCGCTCAGGAAGAGCGCCTTCGCGGTGGCGGCGTTGCTGCGTCCCGCGGCCAGCTCGCGCAGCACGTCCGTCTCGCGCTCCGTCAGCCCGCGCAGGGCGGAGCCCGGCGCGCTCTTGCGGGCGAGGAGCCCCTCGACGACCTTCGGGTCCAGCGCGGAGCCGCCGCGGGCCACCTCCTCCAGCGCCCGGACCAGCTCCTCCACCTCGCTGACCCGCTCCTTGAGCAGGTAGCCGAGGCCGGCGACGCCGTCGGAGAGCAGCTCCACGGCGTACTCCGCCTCGACGTACTGGGAGAGCACCACCACCCCGGTGTCGGGGAAGTCGGCGCGGATCCGCTTCGCCGCGTCGATGCCCTCCGTGGTGAAGGTCGGCGGCATCCGGATGTCGGTCAGCACCGCGTCGGGCCGGTGCAGCGCGACCGCCCGGTGCAGGGCCTCGGGGTCGGCGACCGTCTCGACCAGCTCGAGGCCGTCGGTCTCGGCGAGCAGGCCCGCGACCCCCTCGCGGACCAGGTAGTTGTCGTCGGCGAAGACGACCCGCACCGCCATGGGCCCAATCTAGGGCGTTCGGCGGGTGTGCGGCTCAGGTGGCGGGGATGATCCGCAGGTCGCGGATCGCGCCGTCGTCCAGGGCCGCCAGCGCCTCCTGGTACGCCGGGCTGTCGTGCGCCGCGCGGGCGGCCTCGACCGACTCGAACTCGATCAGCACGGTCCGCATGTCCTGCCCGGCCTCGTAGGTCTGCTCCGGGAAGCCCCGCGCCAGGAACGTGCCGCCGGCGCCCTCGAGGGCGGGTCCGGCCAGCTGCGCGTACGCGGCCAGCTTGGCCTCGTCGAGAACCTCCCGGTAGAGCGAGATCCAGTAGGCGGTCATGCGGCACTCCTCAGGCGTCGGGGGCGCGCCCGGTCGGGCGCGACGCCGATTCTGCCGGTCCCCGGCCAGCGTCCGGCGGGGCGTCCAGCAGCCGTCAGTGGCGGGCCGCCGCCTCGGCGGCCCAGAGCGCCGCGCCGACGATGCCGGCCCGGTTGCGCAGGGTTGCCGGCACCATCTCGGTCCCGACGTCGATCAGGTGCAGGAAGCGGTCGGCCTTCTTGCTGATGCCGCCCCCGACGACGATCAGGTCCGGTGAGAACAGCGCCTCCAGCATCCGGTAGTACGCCGTCAGCCGCTTCGCCCACTCCTCGTAGCTCAGCTCCTCACGCTCCCGGGCGGAGTTCGCGGCGTACTGCTCGGCGTTGCGGCCGTCCAGCTCGAGGTGGCCGAGCTCGGAGTTGGGCACCAGCGCGCCGTCGTACACCAGGGCCGAGCCGATGCCGGTGCCGAGCGTGGTCACGATGACCAGCCCGTCGCGCCCCTTCGCCGCCCCGTAGCGGGCCTCGGCCAGGCCGGCGGCGTCCGCGTCGTTGACGATGTGCACCTCGTGCCCGGTGGCCTCGGTGAACAGCGCGTCGGCGTCGGCGCCGAGCCAGCCCGGGTCGATGTTCGCGGCCGAGCCGACCACCCCGTGGTGGACGATGCCGGGGACGGTGATCCCCACCGGCCCGGTGCGGTCGGGGAAGCCGTCGAGCAGCTCGACGACGGCCTCGGCGACCGCCGCCGGCGTCGCCGGCTGCGGGGTGGGGACGCGGACCCGCTCCCCGTCGAAGTCGCCGGCCGCCAGGTCGACGTAGGCGCCCTTGATGCCCGAGCCGCCGAAGTCGATGCCGAATCCCGTCGTGACCATCCGCTTCCTCTCCCCGAGTTCCCGAGTTCTCCCCCCGGTCCCCGCCAACCCTGCCACGATCGGCGACCGTGATGTCGTTCACCGAGGCCGTCCGGTCCTGCTTCACCCAGTACGTCGGCTTCACCGGCCGCGCGTCACGCGCGGAGTTCTGGTGGTTCGTGCTGTTCTCGATCCTGGTCACCTTCGTGACCGGGTTCGTCGACGCGGCCGTGTTCGGCTACGGGTGGGGCGACCCGGAGCCCATCAGCACGGTGGCCTCGATCGCGCTGCTCCTGCCGACCATCGCGGTCGGGGCCCGCCGGCTCCACGACACCGGGCGCTCGGGCTGGTGGCAGCTGCTCTGGCTGATCCCCTGCGTCGGCTGGATCCCGCTGGTGATCTGGTGGTGCCAGCGCAGCGACCACCTGCACAACGAGCACGGCTACCCGTGGGTCGCGCCGGCGCGCTGATCGCTCACGCGTAGCGCAGCGCCTCGCCGGGGCGGAACCGGACCGCGCGGCGGACCGGCAGGACGAGCACCAGCAGGGCGAGCACGGTGGTGCCCACCAGCGCGATCAGGACGTTGCCGGGCGGGAAGACGACCGGCAGCCGGACCTCGACGACCTCCCAGACCAGACGCAGGATCAGCCGGGTCAGCAGGTAGCCGAGCGGGATCCCGACCAGCCAGCCGAGGAGCGCCAGCGCGACGCCCTCCGTGGTGAAGATCCGGCGGATGTCGCGGGCCCGTGCGCCGATGCTGCGCAGGATCCCGATCTCCCGGGTGCGCTCCAGCACGTTCGTGGTGATGGCGTTGGCCAGCCCGACCATGCTCATCGCCACGATCAGGAAGCCGAGCACCGCGATGGTCGTGGTCAGCGTGCTGTTCGCGGCGATCTCGTCCCGCTCGGCGACGTAGCGGATCTCACTGGTGACCTCGTAGCCCTGGGCGGCCAGGCGGTCCTCCACGGCAGCGGTGACCCGGTCGGCGGCGGCCTCCTCCCCGGAGTCGGTGCCGATCCAGTACGTGCTGGCGGCGGACGGCCGCTGCAGCAGGTCGCGGGCGGTGCCGAGCGGCACGTAGAGGGCGGTGCCGTTCTCCTGCTGGTTGGTGGCCAGGCCGATGATCTCGAAGTCCGCCTCGCCGGCGGCCGTGGTGAGGGCCACGCGGTCGCCGACGTCGATCCCGGCGCTCTCGGCGATGTTGCGCTCCAGGACGGCGACCCGGGCGGCCGCCTCGTCCTCGCCGGCGTCGAACCACCGGCCCCCGGCGAGCCGGTACCGGAAGAGCGGGTCCGGATCGACGCCCCACAGGAAGGCCTCGCGTCCGGCGAGCTCGACCGCGTTCTTCAGCACCGGCTGCGCCCGGGCCACGCCGGGCGTGGCGAGGATGGTCTCCAGCGCCCGGTCGTCGAACGGCGCGCCCGCGGTGGAGATCTGGACGTCCTCGAGGTGCGAGCCCCAGGAGGCGCGCGACGCGTCGGCCGCCGACTCGGCCAGCGCCATCACCGCGAGCAGGTTGCCGACCGCGAGGGCCACGATCGCGGCCGTGGCCATGCTGCGACGCTTGCGGCGACCCACGTTGCGCAGGCCGAGCTGGGCCACCCGCGGCAGGAAGGTGGTACGCCGCAGCGCGCGGTCGACCGCGTCCGTCCCGCCGGTGGCGGAACCGCTGGCCTCCAACGCCTCGCGAAGGTCGACGCGGAGCGCGCGGCGGATCGCCGGCAGCGCGGCCAGCGGGGGTGCCGCGAGCCCGACCAGCAGGCTGACCAGCACCACCACGGGGGCGACGCCGAACCCGACGTCGACCGCCCAGAACGAGGTGGCGAAGTAGCCGGCCAGCGCCCAGGACATGAGGATGCCCAGCAGTGTGCCGACCACGGCGCCGATGGCGCCCAGCAGCAGCGTGGTCCGCACGTAGACCGACGCCACCTGCCGGCGCCGCGCCCCGACGGCGCGCATGACGGCGATCTCGCGGGTCTGCTCGGCCACCAGCGTGCTCAGCGTGTTGGAAACCAGGACGGCCGCCGAGATCAGCGCCAGCACCGTGATCACCCCGAGCAGCTGCGCGAACCGCTCGGTGTCGGTCCTGCCCGGCCAGTCGCCCGGCGCGCGGATCGCCGGCAGGTTGGAGAACCCCTCGAAGCCGTCGACCGTCGCCAGCTGCCCCCGGACGCGCTCCACCGTCGCCCGGGCCGCGGCCGGGTCGGGGTCCTCGAGGCGCAGCGCCAGCCCGCCGAAGCCCGCCTCGCCGCTGAGGCCCGCGACGGTCTCCGCGTCGGCGTACAGCACGACGACGCTCTCGTCCTGCACCTGCTCGCCCCCGGGCAGGCTGCGACCGCGGCCGCTGAGCGGGAGCTCGGCGCGCGCCCCGCCGGCACCGACCAGGGTGACCGTGTCGCCGGCCGCGCCGTCGTACACGCCGGTGTTGGCGTCCTGCACGTCGGCCAGCAGCTCGCCGGGGCCGGGGAGCGCCCCGGACTCGACCCGCACCACGTCGACGGTCTGGTCGCTGAGGTCCCGGACCCCGATCAGTCGCGCCGGGGCACGCCGCTCGCCGATCAGCACCCGCGCATCGACGCTGGAACGGGCCTCGACCGCGGCGACGTTCGGCAGCGCGACGAGCGCGGCCAGGTCGGCCTCGGTCAGCTCGACGGGGCGCATGGTCACCGTGACGTCGGCCAGCCGCCCGTCGCGGACCTCGCGCTGCATGGCGTCGTCGATCAGCGGCGGAATGGCGAAGAACGAGATGCTGGCGACCGCGATCGCCAGGGTCAGCACGGTGAAGAAGGTCCGGGCCGGCCGCCGCAGCAGGTCGGTGACGGACAACCGGTGCTCGGCCGCGAGCATGGTCACTCCCGCTCAGTCCCGGACCACGCGGCCGTCGCGGATCTCGACGACCCGCGGGGCACGGGCGGCCAGGTCGCGGTCGTGGGTCACGAACAGCACCGTCTTGCCCTGCTCGTTGAGTCGCACCAGCAGGCGGAACATCTCGTCGGCGGTCGCCGAGTCGAGGTTGCCGGTCGGCTCGTCGCCGACGATCAGCCCCGGGTCGGCCGCGAGCGAGCGGGCGATCGCGACGCGTTGCTGCTCGCCGCCGGAGAGCTCGGCGGGCAGGTGGTCGACCTTGTCGCCCAGCCCGACCGCCTCGAGGTTGCGCCGGGCCCGCTCGAACCGTTCCCGCGTGGACCCGCGGCGCAGGAAGTCGAGCGGGAGCGCGGCGTTCTCCAGCGCCGACAGGGTGGGCAACAGCTGGAAGAACTGGAAGACGATGCCGACGTGCTCGCCGCGCCAGACGGCGAGCCGCTCCTCACTGAGGTCGTCGATCCGGGAGCCGTCGAAGTAGATCGAGCCGGCCGTGGGCCGGTCGATCCCGGTGATCATGTTGAGCACCGTCGACTTCCCGCTGCCGGACGGACCGACGACCGCGACCATCTCGCCGTGGCCGATCCGCAGGTCGACGCCGCGCAGCGCGCGGTACTCCAGCTTCCCGGTCCGGAAGGTCTTCTCGACGCCGGACAGCTCGATCAGCGGCGGTCGGGTCGTCGCGGCCGCCTGCCGACTGGTCATCGCTTCGCTCATGGGCTGCTCCCGCGCTCGGTCCCTTGAAGGATCGAGCGCGCGACGGTCTCCAGGCAGGGCCGATCGGCCCCTGTCGGCGGGGCATCTCGTCCGGCGCCGCTACCGTTCGGCCATGTCCAGGCGACCCGGAGACCCGCGAGCAGCCGACCGGCGCAGCGGTCGCTCCCCCGCCGCCCGCAGGGCCACGCGCCGCGCGTCGGCCGTTGCCGCGGCGTTCTACGGGGTGCTCGGTGTCCTCGTGCTCCTCGACGAGGTGCCTGCCGTCCTGCTCGCGGCGTACGGCGTGCTCAGCGTGGTCGCGTTCGTGGTGTACCGCTCCGACAAGTCGGCCGCCGAGCACGGCCGGTGGCGGTGGTGGCGGACCCCGGAGTCGACGCTGCACGCCCTGGCGCTGGTCGGCGGCTGGCCCGGCGCGCTGGTCGCCCGGCAGGCGCTGCGCCACAAGACCGTCAAGCAGCCCTTCCGCAGCCTCTTCTGGGTCACCGTGGTCGCCAACTGCGCGGCCCTCGCCGCGTTCGTGGCGCTGCTCGGGTAGCGGCGCCCGCCCGGGTCAGGTCCGGAACTGGCCGACCGAGGTGCGCAGCGAGCCCGCCAGCTCGGCCAGCGCGTCGACCGCGGCGTGGGCCTGGGTCAGCGCCCTCGTGGTGGTCTCCGCCGCCGCGGAGACGCCGGTGACGTTCTGGGCGATCTCGCCGGTGCCGAGCGAGGCCTCGGCGACGCTGCGGGACATGTCGCTGGTCGTGGCCGTCTGCTCCTCGACGGCGGCGGCGATCATCGTCTGGTAGTCGCTGATCGAGCCGATGACGCCTGCGATCTCCCCCATCGCCTCGACGGCACCGCCCGCGTCAACCTGGATCGTCTCGACCCGACGGGCGATGTCCTCGGTGGCCCGCGCGGTCTGCTGGGCGAGCTGCTTCACCTCGCCCGCCACCACGGCGAAGCCCTGCCCCGCCTGACCGGCACGGGCCGCCTCGATGCTCGCGTTGAGCGCCAGCAGGCTGGTCTGCTCGGCGATCGCGGTGATGTCGTTGACGACCTTGCCGATCTCCCGGCTGCTGATGCCGAGCTTGGCGACGGTCTCGTTGGTCACCTCGACCGTCGACACGGCCTCGGCGGCGACCCGGGCGGCCTCGGCCGCCGACACGGCGATCTCGCGGATGGAGGCGCCCATCTGCTCCGCGCCGGCGGCGACGGTGGCGACGTTGCGCGAGACCTCCTCGGCCGCTTCGGAAACCAGGACCGCCTGCACGCTGGTCTCCTCGGCGCCGGCGGCGATCTGCTGCGAGGTCGCCGAGAGGTCACCGGAGGAGGTGGCGACGGTGTCGGCCGAGGTCATCACCTTCTCCAGCAGCACCCGCAGGCTCTCGGTGGCGAGGTCGAGGCTCGCGGCCATCTGGCCGACCTCGTCCTGGGCGTCGATCCCCGCGCGCCGGGTCAGGTCACCCTCGGCGAGGGCGTCGACGACGTGCTTGACGGTGGCGACCCGGCGCGAGAGCGCCGCGGAGACCCACCAGCCGAGACCGAGGGAGAGCACGAGGCCGATGGCCAGCAGCGCCCAGACGACGAGCCGGTTGGTCTGGTAGGTGTCGCGCACCGCCGACGCTGCCTCGGCCGCGTCGCTGCGCTCGAGCGCCGTCAGCGCGTCCGAGGACTCGGTCATCGTCGTGGTCAGCGGGCTCATCACCTCGTCGTTCGCGGCGACCCAGGCGTCGCTGTCGCCGGCCAGCGCGAGCGGCGCCATCACCGTGTCCTGCTGGTCGAGGTAGTCGTCCACGGCGGCGACGAGCGACGCCAGCGTCTCGCGGCGGCTGCCGCTCAGGCCCGTGGCCTCCGTGTAGAGGTCCACCGCGGCGTCGAACTCCGCGAGGTCGGACCGCATCTGCGACAGCGCCGCCCGCGTGCCGGCGCGCGTCGGCGCGATCAGCGCGTCGCGAGCCTTCTGGCGCATGTCGAAGATCGCCGCCTCCATGTCCGCGGTCGCCTCGACGGCGTGCAGGTTCGTCTCGTAGATCGCCTGCGCGGCGTCGGCCGAGGCGCCGAGCGAGCGCAGGCCCATCACGCCGACGACGAGCGCCACGGCGGCGGCGAGGGTCACCGCGGTGAGCACCTTGGTGCGGACACCCAGGTCGCGGAACCACACGTAGGGCGAGGAGGGGCGGGGAGAGCTCATGGTTCTGCCTTTCGAGGCGAGCGCCACGCGGGTCGAGCGCGACGACAGGCACTGGTACTGCCCGGCACATCGGGCGCGTGCAGGCCTGGATGAAACGTCAACCACAAGTCGTCGGGCCCGAAACAAACCGAACGGGCCCGACTCGCCAGGGCCGATGTCCCGTGCGTGCCGAGAACGCGCTGGAACCGCACGAGAACCACCCCCGCCCCGCACCGTTCGCGCAGGTCAGAGGGGCCCGCCTCGAGGGTGGGCGTTCGCGACCGGACGGGCCGGCCAAGGGCAGGAGGGCCTGGCGGGCGATGTCGAGGACCCCGAACGTCGCCGCGACGGGGATCCCGTCGGCGGCCGGCTCGCGGGCGAGCGCGCGGCCCTCGCTCAGCGCGAGATCATCTGCACCTCGAGGTACGCCTGCGGGCCCGCTATCCAGGAGCAGGTGTTCGTGTTCGCGCCGTAGTTCCAGTAGAAGAGCTCGACGGAGTCGCCCTTGGCGAGCTTCAGCACCTCCCCGACGTCCTGGTTGCGATAGCCGGCGCCCGGGTTGTCCTGACCGCTGAACAGCTTCACCTCCCCATTGACGACGATGGCGATGTCGCTGCCTCCGTCGTCGGTCCCGGAGCCCCAGCAGATGCTGCCCTTGACCGCGTAGCGGCCGGCCTGCTTCACGACGATCCTGTCGTCGCCGGGGGTGTACAGACCGCCCACGTCGTACCCCTGGACGCTCATGTCCACGGCGTTGTTGGAGCCGTTCAGGGGCACCGTCCCAGCCTCCATCCGGGCCCCGGGGAGGAAGTTCTTCGCCGTGTCCTTCACCTTGAGGCCGGCGACGTCGGCGGATCTCACCGAGTCGTTCTTGATGTCCTTGCCCGTGATCAGGCCCGCGGCGTAGGCGCCGCCCGTCGAGACGGCGAGGAAGAGGGCGAGGGTGGACGCGATATCGGCATACCCGGGTCGACGCATGAGCGCGCTCCAATGTGTGGGAAGGGGATCCAGCCGGTGCGCCACCGGAGGCGGTGGCCCTTCGCATCCTTCGGGCTCGGCACCGCACCGTCAACCCGCGCGGCCGCATCGGCCACCTGGTCCAGACACGCGAGAGGGCCCGGACCGCGGTGCGGTCCAGGCCCTCTCGTGGGGTCCAGCATGCTGGCTGGTGGAGCTGCGGGGAATCGAACCCCGGTCCTCGAGCGTCGATCCAGGTCTTCTCCGGGTGCAGTCCGTGATGTCGTGTTCTCAGCCCCGGTGCTCGCACGGACACGTCACCGACAGGCTCAGTCAGGTTTGAGTCCCGATCAACCACCCTGACAGCAGTGGATCAGCAAGTCTCCTAGATGACGCCTGGGTCCGGGACGGAGACGGATGCCCGGTCAGACGCTTCGATCACCGCGTCAGGCGGCGAGAGCGAAGGAACTGCGCTTAGCGTTGGCAGTTATTGGTTTCCAGCGATCGTTTACGAGATGACGCTGGCTTCTCGACCCGCTTCCCCTGGAACTAACGTCCCAAGTCGAAACCGATCAGCCCCTCTTGAGTTGTGCGGTCAGTCTACGGGGTACAACCCCGCGGCCGCGCGCGGGATTCCCAGGAGCCGCAGCGCGTTGTGCCAGCAGACGTCGCGCAGCCAGTCCTCGCCGAGGCCCGTGGCGGCCAGCCACGCGAGCTGCTGGCCGTAGGGGAACGGCAGCGTCGGGAAGTCCGAGCCCCACACCACGCGGCCCTGCAGGTCGCGCAACCGCGGCACGAGGTCGGGCGGGTAGCCGTGGCCGTGGGCGTGCGCGTCCTCGGCGAAGAAGTGGGTGAACGCCATCGACGTGTCCAGGTGCACGCCGTCGTACCGCTCGGCGAGGGCGAGGAACTCCCCGCACTCCGGAGAGCCCATGTGGGCGATCACCAGCCGCAGCCGCGGATGCCGCGCCAGCACCCGCGCGGTCGAGTCGGGCCCCGTGTACGGCGTCCCGACCGGCCCCGACCCGGCGTGCACCATGATCGGCGCACCGGAGTCGGCCAGGGTGCCCCAGACCGGCTCGAGCAGCGGGTCGTCGAGGTGGTAGCCACCGACCTGGAGGTGCAGCTTGAAGATCTCGACGCCGTCGGCGACCAGGGCCGGCACGTAGTCCGCGGCCTCCGGCTCGGGGTAGAAGGTCGCCGAGCGCAGCGCCTCGGGGACCTCGGCCGCGAAGTCGCGCGACCAGTCGTTGAGGAAGCCGGCGACGCCCGGCTTGTGGGCGTAGGGCAGCGTGGAGAAGCGGCGTACGCCGGCCTCGCGGAGGAAGGCCACGCGGTCCTCCGCCGGCAGCCGGTAGCGGATCGGCCACTCGCGCCCGATCAGCTCGCCGCCGCCGTCGAACTCCCGCCAGACCGCCTTCTCGATGGGCGGCGGCAGGAAGTGGGCGTGCAGGTCGATCAGCCCGGGCAGGCCGAGTCGCTCCCAGAACGCGCGCGCCTCGGCGGCGTCGTGGGCGAGATCAGTCACGCATGCCCTTGAGGCGGCGGCCCAGCTCGGTCTGCTTCTCGCGGTCCGCCTCGCGGGAGGCGATCGCCTGCCGCTTGTCCCAGGTCTTCTTGCCCTTGGCGACGCCGATCTCGACCTTGGCCCGGCCCTTCACGAAGTAGAGGCTGAGCGGGACCACGGTGAGGCCCTTCTCGGTGATCCGGCGCTCGATCTTGGCGATCTCCGCCGCGTGCAGCAGCAGCTTGCGCTTGCGGCGGGCGGCGTGGTTGGTCCAGGTGCCCTGCGCGTACTCGGGGATGTGCACGGCGTGCAGCCACGCCTCGCCGTTCTCGATGTCGACGAACCCGTCGACCAGGCTGGCCCGGCCCATCCGCAGCGACTTCACCTCGGTGCCCTGGAGCACCAGGCCGGCCTCGTAGGTGTCCTCGATCTGGTAGTCGTGGCGCGCCTTCTTGTTCGAGGCGATGAGCTTGCGACCCTCGGCGATGTTCTTGTCGGGCTTCGCTCCCCCGGACTTCGCGGACATGGGCGCCATTCTCCCAGTCGAGGGCAACCGGATCGAAACCGACCGGCACTCAACCGACCAGACCTCGGGTCGGCTACCGCGGGGAACGCGAAGCAAGCGGTCCGCAGGGAGCGAAGCGACCGGAGGCCGCGAGCGAGCTTCTCCGCGTGCCGACAGGGCAAGACGCCAGACCACCGGGCACCGAGCGGACCTCGACCGCGCGGCCGGCAGCGTGTCGAGCGAAGCGAAGACACGCTCGGCCCATGGTCAGAGGTACGGCGACGGGTCGACCGGGTTGCCGTTCTTGAGCACAGTGAAGTGCAGGTGGCAGCCGGTGGACCAGCCGGTGGTGCCGGTGCGCGCGATCACCTGGCCGCGGGAGACGCGCGCCCCCACGCCGACGTCGTAGCTGCTGAGGTGGTTGTAGACCAGCGTGATCGACGCGCCGTTCACCCGGCCGATCGCCAGGTAGAGGCGGTTGCCGTAGACCTGGTCGTAGTACTCGTTGATCACGGTGCCCGACGCGCCCGCCCAGGCCGACGAACCGCAGGGGGAGGCGAAGTCGGTGCCGTTGTGCAGGCTGTAGTAGCCGTAGATCGGGTGCACCCGGTAGCCGAACGGGGAGGTGACGCGGCCGCTCGCCGGAGGGTGCAGCAGGCCCCCGGTGGAGCCGTTGTAGCTGCCGGACTGCTGCCGGGACGCCTCGATGATCTGCTGCTTGATCCGCTCCTCGCGCTTCTCCAGGCGTTGGAGCGCCGCGCGGTCGCGCTCGCGGGCGCGCACGGCCGACCGGCGGGCGGTGCCGGCCCGTGAGACGAGGACCCGGACCTGCTTCTTGGTGTCTCGGGCGCGGCCGACGAGCGTCCGCACCTGCTCGACGTTCTGCTGCGCCGCCTTCCGGCTGGCGGCCACCGCGTCGCGGGCCTCGCGCACCTCGTCGCGGTGCAGCTCCAGGGCCTCCTCCGCCGCGACCAGACCGTCGAGGATGTGCGCCTCCCGGCCGACCACCACCGCGTTGCCGGTCTCGTTGATCATGATCTCCCGGACCGAGCCGGAGCTCAGGTAGCTGGAGACCATCGCCAGCTGCGGGTTGCCCCCGGTCGCGATGCCGATCGCGGTGCTGCGGGTCTGCTCGCGCTGGGCGGCGACGTCCTCGCGGGCCTGGCGGACCTCGGCGACCGCCTCCTCGAACCGGGCCTCCGCCCGTTCCAGGCGCTCGGCGAGCCGGTGGGCGAGGTCCCGCGCGTCGTCCAGCTCACCGCGCACCGACTCCAGCTCGGTGCGCGCGGAGCGCAGCCGGCTGGTGGCCTGCTCCAGGCGGCGGGTGAGCCGGGCGACGGCCCGGCTCGACTCGTGCAGGTCGTCGTGGGCCTGGTGGATCTGCCCCTGGACCTGCTTCTGCTGCTTCTTCAGCTGACCGGTGTCGTCGGCGTGCGCGGTCGGGCCGGACAGCGAGGCGGCGGCGAGGGCCACGGCCAGGGACGCGCCGGCGTACCGGGCAGGACTGCGACGGACGGCAGGACCGGACCGCCGAGCGCTGGGGAAGAAGCGCACGATCTGACCTTCGGTGTTCGGGGAAGAGAACGCCTGAGACCGTAGCCGGCGGGGGTCAGACTTTGATGTATTTGCGGGTCAGCAGGAGTGTCGGAATCACCGTCAGCGCGGGGCCGAGCAGGGCGATGCCCGGGGGCCACAGGCCGATCATCGCCTGCGTCCAGTCGTTCCAGTCGATCCACGGCAGGAACGTGACGATCTCGGCCATCCCGGTCTCGATCGCGAAGTACTGGAAGCCCGCCAGGGCCGCTCCGGCCAGCGCCACGCCGACCGCGGCGGTGACCAGCGCCTCGAGGAGGAACGGGAGCGTGATGTAGAGGGTGGAGGCACCGACCAGTCGCATGATCGCGATCTCGCGGCGCCGGGCCAGCGCAGCCAGCCGGATGGTGTTGGCGACCAGCAGCAGCGCGGCCAGCAGCAGCACGCCGGATCCGATCCAGGACCCCACCCGGAGCGCCTGCATGATGCCGAAGATCTGGCCGAGCGCCTCGCGCTGGTCCTTGATGGAGGAGACGCCGTCGAGGCCCTGCACGGCGCTGATCACGCCGTCGGCCTTGGTCGGGTCGGCCAGCGTCACCCAGTACGCCGCCGGCCAGTTGTCGACCGTGACCACGGGGTTGGGGCCGGCGAAGACCTCCGCCGGCAGGATCTCCTTGGCCTTGTCGTAGCCCTCCTCCTTGCTCTGGAAGTCGAAGGAGGCGACCTCGGGGCTGTCGTCGAACGCGCCCTCGATCCGGTCCCGCTGGGCGTCGGTGACCTCGCCACCGGCGCAGTTGGGGTTCTTGGACGGGTCGTTCTCGGTGCAGAGGTTGACCAGGATCTGCAGCTCGCTGCCGAGGGTGTCCTCGGTGAGGGCGGCCTGGCGCTGCAGCATGATCCCGGTGCCCGCGAGCGCGAGGGAGACGAAGAGCGTCAGCACCACGGCCAGGTGCATCGTCAGGTTGCGACGCAGACCGTTGCTGAGCTCGGTGAAGACATAGCGCAACTGCATGGGAGGGAGTGTCTCCTGGGTGTCCGTGCCGGCGGTGCTGGGTGGGCGGGGCTGATCAGTGCTGGAAGCCGTAGCTTCCCGAGGCCTCGTCGCGGACCACGCGGCCGTGGTCCAGCTCGATCACCCGCTTGCGGTACTGGTCGACGATGCCGTGGTCGTGGGTCGCCATGACCACGGTCGTGCCGGTCCCGTTGATGTCGTCGAGCAGGCTCATGATCCCGACCGAGGTGGTCGGGTCCAGGTTGCCGGTCGGCTCGTCGGCGATCAGGATCATCGGCCGGTTGACGAACGCGCGGGCGACGGCGACGCGCTGCTGCTCGCCGCCGGAGAGCTCGTCGGGCATCCGCTCGGACTTGTCCTTGAGGCCGACCAGCTCGAGGGTCTCGGGGACCACCCGGTTGATCTCCTTGCGGGACTTGCCGATCACCTGCAGCGCGAACGCCACGTTCTCGGCGACGGTCTTGTTGGGCAGCAGCCGGAAGTCCTGGAAGACGGTGCCGACCTGTCGGCGCAGCCGCGGCACCTTCCAGCCGGCCATCCGGTTGATCTCCTTGCCGGCGACGTAGAGGCGCCCGCTGGTCGGCCGGACCTCGCGCAGCACCAGCCGCAGAGCGGTCGACTTGCCCGAGCCGGAGCTGCCGACCAGGTAGACGAACTCGCCCTTGTCGATGTCGATCGTCACCTGGTCCAGGGCCGGCGCACCGGGGCCCGGGTACCGCTTGGTGACCTTCTCGAAGCGAATCACCGGTCAGACGGTACGCGACCGATGGGAATCGGTGGGAAATGCCCCGGTGAGCCGGTGCGTCGCGGCGAGCGCGCCCCTGGGTGTCGCGTGGTAGGTCACCATCGGTGGATCCGGGCTGGGAGGCAGGTCCTAAGGTTCCTACCGTGCCCACGGTCCTGCGGGCGCTGCTGCTCGCAGTGCTGCTCACGTTCGTCCCGGTGGCCGTGGGCGTCCTCCTGGCCGGCGGCCCGACCGCCCCCGCGCCTCCCCCGCCGGCGTACACCGGCACGGACCTGGCCGACTACGACGCCACCGCGGTCGCGGTGGCGCGCGCCGACTTCTGCTCGCGGATCGTCGCCGAGGCGGTCACCGAGGCGCTCGGCAAGGAGGCCGGCAAGGCGTCCGCGTACGCGAACGGCGACCGGGTGCAGGTCGACGGCAGCCGCGACGTGGTGCACGAGTACGGCTGCAGCTACCGCGCCGGCCGCGGCCGGGCCGAGGGCTGGGTGTTCGCTCCCCCGGTCACCGCGGCCCGGGCGCGGGAGCTGGCCAGCGCCCGTCCCGGCGACGGCTGCCGGCGGGTCGCGGACGCGCCGGCGTTGGGCGGGCCCAGCAGCGCCGTGCTGTGCCCGGGCGAGTCGGCCACCCTCACCTACGCCGGCCTGATCGGCGACGCCTGGCTGACCTGCCGGCTCACCCTCCCCGGCAGTACGCCGGAGCAGGAGCTGACGCAGCGCGCCGGACGGTGGTGCGTGGCCGTCGCGAAGGCCGCCGCCGTCTCCTGACCGGCCGTCTCCTGACCGGTCCTGCCGGCAGGATCAGTGGCAGACCGCGTCGGCACAGCCGCGCGGGACGAGCCGACGGCCGGCCACGGCCGCGTCGAAGTGGTGGAGGTCGCCCAGCCCGTAGGTCCAGCGCAACCCGTTCCGGGCCATCACCCGGACCACCGCGTGGCCGCGGGAGCGCCACGCGACCCGCGGGTCGGAGCGGGTCAGCCACCACCGGTTCGGGTGGACGCCCTGCTGCGACCGGTAGGGGTTCTCCCAGGGGTTGACGTCGAGCGAGCGACCGTCGGCGTGCGGCGACCGCACGCCCGGGCGCCCGACGACGTCGCGGCAGTTGAACGCGGAGGTGTTGCCGGCGGCCATCGAGGCGTAGTCGTCGGCGCCCCGCAGCCGCTGGGACCAGCCGAAGCGGTCCACGCGGTACATCGAGCGGATCGGCAGCTGGCGCCGGTACATCGCGGCGAGGGCGTCCGCCATCTGCGCGATCGCCTCCGCCGCGGCGACCAGCTCGCCGCGGTAGCGATAGCCGTCGTAGCCCCAGTAGTTGATCCGCAGCAGCCGCAGTCCGGCACGCCCGACCGGGCACCCCCGGTGCCAGCTGTTCCCCCTCATCTGTCGCCACACGCCACGCGGGATGGGGGTGATCGTCGGCCGCGCGCCGGCGCCGACCGCGCGTGCCTGGCGGGGCAGCGCGACCCGGGGCTCGGGGGCGGCGCGGGGCAGCGACACCGGTGTCCCCGGCGGCAGGTTCTCCAGCGCGTGCACGGCGCTGCGGGCACCGGTGGCCCAGGGCAGCGCGTCCGCGACGACCCGCCATCGGCTGTCGGTGCGCGGCGCGACGCGGAACCCGACCTCGCCGTCGGCGCCGGTACGGCGGCTGCGGACCGTGTGCCACCCGCCGCCGCGACGCTGCTGCAGCCGGACCGGACCCGCCACGGGAAGGCGCGCGGCCCGCCAGCGCGCGGTCAGGGTCGCGCTGGTCTCGTCGACGACCGTCGCCGGCCCGGTCAGCCGCAGCCGGCTCACGGCACGCCGCAACGCCAGGTAGAGGGTGACCGAGGCGGCGTCGTGCTCCGCGTCGCCGTCGTACCGGGCGCGGACGCGGTTGTCGGCGGGCCGGGTCGCCAGGGTGACCTCGAGCACTGCCGCACCGTCGGCGTCGGTGGTGACCACCGCCAACGGGGCCCAGGAGCCGGAGGTGCGGCGCTCGACCGTGAGGTCGGCACCGGGCACCGGCAGGCCGTCACCGGTCAGCGTCAGCGTGACGGGCGCGGCGGTGCCGGCGACGGCTGCGGGCGCGGCCGCGGTCAGCTCCGTGGGCCCTCCCGCGTACGTCTCGGCGGCCGCGGGAACCAGCAGGCCGGCAGCGACCAGCAGGGTCAACAGTCCGGCGACCACCCCGTAGCTCCGCATGCCTCCCACCTCACGTCCGGCCGAGTCCGGCGGGAGCAGCCTGCCAGTCGGCGCGCGCCGACCGGCGGCGGCGCGCCAGGGCGCCGCCATCCTGCGGCAGCCGCGTGGGTCAGCCGACGGGCGTCAGTTGGCCTCGGCCTGCTCGGCGCCGCGGCGCCAGCGGATGCCCGCCTCGAGGAACCCGTCGATGTCGCCGTCGAAGACCGCCTGCGGGTTGCCGGTCTCGTGGCCGGTGCGCAGGTCCTTGACGATCTG
This sequence comes from Nocardioides sp. GY 10113, assembly GCF_004919105.1. GTDB lineage: Bacteria > Actinomycetota > Actinomycetes > Propionibacteriales > Nocardioidaceae > Nocardioides. Next base: position 243,073 of record NZ_STGK01000006.1, read on the forward strand.
GTACGGGTTGAGCACGTAGTTGCGCATCTGGTCGCCCCAGCTGGCGGCCACGTCGCCCTTGAGGTCCTTCTTCAGCGCCGCCTCCTCGGCCTTCTTCTTGGCGAGGAGCTTGGCCTTGAGCACGATCATCGCCGCCGCCTTGTTCTGCAGCTGGCTCTTCTCGTTCTGGCAGGAGACGACGATGCCGGTGGGCAGGTGCGTGAGGCGGACCGCCGAGTCGGTGGTGTTGACCGACTGGCCGCCGGGGCCACCCGAGCGGAAGACGTCGGTGCGGATCTCGTTCTCGTCGACCTCGATCTCGTCGGTCTGCTCGAGCTGCGGCACGACCTCGACCGCGGCGAACGACGTCTGCCGCCGGCCCTGGTTGTCGAACGGGCTGATCCGGACCAGGCGGTGGGTGCCGACCTCGACCGAGAGGGTGCCGTAGGCGTAGGGCGCGTGGATCGCGAACTCGGCCGACTTGATGCCGGCCTCCTCGGCGTAGGAGACGTCGAAGACCTCGACGGGGTACTTGTTGCGCTCGGCCCAGCGGGTGTACATCCGCATCAGGGTCTCGGCGAAGTCCGCTGCGTCGACGCCGCCGGCGCCGGAGCGGATGGTCACGATGGCCTCGCGCTCGTCGTACTCGCCCGAGAGCAGGGTGCGGACCTCGAGCGCCTCGACGTCCTTCTTGACCCGGGTCAGCTCGGCGTCGGCCTCGGCGAGGGTGTCGGCGTCGGCCTCCTCGGCGGCCAGCTCGGCGAGCACGCCGAGGTCGTCGATGCGGCCCTGGAGGGTGCGGAACCGCTCGAGCTGCCCCTGCAGGGCGGAGAGCTTCCCGGTCACCTTGGTCGCGTTGGCCTGGTCGTCCCACAGGTCGGGCGCTGCCACCTGCTGCTCGAGGTCGGCGATGTCAGCCTCCATCTTCGACAGGTCCAGGACCTGCTCGATGGTGTGCATCGTCGCAGTCAGCTGCTTGATCTCGGCGTCGAAGTCGGTGGCTGCCACAAGGGGCAAGACTACGTCCCCGCAGGCCGCAGTGGCGAACCGCGCCCACCCGTGGCGGGGCGGAGTGCGGCGCGGAGGGCAGGGCGGGTCAGCTGCGCCCGAAGACCTGCGCGACCCACCAGATCCCCTGGTGGTCCTGCGCGGCACCGACCCCGATCAGCCGGTACTTCGGGTAGAGCATGTTGAAGCGGTGGCTCGGCGAGTGCATCCAGCCGCGCACGGCGCCCCGCGCGTCGGCGTACCCCATGGCCAGGTTCTCCCCCGCGCTCCACACCTTGCAGCGGCGCATGATCGGCTTCAGCGGCTGGTGCTCGAGGCGGTGGATCCGGGCGAGCCGGCGCGCCTGTCGCTGGGCGAACCGCTCCAGGCACCGCTGGCGCCGCAGCAGCGCCCGGCTGTGCTGCGCGCGCTTCTCGTTCGTGAGGGTGACCACCGAGCTGGTGAGCTTCGGCGCCGTCTGGCCGGGGACGTCGGCCAGCGCCGTCGGCACCATCGTGGTGGTCACCCCACCGATGAGGACGGTCGAGAGCACGATGAACACTGCCAACGGCGCGGCAACCAGCAGGTGCAGCGGCGGATGGTGCCACCACCGCCTCACCCGCGCATCCGGCAGCGCGGCGTCCCGCGCCGTCTGGTGCGCAACCGCCTGCGTCGACAGCTCTTCTGTCAGCGTCAACCCGACCTCCCCCGGTGTCAGGCCCACCCGAGCGGGCCTGCCTTGAGTTCGGCGGCTGGAAAGTCGGACTCAAGGGCAGGGCGGAAGTTCGGGCCATCGTCCCGGCTGCGGGGGCCGAACGGTCAGTCGGCCACCCGGGCCGCCGGACCGGTCACGGTCCGGGCACCACGAGGTCGAGGTGCACCTCCGCCGACGCGGTCGAGGTCACCGCCGGACGCAGCGGCACGCCCGGCACGTGCAACGGCAGGTCCACCGGCGCCGAGACCGTCACCAGCACCCGGTCGCCCTCGACCCGCACGGAGGCCACCAGGCCGGGGTGCTGCGCGTGGGCGCCGACGTCGCGCAGGTACTCCTCGACCGCACGGCGCGCCTGCGCCGGCGAGACCTCCAGGCTCCCCTCGCCGAGGCCGCCCCGGTAGACCGCGTCGCCCTGCGCCCCGAGGTCCGCCCCCTGCAGGGCCGCGCCGTCGGCGAGCGCGTCGAGCTCCTGGCGGCGCAGGTAGGCGACGCTGGCGTCGATCACCACGACCACCAGCACCAGCACGACCGTGAAGAAGGCGATGATCAGCGGCAGCGAGGAGCCGCGCTCGCTCCTCTCAGCCACCGTCGATCTCCCGGAACCGCCCGATCGGGACCGTGTGGGCCGAGTCCAGCCGGAACCGCGGCGTCCCGCCGCCGAAGACATCGGGGAACCCCGGCAGCTCCACCGTGGTCCTCACCCGGACCGTGACCACCGCCGTGCCGCTGTGACAGCTCGCGAGTCGCGGGGTGCAGTCGAACGAGAGCACCGGCTCCCCCTCGACCCCCTGGTCGGCCAGCGCCAGCCGCGCCGCGGCCCGGGCGCGCTCCTCGCCGACCTGGTCGTTCGGTGCCAGCGCGTAGGCGCGGGCCGCCGCGCGGGCGGCGCCGCTGGTGCCGAAGGCGCCGCGCTGGACGTCGAAGACCGCGAGGACCAGCCACAGCAGCGGCAGCAGGAGCAGGATCCCGATCCAGGTGATCTCCACCAACGCGCTGCCCCGCTGGGACCGACCGGCCGGCCTCACGACGTGCCCTCGCGGACCGCGTGCCCGGCGACGTCGAAGGCGACCGCGGGCCCGCCCAGGCCGAGCGCCGGCACCTCGGCGTGGACCACGATCTCGATCACCGGGGCGCCGTCGACCGTCGCGTAGCCCGGCGTCACCGCGGTCGCGAACCCGCCGACGCGCGCCGCCCGGACCTGCTCCCACGTCCGGGCCACCCCGTCGGCCGGGCCGCGGTCGGCGGTCGCCGCCAGCCGCGCACCCTCGGCCGCGGCGGCGGCCAGCGTGGCGCGCACGTGCAGCACGAGGGCCACCTGGACCAGGCCCAGGAAGACGGGGACCAGCACGACGATCGCGAGCACGAAGTCGACGAGCGCACTGCCGCGCTCGGCGCGTCCGCGCGCGGCGCGTCCGCGCGCCGTACGGCGGTGCCGGGTCATCCCGGCGGCGGCTCCGGCCGCACGGGTCCGCCCCTCACTGGACCGAGCTCAGCGCGGACTGCAGCATCGCGGTGAGCTGCGGCTCGGCGAGCTTGAACAGACCCACGCCGACCCCGATCGTCATCACGGTGATCAGCACCCATCCGGGGACGTCCCCGCGCTGGCCGCGGCGCCTGCGCAGACGGGCGCCCACTCGGGCGAGCGGACTGCTGAGCGGACGGGCGAGGGATGTGCGTCGATCCATGGTGGTTCCTTCCGGTGGGAGCGGCGCCCGACGCGACCCCGCGCCGGGCGAGAAGGGTCAGGGGGCGGTTAGGGTGAGGCCGACGAAGCCGGGCCAGAAGGCGAACAGCACGGTGACCGGGAGCACCAGGAACACGACCGGGACCATCATCGCGATCTCCTTGCGCGAGGACTGCTCGATCAGCGCTCGCCGGCCGGCCTCCCGCACGTCACCGGCCTGGGCGTGCAGCACGTCGGCCAGCGGCGTGCCCCGCTCCACCGCCACCGCGACGCCGTTGGCGAAGCGCGCCACCACCGGCACGCCGGTGCGCGCCGCCAGGCGGTCGAACGCCTCGGCCACCGGCTCGCCGGTGCGGATCGCCGCCAGCACGCCGCCGAGCTCTCGCCCGAGCTCCCCGTTGCTGCGGGCCACCACCCGGTCCAGCGCCGCGACCGGCCCCTCGCCGGCAGCCACCGCCAGGGCCAGCAGCTCGGCGACCGCCGGGAACTCGTCGACGATCGCGCGCTCGTACCGCCGTACCTGGGCGGTGAGCCGGTTGTCCCGGAGCAGCACCCCGCCGACGAACGCGCTGGCGCAGAAGATCGCCGCACTCAGCGGGTCGGCCGTCCCGCTGAGGGACTGCAGCACCGCGATCCCGGCGGCCACGCCGAACCCGATCAGCCCCCACAGCACCTGCTGCACGCGGAACTCCGGCACGGTCATCGCGATCCCGCCGCGATCGAGCCTCCGGCGTACCGATGCCGCGCCGCCCAGGACGCGCTCGACGGTGTTCGCCGCGACGGTCAACGCGGGTCGGACGAGCGCCAGGAGTGCGGCGGCGCCCGTGGCCGCCGCGGCCGGGGCCCGGTCCTGGTCGGGCACGATGTCGCGCAGGTACGGCAGGACCCGGGCCTCCAGCGGCGCCCGGCGCAGGGCGACCACCCGCGCGCCGACCAGCAGCAGCCCGGCCCCGGCGATCCCACCGACGAGCCCGCCGGCCACGACCGGGCTCATGCGAGGATCCGCCGCTCGGCCGGCAGGCGCCCGACCCGCACCATGATCCGGTAGGCGACGGCGCAGACGAGGGCACCCACGGCGAGCACGAGCACCCCGGCAGGGGTCCGGTAGCGGGCGATCACCTCGGGCTGGCTGGCCATCATCAGCAGCACCAGCCACGGCGCCGCGGCCGCGACCCGGGCCCCGTTGACCGCCCAGGACTGCCGGGCCTCGAGCTCGGTGCGGGTGCGGATGTCGTCGCGCAGGTAGCCCGACAGGTTGCGCAGCAGCCGCCCGAGGTCGCCACCGCCGACCTCGCGCGCGATCCGCAGCGACTCCACGACCCGGTCGCCGACCGGGTCGGCCAGGCGCGCCTTGAGCCGGTCCAGGCAGTCCCCGAAGCGCCCCGTGACCTGGTAGTCCAGCGCGAACGCGGCGAACGACTCCCGCAGCGCCTCGGGGCCGCGCACGCCGAGCGCGGCCACCGCGTCCGGCAGCGACATCCCGGCCCGTACGGCGGAGGCGAGGTCGTCGACGGCGTCGGGCCACAGGTGGGCGAGCTCGCGGCGACGGCGCCGCGCCCGGCCCCGCACCAGCGCGACCGGGAGGTAGACGGCGACGCCGCCGAACAGGACCCCCACCGCCGGGATCGCCGTCAGCACCAGCCCCGCGAACGCACCCGCCACACCGGCGCCGAGGCAGACGATCAGCAGCGAGCGGTCCGTGACCTGGCCGAGTCCCGCCTCGGCGAGCAGGGCGGCCAGCCGCCCGGGGCGAGGGGAGCGCGGCGTGGCGGGCCAGGCGAACGCCGACCAGATCAGCAGCCCGCCCAGCCCGACACCGAGGCCCACCAGCGTACCCATCGGTGCCTCAGCCCGCGCCGCTCAGCAGTCGGCCCGGGTCGATCCCGACCCGGCGGTACTGCTCCAGGCGCGGCGGCATGCCGATCCCGCGGACCAGTCGACCGTCCCGGGACTCGAAGATCGGCTCGGTCTCGATCACCTCGTTCTCGATCCGGCCCGGCACAGCGACGATCTCGTTGACCCGTCGGGCGCCGCCGGGGTCGATGCCGAGGTGCACGACCAGGTCGACCGAGGCGGCGACCGTCGGCACCACGAACCGCGCGGAGATGTTCTCGCCCGCGAGCAGCGGCAGCGTGCAGGCCTTGGTCAGCGCCTCCCGGGCGCTGTTGGCGTGGATGGTGCACATCCCGGGAAGCCCCGAGTTGAGCGCGAGCAGCAGGTCCAGGCACTCCTCGGCCCGCACCTCCCCCACGATCAGTCGCGAGGGGCGCATCCGCAGTGCCTCCTTCACCAGGTCGCGGAGCCGGATCTCGCCGGTCCCCTCCAGACCGACCTGGCGGGTCTGCAGCGCGACCCAGTCCGGGTGCGGGAACCGCACCTCGAAGACCTCCTCGGCCGAGATCACCCGCTCCGATCCGGGGATGGCCGCGGCCAGACAGTTGAGCATCGTGGTCTTGCCCGCCTGGGTGCCGCCGGCGACCAGGATGTTCAGCCCGGCCCGCACCGACGCCTCCAGGAACCGCGCGGCCTCCGGGGTCAGGCTGCCCAGCTCGACCAGCTCGGTCAGGCGCGTCGCCCGGACCACGAACTTGCGGATGTTCACCGCCGAGAACCCCCGGCTGATCCCCTCCAGCACGACGTGCAGCCGGTGCCCCGCCGGCAGCATCGCGTCCACGAACGGCCGGCTCAGGTCGATCCGCCGTCCGGTGGTCTTGAGCATCCGCTCCACCAGCTCGGCCACCTGCTCCTCGGTGAGCACCAGGTTGGTCAGCTCGTGGCGGCCCCGACGAGCCACGAAGACCCGGTCCGGGGAGTTGATCCACAGCTCCTCGACGGTGGGGTCGTCCAGCAGCGGCTGCAGCGGCCCGAACCCGGCGACCCGGGCGACCAGCTCGGCCACCACGGCGTCGGGGTCGGCCAGCGGCGCCACCGCGCCGGTCAGGCTGCGCTCGTCGTGCTCGCGGACCAGGCCGACCGCGATCCGCCGTACCGCCGCCGGGGTGCGCTGCGGGTCGATCCCCTCGGACCGCACGGCAGCGCGCAGCGCGTCGTCGAGCCGGCCGACGACGTCGTCCGGCGAGTGCGCGTCCTGGAGCAGTGCCACGTCAACCCCCATGCTGACCTGGTGGATGCCGCAAACTAGCGGCCCCTCCGGGGGCGCGGGGCGGTTTGCCCGCGGGCCTGTGGAGAGCCGCGCGCGGAGCGCCGCGGCGGAGCGGCAGCGGTCTAGCCCGGCCGGCGGGCGGGGCGGGTGCCGGGGAACGCCACGTCACATGGATCTCCGCCCCTGATCGCGCGATTCCGGGGGGAAGTCCATGTGACGTGGACCGGCGCGTTCACCCCACGTTCCGCGCCACCGCCCGGCAGACTGCCCGCACTCCAGCAGGCACCTCACCGCACGGAGGCGTGATCATCGAACCCGACCAGACCGACCCGACCACCGCGAGGCTCGCGGGATTCCTCACCTCGCTCTGGGCGATGAAGATCGTCGTGGAGTGCCACCGGGCCGCACAGGAGGGGCCGATCACGCTCACCGAGCTGGCCGAGCTCGTCGACCGCACGGACCCGGCCCCGGCGATCGAGGACGCCGCCGCGTTCGCGGAGCTGATCGACGACGCCGACCTCGGCCACTACCTCGACGCGCTCAGCGCGGACAGCCGGAACCTCGCCGACCTCGACATCGAGGAGCTGCTCGCGCGCCTGACCGGCATGGTGCCCCACCCCGGCGTCGCGCTCGCGATGGTCGACCTGCACCTGCCCGAGCCGGCCGTCGCCTACCTGCAGGCGCGCCTGGACACCCGTGGGTGGACGCCGGACGACGAGCAGCTGCGGATCGGTCGCACGTTCGTCCTCGACTGGATCGACCTGGCCCACGGCACGTCCGTCGAGGACGGCTGGCAGGAGCTCGAGCGCTACTGACGCGCGAGGAGCGGACCGCCCCGCGATCCGCGATCGTGTCGAGGGTGGCCGCTGCCGTCCCGCCGACCGGTGGAGCGCTGGACGACGACGCCAGACAGCGAGGTGGATGTGCAGCCGGTTCGACAGGTCCGTCCCGACCACCCCTCCACGTCCCCCGACCAGTTGCTGGTGGCGTCGGCGGGCGCGGACTCGCCGTACCACCTCAAGGAGTGGGGCCAGGAGATCACCCACGCACCGGAGTGCCTGCCCGCCGAGGAGGGCCCGCTGGCCGCCCGCAGCACCCTGCTCTGGGTGCTGGAGAACACGGCGAAGCTCCACCAGAGCGTGACGCCGTTCGACGGCATGCTCGAGACGAGCGGGGAGGTCGCGGGCGTGTATCAGCACCACCGCGATGCCGTGGACGAACTGAGGGAACCGCAAGCGCGTGCTGACCGCGATCCTCGAGGACCTCGCCGCCCGTGTGATGGCGACGCTGCGCGCAGTGACCTGGGCGGACCTCGAGGCCCCGTCGCACCGATCGAGCAGCCGCCGGCCAGCGCAGCAGGGCGGCCTCTTCGACGACTGGGACCTCTGAGCCGCCGGCGCGGCCGCCGATGGTCCGGTGCGACACCTCGCGACTCGTGCCGATCGATCTACGGAATCCCAGCGGCGACCAAAGGCGCGGGTGCCGTCATGGTCCGCGCCCAGATCCGACCGATCCCCCCGCTCCGGCCCCAGACCGCTGTGGCGTCTCCCGTGCGGTCGAGGGCGACCGACGCGAACTCGGCGCGAGCGACCCGGCGTGGCGCCCCCCACGTCCCGCCGCGTGGTCGGTAGGCGGCGTGCCTGGTCAGGTGGGTGAAGGTGGCCCAGTCCCCCTCCGTCCACGTGAGCAACGCGTCGCCTCGAGGGTTGACCGCCAGTCCCGAGAACTCGGTGCTGCCGGCCGCCTGGACCATCTCCGGCCGTCGCCAGTCGCCGTGGAGCGGCTTGCTCCGCACGCTGATTCGACCCTCCGCGTCCGAGAGCACGACGAGGGCGGTTCCGGCATCGTCCATCGTGAGGGTCCAGACGTCGGCGCTCGCGCCGGAGGCATCCACCCTGACAGGGGTGGACCACCGACCGAGGTGGGGTCGACTGACAGCCCTCTGTTTGCCGTCGCTGTCCCAGATGGCGGTCGCGTCGCCCCGAGCATCGACGGCGACGTCGGCCTGGACCCACCCGTGCTGCCCCGGGGACAGGGGAACCGACGCCAACCACCCACGCCCGACGACCCGACGGACCGCCCGCACCCGGCCCCGGGCACCCTCGAAGACCGCCGTCACGTCACCGCGGGCATCGATGCCCACACTCGGCCCGTGATACACCCTGCGAGCCAGGACGCGTGGGGCCGACCACCGTCCTCGAGCGGGCCGATACACCGCTTCGGCGCGACCGCGGAACGGCGACTCGTCCTCCCACCGGGTATACAGCCAGCCCACGACCACAGCACCGCCCCGGCCCACCGCCAGCAAGGGGTCCTGTGCGACCGGCCCGGCGTAGGGCCCGTGACCGGATTCGGACAGCGCGACCGGGCGACTCCAGTGTCCGCCCGCAGGTCGGCGCGCACCCATCACCCGCCACCGAGGACCTCCCGCCCAGACCACGGTGACGTTGCCACGAGCGTCGGCACCGACCTGGGGCGATGCGTACCTTCCCCAGCCGATCTCGACCGGGGCCCGCCAGCGACCGCCGGCCGGCCGCCGCGCGGCGAACACCCTGCGACCCCGCGTCCACACGGCGGTCGTGTCGCCCGCCGCGTCCACCGCCACCGTTGGATGGTCGCCTCCGGTGCCCGGCGTCGAGATCACCTGCGGCGCACCCCAGGTGGGCTCGCCGGCTGGAGCTGGCGAGGCGTTGGACACCCCCAGCACGGAGGCTGCTGCGGCCGCGCCCAAGACGGCCGAGACGATGAGCAACGTGCGGAACACCGGCACCTCCCTGGCCCGTCGAAGCCTGCCCGAGCCGACGATGAGAGAACGTGGCCCAGCCCGAGCGACCCCCGGATGCCGCCAGCGTCGCGCTCGGAAGATCCGCCGCCCAGAGGACAAGGTCCCGGGAGGCCACTGAGACACTGCCGGGCGCCGACAAGGTCGACGCCCGGCAGCCCGTCCCCGTTCTCAGGTCACTGCAGGGAGAACGCGTACAGCTGGTTGTTCGGCGTGCCCAGGCCGAGGTTGCTGTAGCCCGATCCCCAGAACACGCTGCCGTTGGAGATCGCCGCCCCGGAGAGGCAGGAGCCGCCGCTGGCGAACGACCAGAGCACGTCGCCGGTGGCCGCATCCATCGCGTACATGTACCCGGCCGCGTCCAGCGCGCAGCCGAAGACCACGCCGTTGGCGGTGGTCACCGGCCCCGACGCGCCGCCGCCGTTCGGCGGTGCGGTCTGCCACTCCACGAGACCGGTCGAGGCGTCGAGCCCGGACCAGACCCCGGAGGCGGTGGTAGAGCCGTCGGGCAGCGTCCACGGGACAGCGCCGCTGTTGGCATTGGCGGTGTAGACCCGCTGGCCGTCGACGGCGGATCCCCACTGCAGGCCACCCGCGGTGCCACCCGGCCCGGCCTGGGTCACCCAGACGACCTGGCCGGTGTCGGGGTCGAGCGCCCAGTACTGGCCGCTCTTCTGCCCCGCCCCGACCAGCTCGCGTGCCGGGCCGTCGCCCGACGAGGCCTTGAACAGCGCCGGTGCCTGGCCGAAGTCGTAGTCGGGGCCGGCCGGCTCCGGGCAGTTGTCCCCGTCGCCGAAGAACGGGATGCAGTCGACCGTCCAGGCGTCGTACGGCAGCGCCCTGGTCGCCCACTTGATCTCGCCCGTGCGCATGTCCAGCGACAGGACCGAGTCGAAGTGGTTGTCGGCGGGCAGGCACGCCTGCTTCGCGTCGGGGTCGTCGCCGGCCGCCTCCACGCAGGCCAGCACGTCGTCCGGGACGTCGTAGTTGTTGCCGGTGGCGATGTAGACCGAGCCGCGCTTCACGTCGATCGCGGGCGAGCTGCCCCACACGGCGTTGCCCGGGAAGCCCTCGGGCGCGGTGTAGGTCTTCCAGAGGATGACCCCGGTGTCCAGGTCGAGCGCGGACATGCTGCCGCGGAACGAGCAGCAGTCGTAGCCCGGGATCAACGCGCGGCCCTCCTCGTTGGAGGCGACGCCGACGTAGACCACGCCGTCGAAGACGGTCGCCGACTGCGTGATGATCGCGGCCGGGTGGTCGTCCAGCTGCGTGCTCCAGACCAGGTCGCCCGTGTCCTTGTCGATGGCCAGCATGTTCCCGCCGCCACCGGTCGTCCCGCCCTGCGTGCCGAGGACCAGCAGGTCACCGGCGATCGCGGGCGTGGCGCGCGCCTTGTCGCCGGCGACGCCGGTGTAGTCGGCGATCGTCCGGGTCCAGTCGACGGCGCCGGTACGGCGGTCGACGGCGTACAGGTTGCCGGCCCAGTCCGGGACGTAGACCCGCTCGCCGTCCACCGCGGGCGTGGCGGAGACGTCACCGCCGGTGGTCAGCACCCAGGACACACCCAGGTCGCCGACGGTCGCGGGCGAGATCTTCGACTCGGTCTTCGCGGAGCGGGTGTTCTGCCGGTCGCCGCCGGCCGAGGACCAGCCGGAGCCGCCCGGTGGCGCCGCCCCGGCAGCGACCTGTCCGGCGATCACCAGCGTGCCCGCCGCCACCGCGGCCAGCAGCATCCTCTGCGTGCGCGTCCACCGCGTCCACCTCGTCAGAGCCATCGTCGCCTCCTGTCGTCCCGCGCCGGGCAGGTCGCCCGAGGGGCACGGGGCTCCCACCAACGTAGCGGTGATGTGACGTACGTCACATAGCCCGTCCGGGCTAGGCCGCTCCCCGCCGCGACGTATCAACCGACCCCGCCGCTGCTCCTCCCGTTGTGCACCAGCTACGTGAGAGCCTCGTGGGACCGACCAGGTCCGAGGAGGCGACGTTGAACGACTCCGACGCCGTCGCCGCGCTCGTGGCCGCCGCCCGCAGCGGCGACCAGGCAGCGTGGGACGCGCTGGTGGAGCGATTCCTGCCCCTGGTGCGGGCGCTGATCGCCCGCGCCCGGCTGCCCCGCGCCGAGGGCGAGGACGTCAACCAGACCGTGTGGTTGCGGCTGGTCGAGCACCTCGACGACCTCCGCGAACCCCGGGCCCTGCCCGGATGGATCGCGACCACCACCCGCCACGAGTGCGCCCGCGCCCTGACCCGGTCCGGTCGCACCGTCGCGCACGACCCCCAGGCCACGACCGTGTTCGACCGGGCCGACGACCAGCCCGACCCCACCGAGGACCTGATCCTGGCGGAGCGGCACCAGGCGCTGCGCGCCGCGCTCGACGAGCTGCCGGCGGACCGCCGCGAGCTGCTGATGCTGCTGATGGTCGACCCTCCGTTGGCCTATCGGGAGATCAGCGAGCGGCTCGGGATCCCGATCGGCAGCATCGGGCCGACCCGGGCCCGGGCGCTGGACCAGCTACGACGTACGACGGCAATGCGGCGGCTCCTGGCGAGCCCGTCCGCGGACGAGGGGAGGTGATCGTGCCATGACCACGTGGGACGACGACGACCTGCTGATGCAGGCGCTGACCGAGGCGGTCGCGGGCTCGGTGACCGAGACCGATCGGACGGCCGCGCGGGCGGCCTTCGCCTGGCGCACCATCGACGAGGAGCTGATGGGCCTGGCGCACGACTCCGCGCTGACCGAGGAGGTGCTGGTCCGTGGCGCCGGGGACGGACCCCGTGTGCTCGGCTTCGAGGCCGACGACCTGACCCTCGAGGTCGAGGTCGACGAGGGCATCCTGGTCGGCCAGGTGGTGCCCGGCCGGGCCTGCCGGATCGCGGTCCGGGGCCGCGACACCGTGGCCGAGGCCGACACCGACGCCTCCGGCGTCTTCACGGTGCCGCTGCCGGACGATCGACCGCTCCGGATCACCGTCGACGACGGCACCCGGGTCCGCTCCACCGGCTGGCTGACCCTCTGAGCCGGCGGGCCCCGCGGCTCAGAGGACCGGCCCCACCCCACGGATCGCGTTCGCCCGGGCCTCGGCGAGCAGCTCGTCGGCGGCCAGCCGCGCGCTCAGCCCGGATCGGCTCATCCGGGCCGCGATCATCCCCGCCACGACCGGGGTCGCGAACGAGGTGCCGCTCCACTGCGCCAGCCCCTTGAAGGACCGCTGCTGCCCGACGAAGGGGGGCTCGTGGGCGACGTAGTCCCCGACCGGGAACGCGTTGACCTGGTCGTCGCCGAGCGCGTAGACGTCCACCCAGCTGCCGAAGTTCGAGTACGACGAACGGTTGCCCGCCGCGTCGATCGCGCCCACGCCGATCGTCCACGGGAACGCCGCCGGCCAGAACGGCGCCCGGGTGCTGTCGTTGCCCGCGGCGGCGACCAGCACGGTGCCGCTCACCTGGCTGAGGAAGTTGCTCCAGAACACCTCGAAGCCGACCAGCGGCCGGTCCCCGCGGGTCCGGGCCCCCGCCGACAGGCTGATGATGTCCGGGCCCAGCGCCAGCGCCTCGCAGAGCTGGACCACGATGTCCGACTCGTAGACGGCGCCGCCCTTCGGCAGGAAGCCCTCGACCCGGACCTCGGCCGACGGCGCCTGGCAGCGGACGGCACCCGCGATGAACGTGCCGTGGCCGCCGTACGGATGGATGTTCGCGGGGTCGATCACCTCCGGGTCGCCGGTCACCCCGGCCAGCCAGGGGGTGAGCGGACTGGTCGCGGCGTCGGCGTACCAGCCGGTGTCGACGACCGAGACGAAGACGCCGGCACCGTCGGTGGTGACGGTGTTGACCGCCGGCAGCGGCGCCGTGCCGGGTGGTTCCAGGGGCTCCGTCGCGGGGCAGCAGGTGCCCTTGGCGGTCACGTAGAGGACGTGATCGGGGGTCGCGACCCCCGGGCCCAGGCGCCGGTCGAGGTCCGCGAGCACGGCCGGGAGCTCCTCGTCGGTCTGCACGACCACCCGGGTCACGCCGTTGACCAGCGCGGAGTCGACCTCCCCGCGGCCCTCGAGCGCGTCGAGGACCCGCGGCAGGTCCGCGTCGCGGACCAGGATCCGACTGCGCCGGTACAGGTAGAGCCAGTCGGCCGGGTCGTCGCTGCCCTTCGGAAGGGCGACCCCGACGTCCTCGAGGGACTCCTGGATCACCCTCAGCTGGACCCGGGCCCGCTCGTCCCGCTCCTTGTCGTACTCGTCCGAGGGATCGTGCTGCTCCGGTGACGTCTCCGTGTCCATGCCCGCTCCGATCGGGTGCCGTGGCGCAGAATCGTTAGCGAGAGTAGCCCCACCTCGGGGGCTGGGATAAGGGGCGCGATGGTCACCACGGGAAACGCGAGCGACCCACGGGCCGCGCCCGAGGAGCTGCTGGCCCTGGCCCTCTCCCGTCCCACGGAGGCGCTCCGGCAGGCACGGACCCTCGCGGACGAGACCACCGACCCGGTGGCGCTCTCCTATGCCCGGCAGGCCGCGGGGATCGTGCTGCGCGACGCCGGCGACGTCCCCGCGGCGCTCACCGAGCTCCGCGCGGCGCTGGCGGACGCCCGGCGCAGCGGCGACGCCGAGCGGATCGCCGACGTGCGGGCCACCACCGGGGCGGCCCTCGTCATGGCCGGTCGCACCCGGACCGGACTCGCCCAGCTCGCGGCCGCCGCCGAGGGCAGCAGCGGCGCCGTGCGCGCACGCGTGCTGCTGCGACGCGGCTACCTGCTCCTGACGCTCGGGCGCCACGCCGAGGCGCTGGCGGAGACGCGCCGCGCGCTCGCCGGGTTCCGTGCCGCGGGCGACGAGATCTGGCAGGCGCGGGCGCTCAACAACCGGGCCGCCATCCACCTCGCGGTCGGCTCACTCGCCCAGGCGGAGCACGACGTGGCGGCCGCCGAGCGGCTCTTCACCCGGACGGGTCAGCAGCTCGAGGCCGCCACGACCACCCACAACCGGGGGGAGATCGCCTACTGCCGTGGCGACCTCCCGGGCGCGCTGGCGCGGTACGACGAGGCCGCCCACCGCTACGACGCGCTCGCGGTCTCCCCGCCGGAGCTCGCGCTCGACCGGTGCACCGCCCTGCTGGCGGCCGGGCTCGCCGGCGACGCCGTGGCGGTGCTCGACGCGACCCTGACCGACACCGCGCTGAGCCCGACGGCGCGGGCCGAGCTGGTGGTCACGGGCGCGATGGCCGCGCTCGCGGCCGACCGTCCCGACGACGCCGCCGCCCGGGCCCGGGAGGCCCGCCGCCTGTTCCGGCGGCAGGAGCGGGAGTGGTGGTGGCTGCACGCCGATCTCGTGCTGCTGCGCGCGCGGTGGGCCAACGGCGAGCGGGGGCGCCGACTGGCCGACGAGGCCGCGGGGCTGGGTCGGCGGCTGGCCGCGCTCCGCTCCGAGGACGCGCCGGTCGCCCTGCTGCTGGCCGGCCAGCTCGCCGCCGCCAGCGGCTCCCCGGACGCCGGCGCGCTGCTGGCGGAGGCCGGCCGCTACCGGACCCGTCCGTCGGCGCTGGTGCGCGCGAGCGCGTGGCTCGCCCTCGCCACCGACCGCGACCGCCGGGGCGACGCCCGCGGGGTGCTGCGCGCCTGCTCGGCCGGGCTGGCCGCGCTCGACGACCACCGGGCCACCCTCGGCAGCTCCGAGCTGCGGGCGCTGGCCAGCCGCCACGGTGACGACCTGGCGGCCCTGGCGCTGCGCCACGCCGTCACCGGAGGCAGCCGCCGGCTGCTCGCCTGGGGCGAGCGCTGGCGCGCCGCGGCGCTGACCCAGCCGCCGGTGCGCCCGCCGTCGGAGGCGCGCCTCGCCGAACGTCTCGGCGAGCTGCGCAGCCGGACCCGGATGGTCGCGGACGACGCCCCCGGCAGGGGCGGCGCAGGGGCCGCGCTGGAGGCGGAGATCCGCCGCGAGCTGCACCGGGCGCCCGGCGGTCGCGCGCACGGCGTGGCGCCGCCGTTCGACGCCTCCGCCCTGGTGGCGGCGGTCGAGGACGACGTCTTCGTCGAGCTCCTCGACGTGGACGGCCGGCTGCACGTCCTGACCGTCACCGGCGGCCGGGTCCGGCGCCACGCGGCGGGCACGCTGGACGAGGCGACCCAGGCGCTGGTCGCGGCCCGCTTCCTGCTGCGCCAGCTCGCCCGGGGCCGGCCCGCCGACCTGACCGGCACCGGGCGGCGTCTCCAGGAAGCGCTCCTCGGGCCGTCCGCGGCGGCGGTGGTCGCGGAAGCCGGGCCGAGCGCGCGGGTGGTCGTCTCGCCGCCCCCGGCGCTGCAGGCCACGCCCTGGGGCCTGCTGCCCGCGCTCGCCGACCGACCGGTCAGCACGGTCCCGTCGGCGGCGATGTGGCTGCGCGCCCGGGAGGTCCGGCCCCGGGCACCGGGCCGCACCGTGCTGGCCGCCGGCCCCGGCCTGCTCACCGGGGGCGCGGAGGTGGACGCGCTGGCGGCGGCGTACCCGGACGCGGTGCTGCTGCGCGACGGCGCGGCGACCGTGCCGGCGACGTTGGCCGCCCTCGACGGCGCCCGGCTGGCCCACATCGCGGCGCACGGCACCTTCCGCGCCGACAGCCCGATGTTCTCCTCCCTCGAGCTCGACGACGGCCCGCTGACGGTCCACGACCTCGAGCTGCTCCGCGAGGCGCCGTACCGGCTGGTGCTCTCCGCGTGCGACTCCGGCGTGATGGCGCCGGTGGGCGCTCACGCGCTGCTCGGCCTGGTCGCCTCGCTGCTCTCGATGGGCACGGCGGGCGTGGTGGCCAGCGTCGCGGTGGTCAACGACGAGGCGACCGTCGACCTGATGCTCGGCCTGCACCGGGGGCTGGCCGCGGGCGGGGACCCGGCCGAGGTGCTGCTGGCGGCGCGGGAGCGGGCGGGCGGGGACGTGCTGCGCGCCGCGACCGCGGCCTCCTTCGCGGCGCTGGGCGTCTGAGGCCGCGCTCGGGCGGGACGCCCCTGGTATCAGCCGCGGGGGCGGCGGGTCCTCCCTGCATCAACCACCCGCGGCACGCCCCAGCAGGAGGCACCCCATGGACGTCGAGCTCACCCTTCCCCGCCGGCGCGTCTTCGTCGGCTCGTTCACCCCGGTCACGGTCGCGATCGACCCGGCCTCGGGACTGACCGACGAGGACCTGCGCTACGAGCTGAGCTCGCCCGGCGCCGGCGTCGTCTCGGTGGCCCGCGGACCGAAGTACGACCCGAAGCGGCCCGAGGTGATGCTGCTCGGCGGCCACGAGCTCGGCAAGCACGAGCTGGTCGCGATCGACAAGAACAGCGGGGCCGCGGTCGGGGCGACCACGTTCGCGCTGACCGACCGGTGGGGACGCAGGAAGAAGCGGGGTCCCGGGTTCTGGTTCTCCTCCGACCAGGACATCAGCCACCCGATCGGCAGCGCCTGGGGCGGCGGCCCGAGCACCCCGCAGAACACCCGCCCGACCCCGATCTCGGGCACCTGGCGGATCGCGCTGGTCTTCGTCGACACCTCCTCCGCCCGCTACTCCACCGCCCCGGCCGACCAGGCCGCGCTGCGCGACCTGTGGATGGACGAGCTGACCGACGGCGTCCTCGACCACGGCAAGGTGCGCAGCGTACGCACGTTCTACGAGGAGGCCTCCTACGGCAACCTGACGCTCTCGGTCACCCCGTTCGGGCCCTACAACCTCAGCGGCGCGTGGGGCTCCTACTTCGACACGAGCGACAGCAGCTTCAAGGGCACGCTGGTCGACGCCACCATCGCGGCGGCCGACGCCGACATCGACTTCCGCGACTTCGACACCGTGATCATGGTGTCCCCGCGGGTGCCGGCCACCGCGACCCAACCGGAGCGCGCGGCGTGGCCGTTCGCCTCGATCGGCAAGTGGGGGCCGTACACGACCGGGGACGGCGCGCTGAACCTCGGCTTCATCTCGATGGTCGCCGACTGGGGCCAGCAGCCGGGCAACGACCGGGAGATCTTCGAGACCGCCTCGCACGAGCTCGGCCACAACCTCGGCCTGTGGGACCAGTACACGCCGTCGGTCGCCGGCCGGAACCCCGGCGGCTGGGACCTGATGGACGCCGACGACCCGCACCCGCACATGTCGGTCTCGCAGAAGATGCGGCTCGGCTGGGTGCGCCCCGAGTGGGTGCGCACCCTCAACTTCAGCGCATCCGGCGGGCCGCTCGACCAGACGTTCCGGCTGCATCCGCTCGAGCTCGGTGCGCCGCCGGCCGGCCAGTCGAAGGCGATCGAGGTGCGCATCGCCGACGGCGCGAACTACTACTTCGAGTACCGCAAGGAGCAGGCGCCGCAGATCGGCGACCAGGACCTGCCCGCCGACTCCCGGGTGCTCGGCACGGACGTGGCCACCGACCCCAGCACCGCCCCGATCCCCCGCCCGCAGGTGCTGCTGCTGCCGAAGCACGCCAACGACGACGGCGCGGTGCTCACGAACGGGAGCAAGTACATCGACACCGACTACACGACGCCCGGCTTCCCGCAGGAGTTCCGGGTCGACGTCAGCGCCACCAACGGCACCGGCGCCGACGTCCGCGTCCGGTACGGCGCCAACGGCCGCCCCGACCCCTCGATCCGTCCCTGGCCCGCGTCGCCGTCGCGGCCCTGGCAGAGCCCGGACATCGAGGTGCGCAACGCCCGCAGCGCCACCCGCCCGGAGTGGGCCAACGTGCCCTGGTCGGGCCACGCGAACACGGTGGTGGCGACCGTCCGGAACAACGGCACCGTCGCGGCCAACGGCGTGGTGGTGAACTTCTACGTCAAGAACTACACGCTCTCCAACGCCCCGGAGACGTTCCTGGGCAGCGACACGCGGTCGATCCCGCCGGGCGGTGCCGTCGAGTTCAACGCCACCTGGAACGCCCCGGCCAGCGGCCACTACTGCGTGATCGCGCGGATCCCGCTGTTCCAGGACGCCGGCACCGGGATCGTGGAGCTGACCGAGCTCAACAACATGGCGCAGTCCAACTACGACCGGTTCATCCCCTCCACGGCCTCGCCCTCGACCCGGGAGTCGACGACGGTCGAGGTGAGCAACCCCTACGACGAGCCGACCTACGTCTACCTCAACGCGGGCCAGACGAACCCGACGTACCGGGTGCTGGTGAGCCACCGGTGGCTGCGGCTGAAGGCGAAGCAGACCAAGCGGGTCCAGGTCATGTTCGAGTGGGCGCCGGTGCGCGGCGAGGACCGCCTCCCCGACGACCTCGGCGACATGAACTGGGACGAGGTGATGAAGCTGACCCAGGTGCCGAACCGGGTCGGGCTGTCGGCCTGGGCGCTGCACCCGAAGGACCCGGAGCGGCACTCGCTCGGCCTGCTCGGCGGCGCGATGGCCGAGGTCCAGGTCGGGCGGAAGGTGATCTTCGAGGAGGTCGACGCCCAGGACGAGGCGGTCTTCGGTCGGCTGATCACCACCGACGACGCGATGCCGGTGACCGGCGGCAGCGTCATCGTCACCCTCGACCCGAGCGGCGACGGCAAGCCCGAGGGCTACCGGTACGTCGACGGGGAGGTCGACCAGGAGGGCGCGTTCGCGGTCAAGCTGCGCGGGGACTGGCGCCGGCTGTGGGTCGACTACCTCCCGGCCCAGGACTACAGCACCGCGACCAGCGAGGTCTTCAGCCGTTGAGCCAGCGCTCGCGGCGGGAGCGGGCCCATCCGGGGACGGGCCCGGGCCTGTGGGGAGGCCGGCAGGGGCCCGTCGCCATCCTCGTGGGTGGCGGCGGGCCCGTCCGCTAGCGCGGTTCCTCGCTCTGCTCCCGCTCGTAGCGCGCGTAGAGCCGATCCCGCTCCTCGCGGTCATCCCGCTCGTAGCGCAGGGCGGCCCGCCGCGCGACCTGGCGCCCCTCGATCAGGAAGCTGAGCACGTGGAAGGCCAGCCCGAGCCCCCAGAAGAGCGTCAGCCAGAACGCCCACTGGAGGCCGCTCTGCCCGACCACCAGGTCGAGGATCCAGAAGAACGCGTTGAGAATCAGGAACGCCCCGACGTGCCACAGAAGGTCCGTCAACGCCCGGGCCCGCTTCTCCGCCGCCACGACTTCGTCGTCTCGTGCGCTCATCGTTCCATCTCCTCCATCAACGAGTCCGTCGCCGGCTCCGCCACCGGCGCAGCGACCGGCGTGAAGCCCTTCACGATCAACCACAGCGCCAGCCCGATCTCCTGGAGGCCGAGCGGCGCCTCGAGCACGATCTGCGGTGTGGAGAGGGGCTCCAGCCCGTAGGTCACCAGCACCCCGGAGAGCAGGTACGCCGCCGCGCCGGCCAGGCCCCAGATCGCCAGCCAGCGCGGGACCAGGCGTCCCACCAGCAGGGCGGCGTTGAGCAGCACCGCGCCCACCGGGAAGACCGCGACGTCGAGCACGGCGTGACCGGACCAGTCCCGGCCGGCGAGCAGCGACTCCCCGATCGCCGCGAACGCCTCGGAGCCCGTCGCCGCGTGCTCCTCGCTGACCGTGGTCAGGGTGAGCACCGCACTCGCGCCGCCGACGTAGACCGCGCCCTCCAGCGTCCTGGCCACCAGGTAGCCCACCGCGAGGCGCTCCGTGCGCCGCCGCAGCACCGGGTAGAGCACCACCGCGATGCCGACGACCGCGACGCCGAGGGCCAGCTCGAGCAGCACGCCCGTGGCCAGCCGGTCCGGGTGCGCCGCGGCCGTCCGCAGCCAGTCGTCGCCGGCCACCGACTCCTGCAGGGAGAGCCCCACCAGGCCGGCGAGGGTGCCGACGAGGAACAGGGCGCCGGCGAGGCCGGCGGTGGCGCGATCAGTCACCTCTCCACTCCACGCCGCGCGCCCGCGGAGAGGCAGGGGCATAGGTCCCGCGGGGGCGGGACCGGCACGCGCTTCCCGCCCGTCCGCGCCTCGCCGGGCCGCCGGCCGCCGGCAGCCGCCGGGCGGCCGTCGGCCTCGCAGACGAGAAATCGCCAACCCGTCCAATCCGATCGCGCGTCGGGACCGAATCAAGGGAGCCGGGGCGCCCGCCCCGGTTCGCACGACCCCCAGCGATCGAGAGGTACGACGATGTCCCTGCGTCCCGCCGCGGCCATTGCAGCCGCCACCGCCCTGTCCGCTTCCCTGGCCCTTGCTGCCCCGCAGGCCGCGAGCGCCGCTCCGGCCGCCACCGCCAGCGCCGCGCGAGCGGCCACCTTCATCGTCCCGACCGGGGGCGCGACCACCCTGGCCATCGCGCCCGGCACGGCCCAGGTGCTGACCGACAACGGGATCTCGGTCGCCCCGGTCTCCCAGGCCAAGGTCACCGGCAAGGGCATCGCCTTCCCGATCCAGGGCGGCCTCGTCAACGCCACCACCCTCGCGGGTCGGATCACCCACAGCGGCGGCCTGATGTTCTCCGCCGGCGGCAAGGACCTGACGGTCCGCGACTTCACGATCAACACCCGCAAGGGCGGGCTGACCGCCTACGTCGAGGAGGTCGGCAAGCGGATCCGCCTGCTCGACCTGCGCCTCGGCAAGGCGAAGGTCGACGCCACCAAGAAGCGCGTGAAGATCAGCAACGTCGGCGCGCTGCTCAGCGACAAGGCCGCCGCCGCGCTGAACGACTACTACTCCACCGACCTCTTCGCCGGCGGCCTGAAGATCGGCACCGCGACCGTCAAGGCCCGGATCAAGGTCCTCCGCGGTTGAGCAACGGGTGGATCCCGCGGTAGGCGTCCGGCTCCTCGGTCTGTCCCGGGGAGCCGGACGCCTGCTCCGGCCCTACTCCTGGCTGGCCCCGATCCCGTCGATCACGACCTGCTTCTTCGAGGTGGTGACCAGGCGCAGCGTTCCCGACAGGCGCCGCGGCACCTTGACCGTCACCGACGCGACCGCCCGGGTCTTCGACGAGCGCAGCGACACCGTGGCGATCCGCTTCGCACCGACCTTCACCTGCACCGACCCGCAGGCCGAGCAGGTGCGGGCCCACAGCGCCAGCCGGGTGGCGTGGAGCTTCTCGAGGGTCAGGATGCGTCCCTTCGAGGTCGCCTGGGCGGCCTTGCCGCCGGCATAGCCCTTGGCCCGGACCGACGTCCAGCCGGCCGAGCGGCCCAACGCCCCGTCGTCGAGCACCCGAGCGGTGCACCGCTGCGCCGAGGCCGGGCCGAGGTTGCCGGCCAGGTCACGCGCCCGCACCCGGAAGCAGTACGTCGTGCCGCCCTTCAGCCCCGTCGCGCGGAAGCGACCCGCCGCGTCGGCCTCGCCGACCTCGGACCACCGCGCCGGCAGGCCCTTCGCCCGGTACGACGCCATCCGGCGCTCGACCACGTAGCCGCCCAGCCCCGAGCCGTCGTCGCTGGCGGAGGCTCGGAGCGTCACCGCCGGGTCGGTCGTGAAGGTCGGCAGCGCCGCGAGGCTCGCCGCGCCGGGCGCCGTGCCGTCGACCGTGTAGGAGCACGACGCCTCGGCGGTGTTGCCGGCGACGTCGCGGCCCTGGACGGTGACGGAGAACGTGCCCTCGGCGCTGGTGTCCGCGGCCGCCGAGACCGTCGCGGCCGCCGGCCCCGAGCCGTCGTCGAGGACGCGCGCGGTGACCTCGCCACCCGCGGGGTCGACCGGGAGGGTCGTCGGCAGGCACTCCAGCTCCGGAGCGATCGAGTCGACCTTCACCGTCCGGGCGGCGACCCCGGTGAGGTCACCCACCAGGTCCTCGCCGGCGGCGTACAGCGTGTGCACGCCCTCGGGCATCGTCGCGCCCTGGCCGGCGTAGTCGCACGGCTCCCGCTCGTCGAGGAAGACCTCATCGTGGTCGGCGTGGGTCGGGTCGTCGAGGGCGCAGCGCACACCGTTGGTGACGAAGTTGCTGAGCACGGAGGCCGCAGCCACCGGCGCGGCGCGGTACCAGCCCGCGTCACCCTCGGTACCGCCGGCCAGGTCGACCGAGGCGGTCGGCGGCGCGGCCTCGCCGTCGTAGGACTCGACCACGCCCTGCAGCGTCGAGGAGGACCGCTCGGGCGCCACCGCACCGACGCCGGCACCTCGGCCGGCGAAGGCCTCCACGAAGCGCTCGTAGTCGGTGACGTCGACGGCCCGCGCTGCCATCAGCAGCGCGTCACGGGCCTCGAGGAAGGTCGGCTCCGCGGGTGTCAGCTTCAGCGAGGCGACCAGGTAGTCGGTCATCCGGCGCTTCGCCTGGGCGAAGGTCAGCTCGGGGTCGTCGCCCGTGGTCCGCTCCAGGAGCGACGCGTAGCAGTCCCACAGCATGCTGGCCCAGACCTCGCCGGCGTTGTGCACCTCCGAGTTCGGGGGCAGGTTGATCAACGGCACCGACGGCAGCGCCTGACCGTCCGAGATGTGCCGCAGGCTCAACCCGTTGATGCTCGGGTCGGTCGAGTACGGCATCCGCCGGATCCCGAAGTAGCTGGGTGACGTCGACAGGACCGCCGTGGCGAAGGCGCCGACCGAGTACGCCGCGTCCAGGTCGGCCACGTTCTCGGGGCGGACCGTCATCAGCAGCGCGACGAAGTCGCCCCACCCCTCGCCCATCGAGCGCGCCTGGACGGAGCTCAGCGAGGGGACCAGGCGGTGGGTCAGGTAGTGGCCCCACTCGTGGGCGACGACCTGCGCGTCGACCGACCCGTCGCGCGCGACGCCCGCGGCGGTCCGGTAGAGCCGGGCGCTCGCGGGCGGCGCGGCGCGCAGCGCGGCGCCGACGGCGGTCGTGACGCTCGCGGTCGGCACCGTGATAGGGCAGGGCGAGCCGGTGCAGCTGCCGCCGAGCGTGGGCGGGATGGCGCCCCCCGAGTTGTCCACGATCAGCAGGCCGACCGCCCCGGCGGTCTGGGCCCGCTGCGCCTTGACGTAGAAGGAGCAGGTGCCGCGGTCGACCAGGGCGATCGCTCCGGCCACGTCGGTGACCAGCGGCTCGCAGCCGTCGCCCGTCGGTCCGACGCCGTCGACCGCCGGGACGACCCGCGCGGTGACGTCGTAGGCCTGCGGGCCGAACGAGGTCGAGTTGCCGGTGTTGTACGACGTTCCGGTGGCCGGGACCGACAGGCCGCCGTCGACGGGGCCGTCCCAGACGTACATCTGCATCCGCGGGCTGACGCCGTCGGCCGGGGTCATCATGTTGGCGTTGTTGCGCCCGGAGAAGTCCAACCCCTCGGCGCGGATCGCGTCACCGCCGTCGCCGCCGCGGCCGTAGTTGTCGGCCTGGGCGTTGCCCGCCGCCTCGTCGAACCCGGAGTCGTAGAACCAGTCGTGCAGGTGGTTGATCGTGTAGAAGAGCGAGGTCAGTCCGGCGTCGGCCTGCGCGCGGTCGGCACCCGCCGCCTTGGTCACGTCGTAGGTGCGGTCGAAGGTCCCCGGCGCGGTGACGCCGGCCCGGTAGTCGCTGGCGTCGAAGCCGTCGGCGCCGCTCACGTCGGCGTAGGCGTCGACGTTGTTGCCGCTGGTCACCGTCGCCCCCTCCGGGAGCCACGGGTCGCCCGTGGTCGGGCCGGCGACCAAGGAGGGCGCGACGGCGGCGGCGCGGAACGCGTCCGGGACGCCGGTCGGGTGCGGGAAGCCGTCGGTGCCGTACGGACCCGCGTAGGGCACCCCGTCCCCGTCGGCCCACACCCGGTAGTCGTACTCCTCGGCGTCGCTGGTCAGGTCGTTGCGGTGCAGCAGCGAGCCGTCACCGGCGTCGATCACGTACGCCGTGCCGCCGCCGTCGGCGAAGACCTCCACGTACCACGCCGCGACCAGTCCGTCGGGGAGCCGGTACATCACCCGGCGCGCGCGGGCGGTCGCGCCGTCACCGGCCAGCAGGACGTAGCCGGCCTCCTCACCGGTGCTGCGCAGCCGGGTCGCGTCCGCGCCCGCGAGGTCGTCGTACGCCGCCTGGGCAGCCGCCTCCGCGTCCAGGTCGAAGTCACGCTGCCGCACCTCGGCCGGCAGCAGGTAGCCGGCGGCGCCGACCAGGCCCAGGTCGGCGTCGAGCGCCAGGCTGAGCCGCTCGTTCCAGACCTCGACGCCGTCGACGTCCTGGCCGAGCTCGACGACCACCGGGCCGCCGAGGTCCTGCACACCGGTCACGTCGACCGCCGCGACGTCGGCCCCGTCGAGGCGGTAGGCGCCGGCGATCCGGCCGAGGTGGTCGCGCGCCGCGTCCACCACGGCCCGCCGGGCGCTCGCCGAGCTGCCCGAGCGGCTGCGCCCGGCCGGCTCCGGGTCGGCGACCAGCAGGGTGGTCGGCACGCCCAGCTGCGACTGGACCTGCAGCGGGGCATCGGCGTCAGCCAGGTCCTCGATCGCCGCGCGCTGCGTCACCGACGGCGCGACCTCGACGTCGCTGCCGGCGAGGGCGTCGAAGTCGCCCTCCGGGACATCGCGCTGGTCGTCACCGCCGCCCGCCGGCTCGCTGGTCAGCGGATCGGGGGACGCCGCGACCGACGCGGCGCGTGGCGCGGCGGCGGCACCGGCCACGGTGGTGCCGACCTTCACCGCCGTGCTCGCGACGCCCTCGCCGGCCGTCGTCCACGCCCGCACCCGGCAGGAGTACGCCGCGGTGCGGGTCAGCCCGGAGACCTCGACCTCGGTGTCGCGGGTGACCGCGCTCCGCGACGGGGCGTCGGGGCTGGTGCAGGTGGCCCGGTGGGCCACGACGGCCCGCCCGCCGGCCGGGGTCGCGCGGTTGAAGGAGACCGTCAGCGTGTCCGCCGCGGCGCGGGTGACCCGCACCCGGGTCGGCGCGGAGGCCACCGGCAGCGGGGCCGCGGATCCGTCGGTGACGGCGACGTCGTCGACCCACCAGCCGCCGCTGGCGACCGCCACGTCCGCACCGAGACGGAAGCGCAGCCGGATGGTCTCCCCGGCCAGCGCCCCCACCGGCACCTGCACCGGGGTCCAGTCGGCCAGCAGACCGGTGAAGGCCTCCCGGCCGGCCAGCGGGCTGACCTCGTCCGGGTGGTCGACGCTGTCGAAGAGCGTGCCGTCGTAGCCGAGGTCCGCGGCGTCGTCGGCGACGTCGGCCAGGTCCTGCCACGTGTCGCCTCCGTCGGTGCTGACCTCGACCGCGCCACCGTCGTAGAAGACGGACGGGTCCTCGGCGTCGACCTCGAAGTCGTAGCGGTGCCGGAACGAGACCACCGGCGCGGCGCCGAGCGCGAGCGCCTCACTGACCATCACCTGGTCGCTGACCGCACCCGCACCCACCACGTGGGCGGCGAAGGAGCCGCTCGCCGCGCTGCCGACCCGGCCCCAGTCCGGGAGGCCGGACACACCGGTGTGCTCGGTCGCCCAACCGCCGAGGCCGTACTCGAACCCGTCGGCGAGCACGACGCGTTCGGTGGCCGCGCCGCTGGGCGGGGCGAGGGTGACGACGCCCAACGGCGTCAGGGCGGCACAGAGCAGGACGGAGAGCGGGCGACGCATGCAACCTCAACCTTGACGAGTGGGCACCACGCTGCGCCCGGCAGCCGGATTATCGGACCCACCCGACACCGCGACAAGCACCGGGTCGGCCAACGGCGCGTGTCGCCCCCCGCGCGGCGTCAGCCGCGGCGGCGTACGGCGTCGCGCAGCGCCTGCTCCGCGTCGACCCCGGCGGCCCTCGCCTCGACGGCCAGTGCCAGCAGCCGCTCCCCCAGCTCGGGCGACTCCGGGTCGATCTCGACGGGGCGTCCGGCCCGCTCCCAGCGGTCCAGGGTCTTGTCGGCGTACAGCAGGGCGGGCAGGCCCGGGGGCAGCGGGCTCGGACTGGTCGCGCCCTTCTCGGCGGCCTTCGCCTCCTGCCAGAGGTCGTTGACGGCGTCGGCGTCCAGCTCCCCCGCCGTCTCCCCTCGAGCACCGGCCCCGAACACGTGCGGGTTGCGGCGGATCATCTTCGCGGTGATCCCGCGGGCCACCTGCTCCAGGTCGAACTCGCCGCCCTCCTCGGCGATCACCGCGTGGAAGACCACCTGCAGGAGCAGATCGCCGAGCTCCTCGCGCAGGTGGCGCCACTCCCCGCTGGCGGCGCCCACGTCGATCGCCTCGAGCGTCTCGTAGGTCTCCTCGACCAGGTAGCGCTGCAGCGAGCGGTGCGTCTGCTCCTGCTTCCACGGGCACTCGGCGCGCAGCCTCCGCATCACCGTGACGAACTCGGCGAGGGCGTCCCCGGAGCCGCCGGCGGGACCCTCGCCTTCCGGGGCCCCCGGCATCGTCACCCCTCGGGCGTGGCGACGGCCTCGGGCCGCGCCCCGCACAGCTGGCTGTCGGGCAGCGCCGCGACCTCGTCGGCGCTCAGCTGCCCGCTCGTGCTCGTGGCGGCGTCCTTGGCGGCGTCGCTCACCGCGACGGACAGCTGGCCGTCCTCGTCGACGAACTGCCCGTCCTCGATCGCCAGGCCGAAGCGCGGGTTGATCACCACGTCGAAGTCGTCCGGGTCCGGGGAGCCCCCGGACGCGCTCGCGATCGCCTGGGCGCTGCCGATCCTGGTCAGGTAGTCGCTCACCACGCTCTGCTGATCGGAGTCCAGCTGGTCCCAGCCGGCGATCGAGCCCGTGTCGGGCTCGGGCGCCTTGCCGTCGATCCCCTGCTCGTCCCCGAAGGCGTTGACCACGGTCGAGCCCACCCAGCTCTGCAGCAGGCTGGCCTGGGCGGCTCCGCGCGAGGTCGCGGCCGAGTCCGGGGTCGCCGCGGTGATCACGCAGACCGCGTCGACGAGGGTGTTCAGGTCCGAGGTCGAGAGCACGGTGCCGTCGACCTCGGCGGCGACGCCGGGTCGCGGACCGGCCTCGCCGATGCCGCACCCGGACGCGGAGACCGCGACGGCGCAGAGCAGGGCGGTGGCGGACACGAGGCTGCGAGTGTGACGCACGCCGCCATTCAAGCAGGCGCAGGGCCGATCCGCTGCCGCCCGCGCCTAGGACTTCGGGTCGATCACCGCGTCGATCACCTGCCGCGCCCACTCCAGCACCGCCACGCCCTCGATCGGCGTCCCGGTCTTGCCGGGGATGCCCGGCCGCGGCACCAGGACCGCCTCGACCTGGCTCTTCACGATCGACTTCGGGTAGAGCCGCTGCAGCCGCACCACCCGCGAGTCCGGCAGCACGACGGGCGCGAACCGGATGTTCTTGCCGACCGTGGTGATCTCGGTGATGCCGGCGGCCCGCGCCCGGGCCCGGAACCGCGCCACCAGCTGGAGGGCGACCACGGCCTCCGGCGGCTCGCCGTACCGGTCGAGGAGCTCGGCGTTGATCTCGTCGACGTCGGCGTCGGTGCGCACCTCGGCCAGCCGCTTGTACATCTCCAGCCGCAGCCGCTCGCTGGGGATGTAGTCGTGCGGCAGGTGGGCCTCGACGGGCAGCTCGATGCGCACCTCCTCGAGGTGCTCGACCTTGTCGTCGCGGAAGTCGCGGACCGCCTCGCCGACCAGTCGCACGTAGAGGTCGAAGCCGACGTCGGCGATGTGGCCGGACTGCTCGCCGCCGAGCAGGTTGCCCGCGCCGCGGATCTCCAGGTCCTTCATGGCGATCGCCATGCCGCCGCCGAGGTCGGAGTGCTGGGCGAGGGTGGCCAGCCGCTCGTGGGCGGTCTCGGTGAGCGGCTTCTCGGTCGGGTAGAGGAAGTAGGCGTAGGCCCGTTCCCGGCTCCGGCCGACGCGGCCGCGCAGCTGGTGCAGCTGGGAGAGACCGAGGGTGTCGGCGCGCTCGATGATCATCGTGTTCGCGTTGGAGACGTCCAGGCCGGACTCGACGAGCGTGGTGCAGACGAGGACGTCGAACCGCTTCTCCCAGAAGTCGAGCATCACCTGCTCGAGCTGCTTCTCGTTCATCTGACCGTGCGCGGTGGCGACCCGCGCCTCGGGGACCAGCTCGCGCAGCTTGGCCGCGGCCTTCTCGATCGAGTTGACCCGGTTGTGGATGTAGAAGACCTGACCGTCGCGGAGCAGCTCGCGCCGGATCGCGGCGACCACCTGGCGGTCCTCGTAGCCGCCGACGTAGGTGAGCACGGGGTGCCGCTCCTCGGGCGGGGTGGTGATGGTCGACATCTCGCGGATGCCGGTGATCGCCATCTCCAGCGTCCGCGGGATCGGGGTGGCGCTCATGGAGAGCACGTCGACCGAGGTCCGCAGGCGCTTCATCTGCTCCTTGTGCTCGACGCCGAACCGCTGCTCCTCGTCGACGATGATCAGGCCGAGGTCCTTGAACTTCACGTCGGCGTTGAAGAGCCGGTGGGTGCCGACGACGACGTCGACCGAACCGTCGCGCAGCCCCTCCATCACCTCGGCGGCCTCCTTGTCCGTCTGGAACCGGGAGAGGCCCTTGAGCACGACCGGGAAGCCGCTCATCCTCTCGGTGAAGGTGGACAGGTGCTGGGTGACCAGCAGCGTCGTCGGCACCAGCACGGCGACCTGCTTGCCGTCCTGGACCGCCTTGAACGCCGCGCGCACCGCGATCTCGGTCTTGCCGTAGCCGACGTCGCCGCAGATCAGGCGGTCCATCGGGACCACCCGCTCCATGTCGCCCTTGACCTCGTCGACGGTGGTCAGCTGGTCGGGGGTCTCGTGGAACGGGAAGGCGTCCTCGAGCTCGCGCTGCCACGGGGTGTCGGGGCCGAAGGCGTGGCCACGGCTCGCCTGGCGGGCGGCGTAGAGCTTGATCAGCTCCGCCGCGATCTCCTTCACCGCCTTGCGGGCCCGGTTCTTCCGCTTGGTCCAGTCCGCGCCGCCGAGCCGGTCCAGGCTGGGCTGCTCGCCGCCGACGTACCGGGTGACCTGGTCCAGGGTGTCGGCGGGCACGTAGAGGCGGTCCGGCGGGGCGCCGCGCTTGCTGGCGCCGTACTCGAGGACCAGGTAGTCGCGGGTGGCGCCGTGGACGACGCGCTGCTTCATCTCCACGAACCTGCCCACGCCGTGCTGCTCGTGCACGACGTAGTCGCCGGCGCGCAGCTCGAGCGGGTCGATCTGCTTCTTCCGCCGGGTCGGCATCGAGCGCATGTCGCGGGTCGAGGCCTTCTGCCCGACGATGTCCTCGCCGGTCAGCACCACCAGCCCGGGCGTCTCGTCGGTCGGCTCCAGCACCAGGCCGTGGCCCAGGCCGCCGCACGCGACGGTGACCACCGCCGGGTCGAGCGTCGTCCCGGCCGGGAGGTCCTCGAGGAAGCGGGCCGGCACGTCGCGCTCCCCCAGCGCCTCGACCATCCGCTGAGCCGGCCCGTGGCCGGGGTGCACGACGACCACCGGACGTCCCTGCGAGCGCCACGCGGTGACCTCGGTGAAGGCCCGCTCGACGTCGCCGCGGTATGTCGGCGCGGCGGCCACCCGCCACTGGCTGTCGGGCTCGGTGTCGGGCTGGGCCCCGGCGCCGCCCGGCTGGTCGGCGTCGAGGCCGAACGGGCTGAACGTCCACCATGCGTGGCCGAGGTCGAGCGCGTGCATCCGGACGTCGCCGAGCTCGCGGTAGGACGCGGCCTGCAGGTCGACCGGCGCGGACCCGCCGGAGGCGGCCGCCGCCCAGGAGGCGCCGAGGAACTCCTCGGAGGTGGCCACCAGGTCGTGGGCGCGGGCCCGGGCCCGCTCGGGGTCGAGGACGACCACCTGGGTGCCCTCGGGCATCAGGTCGACGAGCAGCTCGAGCTCGTCGACGAGCGCCGGGATCAGCGCCTCCATGCCCTCCACGGCGATCCCCTGGGCGAGCTTGTCGGTGATCTCCAGCAGCTCGGGGTGCCGGCGGCCCAGCTCGGCGGCGCGGGTCCGGACGTCCTCGGTCAGCAGCAGCTCGCGGCACGGCGGCGCCCAGAGCCGGTCGAGGCTGGCGATGGTGCGCTGGTCGGCGACGGCGAAGGAGCGGATCTCCTCCACCTCGTCGCCCCAGAACTCCACCCGCAGCGGGTGCTCCTCGGTGGGCGGGAAGACGTCGACGATGCCGCCGCGGACCGCGAACTCGCCCCGCTTCTCGACCAGGTCGACGCGGCTGTAGGCGGCGTCCACCAAGCCGGCGACGACCTCCTCGAGGACCGCGCCGCCGCCGACGGTGAGCTCGACGGGGGCCAGGTCGCCGAGACCCTTGACCTGCGGCTGCAGGATCGAGCGGACCGGCGCCACCACGACCGAGACCGGCCCGGCGCCCACCGCGTCGCCGGGGTGGCACAGGCGGCGCAGCACCGCGAGCCGGCGCCCGACGGTGTCGCTGCGCGGGCTGAGCCGCTCGTGCGGCAGCGTCTCCCAGCTCGGGAAGTAGGCGACGGTGTCGGGGTCGACCAGGTCGCCCAGCTCGGCGACGAGCTGCTCGGCCTCACGGGTGGTGGCGGTCACCGCCAGCACCGGGCGCCCGGTGCGGACCAGCCCGGCCACCAGGAACGGCCGCACCGGCTCGGGGCCGGTGAGCTCCCGGGTGGGCAGCCGCCCGTCCGCGGCGTCGGCGAGCGGGCCGGCCAGCAGTGGGTCGGCGAGGACGGCGTCAGCGAGACCGGCGAGGCTCATCGGGGCGCTCCTGGGGACGGGCGGACAGCACGATCGCCCCGGTTCAGCCGCGACAGGGGTGTCGGGCGCCGGGGTGGGACCAGCCTAGGACCCGGCGACGACACCCACCCAACCGCCCGCTGCGGGGGTTATCCCAGAGCGCCCGTCCCCTCGCCCTCGGTCCGCGGCAGGCCGCCGGTGTGGGTGAACCCGATCCCCGAGACGGACCAGCGCGAGCCGGCCGGCGCCGTGACGGTCAACCGGAACTGCAGGTAGCGCCCGCTGCCACCGACCTGCCCGGCGCTCACCTGACGCCAGGGGCTCCACGTGCCATCGGATTCCGGACTGCTGCCCGTCCGCACGCTGAGCGTCCACCGACTCCCGGCAGGGCTGACCAGGTCGGCGAGGGCGAGGTCGGTCCAATCGGCCTTCTGCCCTGCGTCGAGCACGCCCGAGGTGTAGGAACCCGCGCCGCCGCTGGGCAGGGCGAGGGCCCCGAACCCGTCCTCCCCGATGCGCAGCCTCCCCGTCACGGTTCCCCGGCGCAGGCTCTCGGCGGTCTGGACAGCCACCCCCGCGGGGCGTGTGAGCACGCTGGTCGACAGCGACGCGCTGGTGTTCCCCGACCCATCGACCGACCTGACGCGGACCGCGTAGGTCGTGTCCGGTCGCAGACCAGTCAGGACGACCAGATGGTCGCGCACGAGACCTTCGTCGAGACGGTGGTGGGTCCCCAGGCCGGGCACGCGCTCGTACTCCACCTCGGAGGTCGCCGGCTCGCTCGTCGTCCACGCCACGCGCGCGGTGCCGTCCGGCAGGGACACCACACGCAGCTGCGCCGCAGACGGCGCGACATCGTCCGCGGCGGCGGACCGGAAGGTCGCGGTGGGCTGGCCGGGCGACGGCCAGGTGTCGGTCCTGCCGCCAGGGGTGCGGGAGAGGACCCGGTAGCGGTAGGTGGTCCCCGGTGCCAGGCCGTCGAGGACGATCAGGTGCTCGGTGGTGCGGACGGTCTCCGTCGCGACCTCCCTCAGCGGCTCGGACCCGTTCGCCAGCAGCACGGTCGAGGTTGCGGGCACCTCGGTCGACCAGGCGATGGTCACCGAGTCCTCGGTCGACTCGGCGACCCGGGCGGCCGCGATGGTGGGGGCGGCCGCCGCGGCGTACGTCGCCGACCAGGCGCCGCTCGCGGCGGAGAACGTCGCGTACTCCTGACCCTTCACGGTCATCCGGGCGAAGGCGACCGCGACCCCGTCCCTGGTCAGCGCGGTCAGCGCCGTTCCGCCCGGGCCGCTCGTCGGGAGCATCGCGGTGAGGCGGGAGGCGCCGCTCCCCACCCCGATCGAGAACGAGAGCCTCGACCCCGACCACGAGAGGTTCCGGAAGGACGAGCCGTTGCGACCGTCGAGCCAGGTCAGCATCTGGCGCGCGCTGACGATCGGCACCCCGCGGGCCTGCGCGGACGCCAGCAGCTGGTCACTCTCGAAGGTGGTGGCGCTGTCGGTGTGCATGTTGGCCGTGAACGCGCCGTAGTAGCCGAGTGGCCCGAGCGCACGATCGAGCAGCGTGTTCGGCGTCGCGGGATAGGTCTGCTCGGACTCGTCCGTCATGACCGTCTGGGTCTGATAGACGTCGATCAGCGACCCGTCGGTGTCGGTGAACCGCATCGGGATCCCGGACCCGTTCATGAACCCCGGGCGGTCCTGGACCCACGAGCCGGGCCAGAAGTAGTAGTTGGTGTCGAGCCGGATGCCGTTCGCGAGCTCCGCCCTCGGCTGCGAGCTCCAATCGCTGAAGACGATGCAGTGGGTCCGGTTGGTGACCGGTGACGGGAGCCCCGTGTACTTCGCCCGCCAGGCGGAGAGCTGGCTGCTGTAGCCGCTCTGCAGGCTGGACAGCGAGGTGAAGTCGCCACAGCCGGTCGAGTGGTGGAGCCCCACCTCGAACCCCTGGTTCTGGTACGACGTCGCCTGCGCGTTGCTGAGTGGCGTCGAGGTGTAGACGTAGGAGGTGAACCGGGGACAGGTCCACGCGGCGACCGAGCAGCCGCTGGGGCTGTTGGCGAGGTAGGTGTCGAACCGGCCGCCGGTGCCACCCGTGCCGTGGTCGTCCCCGGTGGCGACGACCACGGCCCTGTGGGTGTCGGGGAAGTACCAGAAGCGCGGCACCGGCATCCGGTCGCGGGCCATCACGGTGATCAGGTTGGCCAGGAGGCGCTGCTGCTCGTCGGCCTGCGGGATCTGCACCTTGGACAGGTTCACCCAGTCGGTCGAGGTGCCGCCGAAGTAGAGGTCGTCGGAGCGGATCGGCGCCTGGCCGTCGCGGTCCTGGCCGGACCACGCGGGGTTGCCCTGGTGCGTCAGCACGACCGACCTGGCCAAGTCGTAGGCGAAGGTCGCGACCTGGCCGCCGTTCGACCCGACGCTGCGCCAGCTCACCGCGGGCAGTCCGGTCGAGGCGGTCGCCGACGTGTAGAGCGTCGCGACACTCGATGCTCCCGACAGCGCATAGCGGTTCGCGGCGCCGTGGAACTGCAGGGTCTCGGTCGTGATGCCGGCCCCGGGTTCGCTACTCCCGTCCACCGCGAGATAACCCTCGCTCACCGTCCCGGCCTGGGCGGTCAGCCCGGCGAGAGCGTTGAACCGGCTGTCGGGTCGCATCAGAACCAGGTCGCCGCCGGCGGTCACCCAGTCGGCCACCGCCGCGACCTGGGCGTCGGTCACGGGGACCTCCCCCACG
This sequence comes from Nocardioides sp. GY 10113, assembly GCF_004919105.1. Lineage (GTDB taxonomy): Bacteria > Actinomycetota > Actinomycetes > Propionibacteriales > Nocardioidaceae > Nocardioides. The sequence continues at coordinate 276,432 of NZ_STGK01000006.1, forward strand.
ACGAGCGTGCCGTACGGCGCGAGCCCGGTCTCCGTGAGCGCCGCCGGCCCTACAGTCTCGAACTCGTTGAGACCCTCCGCTCGCATGATCTCGGCGAGGTAGGTCGAGACCGGGTTGCCGGCACTGGTGACGACGCCGATGGGCCCGCCAGGCCCCTGATCGGGCGCGGGAGCCGCCGGCGCAGCGGTCTGGAAGGACCAGCTCGCGGACGGAGCGACATTTCCGGCGGGGTCCGAGACTCCGCTCACCTGGACCGAGTACGTCGCGGAGGTGTCCAGCGCCTGGGCGGGCTGGAAGACCAGCCGGGTGCCGCCGGTGTCGAGGGAGACCGTCCCCGGCACCAGGGCGTTCGACGCGTTGCGGACAGCGATCGTCCCGGTGCCGGACTGGAGGGCCTCGCCGTACGTCGCCGTGACCAGGGTGTTGGTGGGGACGCCGGTGGCGTCCCGGGCCGGGCTGTGGTCCACCAAGGACGGCGGGGTGGTGTCGGCCGCGGACTCCTGGAAGACGACGTCAACCCAGTAGTTCTCGCTGTTGTAGCTGCTCGTCGGGAACA
>NZ_STGK01000007.1 GCF_004919105.1 Nocardioides sp. GY 10113
TGGCCCCGACCGCCGTCCAGGCGGCCTAACCCCAACTGTCACCTGTCCGTGCAGCAGTCCCGGTCGAGGCGTAGGCCCGTACATAGGGCCCGACGTCCACGCCGAGACTGGGGCCGTCATAGGAGAGGTAGTGGAAGTCGACGTTGACCAAGGCGGTCACCTTCGCGTCGATGTTGCCCTTGATTCCCCAGGTTCTGCTGACCAGCGCGGGTTTGGTGGTCTCGTCGGTGTTGAAGGCGTACTTGCCCTTGCTGTAGGTCAGTTCCGCTGCGGTCGTCTGTCGGAAGGTGGCCTGTGCGCCGCCCTTGACCGAGGCGTTGAACTCGCCGTAGATCGAGGGGGTAAGGGTGGGGCACACCTGTCCGAGGCCGTACGGGAGCACGGCGCAGGTCATCTTGACCCGGGCGTTGTCGAAGGTCTTCTCCCCCGACCACGAGCCTGCTGCAGCGGCGGTGAGCGCGACCTTCGCGGTGACTGTGTTGGCAACCGTCGCGGTCGCGTCGACGCGGGGAGGCAGCACGCCGCCGTCCACGTTGAACCCGAGCGAGAAGTCGTTGGTGAGGGTGAGAGCGCCGCGGATGTAGTTCGCGCCCGAGCCCCATTGCGCGGTAAGCGTCCACTGGTTCGCTTTGGAGACGTTGATACCCGCCCGCGCCGCCCGTGCGCTCGCGCGCGGGCTGGACGGCACGACCAGGTCAGAGTTGTCCCAGGACAAGTCCGCATCGACGTTCTGCGCGACCTCCCAGATGCTGAGAGACGGCCCATGCAGGGTGATCGCGTTGTCTGTGGGATGGATCGCGTCGATTCGGCGGATCACGACGTCCTCAGCATCGCGTGGAGCTACGAGCGCCTGACCGACCTGCAGATCGCTAAACGGCGGCTCGTTCGGCACCGACAGCTCATCCTCGGAGAGCACGACGACTTGTGCCGCGTTCTGGTCGCTCAGCCGGACGGCGGGCGGCGCGCTTGCGTCCGACGCCGAGGTCGAGGCGAGTCCGGGGACCGGGGTGGCGGCCGAGGTCCGAACGCCCGTGTCGACAACGGCATTGGGAGTCGCCTGCGCCGGACTCGCCGAGGAGAGTCCAGCCGTGACCAGAGATGCTGAGACAAGAACCGCAACGGCGGCAACGCCCCGCGCGAATGGGTTGTGCAAGGTGACGGGTCTCCTTCGAGAGAGTCACCGAGAGCGCGCACGGGCGACCGCCCGCGATGCTCCGACGCCCGGGCCGTCGCCCGCGGAGACCGTGGTGAACTAACCAGACGAACCCTCCAGTCTCGGCGACGGCAGGACCCCGAAATTGCGCCAGCCACCGACCCGCGAAACAAAGTCAGGCTGATCTGGGCGGGATCTGCCCTTCGGCAGTGATTCACACCCTCTACCCCGCAGCGGTGGAGTCGCCACCGAGACAGCAGTCGCGAGAGAGCTCCGCACGATGAGTTGACAACTCCACGTGCCGCCTGAGTGCCCAGCAGCCCCGGCTGCTTCAGCTGGTGGCGGATTGCGTTGGGAAGTAGGGCCTGACGGCCGCACCCGTCGCGTGAGGCACCTGGGGTGCGGGGTCTGGGGCGCCGGGCCGCGAGAGCTGGGGGCGGAGGTGCCGAACAGCCTGCGTCAAGGCGCGATCTCCTTGCCGATGTCGAGAACAAGCGTGGTGCTCGGGTCCGCCATGAAGGCGTCGAACTCGTCCTGGCTACCGAAGATCGGGGCGCCGGCGTATTGAGTGGCGATCGCGGCAAGATCGCGCAGCCTGGCATCGGGGTCTTCACCGTCGGCGTCGTGGGTGAGCCGGTCGAGGGCCGGCAGCACGTGCTCGGTGAATCCGATCCGGTACTGCTCGGCCAGTCGACCGAGCTCCGCCCGCTCGTCTGCACAGCGGACTTCCAGTTCGGCAGTCTCCTGGATCAGAGCGTCGTACGCCGCGTCCCATTCCTGCGCTGGGTCCCGGCCGACGAGTGCAAGTCGGACTCCCCGCACAATGATGGCCGCGGCGTACTGGCCAACGATGCCGCCAACCAGCGCGCCGACGGCCTGGTTCGGGATCACTTTGCGCCCGACCGCCGCACATGCCCAGACCGCCACGGATTCAGTCACGGTCTCCGTCGCAGCGAGGGCCGCCTCGGCCGCCGTGAGGCGTCCCGTTGCGAGTCCGTGTGCCACGACTGCGACGTCCAGGCTCGCCTTCGCCATCGCGACACCGAGATCGCTCTCGGCGAGGACTCTCCGGAAGGGGTTCGTTGCTCCATCGGCAACGGCCTTCTGCGCCGTGGATTGAATGATGCTCCCGGCGGCGGCGGTAGCTGCCGAGGCGGCACCTGCGCGAGCCGTGCGAATGGTGGCGTCTGTCCACGACAGACCATCGAAGGTCCCGTGTTCCAACACATGCCGCGCGGTGTCGGTCGCGATTGTCACGAGTGCAGCAGATCCACCTGCGGAGACGGCCGCACCTACTGCTTGACGGAATTGAGTGTCGCCAAAGAGGCCGTTCACATAGCTGAGTGGATCGTCGGTGATGTCGGCGAGCCGGGTGGTGCTCACTGGGTCCGAGGCGACGTCGCCGGCCGTGATCCTGTCGGTGAGGCGTTCCTGGACACTCTCGTATCGGTCGTGGAACAGGCCGCGGGGCATCTCGAGGCGCCGTTCCAGGAAGTCCGCAGTCTCGACCCGATGATCCTCTGGGACCAGGAGTTGCATGTGCCCGTACTTGTCATTGGGCAGTCCGTTGGACGACATGCGCTGGACGTTGGTGCTGAGGACCTTGGCTTGAGCCTCGCCGATGACGTTGCCGGCACCGTCATGCAGCACGAGATCGGCAGGGTCAGTGGGTCGTCCGAGCCACTCGGTCATCCGTAGCCGGATGTCTGAGCCTTCGGCCATGGCGTTGAGGTTGAACGACAGTTCGTGCTTCCACTCGAAGTAGTGGCCACGCTGTTGAGCGATCGTGCGGTTTGAGAACCGTGCCTGCATGCGTCGAATCAGGTCTGGCTGTTCCAGTAGGTAGCCCAGTTGCTGGCGTTCGCGCTCAGTCGCTACTCGCGCGATCTCCCAGGCCGCGATGTCGGTGACCGTTGCACCGGTGCGCGGGGTGGAACGCGCCGCAGCCGCTGCTTTGGCGGCATCGAGAGTTTGCGGGGAATGCGGCTCGAACTCACCTTCGGTGGTCATGCGCGAGGTCGCGATGACCGCGGCGACGATCTGCGCGAGACCGACAAGCTCGGCAACGATCGCTCGCTCGTCGGCTGCGTAGGTCTCGTAGCTGTTGTTGCTCTGGACCAAGGCACGGAACGCCGGAAGCCGCCCGATCCCCAAGTCCGTCAGTCGCGTCAGCACCTGCGCGGCGTCCTCGTACCGACGAGCGGCGAACTGCGTCTGATCGGTGGCGAGCTGCTTCAGCAGCTCATCTTGCGCGGCAGCCAGTTCGGACACCTGCTGCTTGCGCTGCTCGGTCGAATCGTCGCGGGTTGACCACAGCAGTAGGGCGACGGATCCTGCGGCCAACAGGCTGCCCGCGACCAGTCCCTTGTTCGCCAGGAGTTGGCCACGTACGCCGCGCAGGGCTTTGATCGTCTGCTTGGTGGCCCTGGACTGCAGGGCACGGTTTACGCCTGCCGGGAGGTGTCGGAGCGAGCCGAGCGCGTACGCCACGTTGGTGGCCACCCCGCCAGCCTTGACGAGAGCGTCGACAACATCGAGCGCGGCCACGCGGACGTCAGCGTCGACCTCACCGAGTTCGGGGACGGCGTCCACCGTGGGAACGTCGCCCAACCGGACGTCATGGATCGCCCGGAATGCCTCGGCAAACGGGGCGAGCAATTTGTCGATCGCATCGTCGTGGGCTGCGAGCAGCGCCGCCTCAGCGTCTCGAAAGCGGTCATTGGCTCGAGCGCGCTGTTCCTCGGAGTGCTCGCCGGCTTGCTCGTCGTCTCCCGGCGCCGACTCAACGGTGGGCTGCGGCACGTCATTGTCGGGTCCAGGCGCCATCGATCCTCCAAACCGGGCGGTCGCATCTGTCACACCACCAATGGCTGCGCGGCGGCCGCACGATGCGGCTGCACCGTCGGCCGAGCGTTCGGATTGTGGCATTGGGGCCCGACGGATGTGGCACGTCCCGGCATCTTCCCGACCCGAGACAGCCCCGGAGGGCGACAAGGGACCGACGAACCGGTGGCCTCGTCGCCGAGCCTCGCAATGGCCTCAAGCGAGGTCGACAGTTAGCTCGTCGGCGGCCCGACAAGCTCGCCGCGGCCGACCAGTTCTCGCACTGCTCTGCTGCAGCCGGACTGGCGGGCGCCAGCCTCGTCCCTGAACGAGATCACCGGCGGTTCAGCGCAGGTCTCTCCGTGCCAGGAGCACTGCCCGGCAGCCGCCTTCGTTCCGGCTCCGTGGAAGGCCGCGTCGTACCGGATCGCTGTGATCATGGCCCTCGAGGCTACGCCCGGCGTCGCCCCCGCTCCGCGTCCCGGTCCTCAGGACGGCACGGTGCAAGGTCGGCAGGGTGCGAGGTCGGCAGGGAGAGCGGCGGGATGATGATCTTGCTTGCCCGGCCCGCCCTGGCTACCGCGTCGGGTGTGCTCGGCCGCCGGAATCGAGGCGAAGCGTTCGCTCGTGACCATCGATTTCCGAAGGATCGACGTATCTGTCGGATCCCAGAACTAACCTTCGCGGGGTTCAGCAACGGGCAAGGAGGAACCGCGTGACCGACGCCGCAGATCATCTCGACGCAGCATGGCCAGATGCGAAGGAGGTGTTCGCGGTCTACGACCCCGAAGCCCGGGCACGTGAGGTCCTCGATCGGGTGACCGCGGCGGATGTGTTCCGCGCCGCGAAGACGAACAACGGGTTGCGCGACTCGCTGGCCAGGATGCTTGGGCTCAGCTCGGGTAAGTTCTTCAAGCAGGCCATGGCGGGGCGTGCGCTGGATCTTGCGCGCACCTGCGAGGACTCCCGGTGGCACCTCTTGGGGCAGTCCGCCGGCAGCATCATCAGCACCCTCGACGACGACCCCGAGGCTTGGGCGCGGTGGACCGAGGGCGACGGGACCGCACTCGGCTGGTTCGGATCTGACGACACCTTCGCGGAGATACTGCCGACGGTGGTCGACATGCTCGGGGACGCTCTCGTCCGCCTGGGAGCCTTGGCCGAGATGGACAGGCCCGGGGGTGCCGTCATGCCGGCGTTGATCCTGCTGGCTGGGGTGGACTCCGATGCCGCCGAAGCGCTCGAGAAGCTGGCTGTGGACCACCCCCGGGTGCCGAGGCCGCCAGCCTGGCGGGGATGGACGCCTCCTGAGGACAGCTGCTCCTCGCCCGACCCCGACCCGGCCGACGAGGTTGCAGGCGCCGACGACACACCAGCGGACGCGGCGGCCCCGTCGACCGCGGACGCCCCTGCGGACGCCACGGACACCCCCAATGCCTCTGTCCTCGAGCCGACCGGCACGGCCCCACTCGACCCGGCGGCGGACTGGGAGCGCGCATCTGAGATGTCACGCGCGGTTACCCGCGATATCGACGAAGGGCGCATGCCCTCGACCGGGCTCCTCGAAGGTTTGCTCGAGTTCGCCGAGGCCGTCGCGGACCTTGCCGAGGAGCTTTCGTCGACCACAGGACTCCCCGTTCCCGCAGAGCGGGCCGCGATCCTCGACGCCCTGGCCCGCCTCGAGCACGAGGACGACGTGCGCACCGAGCAGCTCCAGCTGCTGGGCCGCCTGCTCGGCGTCGACACCCGGCCGCCCGGTGGCCTCGTGGACCAGCTCGCACGGCTGCGCGGATTGGTCGAGGAAGCCGTCGCCATCGGCGAGGAGCACGAGGCCTTCGACGGACTGCTCGCGCTCGCGCTGCTCGCCTCGAGCAACGCGGACACGCCGGTCGAGGATCTCCTTGAGCTGGAGAGCCGCGCCGAGTCCGGCCTCCCGGTGGAGCTGAGCCACGTCGTGGCCCATGCCGGCCGCTCACGCCTCAGCATCCCCGACGAGGCCCCCGCCGCAGCGGCGAACGCTGAAGATGACCCGGCCGCCACGGCGGACGGCAACGACGCCGCTGACCCGGCGGGACCATCCGAGGTCGACAGCGCCCAGCCGGAGGGCACCTCGGGCAGCCGCAGCGACGACGCCATGCAGCCGCAGGAGCCCACGGCGAGCGCCCCAACTCCCTCCGAAGCCGACGAGGTGCCGACCCTCGCGGGGTCGGGCGACCACGCTGCCGACGCATCACGCTCCACGAGTACCGCGCTCGACACGGAGGCCCCGACTCCCGCGGGGGATGCGCTCGGCTCGTCCGACGCCGCCAACCACTCCGTTACCGCCGACGGCCAGCAGCCCGAGGGCGTCTCCCCCGAGTCCGGACAGTTCTCCGCCGCGGACAAGGGCAGCGTGGAAGACCTCGAGGCCGCCGTGCTCGCGGACCTGGCCCGCACTGGGTCACGGCTCCTGCGCAGCCCCTCCCAGGCGTCGGAGACCGCCGCATCGACGTCCGATTCGCAGGAGGACCGGGCCGACGGCCTATCAGAAGGCCGCGATGGCGCATCCGAGCTTGCGGTCGTTGAGGAGCCGGAGGCGGATCTCCCGGCACGCCCTGCCCACCCGGCCTCCGAGGCACGGGCCGCAGAGGTCGAGGTGGGTCTGCTCGACGCAGACCGGTTCGGCCTCGCCTCCCACCTGCACACCACGGCTGCCTCGATCGCGGCTCGACGCCTCGCCGCGTGGGCTGTCGGCATGGTCGGCTCGGCCGGCCCAGTCGCCACGGCTTTCTCGGCTGCCACCCACGACATCTCCCGCTCCGCGCTCGCCGACGACCGTGCCGGGCAGTGGCTGGCGTGGGCCGCAGCGCTCCGCGTCTCGCTGATCTCGCCGGCCGTCGGCGCGCCCCTGCTGCTTACCGAGCTGCAGCCGACCCTGGCGGACCTGCGAGCGACCAGCCAGGTCGCGGAGGCCTTCATCCAGGCCGCCCAAGCCGGCGCGATCGCGCTCCCCATGGTCTCCGACGTCGGCGAGGCCGAAGCCGGCGCCGAGACGGCCGCCGACGAGGCCAGGGCGCTGCTCGACGGAGCCGCCACCTTCAAGATCAAGTATGTTCCCGCGACCGGCGTGTACAAGGCGTGGATGTCACGCGACGGGCGCCTGGGCCGCCTGCTCACGCTGGTCGCCGCGAACGACCCGGAAACGGTGCCGGAGGTTCTGCGCCAGGTGGGGTCGCTCGAGCGGGACGCTGATCGCGCCATCGACGACACGTTCCACGGGATGCGCGGACGCAACAAGCGCAACGAGATCAACGGCGGCGCCCGCCAACAGCTCCTCGGGCTCTGGGCCGACAGGGTCGACCTGGCGCGCCGCTGGGCCGCCCGAGCAGGCGACGCCAGCCAGCGGCGCGAAGCGGTGTGGGCCGACCAGCAGCACGCGCGGCCCCTGGAGAAGCTGCGCCGCGACCTCTACCCCCTCGTGGACCCGGCACGACAGGAGCTGCGCCGCCACGCCGCAGCCTGCCCCGACCCGGTCGAGTCGGCCGCCGTCGGCGCTGCGGCGCGGATGATGGAGGACGCCATCGAGTTCGCCAACGGCCATCCTCCGCGCGGCCCGGAGGCCGACCCTTCGTGGCTGACCGGCCACGAACTCCTCGCCAGCGGCCTGCCGTTGACTGCGAAGCCGCTCGCGCTCACCGCGGGGGTGCCGCACGACGAAGTGGTCGCCGCCATCGCCGCCATCAGCGACGTCCCGTTCGGTCCGATCGCCACCTACGACCGGCTCGCCTCCTGCGATCAGCACCACCTCACGAGTGTCCTGGTCCGCCACCTCGACTCGGCCGGCGCGGAGGCGGCCGACACCTTGGCCACCCGCCGCCGCGACGACGTCACCGCGGCACGGCGGCGCCTGGCCGAGGAGTCCGCCGCGGTCGAGCAGTCGCTGCGCTACCGTCGCCGGCAAGCCACCCTCTCCGCCGACCAGGCGGAGGAGCTGGCCGCGCGGCTGGCCGTGATCGATGCCGATCCGAGCGCCGACTTCCCCGCCCTGCGAGCCGAGCTGGCCACCGTGCAGGACGCGTGCGACAAGGCACAGACGCAGGCGACCGAGGCGGCGCGGGCGCAGGTCGCACACCTGGCGGAGACCAATGCCACGATCGCGCAGCACCAGTCCCTGCTGCTCGCGTCGATGGATTCCGGCGACGTGGCGGTGGCGCTGGAGTACGTCGACCAGCTCCTGACCACCGGGCGACTCCCTGAGACCGACACGTCGCGGGAGGTGTTCGAGGCCTTCTACCCGGCGGTGCCCAGCCTCGACGGGGTCGACACCGTCGTGACGAGGCTGCGCGACTCGATGGCGTCTGCGAACGACGACGCGACGGTCGCTGCGCTGCGTGCCGCAGCCGACCCGGACGGCATCGCCGAGCTCCGTCCGGGGCTGAGCGCGGCGTTGGAGTCCTGGTCCGGCCTCCGCAAGACCAGCGGGGTCCAGATCGATACCGCGCTGCGTCAGGTCCTCGCCCAGATCGGCTTCGATTTCCGAATCGCCACCCGGGAGAAGGGCGCCTACACCGGCCCCGGCAGCTACTGGCGCCTGTCCGGGGTGACCGGTCACGGCAAGGCATTGACGCCCGTCCTCGGCTCGCGAGCGTCGCGGACCCCGAACGTGCTGCATGTGGCCGTGGTGCCCAAGGTCGTGGATCCTGCCCAGCTGGTCGGCCTGTTCTCTCGGCTGCCGAGCGAGGAAACCGTCGTCGTGCTGTACCTGCCCGGTTCACTGTCCACGGTCGCGCGTCAGCGAATCGCGCAGGACTCCCGGCGCCACGCCCGACCGCCCGTCATCGTGGTGGACCAGGCCGCGTTCTGCTTCGTGGCGCTGGCCCCGGGGCGGCCGCGACACACGCTGGCCACCCTCACGCTGCCGTTCACCGGCGAGTCACCGTACGCCGACCGCGCCACGCGCACGCCCCGCGAGATGTTCTATGGGCGGACTGTCGAGCGCGCCCAGGTGATGGACCTGGATGGCCCCTCGTTCGTCTCGGGCGGGCGTCAGCTCGGCAAGTCCGCGCTGCTGTGGGCGGCCGACGAGGCGTTCGACGACCACGACGCCCGGCGCTCGGTGGTCTGCGACATCCGCACCGTGGGCGCGACCGGTGACCCGGAGCGAATCTGGGTCGAGGTGCGGCGGGCGCTCGTGGAGGACAACGTCCTCGAACGGCCGCCGGTCGACGCCGACGACTCCCCCGACGCGATCGCGTCGGCGATCGTGTCCTGGCTCGACGCCGACGACCGGCGCCGCCTGCTGATCATGTGCGACGAGGCCGACGCCTTCTTGGAGGCCGACGCCCACGCCGGCAGGTTCCACCACATCACCTTGTGCAAGCAGCTGATGGAGTCGACCGACCGCCGGGTGAAGTTCGTCTTCGCTGGACTGCACACGACGACACGGTTCGAGAAGCTGCCGAACCAACCGCTGGCCCACCTCGGCCGACCGGTCGTCGTCGGGCCGTTGGCCCCGCAACCGGCGTTCGACCTGGTGACCCGACCGCTCGCCGCCCTCGGCTACCGGTTCGCCGACGAGCGAAGCCAGGCAGCTCGGGTGATGACGTTCACGAACAGCGTCCCGTCGCTGATGCAGCTGTTCGGGCAGGCGCTGGTCACCTACCTCGCGGCGCGCCCCGTCGGCAACGGACCGACTTGGGAGATCACCGACGAGGACCTGACGGCGATCATGGACGACACCAAGCTCCAGGCTCAGTTCCGCGAGAAGTACCTGCTCACGCTCAACCTGGACCCGAGGTACAAGGTGATCGTCTATGCCTGCGCGCTGCACGCGTATGCCGATCCGGCCTCGACAGGCCAGCTGGTCGGCGACCTCGAGGAGACGTGCCGATCGCAGTGGCCCGAGGGGTTCGGCGAGCTCTCCGCGGACCACTTCGAGTCGCTGGCCGAGGAGTGCTGCCACCTCGGCGTGCTCACCAGGGACGGCGAGCGCTACCGGCTCCGGACACGCACGCTGCTGTCACTTCTCGGCACCGAGGACCAGGTCACCGACGTGCTGGCTTCTGCGTCGGAGCGCCTGACGCTCCCTGCCCAGACCGACGTGTTCTCGCACCGCGCACTGACTGGCAACAAGGCACCGGCCCCGCTGACGGCCCGGCAGACCTCGACGATGCTCAACGGGCAACCCCGGGTGATCATCGCTGCGGGAACTCCGGCGACCGGCATCGACCGGGTCACCGACTACCTCAAGCGACTCCACACCGATCGCACCAGCAACCGCCTCGCCGTCTGGCCGGTGGAGAGCCCGACCCCGCAGGCCCTCTCGGAGGCTGCGACGGCGCTGCAGGTACCGGGCCTCCTCGTGGTCGACGCGTGCGGCCGCACCCCGGCCGCCGTGACCGCTCTGTTGGAGGCCGCCGACCGGGTGATCGGCGACCGCTCGGCACCCGGCGGGACTTCGGTCGTGGTACTGGTGGACCAGGCTTCCGGCCCGTCGTGGATCGGCCGCCCGAACCGCATCGAGGTCGGGCGGCTGGACGTGCCGGCCACCGTCATGTGGTGTGACGAAGCCGGAACCCGAGCCCACGCTCCCGCCGAGGGACGTCAGGTGCATGTGATCACCTCTGGCTGGCCCCGGCTCCTGATGGAGCTCAACCAGGCGCCAGCGGCCGCCGCGGCGGTCGACTGGCTGACCGCTCGCATCGCCAGCCGGATCGCCACCGAGGCCGGCGCGCGGGAGCTGCTGAGCGCCGCCGGCCTGGGCGGCAGCACCGAGGCATCCCGGGTCCTCCGCGCGGTCTTCGACCAGATCGCGGTCCTGACCAGTGCCGGGCCGACCGCACCCGAGGACGTGGCGGAGGTGATCGCCCTCGGCGACTACGACGCCCAGCACACCTTCGACGACGTCGCCAGGGTTCTCGGCTACAGCTCGGTCGCGAGCCTGGTGGACGTCCTCGCCGCGACCGGCGCCCTGGTCACCGGAGCCAGTGGCATCACCGCCGAGCCGCTGCTCGCGAAGGCCCTGCGGGTCCTGCCCGGATGAGCACCAGCACACCCGACACCGCGCCGCAGCACCCGTCGCTCGCCGGTCTCGATCCCTCCGTCGTCGCCGCGCTCGCGGCGGCGGCGGGGGCACTGGAACGCCTGACCGGTAACGGCGGGCTCCTGGGCGAGGTGCGGGGAGTCAAGGAGGTGCTGGCCCAGCTGGCCCAGTCGGCGTCGCTGAGGCAGCTGACCGCACGCACCCTCGCCAACGGTGCGTCCCTGTCCGACAGCGCAGAGCGCCTCCTCTCGGCTGACCCTGCGGCCGCGACGTCCGCCGCCAACGAGGTCCGCGCGCAGGTCGACGGTGCCGTCCGCGATGCGGCGCAGGCCAGGCGGCGGGAGCGACGTGCCGCGAAGTCAGCGTCCGTCGATCAGGTCCAGCTCGATCGCATGCGCCGCGAACGCGACTCTGCGCGCGAGGACCGCAACGCTGCACGCCGCAAGGCCGAGTACGCAACCCGGGAGGCCGCCGACCTGCGGCAGCAGCTGGCGGAAACCACCACTGCGCTCGCCGACGCGCAGCGTCAGGCAGAGGACGCCGCCCGGCACCTGTCCGGTCTCCGGGAGCGCCACGAGGACCTGACGTGGCTGGCAGGGGCGCTGCACACGACCATTGGCCGGCTGAGCAGGCAGCGGGAGGAGCGCGACACCACGGCGCAGCGTCTGCTCGAGCCGCTGGGGGCACAACTCGAACCGTTGCAGGCCGCGCTCCGGACGCTCACGTCGGCGCCCGCGACGACCCGGGACCTCGACCTGCGGGTGGAGATGCTCGGCGGGGTGGACATCGGTGGTTCCTGCGTCCTCGTCACGGCCGGCGACGACGCGGTCCTGGTCGACTGCGGCGCCGGCCCCGGCGCCGAGAACGGCCCCCCGCACCTGGACCGGATCGGACGCCGCCGGCTCACCGGGGTGGTGATCACCCACGCTCACAACGACCACGCGGGCTTCGTCCCGGCGCTCGTTGCTCGCCACCCCGGCCTCGGGGTCTTCGCCACCCCGGCGACGGTCGACCTGCTCGCGACCATGTGGCGCGACTCGGCGAAGGTGCTCGCCCGCCGTCCCTCGCCCGCCTACGGCAACCGCGAAGTCGACCGTGCGGTCGACGCACTCACCGAGATCGGATTCGGCTCGACACTCCGACTCGGCGACCTCGAGATCGAGCTGTTCCCAGCCGGGCACATCGTCGGGGCGGCCTCTGTCGTCGTGCGCGCCGGAGAGCGGCGGGTGGTGGTCTCAGGAGACGTCTCGACCTCCCGGCAGGCGACCGTCGACGGCTTCGCCCCCTCGAGCCTTGCCCAGGCCCCCGACCTCCTGGTGCTGGAGTCGACCTACGGCGCAGACCTCGCCCAGCAGCCGCGCGCTGAGGCGGTCTCGGCCTTCGTCTCGACCGCCCGCGAGGTGACAGATGCCGGTGGAGTCCTGCTCGTCCCAGCCTTCGCGCTCGGCCGCGCCCAGGAGGTCGCTCTCCTGTGCCAGGAGATGCTTCCTGGCGTCCCGGTCCTGATCGACGGCTTGGCCCGCGAGGTCTCGGAGGTCTACGAGCGGCATCTTCCCGAGGGCAGACGGGTCTTCGGGGGCGCGGTCAGGTCGGTGGCACGGGGCGGCACCGCCGAGGCCGTCAAGACCTTCCGCGGAGGCGTCGTCATATCGACCTCAGGGATGCTCCACCAGGGACCGGTGCTGTCCTGGGCCCGCCGCGTCCTGGACGACCCGAGATCGGGGCTTGCAGTGGTCGGCTACCAGGACGCGGAGTCGCCGGGACGTCGCCTGCTTCGCCTCGCCGAAGCCGGCGGTGGCTACTTCGAGCTACCGGGCCGGGATGGTGGAGACCCCGAGAAGGTCGAGGTTCGGGCGTCGGTGACCAAGTTCGGCCTGGGCGCGCACGCGAACGCGACACAGCTGTCCCAGATCGTGCAGCGTCTGCAGCCCAGCGGCCTGATGCTCGTGCACGGCGAGGAGCGGGCGCGCAGCATGCTTGGCAACCGGCTGCGGAGCATGGGCCACCACCTGCTGACCGAGACCTCGTGGTGAACGCTCGCCCCGTGATCGACACGCGCACCGTTCAACCGCTGGGCCCCCACGACCCCCGCCGGCTTGGGCCGTGGGAGCTTCGTGGTCGGCTCGGTGCCGGCGGCATGGGCGTGGTGTACCTCGGCCATGACGGCTCGCGCCTGGCCGCGGTCAAGACCATCGCGCCGTACCTCGCTGACTCGGAGGAGTTCCGCAGCCGTTTCCGCCGGGAGGTCGCGGTGGCCTCGGCCGTCGCCGGCCCCTTCATCGCCCGGTTGTACGACGCGGCCCCGGACGCCAGCCCACCATGGCTCGCCGTGCAGTACGTCGCCGGTCCAACGCTCGAGGAGGCCGTACGAGACCACGGTCCCCTGGCCGGGGTCGCGTTGGAGGCATTCGCTCTCACGACACTCGAGGCGGTCCATCAACTGCACGCCCGCGGCGTGCTGCACCGGGACCTCACGCCCGCCAACGTGATCCTGACCCCCGACGGCCCGGTCCTGATCGACTTCGGGATCGCCCGGCTCACCGACGGAACCGCGATCACCGCCACACGTCAGCAGGTGGGCTCCCCCGGGTGGATCGCACCTGAGGTCCTGCTGGGTCAAAGCGCAGGCACCGCTGCGGACGTCTTCGCCTGGGGCGCGCTGGTCGCCTACGCCGCTACGGGGCAGGGGCCGTTCGGCCGCGGCCCCGGCGAGGCGGTCACCTTCCGCGTCGTCCACGCTCACCCTGAGTTGGTGGGCCTTGAGGATCCCCTCGCCACGGTCATCGCAGAATGCCTGGCCAAGTCACCCGGACGCAGGCCGAGCACGTCCGCGCTCCGGCGCCGTCTCAGCGGCGCCGACGATGACGCCGGCACCGCGGAGGCGGTGACACAGATCGTCTCGACCTGGTCGTCTGCCACCTCGGTCCTGACCCGCGTCGCGGATCCGGTGATGCCGGGTGGGGGCGCGGGCACGTTGCGGACGGCCCATCGCCGGCGTCGGCGCCGAAACCTCGTAGTGGCGGCCGCTCTGGTCGCAGCGCTCGGCGTGTCGGTTCCTACGGCCACGCTCCTTCTCTGGGATCCGACGCCGGCGCACCGCACCTCGGTCTCGCCGCCGGCGTCGGCATCGGCATCGGCATCGGCATCGGATGGACCGCAACAGACGGCAAGCCCGACACGGGCCGGAGCAGAATCGACGCCAGAGATGCCGACCTCGGTCGTGACGGCCGCCGTTCCTGTTGACGACACCGCCCCGGGGCTCGTGACCACCATCGAGACCGAGCGCGACATGCAGAGGATGCTGGACTTCGCCCACGACAACATCCAGCGCGAGGTAGTCCTCGACCTCCTCCTGTCAGCGCCCATCGGGGGCAGCGTGGACGTAGATCACCGTGCGTCCGGCATCTACGGACTGGAGTACCTACGCGATCACCAGCCCTACGACGACTGCTCGCTGTGCGGACTAACCGTGCTGATCGCCGGGATGTCCGCCTCGGGAGATGCGTCGGTGTCGAGCGTCGGTCTTGAGGGGAAACTGACCGGAAGGTTCCTACTCCAGCGTGTCGACGTCGGGACCGGCGGATTCATCGCACTGGACCTCCGCGCCGTGGGATCGCCCGATGCGGCGGCGGCGCCAACGCCAGCCCCGTCCGGCGGCCTGACGCCCGCGGCGGACCTCGGTGTCCAGGACGAGTGCGCGCAGGGCACCAGGACCATCGGCGATTGGCCCGGCTTCGTCCTCACGCCCTACGCGCCCCGCGCGCACTCGGCCGCCACGCGCACGGTGCAGGACGTGCTCAACACCCTTGGCTGGGGCTGCCTGGTCGAGGACGGGATCTACGGCCCCAACACAGCGAGCGAGGTCCGCGCCTACCAGCGCTACAGGGGCTATGCGCCCGCCAACGGTCTTGTCGACGAGGGGACCTGGAACCTCCTGCGCGATGACGCGTGGGCCGGCGACGGGGCGTGTCCAATCGACGGGTGCTGACGTGTCAGGCAGCCCAACACCTCTCGAATGCCTTGTCGCGTTCCTGCCGTGAGGCGAGTTGACGCCCCAAGGGCGCCTGCAGTCGGGTAGGGCCTGGGAAGGCGGTCAGACCCCGGGATACTTGGTGTCCCACCACGGATCGACGGGGTGCTCGAAGCCGTCGCCCTTCCAACCGTCCCCGGCCTGGTTCCTCGTCGTCTGCACGACGAGGTCCCGCGCGAGGGTATCCATCACCCAGCCCAGCTCGAGGCGGGCACGCAGAGCCGGCGGCAGCGCCTCAACACCGTGGATGGCCCCGAGGAGCGCGCCCGCGACCGCGGCCACGGAGTCGCCGTCGGGCGCCCAACCGGCGAACTCGAGCGCCTCCTCGAGCGTGTCGACGTCGGGAAAGGAGAGGGCGACGTAGACGCCCCCGGCGAGTGCTGAGGCGGCGGTCTTGTCGGGCGCGATCCGCTCGAGGAGCTGGGGTACGCACGGCTGGGACATGCCGTCGCCGACGAGTCGGTCGACGTGCCCGTGGATCGTCTCCGGCACGCCCGCGGCGAGGGTGGAGTCGAAGGCGCGCCCGAAGCCGTCGGCCTCCAGGCAGGCCGCGGCCAACCGGACGGCGAACCCGGTGGGGGCGTTGCGGGCACCGTCGTCGTGGGTGAGGCTCGCCGCCGATGCTGCGAACTCGTCGATGCCCGCTGGCGTGCCCTGCCGGACGAACGCCGCGATCGGGAGCGAACGCAGCAGCGCCTGGCACCCTGCCGACCGGGTCGGGCGGCCAGAGGTCAGTGCCTTCTCGGTAGCCGGCGAGCTGCCACGGGGCGCGGCCATTGCCGGTACGTCGAGCAGCCAGCCGCGGGTGGCGGTGCCGTCAAGCTCGATGACCGGGTTCCAGTGGTCCCCGCGGCCGACTCCGCCGCGGGTGAGGAGCCATCGCTGGTAGGCGTGTCGAACGACGTCGAGGGGGTTGCCGACGACGTAGCCGCCGTACCGGGTCGCGGTACGCAGCAGCCCCTCGGCGGTCCAGGCGGCGAGTTGGGTCGCGGCACCGGCCGTCAGCGTCCCCGCCTCGGGGACGTCGCTGCGCCGGGAGCCGATGGCGTCGCCGAGCGCGAGGCCGAGCATCAGGCCGCGGACCTTGCTCTCCCACGTCACGGGGGCGTCGTTGCGCCCGCTCTGCCGGTTGGTCGCCGTGGTCATGGGCAGATTCAACCGCGCGCCTCCTTCTTGGCGAGTCGTTTCAGGGAGGCACGGAATGCTCGGTTGGGACGGGCGTAGGGCAGCGCCGCACAGACCTCGGCGGTCGCGCGGTCGAGATCGACGCCGTTGCGGAGTGCGTAGGCGATGCCGATGGTCGGGGTGCGGGACTGGGCGGCCACGCAGTGGACCAGCACCGTCCTGCCCTCTGCGCGCATGGCCGCGACCGTGCGTGCCGCGTCGCTGATGACGAAGTCGAGGTGTGGGTTGGCGTCCCGGTCGGGTACGTCGATCAGGCGGAACCCGACCTGCTCCACCCGGGCCGGGACCTGCCGGTCGCCGACGAGGCAGAGGCTGACGACCGCGTCGACGCCGTCGGGGAGGTTGTCGAGCGCCGTGGCTGAGGAGAGCCAGACACCGGGGTCGTGGGGGTGCCGCGCGAGCGCAGGGGCCGGTCCCTGCCAGTCCGTGTAGTCGATGTGCTCGGTCAGCGGCCAGCCGTGTGCTCCCGGGCGGCCGCCGGTGGCGGCGAGGTGCGCCCACCTCTCCAGGTCCCGAACGGTCGCGCCGGGCCAGCCGTGCAGCAGCCGTCGCCACCGCGCTGGCACCGCGCTGGCGCCCCAGCGGGCACCGAGCAGCGCACCGGCGATGGCGGCGACGGTGTCGGTGTCGTGCCCGATCCGGATCGCCGCGGTCAGCGCATCCACCAGGTGCTCGCAGGCGTCACCGTGAGTCGGTACCGGGGTGTGGGTGATGGCCGACCACGCCGCCTGAAGCGCCCCGACGGCCCACGCGTTGGTCGCGAACGCTGTTGGTGCGGCAGTCTCGGCCTCGGTGAGCACGCCGCGCCAGTAGGCGGGGTTGGGGCACCACGGGGCGATGTCCTCGAACGACGGGAGGTCACCGGTCAGGACGGCGTGGCGGATCATCAGGCACCACACCGCGCAGGCGTCGCGCGCCACCTCCTCGTGGTGGGTCAGTGCGCCGACCGCACGGGCGGCCTCGACCAGTGCCCCGGGGTCGCCGAGGTGGGCGAGCGCCACGGGCCCGGTCCGCATCAGCGATCCGTTGCCGGCGCTGCGACCGCGGAACTCGTGCACTCGACGGGCGGCCTCGGCCATCGCGGCGCCGGTCGGCCGCCGGCCGGCGCGGCGCAGCACCTCCGAGGTCTGCACGCCCACGTCGGCCGGACCTCCGGCGTACCAGTCGGCGAACCGGGTGGCGATGCGATCGAGCGCGTCGGGGGTGCGCAGATCCAGGCCGTCGGCGGCGACCTCTGCGATGGCGAGCGCCTGGGCGGTGTCGTCGGTCCACTCCCCCGGTGCGAACCCGCCGAGACCGCCGCCGATCATCTCGGGCACCAACCCTGCCGGGATCTCGGCGAACTCGTAGCCCGCGCCCAAGGCGTCGCCGGCCGCCGAGGCGAGCACCACGCCGACCGCCCGGTCCAACTGTGCCGAGGTGAGGTTCATCCGTGCCATCACTCCACCCCATCTATGCTTTCCGCATTGCCAGAACTTCGCCCACCGTACCACGAGAGATTCCGGAAGCGTTGATTCTGCTATGCTCCACGCATAACAGCGAGGAGGTTGCCCCATGGCAGCGTCACCCAAGACCGGCGATCTGGAACTGGGGCGGGCCATCGCGGCCCGACGCGAGGAGCTCGGCATGTCCCGCAAGGAGCTCGCCCAGGCCACCGGTCTGTCGTACCCCTACATTGCCCAGATCGAGACCGGCTACCGGTTGCCGTCGACGAAACACCAGGTGGCGCTCTCGAGGACTCTCGGCCTGTCCCTGGATGAGCTGTTCGGCACCGCTGAGGCCCACCCCGACATCCCGCCAAGCACGTCGTCCCCACGTCAGCGTCCGACGCTCGAGCAGGCGGTGGACGGTGCGGCGCGGCAGATCGAATCGCTGCCAACCTCCGTGCGCCTGGAGGCGCTGTCCCGGCTCCAGCTCAGGATCATGCAGGGCGTGACCGACGAGCGGGCGCGCCGCCACAGGTGACCGGACCATCACGCCGGGTCGACACACCACAGACGTTGCAGGGAGAGGAACCAGCCATGACGACGGACCAGCACGAGGAGCGGATTGGCGCCGGCCTGCCGCCGCGGATCAGCTACGCCGACCTGAACGCGAAGCAGAAGGAGATCTACAACTTCCAGAAGGTTGCCGCGCTCCTCGCCGACCACGGCTTCAACTGCATCAAGCTGTCGGACGACTGGCAGGGCGCCGACTTCCTCGCCTACCACAAGGACTGGGAGCACACGCTCCGCGTACAACTCAAGACCTCGCTCACTATCGCCAGCAAGTACGCCGAGAAGGGCCTCCACATCGCCTTCCACATCCACGGTGTGTGGCACGTGATCGACCACGACGCGTTGGTCGACCTCTGCGCCGAGCACGCGACGTACCTGGACACCGCAGCGTGGAAGGTCGACGGCCTCTACACCACGACTCACCCCAACCCTGCGCTGCGCGCGGCCCTGAAGCCCTACGCTCTGTCGGCCGATGCCTCGGCATCCTCAGCAGCCAGTTCCGCCCGCCCCGCTGACGCCGGTTCGGTCGACAGCGGGCCCACGACGAAGGGCAAGCGCTTCGAGGTGCACGCCGGTACCGAGCCGATCGGCCCACTGACGCAGAAGCACGCCGTGCTCGCGGTGGTCCAGCTTCTGGTCGAGGCCGGGGTGAGCTGCGAGACGATCCAGGAGGTGCTCAACCCCGGCCCGTTCCGGTGCATCCGCGGCACCGTCGACCCGCGCGACCTGTGGCCGGCGATGGCTGCCGCGTACGAGCTCGGGTCGCACGAGGAGAAGCTGTGGTTCCTCGACGAGCCGGTCTACCAGAGTGGCAACACCTGGGTGCTGCGCAACAACGTGTGGGGCAAGGCGACCGCGCAGAAGCTCGGCATGTTGTGCGACCTCGCCGAGGGATCACATTCCGCGAATTGTGACTCTCGCGGCAGGACGACCGCGGACCTGCGCGGAGCCATCACCGCCAACCCGGACTCGGGGTAGACCCCCACCGTCATCCGGGCAAGGCCCTTCGGACTCGCTCCTCATCGGGATCACCTGGGCGGCGGAAGTCGGGTCACGATCCGTCGCGCGCTCGATGAGAATCGGCACCACCCGGAACAGAAGTGGTGGCTTCGTTCGGCGGATTCGTTGGCTCCAAGGCAACTGTGACGTGGAGCGGGCAGGCCGGGTGGACGGGAAGCGGACGGGTGTCCCAGCGAACCGGTTGAGGGCGCCCGTGGCGGTCGCGTAGATGGGCGACATCCAGGACGCTCGGACTCCCGCCGGCGAGGCCGTCACCTCCGTCGAGCAGGTCGAGCGCGACTCGGGAGCCGTGGTGGGCGATCGTGGCGAGGTCCGCGTTCGTGCCGGTGAACGTCGAGTCGGCGCAGCCGGTGTTGACCATCCCGTCCGGATCTGCCGTCGGAATTGGCACGGCGTTGTCGGCACGATGATGCTGCAAGCAGGCCCAGCATCCGCCGCCGGGCCGATAGAGGTAGACGCACCCGCCCCATCCGCCGGCGGTCCCGCTGACATGCAAGAGAGCCTTGCCTTCGGCTTGCCGGAGGGCAGCCAGGTAGCGGGTTACGGCGGGGGCGGCGGTGGCGTCGATGACCAGGTCGGCGGTACGGAGCGCCTCCTCGAGACGGTCCCGCTCGGTGGCGTCCAGGGCGTCGCGGCGGCTGACTCGCCCGAGGTGACGGTGGAAGGCCCGCACCTCGACGCCGGGCCGCTGTGAGCGCAGGTGTCCGCCGAGGGTCTCGACCTTCGTTCGTCCGGCGGCGGCCGTGGGCGCGAACTGCCGACAGGCGGTCTGGATGTCCACGACGTCGCCGTCGACGAGGTCGAGGCGGCCGATGCCGGCGCGGGCGAGGTCGGTGGCGACGTGGCCGCCCAGGGCGCCGATGCCGACCACGACCACGTGCGCTCCCCGCAGATCGCGAACGAATCGGGTGCGCCCCCCGTCGAGGTCGGCGCCCATCGCCTGAACTTGCAGGTAGTGGTATTTCGGACTCGGTTCCAGGTTGGCGCGCAGGAGCGCGACCCAGCCCTCACCAGGCTCCCGATACCCCTGCTCGCTCGGCACGAGGAGGCACAAGACCTCCAGGTCCTCGCTCGCGTTCCTGACCCCCTCCGCATCGGCCGCGTCGGCACCTGCTCCATCCACGCCGGCCCCATCCGCGCCGGCCCCATCCGCGCCGGCCCCATCCGCGCCGGCCGTGCCGTCATCGTGGGTGGCGTCCGCGGGTCCCTCATGGATGAGTTCGACCGGGTGCAGTCGCGACTCGAGCCTGGTCCAGGTCTGCTCCGGCGAGGCATTTGGATCGAAGGCCGCGTCGCGGGCCCACCGGCCAGGAACAAGGAGCGGGTAGCCGTGCTCGTGCGCGGGTCGCGGGCCGGGGTGTTCGTAGCCGGGTGCGTAGATGGCCTCCACGATCCCGGGGCCAATGTGCCTGCTCATCTGGACGTAGAAACGTGCCAGAAGAGCACCCTCTGTGACGTCGGTGGGTGGCCTCGCGTCGGCCATGATGAGCGCGATATCGGCGGTCGCGTGGCCCAGTCGGAGACCAACCGGTTCGGGAGCTTGGACCTCGACCCCGGCAGGAGGGGCGTCCGGGCTGAGCCCGCCGGCCAGGATCTGCGGGAGCTGACGGGTGAGGAGGGCCGCCACCGTGAGGTCCGAGTTCCAGTCCTCGGGCTCGAGCAGACACAGAACTCCCAGCGGGCCCCGGTGGCGGCGCAGCCCAAGGCGATCGTCGTGGTCACGAACCTCGGGCGGAAAAAAGGGGTACTCATGGGGGAAGACGACCTGGATCCGGCATACCTGGGAGCCGGCGTCTCCGGCGGGTGAGGCTTCGTCGACTTGGGCAGGATCGGCTGGTCTGCCGGAGCGCTCGGCCGGCGCAGACCCGGGCAGTCCCGGCGGGATGGGCCAGTCGATGTCGACCCTGACCAGGCCGGCGTCCACACCGAGCCGGTAGTTCCAGCCGGTGGCGTCCAACTCTGCGAGCTCGGTGCGCCACCGACCGGGATACCAGCCAGCCCAGTCCGGCTCGAGCCCACGCTGGCCGGCATCTGTCGCGGATCCGGGTTCACGTCCGGTCATCACGGTGCCCCCCGGGGTTAGCCGACCGGGGTCGGGTGATCCGACGCAACGGGCGGCGCGTACGGGACCGGGGCGGGCGCGTACGCACCGGCGGCGGGGAAGCGTTCCTCGACCGTCTCGTGCCGGTCCTCGACCGTCTCCGTGCGGCGCACGGTGCGGCGGGTGATTCGGTGCACGCCGCCGACGTTCTCGTACCTGGTCGTCGTGCTGGATTCCGTCGTGGTCGCAGACTGCTCGGGTTTCGCCGGTCCGGCAGCCCGCTCGTCGGGCGCCGGACCGGCGGCCGGCTGCGCGACCTGGTCGGCGGTCGGCGCCGCGTTCCGTGACGGCTCGTCGCTCTGGGTCTGGTCGGGCTGGTTCTCAGGCTGGTTCTCAGGCACAGCGTTGCTCCTTCTGGTGCGTTGGCGTGGCACGCGGGTTTGGCAAGCAGAGTCCGGGTGCCTTCCGCGCCTCGACCAGCGTGTGCCGGAAACGTCCGACGGGCTCGCCAACAACGGTCTTAATGCGGCGTTCGACACCACGCCCTGGGCGGTTCTCGGGGGCATCTCGGTCGTCGGGGGCGATCGGAAACTCGACCGCCGACTCCCCGGCCTCCGAGCACGCCTGCGCCGCGCCCGCGGCCGCCCAGTCGGCCAAAGGCATGGACCAGACTCCAACCTTCTGCCGGGCTCCGGAACCGGCCCGGATGCCTGCCCCAAGCTTCGGCTCCCCCGGCATATTTCGGCGCTGCACCAACCCCAGGACTACAAAGCCGTTTCAGAACGGGCAACACCTCGTCCGCGTCGTCGCAACTCCCCGCGCCAACGGACGCGACTGCTCGGATACGACCCCTGCCCAATGTCCGCTGCGCGTGCTGTCAAGCCGCTCGAGGGGACCGGCCGGGCGATTTCGTGGTTAGGGGTCGCGATCGGCGTCGCCGTGCCGAAGGGGTCTGCCGCGCTTGTCAGCGCAGATGCCGACGCGGCCAGGATGCGGGTGTGATCGCCACACCGGCACGCCGCCACCACCCCGGCCGGGCCACTGACCGAACCTGCCGAACCTTCGCCGCCAGCTACGCCTGCGCGGCCTCCTCGGCCTGGCGCGTCAGCACAGCCACCTGGGATGTCCGGGTGGTGCCGCGGTCGAGTGTGCACGACTCGGCGACACCGGCACGTTCCCGGGCATGATCGTGCTGACCCTCCAGGAGTGGACCGGAGGAGACCCCTCCCGCAGCGTCGTGCTCGGCCACGTGCTCGCCACCGAGGTCTCCAATCGCGGCTCCCTCGGGCTGCTGGCGGTCATCCGACTCGGCGCCGGGCACGAGCGCCGCCTGGTCGTTCCCTCCCCCAACGGCACGACCGGCCTCCACCTGCTCTGGGAAGGCCTTCGTCAGCGCACGGGCAACGGGGAGGTGCGGGAGCCCACCGCCCAGGAGCACGCGGTCGCCGACGAGATGGTCACCGTCTTCAACCGCGGCTTCGACACCAACCACCCCGCACCGGCCCAGCCGCTACCCGATGCGGTGTGGGGCCGCGATGACCAGCTCCGCCAAGGCGCCCGGGACCGCCTGCTCGCACTGCCCTACCTGACCGAGACCCGGGTACGGGAGCTCGTGACCCCAGGCGCCGCCAACGGGATCGCGTTGCGGAGCCTGGTCGATGCCCGCGTCGTGCTGGCGGTTCCGATCGAGGGGCGCCGGCACTACCCGGTGTTCCAGTTCACCGCGCATGGCCTGAATCCGGTCGCCGTGCACGTCAACCTTCTCCTCCTCGGCAGCCACCGCGCGTCGGCCGTCGCTCGGTGGTGGACCACCACCGACGAGGTTCTGCAGATGAGGCCGGTCGACGCCCTCGAACACCGGTCACTCGCCAGGACGCTCCTGGACCGCGCCGCCGCGATGGCCAGCACCGGCAACCCCCGCCACACCGACCACCAGCAGCACATCGAGGACCACCACCGGCAGAATCCGGATGGCGACCATGACCAAGCGAGCCCACCGTGACCACCCAGGACGCCACGAGCGAAGAAGTGCCGCCCGAGCCCAGCGCACTCTCCGGCGAGGAGGGCGGGGTCTGGCAGATCGTCACCGAGGCCTCGCTCTACATCCTCGATCTCGAGCGGGGCCGGCTCATGCGGACACCCGGCGCCGGTCTCGGACCCCACGTCGCCCCCGACGGTGTCCTCGTCAGGGTCACAGACCTTGCTGGCGACCGCGCCTGGCTCACCCTCGTCGAGCTTTGGCAATGCCGGATCGGGTTCCCGCTCCTCGCCTTCTGCGAGGACGAACACGGAGACAACCCCATGCTCAGATGGTCCACCCACATCATCAGCATCCGCCGCCTACCCGCCAGCCACGATGCGCAGCATCCGGGTCACGAGGAGCATCCGTCACCGCCATCCGCTGATGCCGACGGACCCGATGCATAGGGCGACTGGGTGATCACCGGCGCGCTGAAACCAAGATCGGCGCCTGGAACGCGCCTTCTGGACCGCGCCGGAGTCGCAGAAGGCCGAACTCAGCTCTCGTCGTGGCGCAGGAAGAATCGGCGGGCTTGGGCGAGCGGGCCTGACCAACGCACTTGGCGACCCGGTTGTCGGGGCTGATAGGCGCCCGGTAGTTCGCACCGGTGAGGAGCGCTTGCACGCGGCTACCGGCGCAGATGGGCTCCGAAGCGGCGAGCAGGCCGACGTTCCGAACAGCTCAGGTCTCGCGCCCGGCCTCCGAGGCGACGGCGGCGAACAGGCGCGAAACCTCCGGCTTCATCCGGTAGGTCGCGGGGTCACCGGGCGCCCATTCCGATGGCAGATGCCGGCCCATCTGCGCGACGTACCGCCCGGGCCAAGCCAGCACGCCTGCCACCCCTAACGCACCGTTGGGGATGTCGCACACCTCGGCCAACTCATCCGCCGGAAGCGGCCGAGGGGAGGCGTCCATCAAGGCCTGGAAGAAGCGTCGACCGGCGGGACTCAGGCTCTGCCACAGGTAGCGTGCCGCCGCCACGTCCTCCTCGCTGTCTCCCCAGCCGAGGAGTTCCTCGCTCTCCGAGGGCGCCTCGGCCTCGAGGCGCTGGAGCGTCAGGCGCTCCTCGCCGAGGCTGACGTTGCGGGCCCGCCAGCCGGCGTCCTTGATGGAGCGTGAGAGCGGCGAGCCGCCACCGGCGTACCAGATCGTGTAGTGCTTGCGCGCCGAGTCAGGGAGCGGCTCTGGCAACACCTCTTCGATCTCGGCGAAGGTGAGCCGCAGTTCATCACCCTCCTGCACGGCCAGCCAGGCGCGGAGCGGCTCGTACTTTCCGACCATGCCCGTGGCTCCTCCGACCGATTCGTCGGCGGAGCGGGCAGTGGCCGCCTGCACCGCATCCGACGGACACGGCCAGATCTCGACCAACGCCTCGACCGCCTCCGCAGTGCGGGCACGGATGTCGTCCTCGGTCCAGGAAACCGGGTGCGCGGTGACGATCCGGCTGTTCAGCGAGAGCTGGCTGTGCTGGAGCAGGTAGTCCCGCTTGCCGCCGCCAGGGAGGCCGCGGGAGGCGGACTCCGCGTCGGTCCACGGACGATTCGACAGCGTCGGGTTGAGCTTGGCGTTGACCAGCGTGAGGTTGCCCAGCGTGTGCACGAGCCGGTCCCGGCGCAAACCTGCGAGCTCGTCGCCGGCGATGTCGGCTCCCCAGTGCTCGCGCCATGCCTGCGGCATCACGTGCTCGACGGTCAGCCCCTGCGGACACGGCTGCCCCTCCCCCAGCGGGCCACGAAGACGGTCCTCCATCGCCTCGAGAAGCATCCGCATCCGGGCCCGGATCAACGAGCTGTAGACGGGTTCCTCGCTCAACCGTACGGCGAGCGTCGCGTCGTTCGGCCAGTAGCGCGAGTCGGCCGACTGCCCTGCCAGGAACCGCTCGACAGTGTCGCCAGCGACCTCGGCGCCGTGCTCCTCCACCTCCTTGAGCAGCTCCAGGACGACGCGGTTGTGATCCTTCGTGGTCACCCGGCACAGCGCACGGCGCACGAGCCAGCTCTCGAGGCTGCCCAGAGCCTTGTCGCGTTGCTCCTCGGGCAGATGCCCCTCCGGCTGGCGAAGCAGCCACAGCAGGAACGGCGCGACCACCTGGGTGTCCATCGCCTTCAGGACGCGGTAGTGGAAGCGACCCGGCACGGTGTCGAGTGGCAGCGACTCCATCTCACGATGGATCCGGGCGTCCCGTGAGATCTCCGCGAGCAACCCGGCGACGTCGTCTTGGCCACCGGTCATGAGGAAGTCGCGGAAGTCGGAGAAGACCCGGTCCGACTGCACCTCCCTCAACAGCTTCATCGTCAACCAGCGGTTGAGGAAGACGTCGATCCGCGGACGGTAGAGCCGTCCCTGCGCGACCGACTGCCGCCAGTGGTCGTCATCCAGGTCGCGCCAGTGCTTCCGATAGAGGGCCTCGACGTCGAGCTGCTGGTGGGTGGCGATCTGGAACACGAGATTCTTGACCAGGTCGGAGGCGAGCAGCGGGCTACCGCGGTGGTTGAGGGTCTCGAAGATCACCTGGGCGTTGTCGCCGGGCTCAAGGTCGATCACCACCAGCCGGAGATGGTCCCGCAGCACCCGGGTCAGCGCCGACAGGCGGGCGACCACCTTGCCCGGGTCACCGCTGAGGTCTGCCCACTCCTGGACTACCTCAACGAAGAACTTGTGGGCCTGCGCGATGCGCGAGCCGCTCAGCGAGGCCGGCACGACGGTGTCGTCGTCCATCGCGGCCCGGAACGCGTCCTGGTCCCGGTCAGTCGGCCACACCTTGAACACGTCGTCGGGGTTCGCGGACATCGCCCGGTTGTTCTCCACGAGGACCAGGAGAGCTTGGGCGTCCATCTCGGCGCCGTGCCTTGCCACCACCCACTGCGCCGCGTCCAGCAGCAGCTGCAGGGTCGTGAGCCGCTGCTGCCCGTCGATCACGTGCCGCACCCCGATGTGGGCCACCGGGGAGATCTGCTGCTCGATGACGATCGCGCCGAGGAAATGGGGCGGTACCTGCGGAGCGCCGTAGGCGGCGGCCGGCGCGTCGAGGAGGCGCTCCGCCACCGCACGGACGTCCTCCCAGAGCGGCTGCCACTGATCCTTCTCGTTCCAGACATAGGGACGCTGGAACAACGGGACCACGTACCGGATCGCATTGCCGAAGATCTCCGCCGGACTGTGGGTCAGTGCCTTCACGCTTGCGCTCCTTTCGCTCGGCTGCTCCGCCGAGGCCCGCCCGAGCCGAGCCAGTCAAGCACGAGCCGTAGTACACCGTGGGCCATTGTCAGCCGCAGCAGGCCGTCGACCGGCTGGACGTCACGGTGGGACCGCTATGTGCCCCCGGTCCCTGCCGCGGCATGCTGCCTCATCGAGGACGCCGTCCGGCGTTCTGCAATCTCCGCGGTCAGATTGAATGCGAACTTCTGATCTGCCGCGATGGCCGGTCGCAGGAGAGGATGCTCCGCGAGATGCTCGGGCACCCAGATGTGCTGCGGCGGCGCGTAGGGCCACTCGAGCTCACCCGCCTGGTCGCTCTCGCCCTCCTCAGTGACTCGCACGATGCCCGCCGGAAGGTGCAGGGTCGCATCGTTGGCCAGAAACCAGGCGCGCTGATCCCGGCCAAGACGATCGGAATGCGACTTAACCTCGACCAACTCCAGGCCTTCCACCGTCCCCTGCGGCGAGAAAGCGAGCACGATCAGGTCGGGCCAGCCGGCTCGACGACCCCAGTAGTCCTCGATCAGGTAGGAGAGAACCGCTTTCGTCTGCGCCGCGGACATCGCTCCCAGGAGCAGAGCAGCCGTCAGCTCGATGGCCAGGTCCTCGAGCGGGTGGGCTGTTCTCGCCAGCATCTCGCGTGCTGCCACCGTCGGCGAACGGTTCGCGATGAAGCGGCTAAGAAGCTCCTCGGAGTCGTCGGGGAGGCTTCGGATGTGGGCAGCCGCGACCTCGGCGCTCGGCCACGGGTCGGGGTCGTCGCTGTATCGAATCCGCCCCAGCGGCAACACCGGGTGCATCAACCCGCCCAGTAAATGGCCGAACGGAGGGTACTCCCCGCGCAGCACTACCTTCCCGCTCGACACGAAGTGCCGCGCGACCCAGTCCTCGACGGTGAGCGCGTCGGCCCAGTCCTCAGATCCGGGCGGCAGCAGCCGCCGCCGACCACGGCCCTTGCCCACCACGTAGCGTGCCGCGAGAGTCCGCTCGCCGGGCAGCCCGGCTGCAGCCCGGCTCACTGCTGCTCCCGGATCGCGAGGGCGGGGAGGGCGTCGACGATCACCATCGTCTCCAGGCTGACCGTCACGATGCGCGCGAGCAGGTCGAGGATGTATCGGGGGTCCTCGACCTCGCGGCTCCAGTCGTTGGGGTCGTTGACGATGCCAGACGCCTTGTCGGTCTTCACCTGGTAGCGGTCGAGGATCCACTCGACCGCCGAGCGGGAGCCGAGCTGGTAGCGGTACGCCGCCTCTGGGATGCCGCTGACCGTGATCTTGGAGTTGTAGATGATGCCTGTGCGGTCGGCAACGAGCTTCTTGGTCTCGGGGTCGCGGACCTTGGCGAACGCCAACTTCTGCACGCGGTAGAAGTCATACTCGTCCGCCCCCACCGGGGGCCTCGCGTCGAGACCGTCCAGCGGGTACGGCGTCACCGACTCGTAGCCGAGGTGCAGCTCGGAGAGCTGACGGCCCGCCTCGACGAACGGCCACGGGTCCTCGACCAGCGGGATCCGGGGCAGCATCTTCTTCAAGTCCGCCGCATAGGTCTCGCGGTACTCCCCGCTGTGCAGCAGCCCGTAGACGTAGAAGAAGATGTCGTCCTTGGCGAACTCGCCGTAGGCGGTCACGAAGCGCTTCAGCGCCTCGTCGGTGATGTTGTCGATGCGTCTGTAGCCGTCGATGTCGTTGGCATCCGCTCCGAAGGACAGCATGCCGTCATCGGAAACTGGTTCGTACCGCCAGCGCGGGAAGAACTGCCCAGGGTTGCCAGCACCGGGCAAGACCAGATCCGGAACACAGTTGATCATGATCGATGTGAAGGAGCCAGCCGCGCCTGGAGCTGACACATAAAAGCCGTCGTTCGCGAGGTTAGGCTTCGGGAAGAACGCAGGTTGCCTCGAGACGCTGTCGTTCATCGACCGGCTGAAGTAGATCCTCTGCTTCATGAAGGGTCTGTAAGCAGCGACAGTTATGGCCTGCGGATCGAATTCATGCTGCTTTCCGCGCTCGTGGTCTCGAAGGAGCGCACGACTCCAACTGATCCTGGCTGGATCGGAGATAGCGGTCCGCGATACGCGACAAGTTTCGTAAGTCGCGATCATGCTCTGCATGTTGGCCGTGAGCGCGCCAAGCGACGAGTTATATGCCCATGCATCGCGATTGGTCTTGACGCCATCGCCATAGGCACCGAAGATCCGATCCGGCCCCTCGCTCTTAAGTCCAATCTGTAGGAACTTATCGAAGTCATCACGACGCTGGTTGAGCCAATCGCCGTGCTCGTTTGGAGTGATGTGGGTGACGGGTTCGAGTCTCGTGACGTCACCGGCCTCCGCGGTCTTGGCGAGCTTCTGCTCAGCGGTGAGGTAGTCGCCGATGTCGGTGTAGTGAATGGTGGCCGGGCCGGGCCTTTCGGGGTTACGCACCAGCACGGTCACTGCGACGGTGGCGCGGCTGCCTGACTCGAACACCGTCCCGCCCTCCTTCTTCCGCTGCTCGCCAGCAGTTCGGGCGTTGCCGCGCAGGTTGAGGACGTAGATGGAGGAGAACTCGTCCGCGAGGGTCTTGCGCATGCCGTCGGCCGTGTTGGAGTCCAGCCAGCCGCCGTTGGTGACGTAGGCGATCACGCCACGATCTTGGATGCGGAGGGTGGCCCACTTGATGGCACGGATGTAGGAGTCGTAGAGCGAGTTCTTGTTGGTCGCGGTCGACCGGTCGGCGTAGGTCCTACGGATCTGGTCGTCGAGGCCGGGGTACTTCTCGTTGGCGTTGTCGTCGTTGGCCGAGTCCTGGCCAGACGAGTAGGGCGGGTTGCCGACGATGACGGTGACGGGCGTCTGCTTGAGCTTCTCGAGGCGCTCGTTGTTCTCGGGGAAGACCTCCAGGTCGGGGGTGTCGTCGTCCTCCCACGACTGGAAAGTGTCCGTGAGGACGAGCCCTGGAAACTCGACGTATTCGTGGCCGGGATCGGCGGCACGCTTGCCGCCACCTGGCGCCGCGACCGACGTCATCACGTCGTAGTAGGTGGTCTCGATGTTGACCGCGGCGATGTAGTAGGCGAGCAGCAGGATTTCGTTGGCGTGGAGTTCCTCGGCGTACTTCCGGGCGAGGTCGTGCGGCTCGATCAGTCCGAGCTGGAGCAGCCGGACCAGGAAGGTGCCCGTGCCTGTGAACGGGTCGAGGATGTGGACGCCCTCGTCGGTGAGGCCCTGTCCGAACTCCTGGCGTAGAACGGTGTCGGCGGAGCGGAGGATGAAGTCGACGATCTCGACGGGGGTGTAGACGATGCCGAGCTTGTCGACGGTCTTCTTGAAGGCGGTCGAAAAGAAGGTGTCGTAGAGCTCGACGATGATCCGCTGCCGGCCCTCGGCAGAGTCGATGCCCGCGACCCGCATCCGAACGGAGTCGTAGAACTTCTCCAGGGTGCGGTTCTCGTCGTCGACGTTGTGGGCGTCCAGTGCCGCGAGCATCCGCTCCATGGTGGTGGCGACGGGGTTGTGCTCGAGGAACTGAGAACCGGCGAAGAGTGCGTCGAAGACGGGCCGGGTGATCAGGTGCTGGGCCAGCATGTCGATCGCGTCGGCCTCGGTGATGCCGTCATTGAGGTTGTTACGCAGGCCGGTTAGGAAGTGGTCGAACTCGTCCCGGACTCCCGTGTTGGGGTCGTTCAGGAGGGCGTGGATCCGGGTGGTCTGGCGGGTGGCGATGTCGGCGACGGACTTGGCCCAGTCGGTCCAGTACCGGCGTGATCCGACCTTGGCGACGATCTTGGCGTACATGGCGTCGCGGAGCAGGTCGAGGTCGCGGAAGGCCAGCGGCAGCTCGAGCTGCTCGTCCGTGCGGTCGTGGTCGGTGACGCCGATGACGTTGATCTTGTCGTCGCGCTTGGCGGTGAGCTCGATGCGGTTGACCATCGCGTCGAACCGCTCGTCATGGGCACGCAAGGCCTGGAGAACCTCCCACACGGCGGCGTACCGCTTGTTGTCGGCGAGCGCCTGCTCCGGGGTCATTCCAGCGGGGATCCCAACCGGAAGGATGATGTAGCCGTACTGCTTGCCGGGCGCGAGCCGCATCACGCGGCCGACGGACTGGACGATGTCGACGATCGACTTGCGCGGGGACAGGAACATCACCGCGTCCAGGGCGGGGACGTCGACGCCCTCGGAGAGGCAGCGGGCGTTCGTCAGGATCCGGGCGCTGTTCGGTGCGGGTTCCTCCTTAAGCCAGTCGAGGCGCTCGTTGCGCTCGAGGGCGTTGAAGGTGCCGTCGACGTGGCGAACCGTGCACTTCAGCGGAAGCTCGCCGTCCTCCTCCAGGCCGGTCGAACGCGCGTAGTGCTCGGTGATGTCGGTGAACATCTGCTCGACCCGCTTGGAGTCCTTGATGTTCCCGGCGAAGGCGACCGCGCGGCGCATCGGATCGGTGTCGGGGGCGAAGGAGTGCTCGGCCTTGCCGATCTTGGCCAGGCCGTTCCAGCAGCCGACCAGCTTGGCGGCGTCGTCGAGCTGGAGCTCGTTGTCGGCGTCGGAGAGCTGCTGCTGGAACGTCCTCGCGACCGACTCCTCGTCGACGGCGAGGACGAGCACCTTGTAGTCCGTGAGCAGATTCCGCTCGACGGCCTCGCCAAATCCGAGACGGTGGAACTCGGGACCAAAATCGTCGGCCTTGTCATCCATGGACACGACTACAGCGTTGGCCTCGCCCGCCTTCGCGCGGGAAGCATCGTTGTAGATCCGCGGGGTAGCCGTCATGTAGAGACGGCGGGCGCCCGGGAGGTAGGCGTTGTTGTGGACCCGTACGAACGCGGACTCCTCAGCGCCCGCGAGGGTGACGCCGGTGGTGCGGTGGGCCTCGTCGCAGACGATCAGGTCGAACGGCTCCCGGCCCTGCTGGGCACGGGCGACGACGTCGATGGACTGGTAGGTGGAGAAGACCACCGTCATCGCGTCGGTGTCCTTGGCGGCGGCGTCGAGGCGGGCGCGGAGGATGTCGACGTTGGTGGTGGCCGGCAGGGCGAGGTCGACGGTCGAGATGTCCTCGTCGTTAGCCGAGCGCTTGGTGGACTTGGCGTCGGAGCAGACCGCGAGCGGGCGGATCGGGAGCTCGGACTCGGAGACCCACTCCCGGACGGTCTGGGAGAGCAGGGAGATCGAGGGGACCAGGAACAGGACGCTGCCGCCTGCGCCGACGTTCTGCTCGGCCAGGCGCAGCGAGGTGAAGGTCTTGCCGGTGCCGCAGGCCATGATCAGTCGGCCGCGGTCGGTCTCCCCGAACCCGGCGGTGACCTTCTCGATGGCGGTGGCCTGGTGCGGGCGGGGCTGCTTCTTCTCGTGGAGCTCGAGCTCGACGGTGATCTGGGTGGGGTCGAGCAGCTTCCAGTCGACCCGGGAATGCTCGAGGTCGGACAGCCCGATGCGGCGTACCGGCTTGGCCTGGTCCTTCAGCGTCTGCTCGGCGTTGGCGTTCCACTTCTCGGTGGTGGAGACGACGATCCGGTCGGTGAACGCATTGGTGCCCGAGGCAGCCAGGAAGGAGTCGATCATCGGCTTGGTGACGTAGACGTGCGGCGCGAAGAACTTGCACTGGATCGCGGTCAGGTCACCGGTGATCGCGTCCTTGGCGACCAGGTCGATGCCGGTGTCGTGCTTGCCCTGGTTGCCGGGCCACTCGCCCCACAGCCAGACGTCGGAGAACTGGTCGGCGAAGACCGGGTCGATCCGCAGGTACGCCTGCACCAGCCGCTCGAACTTCGTGCCCTTGTCCGCCTCGGACAGAGCGGATGCGCGCAGGTGGTCCAGCACCTCGTAGATCGTCGTCACGCCCTCTTGATACCTCACCGGTCCGTCGCATGGGGCGCACTCCCCCTCCGTCGGCGGTTTCGGAACAAATCGCACGGCATGCAATCGAGCGACCTACCCTCGATGGGTCCGTGCCTTGGCACGGCCGCGGGGAGGGGTACTTGGTGAGCGGTCTGATCGCCGGCGGTGGCAGCGGTGCCGTCGCGTCCTCGGCGCACGCGGGGTGCGAGCGGTTCCGGATGACCGATCCGATGCTGCTGGGCCGCAGCCGCCGGGCGCTGGCCGCCGATCTCGGTGCGCCCGACATCGGCGCGGGCATCCCGACCGCGCGGTGGGTGCGGGCGATGGCGTTCGAGCGGATGGTGCACGACGAGTCCTTCGTCTCCGAGCTGCTGACCCGCGCGGTGGGGCTCCTCGGGTTGGAGCGGCCGAAGGCGGTCCGGATCCGTTCGGGCAAGGACGCGGTCGCGGTCACCGCGTCCGAGCTGGCGGCCGCCGACCTGAAGGCGCGGCACGCCGGCGAGGCCACGATGCTGTTCAGCCTCCGGGTGCCGTTCCTGCACCTGGAGAAGGAGGCGGGCGCGACCGACGTACGCCCCGACTTCGCGATCGTCGTCCCCCAGTCCGGCAGCCCCGCGCCGGGCTCGTGGCTGGTGATGGGCGATGCGAAGGACTTTGAGCGGGTGCGGGCGCGGATCGACGACGGACGGATGCTCAAGGGATTCCTCCAGGTCGCGCTCGGAGCCGAGTCCGCCGCCGCCTGGTCCAAGCTGCCCCGGGCCATGGCGGTACACCGGTTCGGGGTGCTCGCGGTGCCTCGCAACGCCTACCTGCGTCCGGAGGCCGTGGTGGAGGACCTCGCCGACCACCGCCGAGAAGTCAGAGTCCGGGTCGAGGAGCGGATCGCGGCGCTCGGCGCACTGCAGGCGGTGCCGTCGACCCCCGACGAACTGCGTGCCCATGTGGACCACGTCGCGGCGACCTACGACCCGACGACCTGTCCGACCTGCTCACTGTTCCGGTACTGCCGCGGGGAACTGCGCGGCTCCGGCGACCCGACGGCGGTGCTGACTGAGATCGGGGTCCGGCCCGCCCAGCGGGCCGCCGTGCTGGGTCTGGTCGACGGCACGGGGGTCGCTCCTCCCCCGTCGGCCCCGGCGTCCCTGGTCGCTGCCGTCGAGGCCACGGTCAGCGGGTTGCCGGTCCGGACCGGACGCCTGCGCATCGACGCCGTCGGGCAGCCGGGCTGCATCAACGTGGTCGCGGTCAAGTCCGACGCGGCCGCGCTCGGCGTGCATGGGATCGCGGTCCAGCGGATCGACGGGTCCGGCACGGAACCGTGGCAGCGGCGCACCTTCGAGCGGACCAACGCCACCGAGACCCGGCACGCGGCGATGAGCCTGCTCGGCGCCGGCGTGCGGGAGGTTCTCGCGGCCGGGCACGGGCCGGTGCACCTGGTGGTGCCGGACAAGCCGACCGCCGACCTGCTGGTCTCGATAGCCGACTCACTGGCCGGCGTCGAACTGAGCCGGCTGCGGTGGCTACGCGACCTGGCGGAGGGCCGGGAGATCCTCACCTTCGACGGCGAGCCCGCCACCCTGCCCGACGCGCTGGACGACGACGCCCGGACCGCCGTGAGCCTGCTGCTGGAGGAGGACCGGGCACGGGCCTTCGGGCTGCGGCAGCCGGTGGTCGACCTCCGGGCGGTGGTCACCACCTACCTCACCCCCGGTGGCCCGCGCTCCGACGCCGGCCGCCTCGACTACCTCCTCGCCTGGGCCGAGGCCACCACTCCCCTGGAACACCGAGCCGTCACCGACGCCATCGCCGACGGCAGTGACACCCCCGGCGCCCGGCTCTCCACCGAGCTCTCCGACCAGGTCCACGACGCCGGCCGCCCCGGTCGGGGCGATCCGGTGCGGTACCAGCAGCTGGTGGACGAGGCCCTGGACTATCGCATCGACGTTCTGAACCGGTCCGTCGCCTTCCTGGACACGCTGCCGAACTCGCGGCTGCGGCCCGCCTACCGGGCGCTCGAGCAGGACGCCCAGACCGTGTGGGGACGCAGGCTCGCGCTTCAGGCGTCCGACCTGGTCCGGTTCTCCCGCACCTACCGGTACTGGCGCAACGCCCAGGTCGACATGCTCGACGCCGACCGGAAGTGCCGCGACCAACTGGCGGCGCTGGTCGACGACCAGGTCGCCCACGACCGTGCGGCGGACGCCGGCGTACGCGAGCTCGCGGTGGCCACGGTCGTCGGACTCGCCCCGCTGCGGCTGGAGGTCGCGTCGCGGCAGATGAAGGACGGTAGCGTGGTCGTCCTGCTCCACGGCCCCTCGGGGCCGGCCGTCGAAGGGGACGTCGACCTGACCGTGCAGGCGACCAGCTTCAAGCTCGGTCGGATGGCGATCGGAAGGCTGACCGACGACGGCGAGCCCGGGCTGCTCTGGGAGCCGGTCGTCACGCCTGCGTTGGCGCTGGGCGACCGCGTCGTGCTCGGTGACGCCGAGTGGCTCGGCGGCGGCTACAAGTCGGGCCACGAGATGGCGATCAAGCGTCCCGGCGTCGACGGGCTGGCGGCCCCAGGCCAGGACTGCACTCCCGACTCATACGCGACCGATCCCGCCGGTCACCAGTGGTGCTGCCGCCCGCACGAGGCCGCCGAGGCCGAGTGGTCCGACACCATCGCCGAACGCCGGTCCCGGGGCGAGCTCAACCCCGAGGTGTGGCCGCCAGTGATCGACGAGGAGCGTTTCGACCCCGCCGACGGCGAGGACCCGGTCCCCGGCACCGACCCTGGCCCCGTGCCGGCCGACCTCACCCTGGACGACCTGGACTGACGGGCTGAGTGAGTATGGCGATCGAGTTCACCGCCCCGGTGGCGGACGCGCCCACCGACGCCCAGCACCACGCGCGGGCGGCCGCCCAGAACGTGGTCGCATCGGCCGAGGCCGCCGCCGCCCTGATGGCCACGCTGAACGGGATGGCCGAGTACGAGAAGGTCCTGCTGCGCGCCGCGGCTGGTGCCGGGAAGTCCGTCGCGCTGGTATCGATGGTCGGCGAGGCCCTTGCCAACCCGAACTGCCTGCGGATCGCGGTCACCGCGTTCGCGAACAAGCAGGTGATCCCGCTGGCGCAACGCCTCGGGGCTGCGTACGGGCCGGACAAGGTGTGCCTGTTCGTGTCGAAGGCGTGGGAGCCGAAGCTCCCCGAGGACCTCGCCGACATGGCCACCGTGGTCACCAAGTCCAAGGAGATCCCGGAGTCGGCGCGGATCGTGCTCGGCGTCTCCCACAAGTTCAAGGTCATTGGCGAGTACTCGCGGATGCACGCCCGCCTCGGTCCCGGAGCGAACGGCGAGCGGATCTTCGACGTGCTCTTCGTGGACGAGGCGTGGCAGATGCCGCTGCACCTGTTCACCGGAGTCGAGGGGTATGCGCCGGTCGCGGTCGGCGTCGGCGATGTCGGGCAGCTGCCGCCGATCGACCCCAGCGAGAACCCGTGGCGCGGCGACCCGGGCTACAACCCGTACCGCGCCTGGCCCACGGCGTACGAGGGGCTGGCGACGACCTTCGCCCGCGACCTTCCGGCCGTGTGGCGGCCCACCGCCGAGCAGCTGCCACTGTGGCGAGCCTTCTACGGCGACTGGGACCGGCTCGACTGCGTGGCGGCCCCGGGCGACCGGCACATCGACCTGCCCGTATTCGACGGAGACGCCGGGGCGGTGTGGTCCGCCGTCGCAACGGGGCACCCGGTCCTCCTGGAGGTCGACGGCCTCCCCGAGGCCGAGGCCCCAGACATCGACCCGCCGCTGCTGGCATACCTCGAGGACCTGCTCCGCCCACTGCTGGAGGGCGGGTTCAGCACCGTCGAGGCCCGGTACGACGACGTCGGCGACCCGTTCGAGGAGCACCGCGTCACCTCCGACCAGCCGACCGGCGACCCCCTTGTGGTTGTGCTCGCGACCCGCAACCAGGCCGTCGACGACGCCACCGCGATGGTCGAGCGGCTCACCAAGGAGCTCGACCTGCCCGAGGGCGTCCTCGTGGCCTCGACCGTCGACTCCTGGCAAGGCCAGACCAACCGCATCACCGTCGCCCTCCACCCGCTGTCGGGCGCCGACCAGCTCGACGAGTTCAACTCCGCCTTCGGACGGCTCGCCGTTACCTGCACGCGGGCGACCCACGGGCTCCTGCTGCTGGCGCGCGCCGGGCTCGACGACCTGCTCGACGGAGCCGCCGCGCGGCCGGGGACGCCGTTGGGCGAACCTGGGACGCGTGCGCTTCCGCGGCAGACGCACCAGCGGATCCTGGCCGCGTTCACCCGGGGAACCTGCACAACCGACGTGACCTGACAAGGTCGTCGCTCGCAGGCCAACGAGGTATCGGGGCACGCTCAGCGGCGTACTCCTGGGGTTCGCGGGCCGCGCCCACGTTGCCCGCTGGTCGTACGTGAATTTGGCGAGGCCGTCCGCACCGTCCCGTCCCATGACGACCAACGCCGCCCGGCCGCTACCCGACGAGACCGCCCCCGCCAAGGAGCGGATCTACCGCTCCGAAGAGCTCGCCGAGGCGATCTCTGCGCTCCTCGCTGGCCGTCCTTCGGAGATGACCGAGGCCACCTTCGTCTCGTCTCCTCGGACCTCTCGCATCCTCGAATGACTTGTAATCCGATGTGTAAGGTCGACAAGTCATCGGGAGATGCGAAGAGAGGTGATCCCGGTGGTTTCGCGACGTCCGCGTATCCGGGTCCGCAGCGTCCCTGGAGGCAGTTCGCCCCTGGTTCGCAGCGAGGTTGTCCGGGCCTGGCTCACCCTCGCCCGCGCCGCCGCCCGTCGGCCCGGCCCCTCCCAGATCGACGACGACCCGTGCAGTGCCCGCTCCTCGGGACCCACCGCCCGCGAGACCGTGCGCCACCGCCGAGGCCCGGCAACTCGCGACGTTCCGCGAGATGCCCAACCGACCCGAAGCCAATCGCTATAGAGAAGGAATCGCCATGCCCCGCCACCAGCGGACCAGTACTCCCGCTCCGTCCCACGCCGTGACATCGGAGCCCAACATCGCCCCCGACACAGCGACCCGAGCTCGTTCGCTGGTGGTCTGCCGAGAGTCCAATCAATACGACTGCCTGCTGCTCGAGGGACTCCTCGAACAGACCTTCGCGTACCTCGATCTCGCATCCGTACCGACAGCACGGCTGTACGGAATCCTCCCGCTGACCGACCCGGGCCAACTTCCACCGGACGTCCCGGTCATCACGCTCGTCGAGGGCAAGACCAGGGCATCACTCATGGAGATCGACGGCGACTACTACCTGTACTCGATGGCGAGCGCCGCGAAGTTCGACGAACGAGGCAACAACGAATTCACGACCCTGCTCTGCCGGGTGCTCGAACGGCTTCGCCCGCTGGACATGTACGCCGCCACCCACAGTCGGCTGGTGCGCGGACTGACGCACGGTGCGAACCTCAGCAGCGCGGTGGCCAGACACGTCGACCGCGTGCACGCCGGCACCACCACCATGGACATGCGCGGCGGCGACAGATCCGTCGGCCACCTGCTCTGGACGATGCTCTCGATGATCGCCTCGAGCGAGCGCGATCTCATCGTCCAGCGGACCTCGGCCGGCAAGGTCAACCAGTACTCGAGAGGCGAGTGGATCCAGGGCAACAACTCGGTCCCGCTCGGCTATCAACTGACCGGCAAGACCCTCGTCGTCGACCCCGAACAGACCGAGCTGCTCAATCTCGCCTGGACGCTGATGGCCGACCCGAACCTGAGCTCGACCGAGATCGTGATGAGGCTGGCCGCACGAGGGGTGTCGACACCGCGCACCCGGAAGGATGGAGAAACGATCGCGGAGCTGGTGGGTCACCACTCCTGGATCCAGACCCAGCTGTGGTGGGCGGACCTCTACATGACGGGCAAGTACACCATGCGGTTCAAGAACCCGTTCCCGGGCGCGGAGCACCTCGCCGGATGCCCGGTCCTCTACGAGATCGACGAGTCCGGCGTCCGCGACGAGATCGGGGTGCTCGAGTTCGACTACGACTTCGGACGCCCGAATCTGGACCCGGCCCTGATCACGGCCGCGGTGCGAGCGCGGCGTACATCACGTCCCACCGGCGGTGCCGCGAAGTCGCACGTGCCCGCACTCAACGGCCTGCGGTGGATCGCTGACGGCATCGAGTACCGGCTGGCGGGAGCCACTCGGGGCATGTACGCGCTGCGCGCACTCGGCGACGCCGAGCGCTCAGACGAGGACAGCATCGCGGATGGTGTCGCATGAGGAAGGCGACCATCGGCAACCAGGCAAGCGGCGCGAAAGTGGCGCAGGTCCGCATCGCTGACCTGCACCGCAGCATCGCAGAGGGGATCGCTGAGGGTCTGCGCCGAGGAGTGCCCGGGGTCAGGCTGGACGGCCACGAGACGAGGGGCAACGACCTCGACGGCCACATGGTCATCAACGCCCGGCGCGCCCAGATCGACCACCTCCGCGAGCGCGTGGTTGACGAGCGCCACCGAAGCGCCCGGTTCAGGCGCCTGGCGGCCGAACACGACGATCCCGAGAAGAGCGCACCCTACGTCGCTGATGCTGACGCACACTTCGAGTCCGCACGGCGACTGGAGGCCCAACTGCGCGACCTCGAAAGTCGTGTCGACAGCGAAGCGCTGCCCCTGCACTTCACGACCGGCGTCGAACTCCTGCTCACCGGGGTCACAGCTCTGCTGCTCGACCCGGACGCTGCGGACGCCTCCGTCGCGAAGGCCTTCACCAGTCTGCTGCGGGACTTCCAGATCGAGCCGTTCTCCGAACCCCTGCGCTGGAGTACC
Organism: Nocardioides sp. GY 10113; assembly: GCF_004919105.1. GTDB lineage: Bacteria > Actinomycetota > Actinomycetes > Propionibacteriales > Nocardioidaceae > Nocardioides. Next base: position 39,116 of record NZ_STGK01000007.1, read on the forward strand.
TGGCTCGACGTTCCGGCCGACGGGCGGGTGATGTCCCTGGGACCCTTCACCGGCGAGGTAAAGGGGCACGGGCGTCGAATGAGCCCGGCTGAGAAGCAGGGGCTGGAGACCGTATTCGACCTACCAGAGCGTCGTCGGGCGCTGACCGCTGAACTGGTGGCGCACGGCGTTCCGAAGGAGACCGCTGCGCCGGCGGCGATGGCTCCGGACGGCTACCTGGCGCGGGTGCTCATGGGCGAGCCAGTGATCTGGCCCGACACCCCGGCGGGCTACGACCACGAGGCGTTCAACAACCATGTGCGCCGCCACTGGCCGGAAGACCTCGCCTGGCGAAGAGGTGTCTACAACGAGACCAACCCCGACAGACAACTGGTGACCGACATCGTCGCCGCGTACGGGGGTATCGCGTACGTCGCCGATGTACGACGGGTGCTGGCGTCGTACGGCGTGACTGTGCGCAACCTCGGCGTCTACTTCACCGCCCGGAAGCCAGCCAACCCGCAGACTCCCCCGTGGGACGCGTCGGTCCGGCACGCCGATGGCTGGCGACGTGGCACCTCGGACAATCGCGTGGAGAGCATCCGCTGCCCGGAGTGCGGGCTGCCAGCGACGGCAGTGGTTCGGGTGCCGGAGGTCCCCGGATCCCTGCTGTGCCGGACCTGCCTGGTCGCCCCGGCGCTCCCCACACTCCGGTTCCCGCCGCTCTACGGGCAGCTCGCGCTGCCGAGCACGGTGATCCCGGAGGACCTTCTCACCTCGGCCACGCCACGCTGGAAGGTCTGACAGTGGCCCGCCGATCGCCGGAGCGTGGCCGAGCGCCAGTGCACGTCACGCGCTCCGGTGATCGGTGGCTGCTCGCGAAGGGGCCTACGGCCTCGCCTGAGACGCGTGGTCCGGCATCTGCGAGGCCGCTCGCGGCTCTCGGAGGCCGCGGCCTGCGCGGCGGCGCGGCCCAGGAGGGTCCGTGCCAGCGTCTGGTGTTCGAGGGATTCGACCGGCCTTTCCGGAGCACCGGGTCCGGCGTAGTCCACCACCGGGCGACGACCCAGGCGTGATGCGCGCCCAGCAGCAAGCGGTTGGCGTGCCGGCGATCGAGGGTGGGAGCTGGCCAAGCAAGAAGGCGCGGGCGGCGCGGTGGCCACCGGGCTTCTCGGCCGCACACCGCGAGCCTCAACCGAGCGTTTCACGGGCGAGACCGGCGCCGTGGCGATTGGGGCCGTCAATCGCGAATTCGCAGGTTGGCCCTACCGCGACCTCGACCGATCCCGCCGGCGGCCAAGCGGGCCATCGACTTCGCTCGTGGCTGGCGCTCTGAAGCCTCGGCATAGGTCGTCGTGATGCTCACAGTGCGGGCTCGGTCGTCCGGTAGATCAGTGCAAGTCCAACTCGCGGAGGGCACAGGTGTCAGGAACGCTGCGGCTCTCGAAGTAGTGCAGGAAGATCCTCACGGCCTCGTCCGCGTCGAAGACCTCGTTGGCCGACACCATCAACGAAACCCCACCCAAGTCCACCTCGACACTCGGCGCCGAGGTCGCCGAAGTCGGCCGCCCCAGGGCGTACTGGTGGTGTCGGCCGTCCGCCTCCAGCCGGCGGACCTCGATGACCATCGCGCCAGCGGTTCCGGCGCACTGGAGGTAGTCGCCGTCGTAGTCGCCGACGTTGAAACCCGGTGCGTCGGGCCAGCCCGCGTCGTCGGGCACATGAAACAACAGATACGACGAGCGCTCTCCACCGTCGAGCAGGCCGATGCCGTGACGCAGTTGCTGCTCGTAGCTCCGGAAGCTGTCGGTCAGTTCCATGCTGCTGCGACCGCCGACCTTGATGATGAACATGCCGCCCTTCTTAGTCGACCTGGACGAGCCTGACGGAGGTGATCTCGATGACCTTTCCGTCGGGCAGCGTCGCGAGGGCCGGGTTTTCGGGGCTGACGAGCTGGTCGAACGCGGTCTGGTTCGCGGACCGGGTCGCGCCCCCGCTCTTCACCTCGACGCCTTCGTAGTCCCCGCCGGGCTTCCGGGCAAGCCCGTCGTAGAAACGACCGTTCTCGACGCCATCGATCCGCGACAGCACCTGACGCCGATCCAGGATTGCGCCGGTCTCCGCCTCGTAGGCCTTGAGGCCTCGCTCCTCCGCCTCCGCGGAGACCGCCCGCGAGAGGGTGCCCGAGACGATCTGGCCCTTCTCGTTGCGGCCATTGCGCGCGATCACGTCCTTGTCGGGGCCGCTGACGTGCGTGAGCGTGCCGTCCGGGGCGAGTTCGTAGGTGGTGTCGCCGTACTTGTAGGTGACACCAGGCACCGGATTCTCCAGCGCCGCGAGGAAGCCGTCGGCGCTCGGGAAGTCGTAGACGCCGTCATCAACGCCCGTCGCGACGGATAGGAGCCTGCCGGCGTCACTGGACCCGTCGATCGTGCCGCCCGCGTGATCGACGAGCTTGACCGCAGTGGCACCTTCCTCGACGACCTCCGCGGCCTTGACTCCGCCCTTGACGAGCTTGCTGCCCGCGGCAACGACACCGACGAAGGGAACCATCGCCGCCACCGAGAGCCCGGCGGCTGTCCAGTCGCCTTCAATGGCGGACCAGATCCCGCTGGCCGCGTCGGGAACAATGCCTACGCCGGGGACCAGACCGACGACGTCGAGGGCGGTGCGGCCCCACTCCCGGAGTACGTCGCCCAGCTTCTCGTACCAGTGCGCCGACTCAGCGTCGGCGCGCTCCGCGACGGCTGCATCCTGGAAGTCCTGAAGAACGAATGCGTCAGCCATCGGGCCGGCGGCGTCGTCACCGTACGAGCCGCCTGTCGCCTGGATCGCGGACATCAGCGCCGTGACCGAGGCGGTCGCTCCGGAGTTCTCGGCGCCGGAGTCCTCCACCTCGCCGTACGCGTGCTCGAAGAACACGTAGTGGGCGAATGTTCCGATGATGCGGTCGGTGTCGTCGATGCTGACCGTGGTCGTGTCGGGCTGGAAGTCGGTGAAGGCCCAGCCCGCTGCTTCGGGGTTGGCGGTCAGCGCAGCCATCAGTGCGACCAGGCCGTCGGTGAGGTAGGTCCCGCTCGGCGCGGGGGCGTACTTCGCATCCTCGGCGGTCAGTCCCGGCCAGGGCACCTCGCCCTCCTGCTCCCACGCCCAGTAGGCGCGGGTGGTCGCCTGGAGGAACTCCGTGGACCAGCGGCCGCGGGACAGCAGCAGGAGCAGGTTCTGCTTGTTGGCCAGGTCCTGGTCAGCCCGCGCCGGGTCGTCGCCCGTGTCGTCGCCGTATGCGGCGGGCATGGTGGTTGCCAGGAGGAAGTCATCCGTCCAGGAGGTCGGCAGCACCAGGTCGCCGCTGCCACGCGTCGCGAGGGCGAGGGTGTCGGCAAGGTCGGTGAGAACCCGCGCGTAGGCGTCCTCGCCCAGTCCGACGCCGGAAGCGCCTGGCTCCCCCGAGCTTGATCCAGCATCCGCACCTGACGGGACGTCGACGACGCTGCCGAGCGCGTCGCCGAGGTCGCGGGGAGTCGCGCGGCTCGTGAACTGGAAGGCGAACTCGGGGTCGGCCCGGTGAACCGACAACTGCTCGCCGAGGGCGACGAGGTTCTGGTCGCGCAGCGCGCTGATGGCGGAGGCTGCATCGCTGCGAGCCTGCTCCTTGGCGTCGTCGCCGGTGAGCGCTCGAATCTCAATCGCGACGCCAACGACAAGGGCCAGCGCGACGAGGCCCACCAGTAGCCCCAGAAGCCGCTCGCGCCCAGATCGTCTCCTCGGCCTCTTGGAACCGGTGATCTCGGATTCGTTGCTCGCGGAAACCGCGCTTGCCATGGCTACCCCCTGTCGCATCCGAGGCGCGGCCACTGCCTCGGGTTCGCACAGCGCTCGCACGATACGTCACTGCTGCCCGGGCCGCGTACGAACCCCTGATGCAACCAGGGCCTGCCACGAGGCGGGGCAGCCACAACTTCGGCGGCCAGCGACACACCGGAGCAACCAACTGACACACAAGCCATGTAGTTGAGTGCCCGGGCGGCGCTGCATCGTGCGTCGCCAGATCGGTCCCTTTCGGAGTTAGGCTCGCATCATGCAGACCGCCTCGCGGTACCCCATCGCCCCAGTTCAGAGGGGCTTTACGAGCCTCAGATCTGCGACTGCACCCCGGCCAGCAGCTGCCGCGCCATCACGATCCGCTGCACCTGGTTGGTGCCCTCGTAGATCTGGGTGATCTTCGCGTCGCGCATCATCCGCTCCACCGGGTAGTCGCGGGTGTAGCCGTAGCCGCCCAGCACCTGGACCGCGTTGGTGGTCACCTCCATCGCGACGTCGGAGGCGAAGCACTTGGCCGCGGCGCCGAAGAACGTGAGGTCCTCGTCGCCGCGCTCGGACTTCGCCGCCGCGGCGTACGTCATCTGGCGGGCCGCCTCGACCTTCATGCCCATGTCGGCGATGAGGAACTGCAGGCCCTGGAAGTCGGCGATGGACCTGCCGAACTGCTGGCGCTCCTTGGCGTACCCGATGGCGTAGTCGAGCGCGCCCTGGGCGACGCCGACGGCCTGGGCCGCGATGGTGACCCGGGTGTGGTCGAGGGTGCGCAGCGCGATCTCGAAGCCCTGACCCTCTTCGCCGATCAGGCGGTCGGCGGGGATCCGCACGTTGTCGAAGTAGACCTCGCGGGTCGGCGAGCCCTTGATGCCGAGCTTCTTCTCGGGGGCGCCGAAGGAGACGCCCTCATCGGACTTCTCGACGACGAAGGCGCTGATCCCGCGCGAGCGCTTGTCGGGGTCGGTGGTGGCCAGCACGGTGTAGTACTCGGAGACGCCGGCGTTGGTGATCCATCGCTTCACGCCGTTGAGCACGTAGTGGTCGCCGTCGCGCACCGCACGGGTCCGCTGGTTGGCGGCGTCCGAGCCGGCGTCCGGCTCGGAGAGGCAGTACGAGAAGCCGCCCTCCCCCGCGGCCAGCCGCGACAGGTACTCCTTCTTCAGCTGCTCGCTGCCGCCGAGCTGGATCGGCAGCGAGCCGAGCTTGTTGACCGCCGGGATCAGTGACGAGGAGACGCACGCGCGGGCGACCTCCTCGATCACGATGCAGGTGGCCAGCGCGTCCGCGCCGGCGCCGCCGTACTCCTCCGGGACGTGCGGGGCGTGGAAGTCGGCGGCCCGCAGCGCGTCGGCCGCCTCCTGCGGGAAGCGCGCCTCCTCGTCGACCTCGGCGGCGTACGGCGCCACCTTCGCGTCACAGAGGTCGCGGACGGCCTCGCGGATGGCGCGGTGCTCCTCGGAGAGTCCGTAGGCGGCGAAGTCGGAGTTGGTCACGGTGGTCACCCGTCTCATCACTGGGGATACTCAGTACGGGATATATGGTACTCAGTACCGCCCGGTAACGTGCAGCCGACGACAGAGGAGGGTCCGTGCCCGCGACCGCCACCCGTGCCCGGCTGGTCGAGGCGGCGTTCCGCCTCTTCGCCGACCAGGGGTTCGAGCAGACCACCGTCGACGCCATCGCGGCCGAGGCCGGCGTCAGCCGGACCACCTTCTTCCGCTCCTTCGCCAGCAAGGAGGCCGTCGTCTTCCCCGACCACGCGCCGATCCTGGCCGCGGTCGACGCCCGCCTGGCCAGCGCGTCCCGCGCCACGGCCGACATCGCCCTGGTCGAGGCGTCGCGGATCGTGCTGGACACCTACCTGGCCGAGGGCGAGGTGGCCCGCGCACGCTACGCGCTCACCACCACCGTGCCCGCCCTGCGGGCCGCCGAGATCGCCAACCAGCGCAGCTACCAGCAGCTCTTCCGCGACCACCTGCGCCGCTGGCTCGGCGTCGGCGACCGCGACGACGACCTGCTCGCCGAGCTGCTCGCCAACGCGGTGACCACCGCGCACAACCACGTGCTGCGGCGCTGGCTGCGCGGGCAGAGCGAGGACCCGACCGCCGAGCTGAACGACGCGGTCGCGCTGGCCACCCGGAGCCTGCGGTCGGGCGAGGACACCGAGACCCAGGTGGTGGTGCTCCGCTCCGGGCGCTCGTTCGAGGACGTGCTGCCCGAGGTGCGGCGGCTGCTCGACCAGCCCTGACCTTGGGGAATCCCGGGGCGCCCCGCCGGGTTGTGCGGACATGACCGACCGCGACTGGCAGGACCCCGCGACCGTCGACCGGCTGCTGGCGGCCCACACCTGGGCGATCGTCGGCCTGTCCGACAACCCCTCGCGCACGGCGTACGGGATCGCCCGGATGCTGCAGGAGCGAGGCAAGCGGATCGTGCCGATCCACCCCGCCGCGGCTCGACGCGACCTCGTGGTGCTCGGCGAGAAGGCCTACCCCACCCTGGCCGACGTCCCGTTCGAGATCGACGTCGTCGACGTCTTCCGCCGCTCGGAGGCCGCGGGATCGTTCGCGGACGAGGCGGTGGCGGTCGGCGCCGGTGGCGTCTGGTTCCAGCTGGGTGTGGTCGACGCCGACGCGTTCGAGCGGACCGTTGCCGCCGGCGTGCCGATGGTGATGGACACCTGCCCCGCCATCGAGTGGCGGCGCCGGGCGGCGTGAGGCGCGGGGCCTGACGCTGCGCAGCGGGGTGTCGCGGGGTGTCGCGGGGTGTCGCGGGGTGTCGCGGGGTGTCGGCCTGCCGGAGGCGGGTCGTGTGCCCGACAACCCGCTATGGCGGTGCCTGAGGCACACGACGCTGCCGCGGGTCGGGGTCGTGTGCCCGACAACCCGCTATGGCGGTGCGTGGGGCACACGACGCCCCCACCTGCCGGGGTCGTGTGCCCGACAACCCGCCCTACCGATGCCTCAGGCACACGACCCCATCCCGGCGGCGGCCGGGACAGCACCCCACGGCACGACGCCGCCGCCCCGGGCGACCCGGGACGGCGGCGTACGACGTGCGATGAGGCGGCTGGTCAGCTCGCGGCGCGCGCGGCCTCGGCCTCGGTGGTGGCACCGGCGGTGGACAGCGAGCCGCCCTTGTCCTCCAGGTGCGCGCGGATGAACCAGTGGAACAGCTCGAGCTGGTCGGTCTGGGAGATGAACATGTCCTCGGTGACCGGGTCGAGCTCGCCGAGCTCCTTGATCCCTGCCCGGTAGGACTCGATCACGCCCTGGTAGACGAGGTCGAGCGCGCCCAGGTGCTCCTGGGTGGTGGCGCGACCGATCGAGTACTCGTCCCAGGTCCGGTCCGCGACCAGCGCGCCCGGCGTGCCCACCGGGCTGCCGCCAAGGGTGGCGATCCGCTCGGCGAGGTCGTCGGAGAACCCGCGCACGGCGTCGACCTGCGGGTCGAGCATCTCGTGGACCGCGATGAAGTGCGGGCCGACGACGTTCCAGTGCACGTGCTTGAGCGTCAGGTGCAGGTCGTTGGTGGCGTTCAGCCGGTCCTGCAGGAGCTCGACGACGCGGACCGCGTCGGACTCGCTGAGGCCGGGAGTCGTGTAGTGCAGCTTCGTCTTCTTGGCCATGACCCTCAGATACCCGTGTCGTCGGACGCCAAACATCCCGATGGGGATCGTCCCCATGTCACCGACCGACGCAAGCGCCGGGTCGACGGTGCCCAAGCCCCGGCTCGGCGGTCCCTAACCCGCGGCTCGGCGGACGACCTCGCCCTTGGCGTGGGCCGCGGCCTTGAGGTCGGCCTGGAAGGCGGTCATCCGGGCCTGCAGGTCCGGGTCGCCCGCCCCCAGGATCCGTACGGCGAGCAGGCCGGCGTTGCGCGCGCCGCCGACCGCCACGGTCGCCACCGGCACGCCGGCCGGCATCTGCACGATGGAGAGCAGCGAGTCCATGCCGTCGAGGTACTTCAGCGGCACCGGCACGCCGATCACGGGCAGCGGGGTCACCGAGGCGAGCATGCCGGGCAGGTGGGCGGCGCCGCCGGCGCCGGCGATGATCACCTCGAGCCCGCGGCCTGCGGCCCGCTTGCCGTAGTCGAGCATCTCCTCGGGCATCCGGTGCGCGGAGACCACGTCGGCCTCGTAGGCGATGTCGAACTCCGCCAGCGCCTGCGCCGCGGCCTCCATCACCGGCCAGTCGGAGTCCGAGCCCATCACGATGCCCACGCGCGCAGCAGTCATGGGCGAAACCCTAACGAGCGGGCTACTCGCTGTGGTTGCCGAGGTCGCCGCGGAACCAGGCAGCCGCGTGCCGCGCCCGCTCCAGGCAGTCCTCGAGGTCCTCGCCGTAGACGTTCACGTGGCCGACCTTGCGCCCGGGGCGCAGGTCCTTGCCGTACAGGTGCACCCGCAGCCGCGGGTCGCGGGCCAGCGCGTGCGGGTAGCCGTCGTAGAGCCGCCCCACGTCGGGGTTGTCGCCCCCGAGGATGTTCACCATCACCGACCAGGTCGCCCGCGGCTCGGGCGAGCCCAGGGGCAGGTCGAGCACCGCGCGCAGGTGGTTCTCGAACTGCGAGGTGACCGCGCCGTCCTGGGTCCAGTGGCCGGTGTTGTGCGGGCGCATGGCCAGCTCGTTGACCAGCACCACGGTCTCGCCCGCGGCGTCCCGGGCCTCGAACAGCTCGACGGCGAGGATGCCGGTGACGCCGAGCTCGCCGGCGATCCGCAGCGCCAGCTGCTGGGCCTGCGCGGCCAGCTCGGGGGCCAGGTCCGGCGCGGGGGCGATCACCTCGTTGCACACGCCGTCGACCTGGAGCGACGCCGCCACCGGGTACGCCGCCGCCTGACCGCTGGGCGCGCGGGCCACCAGCGCGGAGAGCTCGCGGCTGAAGTCGACGAGCTCCTCGGCCAGCAGCCGCACGCCGGTGCGCTCGGCCGCGGCCAACGGCTCGTCGATGTCGTCGACCGTGCGGACCACCCACACGCCCTTGCCGTCGTAGCCGCCGCGGCTCACCTTGAGCACGCAGGGCAGTCCGAACTCCTCGACGTCGGCGTGGGTGGCGACCTGCGCCCAGCGCGGCTGCGGGGCGCCGAGCCGCGTCATCGCCTCGCGCATCACGATCTTGTCCTGGGCGTGCACGAGCGCCTCCGGCCCGGGGTGCACCGCGAGCCCGGAGTCCTCCAGCGCGTGCAGGTGCTCGGTCGGCACGTGCTCGTGGTCGAAGGTGACCGCGGCGCAGCCGTCGGTGATCCGCAGCAGCGCGTCGAGGTCGCGGTAGTCACCCACCTCGTGGTCGCCGATCACCTGGGCGGCGCTGACCCCCTCGGCCTCTGCCAGGAGCCGCAGCGGCACGCCGAGGGCGACCGCGGGCTGAGCCATCATCCGGGCGAGTTGTCCGCCGCCGATCACGGCGACGCGGGGGGCATGCTCGGGCACGCCCGGAGACGCTACTAGACCGCGGCCTCCGCGCCATGATCGAGGCCCTCGGTCACCTCGAAGCGCAGACCGCGCCCCCGGACCGTGGTGATCAGACGCGGGTCGCGGGTGTTGTCACCCAGCTTGCGGCGGACCCACCCCAGGTGCACGTCGATGGTCTTCGAGGAGGTCCAGAAGTTCACCTGCCACACCTCGCGCATCAGCTCCTCGCGGGTGACCACGTCACCGGCGCGCTCGATCAGCGCCTGCAGCAGGTCGAACTCCTTGCGCGACAGCTCGACCTCCCGGCCGGCCCGCCATGCACGGCGCGCCACCGGGTCGAGCCGGACGTCCTGGACCTCGATCACAACCGACAAGGTAGGCATCCGGACCCGCGCACGCGGGAGGTTTGGACAAAATCGTCCGATGCGTCAGCAGCCCCGGGACCGGGTCCCGGGCGCCGCGGGGCACCCCGGGCACCGCGACGGAGCGACCGCCGACCCGGCGTGTGGCGCCCTCAGGTACGCCGTACGGCGACCGGCTCGACGACCCCGAAGCCGCGGACCGGGCGCGGCGGCAGCGGCCGCGACTCGACCTGGTCGCGGGGCAGCGCGCCGGCGGTGGCGTGGTCCACGATGATCCGGTTGCGGCGGGCGACCGCGGTCAGCCGCGAGGCCAGGTTCACGGGCGGTCCGAAGACGTCACCCAGGCGCAGCACCACCGATCCCGTGGCCAGCCCGACCCGGACGTCCGGCATCCGCTTGTCGCGCCCGATCACGTTGATGATCCCCTCGGCGGTCGCGAAGGCCCGCAGCGGCTCGTCGTTGACGAACAGCACCGCGTCGCCCATCGACTTGATCAGCCGGCCGTGGTTGCTGCCGATCACGTCAGCGCAGCGGGACTCGAAGAGCTCGACGAGGTCGCCGATCTCCTGCCGCGTGGCCTCGTTGGACAGGGCGGTGAAGCCGACGATGTCGGCGAAGCCGACGGTGAGGTGCGTGGTGCCGGGCTGCAGGCGCAGGTCGCGGGTCGCCTCCATCCGGGCCACCGCGGCCGCCAGGTGGCGGCGCCAGGCGTACGACATCAGCAGCTCGAAGCGGGCGCCGTACTGGCCGAACATCAGCGAGCTCGGCGTCTCCCCCTCGGCGACCTCCGGGCTCTCCCGGAAGAGGTCGTCGGCGCGCTGCGTCAGCGCGCCCACCTCCCAGTCCGCGAGCCGCGCCATGCTCAGCCCCACGCCGCGGGCGACGTTGAGCGCCATGTCCAGGTCGAGCAGTCCCTCGCCGATCACGTCGCCGAGCACCGACAGCGCTGCCACGTCGGCGTCGGTGTAGGCGACCTCCTCGCCGCGGTCGGGGAAGCCGAGGGTGCGCCAGATTCGCCGGGCCTGCTCCAGCGACATCCCGGCGCGCTCGGCGACCTCCGCGGCGGTGTACGTCGGAACGGACCCGAGGAAGGTGAGGTCGATCTCCTGCGGCGTCGGACGCGGCAGGTCCGCCGTCACCGCGCGCCCTCCGCCGTCCCGGACGTCGTGCTCACTGCTCACACGCCCTCGGAGCCGCCGCGACCGGTGTGCAGCTGGTGGAGGAGCTCGTTGAGCTGGCGCTGCGTCGCCTCGACGTCGGGGATGTCGTTGAGCCGGACCAGGCCGTGGGTGGAGGCGTCGGCGATCAGGAGGCTGCCGCAGCTGAACGGACGGTCGAGCAGGTGGATCTCGATCGAGACGTCGCTGATCCGGGCCAGCGGGATGTCGTGGCCACGGCGGGTGATGATGCCGCGGCGGGTGATCAGGCGGCGATCGGTGAACGCGTGCACGGTGCTCAGCCAGGCCAGGAACGGACGCACCGACCACCACAGGATGCCGAGCAGGCAGAGCACCCACACGGTCAGCGTCAGCCACTCCTGGTCGGCGCGGACCTGGACGAAGATGCCGACGGCGAGCAGCAGCACCGCCACCAGCACGGGCCCGATCAGGGCCTTGGGGTGCTGGCGGGTGCTGATCAACAGCCGTTCGCCGGGGTTCAGCAGCTTCTTCGAGATCGCCACGGTGCAGATCATCCCACCGCGAGGAAGGAAAGCGCGCCAATCACGCCGACTCCGCGCCGAGCGGCACGATCGGCCGGCGGCGGGCGAGCGGGCGGGCGCCCGGCCTCGGACCGTGTCAGCCGTGGCGGCGGACGTGCACCACGTCGCCGGCCCCGACCCGCTCCCGACCGGCGGAGGTCTCCACGACCAGTCGGCCGTCGGGGTCGACGTCCACGGCGGTGCCGACCAGCACCCCGCCGCCGGGCAGCTCGACCCGGACGTCCTGGCCGACCGTCGCGCAGTGCGCCGCGTAGGAGGTGCGCAGCCGCGCCGTGGCCTCCTCCCCACCGGCCTGCCAGGCGTCGAACGCCTCACGGATCGCCGTGGCCACCGCGACCAGCACCTCGGTGCGCCCCGGGGCGCCGGCGGCTCGCGTGCAGTCGGCGAGCGCGAGGCTCGTCGCGGTCTCCACCGGCAGCTCCTCGGCGGTGGTGGCGACGTTGATCCCCACGCCGACGACGGCCGCCGGGCCCTGCGGCGTCTCGACCCGCTCGACCAGGATGCCGGCGACCTTGAGGCCGCCGACGAGCACGTCGTTGGGCCACTTGACCGCCGCGTCGTACCCGAGGCGGAGCAGGGCCTTGGCCACGTTGTGACCGACCAGCAGGGGCAGCCACGGCCACTGGCCCGGGGGCACCGACGGGCGCAGCACCAGCGAGAAGGTGACCGCTGCGCCGGGTGGCGTCTGCCAGGTGCGGTCCAGACGTCCGCGCCCCGCCGACTGGTGGTCGGCGACCACCAGCAGCCCGTCCGGGGCCCCCTCCCGCGCGCGGGCGGCCGCCAGCGCGTTGGTGGACGGCGCCTGCTCCAGCAGCTCGACCACCAGGTCGGGGTGCTCCGCGAACGCCGCGACCAGGGCCGCAGCCTCGAAGGGTGGGCGCCGGGTCGGGTCGTCGGTCACGGGGACTACCCTGTCGCACGACCTTGAAGGAGGCCAAGTGACCGCCCAGCCCGAAGCGACCGGGAACGCTCCCGAGATCGACATCCACACCACCGCCGGCAAGCTCGCCGACCTCGAACGCCGCATCGACGAGGCGGTCCACGCCGGGTCGGACAAGGCCGTGGAGAAGCAGCACGCCAAGGGTCGCCAGACGGCTCGCGAGCGGATCGAGATGCTCTTCGACGAGGGCTCCTTCGTGGAGCTCGACGAGCTGGCCCGGCACCGTTCGACGGCGTTCGGCCTGGAGAAGAACCGCCCCTACGGCGACGGCGTGGTGACCGGCTACGGCACCGTCAACGGCCGCCAGGTCTGCGTGTTCTCCCAAGACTTCACCGTCTTCGGTGGATCGCTGGGCGAGGTCTACGGCGAGAAGATCACCAAGGTCATGGACCTGGCGATCAAGACCGGCTCCCCGATCATCGGCATCAACGAGGGTGCCGGCGCCCGGATCCAGGAGGGCGTGGTCTCGCTCGGCCTGTACGGCGAGATCTTCAGGCGCAACGTGCACGCCTCCGGCGTGATCCCGCAGATCAGCCTGATCATGGGCAACTGCGCGGGCGGCCACGTCTACTCCCCCGCGGTCACCGACTTCACGATCATGGTCGACCAGACGTCGGCGATGTTCATCACCGGCCCCGACGTGATCAAGACCGTCACCGGCGAGGACGTCTCGATGGAGGACCTCGGCGGCGCGCGCACCCACAACACCAAGTCGGGCAACGCGCACTACATGGCCTCCGACGAGGAGGACGCGATCGAGTACGTCAAGGCGCTGCTCAGCTTCCTGCCGCAGAACAACCTCGACGAGGCGCCGTCCTTCGACGACGTGGCCGACACGGCGGTCAGCGACCTCGACCGGGCGCTGGACGCGATCATCCCGGACTCGCCGAACCAGCCCTACGACATGCACGACGTGATCACCACCGTGCTCGACGACGAGGACTTCCTCGAGGTCCAGGAGCTGTTCGCGCCGAACATCATCGTCGGCTTCGGCCGCGTCGAGGGCCGAACCGTCGGCGTCGTCGCGAACCAGCCGATGCAGTTCGCCGGCACGCTCGACATCGACGCCTCGGAGAAGGCCGCACGCTTCGTGCGCTTCTGCGACGCGTTCAACGTCCCGGTGCTGACCTTCGTCGACGTGCCCGGCTTCCTGCCCGGCACCGACCAGGAGTGGACCGGCATCATCCGCCGCGGCGCCAAGCTGATCTACGCCTACGCCGAGGCGACGGTCCCGCTGGTCACGATCATCACCCGCAAGGCCTACGGCGGCGCGTACGACGTGATGGGGTCCAAGCACCTCGGCGCCGACATCAACCTGGCCTGGCCGACGGCGCAGATCGCGGTGATGGGCGCCCAGGGCGCGGCCAACATCGTGCACCGCAAGACGCTGGCCGCGGTCGAGGCCGAGGGCGGCGACGTCGAGGCGAAGCGGGCCGAGCTGATCGACGAGTACGAGACCACGCTGGCCAACCCCTACATCGCCGCGGAGCGCGGCTACGTGGACGCGGTGATCCAGCCCCACGAGACCCGGGTCGAGGTCGTCCGCGCGCTGCGCCTGCTGCGCACGAAGCGGGAGACCCTGCCGCCCAAGAAGCACGGGAACATCCCGCTGTGACCGGGGAGCAGGCAGCACCCGAGGCGACCCCCGCGGCACCCCCGGTGCTGCGGGTGGTCAACCCGGACGCGACCCCGGAGGAGATCGCCGCCCTGGTGGCGGTCTTCGCCTCCCTCGGCGGCGCACCGGAGCAGCCGGCCCCGCCGCGCTCGCTGTGGGCCTCCCCGGCCCGCCAGGTCCGCCGTACGGCGGGCGCGGGCGTCGCGGCCGGCCGAGGCGCCTGGCGCGCCAGCGGCCTGCCGCAGTGACGCAGCACTGACTCGACAGTCGCCCGGGACCCTGGTCCCGGGCGACTGGTCTTTTCTGACCAGCGCCACGTCGCGACCGACCCCACCTCCCGGCGCCCCCTCAAGTCCGCGCGTACCGCACCCGATCCTCCCCCCGGAACCCATGGGGAAGGGGCACGGACGTGACATTGCAGCGCTGGACGAGCGCGGCCGCCGGATGCGCGGTGGCTGCCGCCTTCCTGCTGGTGCCCGCGAGCCCCAGCGCCGCCCGCCCCCAGGGTGACTCCGCGGCCGCCGAGGCCCTGACCCGCGCCGCCGGACGCGCCGGCCTCTCGGTCGGCGAGCTGCGCGAGCGGATCGACGAGGACCCGACGCTCGAGGTCACCGACGAGGGTCGGCTCCGCTTCGCCGAGCGCGCGCTCTCCGCGGCCGAGGCCGCCGCGCCCGCGCCGCAGCCGCAGGCCGTCGCCGGCCCGGGCGAGACGTTCGCCCTGCACAGCAACCCCGGCGCTGCGCGGACCATCCTGCTGGACTTCGACGGCCAGCGGGTCGCGGACACCGCCTGGAACGCCAGCGGCCTGCCGGCGACGACGCACCCGGCCTGGGACCCGGCGGGCGACGGCGCCGCCTTCAGCCCTGCCGAGCGCACCCTGGTCCAGGACGTCTGGCGCCGCGTCGCCGAGGACTTCGCGCCGTTCGACGTCGACGTGACCACCGAGGACCCGGGCAGCGCCGGCCTGGACCGCAGCAGCTCCAGCGACCAGGTGTACGGCGTACGGATGCTGATCACGCCGTCCGCGGCAGCGCAGGAGCAGCTCTGCTCCGTCTGCGGCGGGCTGGCCTACCTCGACATCTTCGACCTCACCAACAACGGCTACCGCATCGGCTGGGTCTTCACCGGGCCGCTGCAGGACAACGCCAAGTACATCGCCGACGCCGCCGCCCACGAGGCGGGCCACACCCTCGGCCTGAGCCACGACGGCAAGGACGACGACGCCTACGACGACGGCCACGGCGCCTGGGCCCCGATCATGGGCGCCGGGTACCTGCGTCCGGTCACGCACTTCAGCAACGGCGACTACCCGGGCGCCACCAACGCCGAGGACGACGTCGCCCTGCTCACCGACCAGCTCGGGCTGCGCGCCGACGAGGCCGGGGCCGGCGTCGCCGACGCGGCGCCGCTGGGCGGCGGCACCGGGACCGTCACCACGCGCCAGGACCGCGACACGTTCGCCCTGGGCGAGTGCACCGGGCCGGTCGCGGTGACCGCGACCCCCGCCGAGACCGGCGCGAACCTCGACCTCCGGCTGAGCCTGCTCGACGAGACCGGAGCCGTGCTGGACAGCGACGACCCCGCGGTGACGCGGGTCGACAGCGCCGTCGCCTCCGGGCTCGGCGCGCGGGTCGGCGTCGCGGCCGACGCCGAGGCCTCCGCCTCCTACTACGTCCGCGTGGACGGCGTCGGGTACGCCACGCCCGCCACCGGCTACAGCGACTACGGCAGCATCGGCGACTACCGGATCGCCGTCACCGGCAGCTGCACCGGCGGTGCCGGCGCCCCCGGCGTCAGCGCCGAGACCCTCGACGCGGCGCAGGTCGCGGCCGCGCGGGTGCGGCTGCGGGCACCGCGGCGGGCCCGGGCCTGGACCCGCCCCACGGTGCGGGTCGCCGTTCGGCGTACCGGCGACGACGGGCTGCAGGCCGCCTCGGGGCGGGTCCGGATCCGCTTCGGCGGTCAGAGCCTGGGCACCGTCCGCCTCGACGACGGCGTGGCCACGATCCGCCTGCCCCGGCTCGCCCCGCGCAGGTCCCGACCGGTGCTGCGCGTGGCCTACCGCGGCAACGCCTCCACCGAGGCCGCCCACGCCACGAAGCGGCTCCGCGTCGTACGGCGTCGCTGAGCGGCCGCCCGGGCCTCGCCGGCGGGTCGCCTCCGGTGTCGGGGCCACGGCCTAGGCTGACCGGCATGACGCGACCAGTCGACGCCCGGGCCGATCAGTACGTCGAGCAGGTCTGCGCGCTCGATCCGGTGGCCGCCACGTTCGCCGGGATCCCCGGCAGCGACCACCTGCTGCCGGACCTCTCCCCCGACGGGTTCGACGCCCGCGACGAGCTGAACCGGCGCGCGCTCGCCGAGGTCGCCGCGCTGACCGCCTCCGACGAGCGCGAGCAGGTCGCGCAGGACGCCTTCGCCGAGCGGGTCGGGCTCGCCGTCGAGCGCGCGGAGCAGGGGGTGGACCGCAGCGAGCTCTCGGTGATCAGCAGCGCGCTGCACGAGATCCGCGAGGCCTTCGACCTGATGCCGACCGAGACCACGGAGCAGTGGGAGGCGCTCGGCGAGCGGCTGGCGGCGATGCCGACGGCGCTCGCCGGGTACCGGACGACCCTGGGCGTCGAGGCGGACGCCGGCCGCGTCTCCGCGCGCCGCCAATACCTGAAGGTCGCCGACCAGATCCGCGGCTGGACCGGCCAGCAGGGCGCCGGCGGCGACTTCTTCGCCAGCCTGGTCGCCCCGGCCCCGGCGCCGCTGCGGGACCGCCTCGCCTCCGCCGCCGCGCAGGCCTCCTCGGCCTGCGCGGAGTTCGGGCGCTTCGCAGAGACCGAGCTCGCCCCGCGGGGCCGCGAGGTCGACGGCGTCGGGCGCGACCACTACGCGCTCGCCTCCCGCTACTTCCTCGGCGCCGAGGTGGACCTGGAGGAGACCTACCGCTGGGGCTGGGAGGAGTTGAAGCGGATCGAGGACGACATGGCCGCGACCGCGCGGCGGATCGTCGCCGGTGGCTCGATCGACGACGCGGTGAGGGCGCTCGACGCCGACCCGGCCCGCGACCTGGGCAGCCGCGAGGCGTTCGAGGCCTGGATGCAGGCCAAGGCCGACGACATCCTGACCAGCTTCGACGGGGTCCACTTCGACATCGCGGAGCCGATCCGCACCATCGCCTGCAAGGTGGCGCCGATCAACGACGGCGGCGCCTGGTACACGCCGCCCTCGGAGGACTTCTCGCGCCCCGGCACGATGTGGTTCTCCTTCACCGACGACCACGAGATCTACTCGAGCTGGCGGGAGACCACGACCGTCTTCCACGAGGGCGTCCCGGGCCACCACCTGCAGTGCGCCCAGGTCGTGCACCGGGCCGACCTGCTGAACCGCTGGCAGCGGCTGATGTGCTGGGTGAGCGGCCACGGCGAGGGCTGGGCGCTCTACTCGGAGCGGCTGATGGACGAGCTCGGCTACTTCGCCGACCCGGGCGACCGGCTCGGCTTCCTCGACATGCAGGGGTTCCGCGCCGCGCGGGTGATCGTCGACATCGGCGTCCACCTCGGCCTCACGATCCCGACCGACAACCCGTTCGGCTGGCGCGGCGGGGAGACCTGGGACGCCGACCTGGTCTACGAGTTCATGCGCGCCCACTCCCGGATGGACGACGGGTCGCTGCGGTTCGAGGTCAACCGGTACCTCGGCTGGCCGGGCCAGGCGCCGTCGTACAAGGTCGGCGAGCGGATCTGGCTGCAGGCACGCGACGAGGTCAGGTCCCGCAAGGGCGACGCGTTCGACCTCAAGCAGTTCCACACCGACGCGCTCAACCTGGGCTCGCTGGGGCTGGACCCGCTCAAGGCCGCGCTGGCCCGCCTCTGAGCGACGCCCCCGAGCAGCACGCGGGATGGGTGCCGGGCCACGCCGCCTGAGCCGCGCCGAGGCGCGGCAGGTGGCGGTCCGCGCGCAGCTGCTCGACGAGCCGAGGCCGGAGTCCCTGGTCGCGCTCGTCGACCACCTGACCGGGCTCCAGGTCGACCCCACCGCGGCGGTCGCGCCCAACGTCGACCTGGTCTCGTGGAGCCGCCTCGGGGAGACGTACGCCGCCTCGGACCTGCGGTTCGCGCTGGAGGAGGAGCGCTCCCTGGCCGAGCACGTCTCGTTCGTCCGCCCGATGGCCGACATCGGGCTGCTGCTGGCCACCCAGGACGACATCGTCCACCCGCGGGCCCGCGGGTGGCTGGCGGCCAACGCCGGCTTCCGCGCCGACGTGCTCGCGCTGCTGGCCGACGAGGGGCCGTTGACCGCCGCGGTCATCCCCGACACCTGCCAGGAGCCCTGGGAGTCCTCGGGGTGGAACGACGCGAAGAACGTCAACCGGCTGCTGGACCTTCTCTGCCGGACCGGGCAGGTCGCGGTCAGCGGCCGCCATGGACGGCTGCGGACGTGGGACCTGCCCGAGCGGGTCTATCCCACGGACCTCGTCGTGCCGTCGTACGACGAGGCGCGGGCCGAGCTGGACCGCCGGCGGCTGACGGCCACCGGCATCGCGCGCGAGCGGTCCGCCGCGAACGGGGAGGAGCTGGGCACCGGTGGGCTCGGGGTGCGCTGCGTCGTGGACGGCCTGGGCGGCGAGTGGTTCGCCGACCCCGACGCCCTCGACGCGCTCGACGACCCCGGCGAGCCGTTCCTCGGCCGCACCGCGCTGCTCTCCCCCTTCGACCGGCTCGTCTACGACCGGGCGCGGTCGCTGGAGCTGTTCGGCTACGAGTACGTGCTGGAGATGTACAAGCCGGCGGCGAAGCGTCGGTGGGGCTACTTCGCGCTGCCGATCCTGGCCGGGGACCGGCTCATCGGGAAGCTCGACGCGAAGGCGGACCGCAAGGCCGGGGTGCTGCGGGTCCACGCCGTGCACCAGGACGAGCCGTGGTCCCCGTCGGTCGCGGACGGGGTCGACGCCGAGATCGAGGCCCTGGCCGACTGGCTGGGTCTCGCCGTCACCAGGTCCACCCACCGGTCCAGATGACCCGCCCCACGGGCGGATCGAAGGATTCGCAGGCCAGCGTGACCGCCGAGCACCGGGCGAGCTGGCCGCCCGGCGCGCCGACGTAGACCCGGTCGTCGCCGGACCAGGCGATCGGCCTCCACCAACCACCCTTGGACGAAGCCCGGTCGTCCATCGGTAGCGGCTCGTCGGTCCCGTCGAGGTGCTGGACCCGGAGCCCGCCACCGTCGTCGTAGGCGAAGTAATGACCGGCCGGCGACCACAGGCCCTGCTGGTCGGTGGGGGTCTCGCCGACAGCGGCGAACACGCCGTCGTCGGACAACGTGCCGTAGACGCCACCGGCGCTGCCGAAGGATGTGGCGCCCTGGATCATCGTGCCGCCGGGCCACGGCTGGCTGAGGAACGAGCCGACCTCGGCCCCGGTGATCGCGACCGGCGGCTCCCCCGGCGACCAGACCCACGGCTTGTCGGTGGTGTACACGACCCGGTGCCGGAGGTCGACCCCGTGCACGACCAGCTCCCCCGCTTGGTCACAGCACTGGACGTCCACGGGGACGTCGACGGAGCCGATCTCGGCGCGGGCCGCGACGTCGTACAGGGAGAGCCGCCGGAGCCCGTCCCCGACCCGCTCGCGGAGGGCCACCGCCGCCCCGTCGGGGGCCAGGGTGACGTCGACCCAAGCGTCCGCGGCGACCAACGGCTCGAGCTCGCCGCCGCGGACCAGGTACCAGGCGCTGCGCTCGCTGCCGGCGCGCCCGACCACGGTGGTGCCGGAGGCGAAGACGATGTCACGCAGCGGTGTCTCGATCGCCGCGTCGCCCACGTGGAGGATGCCGCGCGACCAGTAGGGCACCTCGATCTCCGCGGTGGCGTGCACGTCCCGGTCCTGCCCGGGCGTCGGGGCCGGCTGGGGTTCCGCGACCGGCCCACCCGCCAGCACCCGGGCGAGACCGATCACCCCGGCGACGGTCGCGGCGACCAGGCCGAGAGCGGAGGCCCGCCGCCGGGCCCGCCGCCCTTCGCCGCGCGCCCGGAGCGCGTCGTAGGACGGCACGCGGGCCGCGTACGCCGCCTCGACGGAGGTCGCGCCCCCGTCCTGGACGAGCTGGCTGTCGAGGTCAGACATGGGTGCCTCCTACCATGTCGGGGCGCGGGTCGACCGGGTCGCCATCGGTCCCGTCGAGCAGGGCCCCCAGTGCCGCCCGGCCCCGGCTGAGGCGCGCCTTCACGGTGCCCTCGGCCACGCCGAGCGTCGCGGCCACCTCCACCACCGGCAGGTCGGCCAGGTAGTGCAGCGCCAGCGCCTCCCGCTGGCCGGCGGGCAGCCGGCGCAGCGCCGCGACCAGCGCCATCCGGTCGTCGCTGAGGCCGCCGCGCCCGTCGGCGGCGGTATCAGCGGTGCGGCGCAGGAGGCGGTTGCCCAGCTCCCGGCGCCGGTGGCGGCTGCGGGCGACGTTGACCGCGACCGTGCGCAGCCATGCCTCGGGATTGTCGAGCCGCTCGAACGTCCGCCGCCGGTCGACGGCCCGGACGAACGCCTCGGCCACCGCCTCCTCGGCCTCGCTCAGGTCGCCGCAGACGCCGTACAGCTGGCCGACGAGCCGCCGGTAGCTGGCGTCGAAACAGACCCGGATCGGGTCGGGAGCACTCCCCGTTCCTTCGTCCACCTGTCCCCCTCGGGCTCCGCGCCGGTCGTCGCGGTCACCCCCACGACACCGTGCGCGGACGGAAGGTTGCATCGAGTTTCAGGAATCTGCGTGCCACCCCGGTGGCCGGCGACCGGGCGCCGCCGGTGCGTAGGCTCGGCCCGTGCCGACGTTCGTGCTCGCCTCCGCCTCCCCCGCCCGCCTCAAGGTGCTCCGCCAGGCGGGCCTGGACCCGCACGTGATCGTGTCCGGGGTCGACGAGTCCGTGCTGGACGGGCTGGCCTCCGCACCCCTGGCGCTCGGACTCGCCGAGCTGAAGTGCGGAGCGGTCGCCGAGCTGCCCGAGGTCGCGGCGGGTGCGCTGGTGCTCGGCTGCGACTCGGTGCTGGAGCTGGACGGCGAGCCCCTCGGCAAGCCCGCGTCGCCCGAGGAGGCGGTGGCGCGGTGGCGGGCGATGCGGGGACGTGCCGGGGTGCTGCACACCGGGCACTGCCTCCGGGTGGCCGGCACCGACCAGGTGGCCACCGCGGTGGCGTCGACCACCGTCCGGTTCGCGGAGGTCACCGACGCCGAGATCGCGGCGTACGTCGCCACCGGGGAGCCGCTGCACGTCGCCGGCGCCTTCACCATCGACGGCCTCGGCGGGGCGTTCGTCGAGGGCATCGAGGGCGACCACCACAACGTGATCGGGGTCAGCCTGCCGCTGCTGCGGACGATGACCGCCGTGCTCGGGGTGGCCTGGACCGACCTGTGGTCGGGCTCGGCGGCCGGCTGACCTCAGGGATCCCGGCGGTCCCGCAGTTGGAGGTTTCCTTGCGCGTCTCGGGGGTTGCAGCCCCCGAGACGCGCAGGAACCACCGGTGGACCGGTGATCCCTGCACCCTCACTCGACCGGCAGCCCCAACCCCCGCGCGATCAGCATCCGCTGCACCTCGGAGGTCCCCTCGCCGATCTCCAGGATCTTCGCGTCGCGGTAGAACCGCGCCACGGGGTACTCCTCCATGAAGCCGTACCCGCCGAACACCTGCGTGGCGATCCGGGTCGCGGTGACCGCGGACTCCGAGGAGTAGAGCTTGGCCACCGAGGCGGCCCGCTTGAACTCCCCGACCGACGGCGCCGAGGAGTCGCCGCGCAGCATGGCGTCCTTCATCGCGGCGGCCTTGTAGGTGAGCAGCCGCGAGGCCTGCAGCATGACCTCGAGGTCGGCGATCTGGAACGCGACGCCCTGCTTGCGGCCGATCGGGCCGCCGAAGGTCTGCCGGTCGCCGGCGTAGGTGAGGCACTGCTCGAGGCAGGCCTGGATCAGGCCGACCGCCAGCGCGCTGATCGCGACGCGACCGTCGTCGAGCGTGGCCAGGAACTGCGCGTAGCCGCGGCCGCGGTCGCCGAGCAGGTTCTCGCCGGGCACCCGGGCGTCGGTGAAGGTCAGCGGGTGGGTGTCGGAGATGTTCCAGCCGAGCTTGTCGTACGCCGGCTCGGCGACGAAGCCGGGCGTTCCGGCCGGCACGATGATCGCCGAGATCTCCGGGGAGCCGTCCGCTCGGGTGCCGGTGCGGGCGGTCACGGTGACCACCGACGTGATCGAGGAGCCGGAGTTGGTGATGAACTGCTTGCCGCCGTTGACGATCCACTCCCCCGAGGCGGGGTCGATCTCGGCGCGGGTCCGGGTCGCGCCGGCGTCCGAGCCGGCGCCGGGCTCGGTCAGGCCGAAGCCGGCGAGCGTGCGGCCGGCGACCAGGTCGGGCAGCCAGGTGTCCTTCTGCGCGTCGGTGCCGTAGGTGAGGATCGGGTTGATGCCGAGGCCGACCGCGGCCTCCAGCGTGATCCCGAGGGCCTGGTCGACCCGGCCGATCTCCTCGATCGCCACGCACAGCGAGGTGAAGTCGCCGTCCTCGCCCGCGCCGCCGTACTCCTCGGGGGCGGTCAGGCCCATCAGCCCGAGACCGCCCATCTTCTGGACGACGTCGACCGGGAAGTGGTGCTCCTTGTCCCAGCCGGCGACGTGGGGGGCGATCTCGGCCTCGGCGAACTCCCGCACGCTGCGGCGGAACTCCTCGTGCTCACGGGACAACTCGAAGGCGGTCATGCCCCCATCGTACCGATCCGGTTAGCGATTGTTAACCACCGCGGTCGCCCGCTCCCTGGTCCCGCGCGGCTGCCAGACGGTTGGAGGTCCTACAATCCGGCACGGTGCTCCCTGCTCGCGCGTCCACGGCCGCGCAGCGCCCGGAGCGCCTGCCACCACACCCGTACGTCGGAGGAGTCTTCGTGCCCCAGCCCCTGCAGAAGGTGCTCATCGCCAACCGCGGTGAGATCGCGGTCCGTGTCATTCGGGCCTGCAAGGATGCCGGCATCGGCAGTGTTGCCGTCTACGCCGACCCCGACCGGGACGCGCTCTTCGTCCGTCTGGCCGACGAGGCCTACGCGCTCAACGGCGCCACGCCGGCGGACTCCTACCTCGACATCGCCAAGATCATCGACGTCGCGCAGCGCTCCGGCGCCGACTCGGTGCACCCGGGCTACGGCTTCCTCGCCGAGAACGCCCAGTTCGCCCAGGCCGTCCTCGACGCGGGCCTGATCTGGATCGGCCCCTCGCCCGAGGCCATCGACGCCCTCGGCGACAAGGCCAAGGCCAAGCACATCGCGGTGAAGGCCAACGCCCCGCTCGCGCCGGGCACCAAGGACCCGGTCAAGGACGCCGACGAGGTCGTCGCCCTGGCCAAGGAGTACGGCCTGCCGGTCGCCATCAAGGCCGTGTACGGCGGCGGCGGCCGCGGCCTCAAGGTCGCCCGCACCCTCGAGGAGATCCCCGAGCTCTTCGAGTCGGCCACCCGCGAGGCCGTCGGCGCCTTCGGTCGCGGCGAGTGCCTGGTCGAGAAGTTCCTCGACCGCCCCCGCCACGTCGAGACCCAGTGCCTGGCCGACCAGCACGGCAACGTCGTGGTCGTCTCGACCCGCGACTGCTCGCTGCAGCGCCGGCACCAGAAGGTCGTCGAGGAGGCCCCCGCGCCGTTCCTCAGCGACGAGCAGCTCGAGCGCCTCTACTCGTCCTCGAAGGCGATCCTCAAGGAGGCCGGGTACGTCGGCGCCGGCACCTGCGAGTTCCTGGTCGCCGCCGACGGCACCATCTCCTTCCTCGAGGTCAACACCCGCCTCCAGGTCGAGCACTGCGTCTCCGAGGAGGTCACCGGCATCGACCTGGTGCAGGAGATGTTCCGCATCGCGGCCGGCGAGGAGCTCGGCTACGACGACCCGGAGATCAAGGGTCACGCGATCGAGTACCGGATCAACGCCGAGGACGCGGGCCGCAACTTCATGCCGGCCCCGGGCACCCTCACCGAGTGGGCCCCGCCGAGCGGCCCGGGCATCCGCCTGGACTCCGGCTACGAGAAGGGCGAGACCATCCCCGGCTCGTTCGACTCCCTCGTGGCCAAGCTGATCGTCAGCGGCACCGACCGCACCCAGGCGATCGCCCGCTCCAAGCGCGCGCTGAGCGAGTTCCGCGTCGACGGCATGCCGACGATCATCCCCTTCTTCGAGAAGGTCCTCGACGAGCCGGCGTACGTCGGCTCCTCGAACAAGACCGGCGAGGGCTCCTTCGACGTCTACACCACCTGGATCGAGAGCGAGTTCGTCAACGACATCGAGCCGTTCGGCGGCGAGGCGGGCGAGGCCGAGGAGGCCGAGGAGCGCCAGAAGGTCACCGTCGAGGTCGGCGGCCGCCGACTCGAGGTCGTCCTGCCGGGCGGCCTCGGCAGCATCGGCACCGGCGCGGCCGGCGGCGGGGCGAAGAAGCCGAAGCGCGCGGCCGGCAAGAAGGCCGGCGCGACCGCCTCCGGCGACGCCGTGGCGAGTCCGATGCAGGGCACCATCGTCAAGGTCGCCGTCGAGGAGGGCCAGGAGGTCGCCGAGGGCGACGTCGTGGTCGTCATGGAGGCGATGAAGATGGAGCAGCCGCTCAAGGCGCACAAGGCCGGCATCGTCACCGGCCTGACCGCGGAGGTCGGTGCCACCGTCACCAACGGCCAGGTGATCTGCGAGCTCAAGGACTGAGCTCCCCGACACGAGTAGCGCGGACCGCGGGCGAACGCCCGCGGTCCGCCTGCTTGTCCACCGAGCCGCCAGGGCGCGTCGCCCACCCCCGTGCACGCTGCGCGACGTTCGCGACGACGCCGCTTGGGAGAGACGCCCTAGGCTCCGCACCGTGAGCGAACTGCGCGACCCCGCCCACCGGGTCAGCCCCCGGGCCCGGACGATGTGGCTGGCCACGACGGCCCTGCAGGCCGCGCTGGCCACCGTTGCCGCCCTCGTCGTGGCCACCATCTGGCTCACCGCGCCCTGGACCTGGATCGTCCCGGCCACCGTCGCCGCCCTGGGGGCGCTGGCGGTCGCGGTGGTGCCGCAGTGGCGCTACCGCGTGCACCGGTGGGAGGCGACCGCCTCGGCCGTCTACACCCAGCGCGGCTGGTGGACCCGGGAACGGCGGATCGCGCCGATGTCGCGCGTCCAGACGGTCGACTTCGAGCAGGGGGTCCTGGACCGGGTCCTCGGGCTCGCCAGCATCACCGTGACCACCGCCTCCGCCGCCGGCCCGCTCAGGATCGACGGCTTGGAGGCTCCGACCGCGCTGCGGCTCTCCGAGGAGCTGACCGCCCGTGCGCAGCTGATCGAGGGCGACGCCACGTGAACGCAGGCGGGGTTCCAGCCGGGGGCCCAGGCGAGTGGCGCCGACTCGATCCGCGGATGCTGCTGATCCACGCGCTCAACGCGCTGTGGAAGTTCGTCCCGGTCCTCATCGGCCTGGCCGCGGTGGGCAACGGCCTCGGGTCGGCGCTCTTCTACCTCGGCGTCGGCATGCCGGTCGCGATCGGCGTGATCCGCTACCTGACGACCGAGTACCGCGTCACCGCCGACCGGGTCGAGCTGCGCCGCGGCCTCCTGGAGCGCCGTACGACGTCCGCGCCACTCGACCGGGTCCGCAGCATCGACCTGACCGCCACCCTGCCCCACCGGGTGCTGGGCCTGACCACGGTCGTCGTGGGCACGGGCGAGGCCGCGTCGCTCGGCGACCGGATCTCCCTGGACGCGCTGCCCACCCCGGCCGCCGGCGCGCTCCGTACCGATCTGCTGCACCGCGCTCAGGCCGACGCCGAGCCGGCCGACGGCGCGGGTGCACCGGCCAGCGATCAGGCCGCGCCGGCCCGCGAGACGGTGGCCCGCTTCGAGCCCACCTGGCTGCTCTTCTCGGTGTTCACCAGCGCCGGGCTAGTGGCCTTCGGTGCCGCGCTGGGCGCGGCCGCCTACTTCGCCGAGCTCGTCGACGTCGACGTCGAGCTCTTGGCCGAGGAGCTGAGCGTGCCGAGGGTGTCGGTGGCCACGGTGGCGGGCGTGGTCGTCAGCGCCGGGATCCTCGCGCTCGCCCTGACGCTGGGCGGCTACCTGGTCACCAACGGAAACTTCAGCCTCACCCGGGACAGCCGGGCCTGGCACGTGCACCGCGGGCTGCTGACCACGCGCGAGACGAGCCTGGACCTCGACCGCCTGGCCGGGGTCGAGATCGGCGAGGCGGCCGCCATGCGGCTGGCGCGCGGAGGTCGCCTCCGGGCGATCGCGACCGGGCTGACCGGCGCCGCGGCCGGCGCGGTCGACCTGGTCCCACCGGCACCCCGGGCGACCGTGCGCGCCGCGGCGGCCGCCGCACTCGACACCCCGGCACCGGTGGACGCGCCGCTGCGCCACCACGGTGCCGCCGCCCGACAGCGGCGCTACACCCGCGCCCTGCTGGCCGGCTCCCCGTCCCTCGCCGCCCCCGCCATCGCCGTCGCCGTGGGCGGGGCGCCGCTCTGGACGCTGGCCGCCGCGCCGGCGCTCGTGGCACTCCTGCTGCTGCTCGGCCGCGATCGATCCCGCAGCCTCGGCCACGCCTGGGTCGACGGGTACGTGGTGATGCGCTCCGGGTCGCTGGCGCGGCGCCGTACCGCGCTGGCGGGCGAGCACGTGATCGGCTGGAACCTGCGCGCCTCGTGGTTCCAGCGCCGCGCGGGGCTGGTCACCGTGGCCGCGACGACGGCGGGCGGCAGCGGGTCCACCGAGGTGTACGACGTCCCGACCGCCGACGCCGAGCGGCTCGCCGACCAGGCGACGCCCGGGCTGCTCGCCCAGTTCAGGGCCGGGAGCTAGCGGCCGAGAGACCGAGGTCGTCGGCGAGCACCGCGAGGTGCCGCTCGAAGAGCGCGTCGGGGTCGCCGAGTCGGTCGGGCCCGTACTGGCCGAAGACCTCGAAGCTGACGCACCCGAAGAGCGCCGACCAGGCGAGGACGCCCCGCACCAGCAGGTCGTCGGGGAGGTCGGCGCCGGCCTGCTCGCGGACGGCGTCGAGGCCGACCGCGAGGGCGGCCGGGACCGGCGCGTCGAGGGCGGGGGCGGGCGCGGTCAGGGCGCCGGCGGCGAGCGCGTCGGCAGCGATCCGGATCATCCGCCGCGGCACGCGGGTGCCGGGCTCGACGGTGCGGGCCTCGGGCGCACGGTAGCCGGGCACCGGCGCACCGAAGAGCAGCGCGTAGGGCGCCGGCTCGGCGATCGCCCAGCCCCGCACGGCGCGCCCCAGCGCCAGGAAGCGCTCCCGGTGGCGCTCGGCCGGCACGCCGTCGACCGCGGCGTCGACGGCGTCGCCGAGCTCGCCGTAGGCGTCGACGAGCAGCAGGGTGAGCAGGTCGTCCCGGCTGGCGACGTAGCGGTAGATCGCCGAGGAGACGACGCCGAGGTCGCGGGCCACGGCCCGCAACGAGAGGGCTGCGGCTCCGTGCAGGGCCAGGTGCTCCCGGCCGATCCGGGTGATCTCCTCCATCGTCGCGGCGCGGGCTCGCTCCCTCGGGGTACCGATCATGCCGACATCCTGCAGCCTTGACGAGATCACCGTCAACAAAAGTGAGCAGCGCTCTTGCCTTTCCGCCCGGACGGTGACACAGTCGAAAACGAGAGCACCGCTCTCTAACTATCCCGGAACCGTCGGAAGGCCCGCCATGACCACCCCCACGCACCAGATCCACGTCGTCACCGGCGCCGGCCCGGTCGGCACCACCGTCGCGCTCCAGCTCGCCGAGCGGGGCCACGACGTGCGCCTGCTGACCCGCTCCGGCAGCGGGCCCGAGCACCCGCGGATCGAGCGCCGCCGCGTCGACGTCTCCGATCCGGCCGCGGTCGGCGATGCCTTCGCCGGCGCCACGGCGATCCACCACTGCATCCACGGCTCGAGGTACCGCGCCGCCACCTGGGCCGCCGAGCTGCCCGCCGCCGAGCGGGTGGTCCTCGACGCCGCCGGACGGATCGGCGCGGTCGTGGTGTTCCCCGAGAGCCTCTACTCCTACGGCGAGGTCGACGCCCCGATCACCGAGGCGACGCCGCGGACCGCCACGGGCGGCAAGCCCGGCGTGCGCACCGCGCTGCTCGCCGCCCGCGCCGCCAGCCCGACGCCGACCGTCAGCGTGGTGGCGTCGGACTTCTTCGGTCCCCACGTCCGCAACGCCCACGCCGGCGAGCGGATGATCCCCACGGTCCTCGCCGGCCGCCGGATGACCGTGGTGGCCGACCTCGACCAGCCGCACTCGTGGACCTACGTGCCCGACCTGGCGGCCGCGATGGTGCGCGCCGCCGAGGAGCCGGCGCTGTGGAACACCGTGCTGCACGCCCCCACCGCCGCCCCGCTGACCCAGCGCGAGCTGATCGCGGCGATCGCCGGCGCCGGCGGCGTACCGATGCCTCGGACCTCCGCCATCCCGGTGTGGGCGATGCGCGCGATCGGCCTGGTCCACGCCGACACCCGGGAGCTGGCCGAGATGGGCTTCCAGTTCAGCCGGCCGCTGGTGATGGAGTCGAGCGAGAGCCAGCGCCTGCTCGACCTCGAGCCCACCCCGACCGAGCTGGCGCTGAAGGAGACCGTCGCCTGGTGGCGCTCCCAGGGCGCGTGACCGGGTCCGGCCAATCCGCGAAACGAGTTCACGCGGCGGTGATCTGTCCCGCCTAGGGTGAGGCCATGTTCTCCAAGGTACTGGTGGCCAACCGGGGCGAGATCGCGATCCGAGCGTTCCGGGCGGCCTACGAGATGGGCGCCCGGACCGTGGCGGTCTTCCCCTACGAGGACCGGGGCTCCGAGCACCGGCTGCGCGCGGACGAGGCGTACGAGATCGGCGAGCGCGGGCACCCCGTGCGCAGCTACCTCGATCCGCAGGGGATCGTCGAGGTGGCGGTCCGCGCCGGCGCGGACGCGATCTACCCCGGCTACGGCTTCCTCTCGGAGAACCCCGACCTCGCCGAGGCCTGCGCCGCCGCCGGGATCACCTTCATCGGCCCCAGCGCCGAGGTCCTCGAGCTGACCGGCAACAAGGCCCGCGCGATCGCGGCCGCGAAGGCCGCCGGGGTCCCGGTGCTGGCCAGCGTCCCGCCCTCCACCGACGTGGACGCCCTGGTCGAGGCCGCCTCCGCGCTGCCCTTCCCGCTGTTCGTCAAGGCCGTCGCCGGCGGCGGCGGCCGCGGCATGCGCCGCGTCGACGACCCCGACAACCTCCGCGAGGCGATCGAGACCTGCATGCGCGAGGGCGAGGCCGCCTTCGGCGACCCGACCGTCTTCGTCGAGCAGGCCGTCATCGAGCCGCGCCACATCGAGGTCCAGATCCTCGCCGACGGCACCGGTGGCGAGGACGGCGTGATCCACCTCTTCGAGCGCGACTGCTCGCTGCAGCGGCGCCACCAGAAGGTCATCGAGATCGCGCCCGCACCGAACCTCGACCCCGAACTGCGGGAGCGGATGTGCGCCGACGCCGTCGCCTTCGCCCGGGCCATCGGCTACAAGAACGCCGGCACCGTCGAGTTCCTCCTCGACCCCAACGGCAACTACGTCTTCATCGAGATGAACCCGCGGATCCAGGTCGAGCACACCGTCACCGAGGAGGTGACCGACGTCGACCTGGTCCAGTCCCAGATGCGGATCGCCGCCGGCGAGACGCTCGCCGACCTCGGCCTGAACCAGCAGACGGTCCGCCTGCGCGGGGCCGCGATGCAGTGCCGGATCACCACCGAGGACCCCGCCAACGGGTTCCGCCCCGACACCGGGAAGATCACCACCTACCGGTCCCCCGGCGGCCCCGGCGTCCGGATCGACGGCGGCACCACCTACACCGGCGCCGAGGTCAGCCCGCACTTCGACTCCATGCTGGCCAAGCTGACCTGCCGCGGCCGCACCCACGCACTGGCCGCGGAGAAGGCGCGCCGGGCGGTCGCCGAGTTCCGGATCCGCGGGGTGGCCACCAACATCGGCTTCCTGCAGGCCGTGCTCGCCGACCCCGACTTCAACGCCGGCCGGGTGACCACCTCGTTCATCGAGACCCACCCCGAGCTGCTCGCCGCCCGCACCGCCGCCGACCGCGGCTCCAAGCTGCTGCGCCACCTGGCCGACGTCACCGTCAACAAGCCGTACGGCGACCGCCCGGTCTCCATCGACCCGACCGACAAGCTGCCCCAGGTCGACCTGAAGTCACCGCCGCCCCCGGGCTCGCGCCAGCTGCTCGCCGAGGTCGGCCCCGAGGAGTTCGCCCGCCGGCTGCGCGCCCAGAACACCGTGGCCGTCACGGACACCACGTTCCGCGACGCCCACCAGTCCCTGCTCGCCACCCGGGTCCGCACCGCCGACCTGCTCGGCGTCGCCGGCCACGTCGCCCGGATGACGCCCCAGCTGCTCTCCATGGAGGCCTGGGGCGGCGCCACCTACGACGTGGCCCTGCGGTTCCTCTCCGAGGACCCCTGGGAGCGGCTGGCCAAGCTGCGCGAGGCGATGCCCAACATCTGCCTGCAGATGCTCCTGCGCGGTCGCAACACGGTCGGCTACACGCCGTACCCGACCGCCGTGACGGACGCCTTCGTGGAGGAGGCCGCCGCCACCGGGCTGGACGTCTTCCGGATCTTCGACGCCCTCAACGACGTCTCGCAGATGCGGCCGGCGATCGAGGCCGTGCGCGGCACCGGGACCGCCCTGGCCGAGGTGGCGCTGTGCTACACCGGCGACCTCAACGACCCCGGCGAGCGGATCTACACCCTCGACTACTACCTGCGGCTCGCCGAGGAGATCGTCGAGGCCGGCGCACACGTGCTGGCGATCAAGGACATGGCCGGCCTGCTGCGTGCCCCGGCCGCGCGACGCCTGGTCACCGCGCTGCGCGAGCGCTTCGACCTCCCCGTCCACCTGCACACCCACGACACCCCCGGCGGCCAGCTCGGCACCCTGCTGGCCGCGATCGACGCCGGCGTGGACGCCGTGGACGCAGCGACCGCGTCGATGGCCGGGACCACCTCGCAGCCGTCGCTGACCGCACTGGTGGCAGCCACCGACCACTCCGACCGCGAGACCGGGCTGGACCTCGCCGCGGTCAGCGCGCTGGAGCCGTACTGGGAGGCCGTGCGTCGCGTCTACGCGCCGTTCGAGTCGGGCCTCGCCTCGCCGACCGGCCGGGTCTACCGCCACGAGATCCCCGGGGGCCAGCTCTCCAACCTGCGCCAGCAGGCGATCGCACTGGGCCTGGGCGAGAAGTTCGAGCAGGTCGAGGACATGTACGCGGCCGCGAACGACATCCTCGGCAACGTCCCCAAGGTCACCCCGAGCTCCAAGGTGATCGGCGACCTGGCGCTCGCCCTGGTCGGCGCCGGCGCCGACCCTGCCGACTTCGCCGCCCACCCGGACAGGTACGACATCCCGGCGTCGGTGATCGGCTTCCTCAACGGCGAGCTCGGCGACCCGCCGGGCGGCTGGCCCGAGCCGTTCCGGACCCAAGCGCTCGCCGGACGCTCGTGGACCCCTCCGGCCGCCGACCTCACCGACGACCAGGCCAAGGGGCTGGCCTCGACCGACCGGCTGGAGCGGCGCCGCACCCTCAACCACCTGCTCTTCCCCGGACCGACCAAGGAGTTCGAGGCCGCGCGGGAGACGTTCGGCGACGTGTCGGTGCTGCCGACCACGGACTACCTCTACGGCCTGCACAGCGGGGAGGAGCACGAGGTCGACATCGAGGAGGGCAAGCGGCTGCTGCTCGGGGTGGAGGCGATCGGGCAGCCCGACGAGCGCGGCTTCCGCACCGTGATGTGCACGATCAACGGCCAGCTGCGCCCGGTCAGCGTGCGCGACCGGTCGATCTCGGCCGAGGTCGCCGCCGCGGAGAAGGCCGACCCGGCCAACCCCGGCCACGTCGCGGCCCCCTTCCAGGGCGCCGTGACCGTCACCGTCGTCGAGGGCGACACGGTCGAGGCGGGCGCGACCGTGGCCACCATCGAGGCGATGAAGATGGAGGCCGCGATCACCGCGCCCACCGGCGGCACCGTGAAGCGGGTGGCCCTGGCCGGCACCAGCCCCGTCGAGGGCGGCGACCTGGTGCTGGTCATCGGCTGACCACGGACCGCCGGGGTCGGCGGCCCGTGGGGTGGCCGTCGACCCCGGCTTCTCGGCTCTCTCGGCCCGGGACCCGGCCTAGGCCGGCGTGGTGATCACGTTGACGGCCTCCAGGCCCTCTGGTCCCGCGACGTAGGCGTGCGGGCGGTCGGCCGGGAAGCGCAGGTGGTCGCCCGGGCCCAGCGACGCCGGCGCCCCGCCGTACTCGACCGTCCCGGCGCCGGTCAGCACGACCAGCTGCTCCTCGACCCCGGCCACGTGCGCCGGCGACGAGCGGCGTACGCCGGGAGCCAGGCGGAGCAGGTAGACCTCGGTGACGCGGTCCGGCTCACGGACCAGGCGGACCCGGGTCGCGACGATGCCGTCGCCGGTGATGCTGGCGCCGTCGTGGTCGTCCAGCAGCGCCGCCAGCGGTACGCCGAGGGGCCGGGCGACCGCGTAGAGCGTGTCGAGGGTCGGGTTGCGGCGGCCGGTCTCGAGCTCGGAGAGCGACCCCTTGCCGATGCCGGCGTCGGCCGCGAGCGCGGACAGGGAGAGGCCGCGCGCGGCCCGCAGTGCGCGGATCCGAGCGCCGACGCCGGCGCCGGCCGCGTCTCCGTCCACCATCACGTCTCCATGTTCTGTATACGGAACACATGTCGTAGTGTTCCGCATACGGAACACTACCCGCGGCGCGCGCCCCGGGCCCCAGGGAAGGGCGAGCCATGCCGGAGGAGACCTCGCACGGACCGGTCCTGGCCGGGCTGGTCGCCGCCGTCGTCGGCTTCTCGAGCTCGTTCGTGGTGGTCCTGGCCGGCCTGACCGCGATGGGCGCCACCCCGGCCCAGGCGGCGTCGGGACTCTTCACGCTCTGCCTGACCCAGGCGCTGGGCATGGCCTGGCTCAGCCTGCGCCACCGGATGCCGATCTCCCTGGCCTGGTCCACCCCGGGCGCGGCCCTGCTCGCCACCTCGGCCGGCGCCGCCGGCGGCTGGCCGGTGGCGGTCGGGGCGTTCACCGTCACCGGCGCACTGATCCTCGCCACCGCGCTCCTCCCCCGCCTGGGCGACCTGGTCACCGCGATCCCGACGACGCTGGCCCGGGCCATGCTGGCCGGCGTCCTCCTGCCGCTGTGCGTCGCCCCGGCGACCGCCCTGGTGGCCGAGCCGTGGGCCGTCAGCCCGGTGGTGGCCGCCTGGCTGGTGCTGCTGCGCGCGGCGCGACGGTGGGCGGTCCCGGGCGCACTGCTGGTGGCACTGGTCTCGGTGGTGGTCACCGCGGAGGTCGCCCCGCACTCCTGGTGGCCGCACCCGACGTGGACGACGCCGCACTGGACGCTGGCCGGGGCGATCGGCGTGGCGCTCCCCCTCTACGTGGTGACGATGGCGTCGCAGAACGTGCCCGGCGTGGCGGTGATGGCGAGCTTCGGCTACCGCGTGCCGTGGCGGGAGACGCTGGCGGTGACCGGCCTCGGCACCATCGCCGGCGCCGGCACCGGCGGGCACGCGATCAACCTCGCCGCGATCACGGCAGCCCTCTCCGCCGGCCCCGCGGCCGGACCCGACCGCGTACGGCGCTGGATCGCCACCGTGACCGCCGCGACCGCCTACGTGGCGCTCGCCGTCGCCAGCGCGGCCCTCGCCGCCCTGGTCGCGGCGGCCCCCGGCGGGGTCATGCAGGCCGCGGCCGGGCTGGCGCTGCTGGGCACCCTGGCGACCTCGCTCAGCGACGCCCTGGCCGACCCGTCCGACCGCGAGGCGGCGGCCGCGACGCTGGTGGTCGCGGCGTCCGGGGTCACGCTGCTCGGCATCGGGGCGGCGTTCTGGGCCCTGGTCGCCGGCCTCGTGGTGCGGGCGGTGCTACGCGGCCGGTCCAGGCCACCGGCCACACGGGCACCATCCGCCGCTCCGGCGGAGGTTTCCTGACGCATGACAGGGGTGCCGTGCCTGTCATGCGCGGGAATCACCGGTCGACCGGTGATTCCCGCACCCACCGGACTAGACCACCCGGAACCACGTCGAGCGCAGCCCGAAGACCACGCGGAACGTGTCGCCGCTGACGGTGACGGACCTGTCCGCCCCGTCGATCCGGACGCTCAGCGCACGGCCGTCCCAGGCGCCGTTGCCGTCCCGCTCGGTGACCTCGATCCCCTCGAAGGCGCCGATCGCCGGGTAGGCCCGCTCGATCGCCGCGGCGGGCACCGTCACGGTCCAGTCCGTGTACGGGTTGCCGGACCACCGGTCCCACGGGTCCTTCGCGGCCCGCTGGTAGGGCAGCGAGCTGGCGACCGTCCATCCGCCGTTGCTCGCGGAGAACTGGGTGAACGCCACCTCTCCCCCGTCCCGCAGCACCTCGTGCCGGGTGGCGCGGATCGCCGCGTCGGCGGCCGGGTGGGCGTCACCGACGCCGCCGTAGACCTGGCACGCGGAGGTGTCGCACAGGTCGTAGGCGTCGCCGCGGTTGGCCGCCCGCTCGTACGCCGCGTAGCTGCGGGCCGCGACCGCCTGCGCGCGCACGGCCTGCTCGTGCCAGAGCGCCGGGACCTCGCGCGGCACCACGCCGCGCAGGTAGGCGTCGATCCCGAGCACGTTCACCGTGTCGCGACCGCGGGAGCCGGGCACCGAGCGCAGCGCGCCGGCGTACGCACGGGTCCCGGTCGGCGTGATCAGGCGCAACGGGCCGCCGGTACGCCGGAACTCGAGGGTGCCGGGCACCGTGCGGACCACGTGCCAGCCCGTCCGGTTGCGCACCATGATCCTGCTGCGCCCGCCGGGCGCCTTGGTGATCTTCCAGCGGCTGGCCCCGGCGCGGTTCAGCTTCCAGACGCGACCGTCGGAGGTCCGGCGCACCCGCAGTCCCGACTCGTGGCGGACCATCACGTCCGGCGTCGTGTCGGCGGTGATCAGGATCCGGATCCGGCCCTGCGCCTTCTCCAGCGTCAGGCCCGGGTAGTAGAAGGCGAGGATCTCGCGGTAGGTCTTGCCGAAGTTCTTGGCGGCGTCCTGCGCGCCGTACTGGGACAGCCCCTTGCCGTGGCCGTAGCCGCGGCCCTCCAGCTCCAGGTCGCCGGCGGCGCGGCGGCTGGACCGGCGCGGGGCCGGCGCCGACGCCGACGCCGGCGCCGACGCGCGGTCGCCCGCGGCCGCCACCGGCCACTCCGCCGCGACGGCGTCGCTGGCCGGACCCGCGGCCGAGCCGTCGGTCGAGCCGTCGGTCCAGCCGTCGGTCCAGCCGTCGGTCGAGGCCGCCGCCGGAGAGGCCCCGACCCCCGTCATCGCGAGCGCGCAGACGAGCATCGGGACAAGCGTCGCCGCACGGGCCGAGCCCCGGGAGCGAGCCCGGTTCGCACCGGTCCCCGAGGTCGTCGCGGGCACCGTGGCGGAGAGTCTCAACGAACGCACCCGCGCGATGCTAACCGGTCGAATTCTGTCCCGGACCTGCATCACTCTAGGATTTGGCACTATGACTGAGTCCCAGGGCACCGACAACGCGGAGACGACACCGGCCACGACGGCCCCCGTCGTCGCGGTACCGGACAAGCCCGCGCTCGAAGGTCTCGAGCAGAAGTGGGCCGCGCAG
Organism: Nocardioides sp. GY 10113; assembly: GCF_004919105.1. GTDB lineage: Bacteria > Actinomycetota > Actinomycetes > Propionibacteriales > Nocardioidaceae > Nocardioides. The sequence goes on from NZ_STGK01000007.1 coordinate 74,587, forward strand.
TGGAAGGCCGACAAGACCTACGCCTTCGACCGCAGCCAGCCGCGCGAGAACGTCTACGCGATCGACACGCCGCCGCCGACCGTGTCGGGCAGCCTGCACGTGGGCCACGTCTTCTCCTACACCCACACCGACCTGATCGCCCGCTACCAGCGGATGCAGGGCAAGTCGGTCTTCTACCCGATGGGCTGGGACGACAACGGCCTGCCCACCGAGCGCCGGGTGCAGAACTACTTCGGGGTGCGCTGCGACCCGAGCCTGCCCTACGACCCCGACTTCACCCCGCCGGAGAAGCCGGACCCGAAGCGCCAGGTGCCGATCAGCCGCCCGAACTTCATCGCACTGTGCGAGCAGCTCGTCGAGCAGGACGAGAAGGTCTTCGAGGACCTGTGGCGCACGCTCGGCCTCAGCGTCGACTGGGACACCACGTACACGACCATCGGCACCACGGCCCAGACCGTGAGCCAGCGCGCCTTCCTGCGCAACCTGGCCCGCGGCGAGGCCTACCTGCAGAAGGCCCCCACCCTGTGGGACGTCACCTTCCAGACCGCCGTCGCCCAGGCCGAGCTGGAGGCCCGTGAGTACGCCGGCGCGTACCACCGCGTCGCCTACCACCGTCCCGACGGCACGAAGGTCCACGTCGAGACCACTCGTCCCGAGCTGATCGCCAGCGTGGTCGCCCTGATCGCGCACCCCGACGACGAGCGCTACCAGGACCTGTTCGGCACCACGGTCACCTCGCCGATCTTCGGCGTCGAGGTCCCGGTCCTCTCCCACCCGGCCGCGGAGATGGACAAGGGCGCCGGCATCGCCATGTGCTGCACCTTCGGCGACCTGACCGACGTGCAGTGGTGGCGGGAGCTGAACCTCCCCGTGCGCACCGTGATCGGCCGCGACGGCCGGTTCTCCCGCGAGGTCCCGGAGTGGCTGACCGCCGAGCCCGCCGCGGCGGCGTACGCCGACCTGGCCGGCAAGACCGCGCACTCGGCCCGCGAGGCGATGGTCGCCAAGCTCAAGGAGAGCGGCGACCTCGACGGGGACCCGAAGCCGACGCAGCGGATGGCGAACTTCTACGAGAAGGGCGACAAGCCGCTCGAGATCGTCTCGACCCGCCAGTGGTACATCAAGAACGGCGGTCGCGAGGCCGGCGTGCGCGAGCAGATGCTGGCCCGGGGTGCGGAGATCGAGTGGCTCCCGGCCCACATGAAGCACCGCTACGACAACTGGGTCGGCGGCCTGAACGGCGACTGGCTCATCTCGCGCCAGCGCTTCTTCGGCATCCCGTTCCCGGTCTGGTATCCGCTCGACGAGGACGGCGAGCCCGACTACGCCCGGCTCCTGCTGCCCACCGAGGCCGAGCTGCCGGTCGACCCGTCGACGCAGGCCCCGACCGGCTACGCCGAGGACCAGCGCGGCAAGCCGGGCGGCTTCATCGGCGACCCGGACGTGATGGACACCTGGGCCACCTCCTCCCTGACCCCGCACATCGCGGGCGGCTGGGAGTCGGACGAGGACCTGTGGGGCCGCGTCTTCCCGATGGACCTGTGCACCCACGCGCACGACATCATCCGCACCTGGCTGTTCTCCCGGGTGGTCCGCGCGCACTTCGAGAACGGCGCGGCGCCGTGGTCGCACGCGATGATCTCCGGCTTCATCGTCGACCCCGACCGCAAGAAGATGTCGAAGTCCAAGGGCAACGTCGTGGTGCCCAACCAGATCCTGGACAAATACGGCGCCGACGCCGTGCGCTGGCGCGCCGCCATCGCCCGCCCCGGCCTGGACTCGCCGTTCGACGAGACCCAGATGAAGGTCGGCCGCCGGCTGGCGATGAAGGTCCTCAACGCCTCGAAGTTCGTCCTCGGCAGCGTGAAGGCCACCGAGCTGTCGAGCCTGGCGATCACCGAGAAGGTCGACTGCGCCCTGATCGGCCGCCTGGCCAACGTCGTCGTCAAGGCGACCGAGGCGTTCGACCACTACGACTACACCTCCGCCCTGGAGGCCAGCGAGAAGTTCTTCTGGGAGTTCTGCGACGACTACCTGGAGCTGGTCAAGGAGCGCGCGTACGCCGAGGACGGCGGCCAGGCCACCGAGTCGGCCAAGGCGACCCTCGCGGTCGCCCTGGAGGTCCAGCTGCGACTGCTGGCGCCGTTCCTGCCGTACGTGACCGAGGAGGTCTGGTCGTGGTGGCGCCCCGGCTCGGTGCACCAGGCCAGCTGGCCGACCGTCACCGCGCTCGGCTCGGCCGCCGCCGAGGACGGCCGGATCATCGACTCCGTGGCCGCCGCCCTGGCCGGCATCCGCGGCGCCAAGTCGCAGGCGAAGGTCAACATGAAGACCCCGCTGTCGCTGGTCACCGTCACCGGTCCCGCCAAGCTGGTCGCCGACGCCGAGTCGGCCGCGACCGACCTGTGCAACGCGGGCAAGATCGTGGGCGACCTGGTCTTCACCGTCGACGACGCGCTGACCGAGCTCTCGGTCACCGCAGAGATCGCGGAGCAGCCCGCCGAGTAGCGCGAGCCGGGCCTCAGGCGCCGCGTCGGTGGTGCCCAACTCACGGCTCGGCGGTGCCTCAGGCCCGGGTCGGTGGTGCCCAACCCCCGGCTCGGGCAGGCTTCGCGGCGCATGACGAAGGGCCCGGTCCCGGGAGCGCACTCCCCGGACCGGGCCCTTCGTGGTCGCCCGCCGCCCTCAGCGGCTCAGGCGGACTTCTTCTTCTTGGTCTCGCGCAGCACCAGGGTCGGCGCCACGTCGTCGTCGACCACCTCGCGGGTGACCACGACCTTCTCGACATCGCCGCGCGAGGGGACGTCGTACATCACGTGGAGCAGTACCTCCTCGATGATGGCGCGCAGGCCGCGAGCGCCCGTGCCGCGCTCCATCGCCTTGTCGGCGATCGCCTCGACGGCGTCGTCGGTGAACTCCAGCTCCACGCCGTCGAGCTCGAAGAGCTTGCGGTACTGCTTGACCAGCGCGTTGCGGGGCTCGGTGAGGATCTGCACCAGCGCCGGCCGGTCGAGCTTGTTCACGCTGGCGATCAGCGGGAGGCGGCCGATGAACTCGGGGATCAGACCGAACTTGGTCAGGTCCTCGGGACGCACCAGCTGCAGCAGGTCCTCGGCCTCGCGGTCGGCCTGCGTCTTCACCTCGGCGGTGAAGCCCAGCGACTTCTTGCCGACCCGCTGCTCGATGATGTGCTCCAGACCGGCGAACGCACCGCCGACCACGAACAGGATGTTCGTGGTGTCGATCTGGATGAACTCCTGGTGCGGGTGCTTGCGACCGCCCTGCGGCGGCACCGAGGCGGTGGTGCCCTCGATGATCTTCAGCAGCGCCTGCTGGACGCCCTCGCCGGAGACGTCCCGGGTGATCGACGGGTTCTCGGCCTTGCGGGCCACCTTGTCGATCTCGTCGATGTAGATGATCCCGGTCTCGGCCTTCTTGACGTCGTAGTCCGCCGCCTGGATCAGCTTGAGCAGGATGTTCTCGACGTCCTCGCCGACGTAGCCGGCCTCGGTCAGCGCGGTGGCGTCAGCGATCGCGAACGGGACGTTGAGCATCCGGGCCAGGGTCTGCGCCAGGTAGGTCTTGCCGCAGCCGGTCGGGCCGATCACCAGGATGTTGGACTTGGCGACCTCCACCATCTCGTCCTTGCTGTGCTTGCCGCTGACCGGCTGCACCCCCGCCTGGACGCGCTTGTAGTGGTTGTAGACCGCCACCGCCAGCGACTTCTTCGCCTGCTCCTGCCCGATCACGTACGAGTTCAGGAACTCGAAGATCTCCTTGGGCTTCGGCAGCTCCGCGAGCTCGACCTCGGAGCCCTCGGCGAGCTCCTCCTCGATGATCTCGTTGCACAGGTCGATGCACTCATCGCAGATGTAGACGCCGGGGCCGGCGATGAGCTTCTTCACCTGCTTCTGGCTCTTCCCGCAGAAAGAGCACTTCAGCAGATCGCCTCCGTCACCGATGCGCGCCACGGACGGTCCTCCTCTGGTGTGAACTCCCCGACGGTACCCCCGCCGCCCCCGGAACCGGGGGCAGACACGAGGGGTACGTCGGGGTCGTCATGAATCTTGGTGTGCGAGGCCGCTCAGGCCAGCGCGGGGGTCTTCAGCGAGGCGAGCACCGAGTCGATCAGGCCGTACTCGATGGCCTGGTCGGCGGTGAGGATCTTGTCCCGCTCGATGTCCTTGCTGACCTCGTCGATCGGCTTGCCGCTGTGGTCGCTGATCATCTTCTCCAGCAGCTCGCGCATCCGGAGGATCTCGTTGGCCTGGATCTCGATGTCCGAGGTCTGGCCGAAGGTCCCTTCGGTGTAGGGCTGGTGGATCAGGATCCGACTGTTGGGCAGCGCCAGCCGCTTGCCCCGCGCACCGGCCGCGAGGAGGATCGCGGCGGCCGAAGCGGCCTGGCCGATGCACACCGTCTGCACGTCGGGCTTGATGAACTGGATGGTGTCGTAGATCGCGGTCAGCGCGGTGAACGAGCCACCCGGGGAGTTGATGTAGATGCTGATGTCCTGGTCGGGGTTCATCGACTGCAGGCACAGCAGCTGCGCGATCACGGCGTTGGCGACGTCGTCGGAGATCGGCGTGCCGAGGTAGATGATCCGGTCCTCGAACAGCTTGGCGTAGGGGTCGATCCGACGGAAGCCGTAGGAGGTGCGCTCTTCCCACTGCGGGATGTAGTAGTTCATGTCCGGGGACCTCCTCAGGCCTTCTTGTGGGCCGGACGGCCCTCGCTGGACGCCTGGAGGGCGCTGCTGATGACCTGGTCGACCAGGCCGTACTCGAGAGCCTCCTGCGCGGTGAACCAGCGGTCGCGGTCGGCGTCCTCGGTCACCTGCTCCACGGTCTGACCCGTGTGCTGGGCGATGAGGTCGAGCAGCACCTTCTTGATGTGCAGGGACTGCTGCGCCTGGATCTTGATGTCCGAGGCGGAGCCGCCCATGCCCGAGGAGGGCTGGTGCATCATGATCCGCGCGTGCGGCAGGGCGTAGCGCTTGCCCTTGGCGCCGGCGCAGAGCAGGAACTGGCCCATCGAGGCGGCCAGGCCCATGCCGACCGTGGCCACGTCGTTGGGGATGTAGTTCATGGTGTCGTAGATCGCCATGCCGGCGTCCACCGAGCCACCCGGGCTGTTGATGTGCAGGAAGATGTCCGCCTCGGGGTCCTCAGCGGAGAGCAGCAGCAGCTGGGCGCAGATGGCGTTGGCGTTCTGGTCGCGGACCTCGGAGCCGAGGAACACGATCCGCTCGCGGAGCAGCCGACTGTAGATGTTGTCGTCGAGCAGGTTGAGGCCCGCCCCACCGTTCATCTGGGGCCGGGCCGTCTCGGGAATCGCAGTCACAGGGCGACCCTAGCCGCCACCCCCGTCGGATCCACGCGATCGACCCCGCTGTTCGCCGACAGCGGATTCCGCGTGCGCGACGGGCGCCGATCAGACGTTGATGATCAGCAGCCAGGCGACCAGGAGGATCGGGACCAGCACCGTGGCGAGCGCCAGGACGGCCAGCACGAGCCCGGCGGTACGGCGGGACAGCGCCGCCCCGCCGGCGGCCAGCAGCAGGCCGACGGCCCCCGGGATGCCGGCCACGCCCGCGAGGAGGTAGCCGATGCCGACCAGCGGGTCCCCCGACGGGTCCTCGTTCGTCCAGTGGACCAGCATCGCGCCGTAGAGCACCAGCAGCGCCCCGACCACGATCGCCGCGCCGGCGCACAGCAGGGTCGCGGGGCGGCGCGCGGGGGCGTCACGCGGGCGGGCGTCGAGGCCGGTCACCGCGACAGGGTGTCACAGGGCCGCGACCGCCGCCGGGAGATCGCGGACGGGCGGCATGCCGGCGACGCGTCGCGTCACGCCAGCCACCGGCGCAGTGCGTCGTGAGCCTCGGGGTGGTTGAGCAGGCCGAAGTGGCCGGTGCGGCCCAGGTGCAGCACCTCGGCCCCGGGGAACAGCTCGCGGCCGCCCCGGTCCCGTCCGCGCGCCGACCCGGGGCGGACCAGGAGGTCGCCGAGGACGTGGCCGAGCGGGTGGCGCGGCGAGGCGGTGAGCGTCGCCAGGACCAGTCGGTAGCGCGCGTGCGGCAACGGCGGCACCTCCTCATCCAGCCCCGCCGCGAGGTCGCGGACCCCGGCCGACCGCATCGCCACGAACCGCGCCAGCGCGGCGGCCTCGGGTAGCCCGCCGAACGCCGCGTCGCCGCGGTCGAAGCCGCTGGCGATCGGCGCCCCGAGGTGCGGCGTGCCGAGCGTGATCACGTCGCTGACCAGGGAGCTCCACCCGGTGGCCCCGGCGCCCTTCGTCGAGACGGCGGTGGCCGCCCGGATCACCAGGCCGCCCATCGAGTGTCCGACCAACGCGATCCGGGTCACCGGCACCGGCCAGGAGGCGACGAGGCGGTCCAGCAGCGAGGCGAGGTCGACGCCGTTCGCCCGCAGCGGGAGGCCGGTGTTGACGCGCAGCGGGAGCGCCGCCCAGCCGAGACCGGCGACCGCCTCGGGGTAGGTCGTCCCGGTGCGCTCGCGGCCGATCTCCCAGAACGTCTCGCTCTCGCACAGGCCGTGCACGAAGACGGCCAGCCGACCGGGCGCGTCCGGGTAGGCCCGGGCGAGGTCCGCGGCCTCCGGCGCCACGTCGCGTCCCCCGGCGCGTACCGCGATCGGGATCGCCCACCGGGGGCGCTCCGCCAGCAGACGGTCGCCGATCAGGCCGTTGACGGCGGCGGTCACGAACCGGCCGCGGGCGCTCGCCTCGAGCGGGGCACCGAGGCCGGCGGCCGCGGCCCGGTCGAACCCCACCGAGCAGGCACGCAGGCCGAGCCCGGCGCCGCCGTAGGCCGCCGTCGCGACGCCGGTGTGCGCGAGGCCCACCAGGCGCGAGACCGGTACGCCGAGCTGGTCAGCCACACCGTGGATCCGGCGCAGCCAGGCCAGGTGGGCGTCCCGGGCCCCGGCGACGGCCAGGTCACCGGCGACCTCGCTCAGCAGGGAGACGGCGTCGGTGGTGCGCGGTCCGGGCACGGGCATGCCGTCAGCGTAGAACCTCCAGTGCACACCTGTACACCGTGAATCGCGGGCCGACCGCCGGGGCCCTGAACAACGACGACGGCACCGCTCCCCAGGGGGAACGGTGCCGTCGTGCGGGCTGGACCGGGGCTCAGGCCTCGGCGGACTCCTCGGCGGACTCCTCGGTGGGCTCACCGATGGTGCCGTCGGGCAGCAGGTTCTTCAGCTCCACCAGGTTGCCGGAGGCGTCCTTGACGGTCGCGCCCTCGACGATCAGCGCGAGCGCCTTGCCGCGGCGGATCTCGGCGACCAGCTCCGGCACGTGGTTGTGCTCGAGCATGTGGTTGACGAACTGCTGCGGGTCCTGGCCGGACTGCTGCGCCCGGCGGATCATGTGCTGGGTCAGCTCGTTCTGGTCGACGCCGATCTCCTCCTTGACGGCGATCTCGTCGAGCAGGAACTGCGCGGCGACGGCGTCACGGACACGGCGCTCGAGGTCGGCCTCGAACTCCTCCTGGGTCTGCCCCTCGTCCTCGAGGTACTTCTCCAGGGTGATGCCGGCGAACCCGAGCTGCTGCTCGACGCTCTGGCGGCGAGCGGTGAGCTCCTCGGCGACCATGCTCTCCGGCAGCGGGATCTCGACCTTCTCCAGCAGCACCTCGAGCACGGCGTCACGGGCGGCCGAGGCCTGCTCCAGGCGCTTGCCGCGGGAGAGGCGCTCGCGCACGTCGGCGGTCAGCTCCTCGAGCGTGTCGAACTCGGAGGCGTCCTTGGCGAAGTCGTCGTCCAGCTCCGGGAGCTCCTGCTCCTGGACCTGCTTGACGGTCACGGCGACCTCGACGTCCTGGCCCACCAGGTCGCCGCTGACGAGCTGCGTGGTGAAGGTGGTGGAGTCGCCGGCCGAGAGGCCGGCGAGGGCCTCGTCGAGGCCGTCGATCATGCCGCCCTTGCCGACCTGGTACGAGAAGTCGCTGACCTCGGCGCCCTCGACGGCCTCGCCGTCCTGGGTCGCGGCGAGGTCGATCACGACGAAGTCGTCGGTGGCGACGGGGCGCTCGACGTCACTGAGGGTGCCGAACCGGGCGCGCAGCGCCTCGACCTGCTCGGCGACGTCCTCGTCGGTGACCTCGAGGTCCTCGACCTCGGCCTCGACGCCGTCGTACTCCGGCACCACGATCTCGGGCTTGACGTCGACCTCGGCGGTGAACTCGAGGCCGTCGTTGTCCTCGAACTTGGTCACCTCGATCTCCGGCTGGGCGAGCGGGGTGAGGTCGTTGGACTGGAGGGCCTCGGTGTAGGCCTTGGGAAGCACCTCGTTGATCGCCTCGTCGAGGACCACACCGCGGCCGACCTGACGGTCGATCACCTGCGGCGGAACCTTGCCGCGACGGAAGCCGGGGATGTTGATCTGCTTCGCGATCTTCTTGTACGCCGCGTCGAGGCTCGGCTTGAGCTCCTCGAAGGGCACCTCGACGGTCAGCTTGGCCCGGGTCGGGCTCAAGGTCTCGACGGCGCTCTTCACAGGTGGTTCTCCTACTGATCGGGGTGGGTGCTGCGGGGCGATCGGGCGTCGTCCGCGTCGGGGCGACAGGACTCGAACCTGCGGTCTCCTGCTCCCAAAGCAGGCGCGCTAGCCACTACGCTACGCCCCGCCAGAGGGACCGCGGGTGGCCCCTCTGAGAGGGGATGACGGGAATCGAACCCGCGTAATCAGTTTGGAAGACTGAGGCTCTACCATTGAGCTACATCCCCGCGTCATGAGCGAGCCCATGATGCGGGAGCCATGGTGCCACAACCGGGGGCGCCGTCCCCAACCGGCGGCCACCCTGGACACCGAGGCCCGACGGGGCGCTCGCGTTCAGCGCAGCTGGTGGTGGACCAGCAGGAGAGCACGGTCGTCGTCGGGCGAGCCCACCGAGGAGACCAGCCGTTCGGCCAGCCGGTCCCAGGACCTGATCACGAGCCGCTCGGCGGCGCCCATCATCGCGTCGATCCCGAGCTCGATGTCGCGGCTGGGCCGCTCGACCATGCCGTCGGTGTAGAGCAGCAGCGCGTCCCCCGGGTCCAGTCGGCCGCCGATGGCGTCGTACTCGACGTCGGGGACCAGGCCGAGCACCGGGCCCTCGCTGCGCAGCGGCTCCCAGCGTCCCGACCCGGCGTGCCGTTGCACCGCCGGCGGATGCCCCGCGGTGCGGACCTCGAACCGCCCGGACTCCAGGTTCAGGGAGAGGTGCACGGCGGTGGCGAACCCCTCCTCCCACTCCCGCTGCAGCAGGTACTCGTTGGCGGCGGGCAGGAACTCGGCCGGGGGCAGCGCACCGATCAGGCCGCTCATCGCCCCGGACAGCTGCAGCGCGCGCGTGCCGGCCTGCTCCCCCTTGCCGGAGACGTCGACGACCACCACCTCCAGGCTGCGGCCCTGGTGGCGCCGGGTCGCGACCACGAAGTCACCGGCGAACGGCGAGCCACCGGCCGAGGAGAGCGCCGACTCGACCTGCCAGGGCGCCGGCAGCGGCGGCAGCTCGGCCTGGGCGAGGATCCGGTCGCGCAGGTCGACCAGCATCGACTCCCCCTGCAGCCGGCCGACGCCCAGCGTCGCCCGCCGTCCGGTGATGATCACCGCCAGGCAGACGGCGTACATCACCGCCAAGGCCGACACCACGCGGACCTCGTAGCTGCTCTGCAGGATCGTCGCGGCGGTCAGGCACAGCACCGTGAAGTAGGCGAACCGCACCATCCGCCGGCGGCTCAGCAGCAGGATCCCCAGCAGCAGGGGAACCATCAGCAGCGTGACCGGGAAGGAGTCGGGCAGGAGTCCGACGCAGACCAGCAGGCCGACCGAGGCCAGACCCAGCGCGAGGGTGAGGCCGCGCTCGGAGCGCAGCATCCGCCGCCATCGCGCGCTGCTCACCGGACACCCGCCCGGGACCGGAAGGTGGGCTGGCAGCCGGGGCACCAGAAGAGGTTGCGCCCGCCCAGCACGGCGGTCCGGACCGGACGGCCGCAGACGTGGCAGGCCTGGCCGGTCCGCCGGTAGACGTAGACCTCGCCACCGTGGTCGTCCACCCGCGGCGGCCTGCCCATCGCCTCGGGCGTGTGCTCGGGCCGGACGGTGTCGATCCGCCCGGTGCGCACACCCTCGGTCATGAGCACCACCAAATCGTCCCAGATCGCGCGCCACTGTGAGGCCCGAAGCGTGCGTCCCGGCCGCATCGGATGGATCCGGTGCCGGAAAAGGACCTCCGCTCGGTAGACGTTGCCCACTCCCGCGAGAACCGATTGGTCCATCAGCAGGGTGCCGATCGGGGACGCACTGCGACCGATCCGGGCCCAGGCGCGCTCCGGATCGGCGTCCTCGCGGAGCGGGTCGGGGCCCGAGCGGACCACCACCGCGGCTCGCTCGGCCCCGGTCACCAGGGCGCAGGTGGTCGCGCCGCGCAGGTCGCCGTAGGCCGCGGCGCCGGTCCGATCTGCCGGCCGCACCAGCCGCAGCCGCACCTGGCCCACGGGCGCCGGCACGTCGTCGACCCCGTCGTGCACCGCGAACGTGCCGTAGAGGCCGAGGTGGACGTGGACGAACCGCTCCTCGGCGCCGCCGGCGAACCGGATGAAGAGCTGCTTGCCCCAGGCCTCCGCGTCGACCAGCGTCGCGCCGTCGACCAGAGCCGCGGAGTCGGCGAACCGCCCCTGCGGGCTGCCGACGACGACCCGCCGGCCACCGAAGACGTCGGTGAGCTCGCGGGCGAGACGGTGGAGGGTATGGCCCTCAGGCATCGACTGCCGGAGGCGGGCCGTCGAGCGCGGAGTCGGGCAGGGGCGGCAGGACGCCGGTATCCTCGTACGCCGCCATCTGGCCGATGCGCCGCACGTGGCGCTCGTCGCCGGGGAACGGCGTGGCCAGGAAGACCTCGACCAGGCGGGTCATCTCGTCCAGGGTGTGCATGCGGCCGCCGACGGCGACCACCCACGCGTCGTTGTGCTCGCGCGCCAGGCTCGCGGTCTGCTCCGACCAGGCCAGCGCGGCACGGACGCCCTTCACCTTGTTGGCCGCGATCTGCTCGCCGTTGCCCGAGCCACCGATCACCACACCGAGGCTGTCCAGGCCGGCGGTCCGGTCCTCGACGACGCCCTCGGCCGCCCGCAGGCAGAAGACCGGATAGTCGTCGACGGCGTCGTAGACGAACGGACCGTGGTCGACCGGCTCGTAGCCGTTGGCGGTGAGCCACTCGATGAGGTGGGACTTCAGTTCCAGGCCAGCGTGGTCGCAGCCGAGGTGCACGCGCATGGCCTCATCCTTTCAGAACTGGTGCGGCGGCCCGAACTGGTGCAGCCGGCGGGCGGCCTCGGCCACCGAGCCGCTCATGGACGGGTAGACGGTGAACGCCTGCGCCAGCTGGTCGGCCGTCAGCGACTCGGCCACCGCCAGCGCCACCGGGTGGATCAGCTCGCTGGCACGCGGGCCGACCACCACGCCACCGACCACGATCCCGATGCCGGGGCGGCAGAACAGCTTCACGAAGCCGTCGGAGACCCCTTGCATCTTCGCCCGCGGGTTGCCGCGCAGCGGCAGCATCACCGTCTCGGCCTGGATCTCGCCGGCGTCGATCGCCCGCTGCGAGGCGCCGACGGTCGCGATCTCCGGGGCGGTGAACACGTTGGAGGCGACGTTGCGCAGGTCGAGCGGCTGGACGGCGTCCCCGAGGAAGTGCCACATCGCGATCCGGCCCTGCATCGCCGCCACCGAGGCGAGCATCAGCACACCGGTGCAGTCCCCGGCGGCGTACACGCCGCGTGCGGAGGTGCGCGAGACGCGGTCGACGTTGATGAAGCCGCCGTCCTTGAGGATCACGCCGGCCTCCTCGAGGCCGATATCGGCGGTGTTGGGGATCGACCCCAGCGCCAGGATGCAGTGCGAGCCCCGCACCTGGCGGCCGTCGGAGAGCGTCACGGTAACCACGTCGCCCTCCCGCGCCACCGACTGCATCCGCGACTGCGAGAGCACCTTCATGCCGCGTCGGCGCAGCACGTCCTCGAGCACCTGCGCGGCGTCCGCGTCCTCGCCGGGCAGCACCCGGTCGCGGGAGGAGACCAGCGTGACCGGGATGCCCAGTGCCTGGTAGGCGCTGGCGAACTCGGCCCCGGTGACGCCCGAGCCGACCACGATCAGCTCGCTGGGCACCTCGTCGAGGTCGTAGACCTGCTCCCAGGTGAGGATCCGCTCGCCGTCGGGCATGGCCGTGGGCAGCACCCGCGGGGACGCACCGGTGGCGACCAGCACCGCGTCGGCCGGCAGCCGCTCCTCGCCGCCGTCGGCCAGCGCGGCGACCACGGTGCCGGGGCCGTCGAGGCGGCCGAGGCCGCGCACCACCCGGACGCCCTCGCGCTCGACCCGGCGGGCGATGTCGGCGGACTGCTCGGCCGCCAGCCGCTTGACCCGCTCGTTGACCCGGGCCAGGTCCACGCGAGCGGCGGCCGGGTCGCCCTCGGCGTCGCGGAACCCGATGCCCAGCTCGTGGGCGTCGTTCATCTCCGCCATCAGCTCGGCGGTGGCGATCAGCGTCTTGCTCGGCACGCAGTCGGTGAGCACCGCCGAGCCGCCGAGGCCGTCACGGTCCACGACGGTGACGTCGGCGCCGAGCTGGCGCGCGACCAGCGCGGACTCGTAGCCGCCGGGGCCGCCCCCGATGATGACCACCCGCGACGGGGTCTCTGCGTGCATGCTGGTCATCGGGGGCGTCCTCCCGGCTCTATGGATCTGGTGCTGGTCAGAGGTTGATCATGTGGCCGGCGATCCCGTGGATCGCCTCCTTGACCGCCTCCGACAGCGTCGGGTGCGCGAAGACGTTGCGCCCGATCTCGTCGGCGGTCAGGTCCCACTTCTGCGCCAGCGTCAGCGCGGGCAGCAGCTCGGTCACGTCCGGGCCGATCATGTGCGCGCCGAGGATCTCGTTGTGCTCGGCGTCGGCCACGATCTTGACGAAGCCGACACCCTCGCCCAGTCCCATCGCCTTGCCGTTGGCCGAGAACGGGAACTGCGCGGTCTTCACGTCGTACCCGAGGTCCTTGGCCTGCTGCTCGCTGTAGCCGAAGGAGCCGATCTGCGGCTGGCAGTACGTCGCGCGCGGCACGAAGTCGTACTCCACCGGCATCGTCTCGGCGCCCGACATGGTCTCGGCGGCGACGATGCCCATCGCCTCGGCCACGTGGGCCAGCATCATCTTGCCGGTGACGTCGCCGATCGCGTAGACGCCCTCGACGTTGGTGCGGCAGTACTCGTCGATCGCGATCGCGCCGCGCTCGGTGAGCTGCACGCCGGTGGCCTCCAGGCCGTAGCCCTCGGTGCGCGGCGCGAAGCCGAACGCGGCCAGGAACTTGTCCGCCTCGAGCACCTGCTCCTCGCCGCCGGCGGCCGGGGCGACCCGGACCTTGACGCCGCTGCCGGTGTCCTCGACGCCCTTGACGGCCGTGGAGGTCATCACCTTCACGCCGAGCTTCTTGTAGTGCCGGGCCAGCTCCTTGGAGATCGCCGCGTCCTCGGTGGGGACCATCCGGTCCAGGAACTCCACGATGGTGACGTCGACGCCGAAGTTCTTCATCACGTAGGCGAACTCGACGCCGATCGCGCCGGAGCCGCCGATGATGACCGAGCCCGGCAGGCTCTCGTCGAGGATCTGCTCCTCGTAGCTGACGATGTTCTTGCCGTTGACCTCGACGCCGGGGACGGTGCGGACCGTGGCGCCGGTGGCGATGATCAGGTTGTCGCAGCTGTAGGAGGTCACCGAGCCGTCGTCGCCGGTGACGTCGACCGACTTCGGGCCGGTCAGCGTGCCCCAGCCGTCGATCTCGGTGATCTTGTTCTTCTTCATCAGGAAGTGGACGCCCTTGACGATGCCGGCGCTGACCTGGCGCGAGCGCGCGTGGGTCGGGCCGAACGCCATCGTCGCGTCACCCTCGATGCCGTACTTGGCCTTCTCGTGGGTGAGCGTGTGCGCCAGCTCAGCGTTCTTCAGCAGCGCCTTGGACGGGATGCAGCCGACGTTGAGGCAGACACCGCCCCAGTACTTCTTCTCGATCACGGCGACGGACTTGCCCAGCTGGGCGGCGCGGATCGCGGCGACGTACCCACCGGGGCCGGCGCCGAGGACGAGGAGATCGAAGTGGGTCACGGGGTCAGCCTAGTTGGCCCGCGACCGGGCGCGGCCCGGGGAGTCCGGGTCCTCGCCGACAAACGGCCACACCAGGGCACTACCCTGACGCCGTGACCGCCTACGCCGCCTACGGGACCAACCTCGATCCCGCCCGGATGAGCGAGCGCTGCCCCCACTCCCCGCTCCAGACCACCGGCTGGCTGACCGGCTGGCGGCTCACGTTCGGCGGCGAGGAGCACGGCTGGGACGGCGCGCTGGCCACGATCGTGCCCGACCCGCTCGAGCAGGTCTTCGTCGCCGTGTACGACGTCACGCCGGCCGACGAGGTCGACCTGGACACGTGGGAGGCGGCGGACTCCGGGCTGTACCGCAAGACGAAGGTGCGCGTCTCCACCCTGATCGGCGAGGTCGTCGCCTGGACCTACGTCATCGACGCCTACGAGGGCGGCCTGCCCTCGGCCTCCTACCTGGGCGTGCTGGCCGACGCGGCCGAGGCGGCGGACGCCCCCGCGGACTACGTGGCCGCGATGCGCCGCCGGCCCTGCCGCTCGACCGGGCTCTGATCCGGCGCCCGACGCGGTGCCCGGGCCGGCAGCCGGGCCGGACCCGCGACGTGGCCGCCGGGGCCGCGCGGGTCTAGAGTCGAGGACCGTGAACGAGCAGCCGACGCCGTACGCCCTGGCCGACCAGGCCGCCGCCCGACTCGCCGAGCTGACCGGCATCGCCCGCCACGACGTGGCGCTCGTGCTCGGTTCCGGCTGGCTCCCGGCCGTGGACGCCCTCGGCACGCCGACAGCGGAGATCGAGACCACCGACCTGCCCGGGTTCAGCGCCGCCGCCGTCGCCGGGCACAGCGGCAGGATCCGCTCGATCGCGGCCGGGGACCGCAACCTGCTGGTCTTCCTCAGCCGCACCCACTACTACGAGGGCAAGGGCGTCGACGCGGTCGTGCACGGCGTACGCACCGCGGCGGCGGCCGGCTGCCGGGCGATCGTGCTGACCAACGGCTGCGGTGGGCTGAAGGAGACCTGGAGCCCCGGCCAGCCCGTGCTGATCAGCGACCACATCAACCTGACCGGCCGCTCCCCCATCGTCGGCGCCAACTTCGTGGACCTCACCGACCTGTACTCGGCGCGCCTGCGGGAGATGTGCCGCGAGGTCGACCCGACGCTCGACGAGGGCGTCTACGTGCAGTTCCCCGGCCCCCACTACGAGACGCCCGCCGAGGTGCGGATGGCCGGCATCATCGGCGGCCACCTGGTCGGGATGAGCACCACGCTCGAGGCGATCGCCGCCCGCGAGGCCGGGATGGAGGTGCTCGGCATCAGCCTGGTCACCAACATGGCCGCGGGCATCACCGGCGAGCCGCTCAACCACGACGAGGTGATGGAGGCCGGGCGCGCGGCGGCCAGCCGGATGGGCGACCTGCTCGGCCGGATCGTGCCGCGCATCTGACACCCGACCGCCGAGTGGGTGGAAAGCGCCGGCCCAGTCGGTCGAACGCGACATCCCGGTGTCGCGCCGGAACGACTCGCACGTCGTCTTCCACCCACTCGGAGCACCGCGAACCAGCACCACGTCCCCGACAGCCCGTCGACAAGAGCCCCACGGAGGCCGCCCGATGACCGCACTCGCCGCCTGCGACGTCGCGCCCGCCCTCTCCGTGGCGATGCGCGACGGCTCGCGGACCGAGCACGAGGCCGCCGAGAACTCGGCGTTCATGTCCGAGCTGCTGGAGGGCCGACTCACCGCGCAGGCGTACGCCGACCTGCTGCTGCGGCTGCGTCGCGTCTACGCCGCGCTCGAGGAGGCGGCGCGCGAGCTAGCCGCGGACCCGCTGGTGGGGCCGCTGCACGACCCGGCGCTGGAGCGCCTCGCCGCGATCGACGCCGACCTCGCGCACTGGGCGCCCGGGACCGACCCCGACCTCGTCGACTCCCCCGCCGCCACGGCGTACGCCGAGCGCCTGGTCGCGGCCTCCTCCTGGGGCGGGCTGCTCGTCGCGCACCACTACACGCGCTACCTCGGTGACCTCTCCGGCGGCCAGGTGATCGGGCGGCTGCTGTCGCGGACCTACGACCTGCCCGAGGGCCGCGGCGTCGCGTTCTTCGAGTTCCCCGGGATCGCCAAGCCGAAGCCGTACAAGGACGCCTACCGCGCGGCCCTCGACGCCCTCCCCCTCGGCCCGGCCGACCGCGACCGCGTGGTGGACGAGGTCCGGGTGGCCTTCCGCCTCAACCAGGAGCTGTTCGCCGAGCTCGCCGGCAACCTGGACGCCTACCGCGCCTGATCAACCCCACCTTCGGCCATCCGGGTTTCATCCGAAACCCTCGGCGATCCGCGTCAGCTTCGCCCGGTACGCCGACCAGTCGACGCCGTCGGGGATGTTGGTCCCGCTGGCCGTCATGCCGACCGAGCCGTCGATCTGCTCGCGGATCACGTCGGCGTGCCCCGCGTGGCGGGACAGGTCGGTGATCACGTGCAGCACGATCCGGTGCAGGGTGACCTCGGCGCGCTCGGGCGGCCACCACGGCACCCGACCGGGCGTGTCCAGCGGGAGGGTCTCGATCGCCTCGTCGGCGAACGCGGCGACCCGGCCGGCGAGGTCGAGCAGGCCGTCGCGGGTCTCGTCCTCGGTCGCGTACAGGTCCACCTGGGGATCCTCGACGTACTGCTCGAACGGGACGAGCTCACCCGGCGTCGGCCACTGCCGACCGAACGTCGGCCCGAAGTAGCCGGCCTCGATGTTGAGTGCGTGCTTGACGATGCCCAGCAGGTTCGTGCCCGTGTGGGTGTGGGGCAGCCGGACCTGGCGCTCGTCAAGGCCCTCGAGCTTCCACCAGAGCGCCTCGCGGGTCATCCGCAGGTAGCGCAGCAGGGCGGCCCGCGGATCGGCGTACTCGTCCATCGCTCCAGCCTGGCCCCGGGCCCGCACGGCCGCAACCGGCGGCTCGACCGGCCTCACCCCCGGTTCGACGGGTCCCAACCCCCGGCTCGCGGGTGGGTCAGTCGCCGGCCGGCGCCAGGTGGCGGGTCAGGAAGGTCACCGCGTGCCGGACCGCCGCGTCGTGGCAGGGCTTGCCGGGGAACAGGTCGAAGTGGTCGCCCGGGTAGTGCCGCACCTCCGCACGCCCGGCGAACGCCGCCTTGGCGGCCGCGTGCGGCGGGGCGCTGCGGTCGAAGTCGGCGATCTGGACCAGCCACGGGCAGGTGAGTCGCGCAGCGTCCTTGGCCGGCTGGCGCCCGCCCAGCTCGAGCACCACGTCCGCGGCGATCTCGTTGCGCCAGGTCGGGCCGGCGATCGAGGTGAGGTCCTCCAGCGCGCCCGACACGGTCAGCGCGCCGACCTCGCCGGGCCGGGCGACGACCGGGATCATGGTCCGCTCCCGGCCGACGGCGACGCCCACCTTGCTGCGGAGGCCGCGGAGCGTGGAGCCGACCAGCTGGCCGGGCGCGTGGTGCCGGGCGGCGAGCCGGGCCGCGGCGAGCCCGTCGACCATCGGCACGACCGCGACCACGGCGGCCACGTCGGGGCGGTCCACGGCCGCGCTGATCACGTGACCGCCCCCGAGCGAGTCGCCCCACAGCACGATCCGGTCCGGATCGACGCCCTCGAGCGAGGCGGCGGCGGCCATCGCCGCGCGCAGGTCGGCCAGCTGGCCGGCCAGCGAGACCACCTGGCGCGGCTCGCCGCCGCTGGTGCCGAACCCCCGGTAGTCGAACGTGAGCACGTCGATGCCGGCGTCGGCGAACGCCTCCGCGAACGGCGCCAGCCCGGTGTCGCGGGTGCAGGACAGGCCGTGGGCCATCACCATCACCGGGCGCCCGGCCGCGGTGGCCAGGGCGTCGGTGCGGGCCGGGTAGTGGTCGGCCGCGCAGGTCACGCCCTCGGAGGTGAAGGAGAGGGTGCTCAGGGCGGTCTGGGTCATGGGGTCCTCCGGGTATCGGGTCGCTGCGGGGCCTGCTGCGTCGGCGCCGGGCTCTCGGTGCCGTAGATCGAGCGGAGCCAGATGCTGGTCAGCACCTCCACGTGCGCGGCGCGTGGCGGGCCGCTGCCCAGCGCGTGGCGCTCCAGCGCGTGGTTGTTGAGGTCGAGGAGCACGGCGGCCAGGGCATCGGCGTCGGCTCCCGGCGCCGCCCGCCCGGCGGCCCGCTCGGCCCGGATCATCGCCGCGACCCGGCCCGCGAAGTCGGCCAGTCCGGCGTCCCACGTCTCCCGGACGGAGGGGGTGGCGGCCCGCGCCTCCAGCAGCGCGCGGTAGGTGTGCGGGGTGCGGTCGACGGAGTCGAAGAGCCGCTCGAGCACGCCGCGGATCCGCTCCGCGGGCTCGCCGTCGGCGCTGACCAGCACCGCGGTCGTCGCCGACGCCTCGTCGTACAGGTCGGCCATCAGCGCCATCACCGCGACGGCCTTGGACTCGAAGTAGAAGTAGAACGCCGAGCGGGACACGCCCGCGCGCCGGGAGATCTCGGCGACGTTGATCTCCTCCAGCGACCGCTCGCGGAGCAGCTCGTCGAACGCCCCGAGCAGGGCGTCGCGGCGGGCGTCGCCCCGGGCCCCGGCGCGCCGGTCGACCAGCCGGGCCCAGTCCCGCTCCCCGGCGAGCGGTTCGGCCATCACCGCCGCGCCGCCCGGCCCCCGGCCGCGGCCCCGACCCCGGCCCCGGCCCCGGCTTCGGCCTCGGCCCGGCGCACCCCCGCCGGGATCTCCTGGGTGCGCAGGTCGTGCTCGTACAGGAAGTAGTCCAGCTGCTGGGTGTGCCGCGGCCGCTGCACCATGTGCGCGGTGTAGCGCTGCTCGTCCTCGCTGATCACCCGCTCCATCTCGGCGACCGGCGGGGGCAGGTAGCGACCCACCAACCAGGCCGCGACGAGCCGGGTCTGGCACTCCACGAACGGGAACAGCGTCGGCACGGCCTGCGCGAAGCCCACGAAGGCGAGGTCGTCGACCCCGGGCTTGAAGATCCGCTTGAACAGCCGGATGTGGTTCTCCGGCGCGCTGATCAGGTCGGGGTCGAAGAACGGGAAGGTGATGTTGTAGCCCGTCGCGTGCACCACGACGTCGAACTCCTCGCTGGTGCCGTCGGCGAAGTGCACCCAGGAGCCGTCGAACCGCTCGATGTCGCCCTTGGCGCGCAGGTCGCCGGAGCCGAGCCGCAGCGGCAGCTCGACCGACTGGGTCGGGTGGGCCTCGAAGAACTTGTGGTTCGGCGCGGGCAGCCCGTAGTCCTCCGGCCGCCCCGCGGTCATCGGCTGCATCATCTGCACGAACTTGCGCTGCCAGGCGTAGGGCAGGTGGGGCGAGGTCCTGAAGTACTTGTCCGCCGGCTTGCCCGCGAAGTACTTCGGCACGATCCAGGCGCTCGAGCGGGTGGAGATCACCACCTCGTTCTGCAGCGTCTTGCTGGACAGCTCCACGGCGATGTCGGCGGCACTGTTGCCGATGCCGATGATCAGGATCCGCTTCCCCGTCAGGTCGTACGGCGTCCGCGGGTCGATGTAGGCGTGCGAGTGCATCGTCAGCCCGGTGAAGTCGCCGGGCTTGTCCGCGAAGCGCGGGTCCCAGTGGTGGCCGTTCGCCACCACCAGCCGGTCGAACGTGCGCACGCCGGTGGTCTGCGTCTCCAGCTCCCACCCGCCCCCGGGCCGCGGTCGCGCGTGCACCACGCCGTTGCCGAACTCGATCCGGTCCCGGATCCCGAAGGCGTCGACGTAGGAGTCGAGGTAGTCCTTGATCTGGGTGTGGTGGGGGAAGTCGGGGTACTCCTCCGGCATCGGGAAGTCCTTGAAGGACAGCTGGTGCTTGGAGGTGTCGATGTGCAGCGACCGGTAGGCGCTGCTGTGGCCGTTGGGGTTGCCGAACGCCCAGTTGCCGCCGACCCGGTCGGAGGCCTCGAAGACGACGAACGGGACGCCGTAGTCGTCGCACATCTTGGCCGTGGTCAGCCCGCTGATGCCGGCTCCGATGATGGCCGTGGTCGGTGCGGTCACGAGGTCCTCCTGGAGGCCGGGGTCGGGCCAGCGCCCGCCGATTCTTGACACGGCAACCGCTTGACAGATGACGTGACGCACGTCACGTTAGAACCCGTTTCAGACGCGTGTCAACGACAACTGACACGCGTCAAACGTCCCTCAGGAGGCGCGATGAGCACGGCAGGCAGGCGGGTCAGCGTGGTGGTCGGCGGTGCGTCCGGGCTGGGCCTGGCCACCGCTCGACTGCTCGCGGCGAGCGGCGACCTGGTCGTCGTCGGCGACGTCGACGGCGACGGCGCGAAGCGGGCCGCCGCGGAGCTTCCGGACCAGGGCGGCGAGCCCGACGTCGGGCACCAGGGAGTCGCCGTGGACGTCACCGACGAGGCGGCGGTCGAGGCCCTCTTCGCCGACGTCACCGCGCGCCACGGCGCGCCCCACGGGGTCGTCAACTGCGCCGGGGTGAGCACCCTCTCCCCCGTCGTCGACCACGACGCCGGCGAGTGGCGCCGGGTCGTCGACGTCTGCCTCACCGGCTCCTTCCTCGTCCTCAAGCACGCCGGCCGACACGTCGCCGACGGCGGCTCGCTGGTCACGCTGAGCTCGCTGAACGCCCGCCAGCCGGGCACCGGCCTGGCGGCGTACTGCGCCGCCAAGGCGGGCGTGGTCGCGTTGACCGAGGTCACCGCGCTCGAGCTCGGGCCGCGCCGGGTGCGGGTCAACGCCGTCGCGCCGGGCCTGGTGGTCACGCCGCTGACCGCGCCCGCGATGGACATCCCCGGCGTCCGCGACGAGTACGTCGCCAACACCCCGCTGGGCCGGCCCGGCCGCCCCGAGGAGATCGCCGCCGCCTGCCGCTTCCTGCTCTCCGACGAGGCCGCCTGGATCACCGGCGAGACCCTCGACATCAACGGCGGGGCCCACCTGCAGCGCTACCCCGACCTGATGGACCTGGTCACGAAGGCCTTCGCATGAGCGCCCGGCTGGAGGAGTACGCCGGGCGGACCGCGATCGTCACCGGCGCCGGATCCGGCATCGGGGCCGCCCTGGCCCGGGCGCTCGACGCGGCCGGGGCGAGCGTGGCGTGCGCGGACCTCGACGAGGCCGCGGCCAAGTCCACCGCGGCCGGCCTCAGCGACCGGGCGAGCGCGTTCGGCGTGGACGTCACCGACGCCGGCGGCGTACAGGAGCTGGTCGACGCGGTCGTCGCCGACGCCGGGCGTCTGGACCTGATGTTCAACAACGCCGGCATCACCTTCCTCGGCGAGACCGAGGACCTGACGCTGGAGCAGTGGAACGCGATCATCGACGTCAACATCCGCGGCGTGGTGCACGGCGTGCACGCCGCCTATCCCGTGATGATCCGGCAGGGCTGGGGCCACATCGTCAACACCGCCTCGGCCGCCGGACTGATGGCCGCGGGCCTGATGACCTCCTACGTGACCACCAAGCACGCCGTGGTCGGGCTCTCGCTCGCGCTGCGCACCGAGGCCGCCGGCCACGGCGTCGGGGTGACCGCGATCTGCCCGGCGGCGGTGGACACCCCGATCCTGGACAAGGGCGAGATCGGTCGCTTCCGCGGCCGCGACTACTACCTCAAGGGCCAGGGGGTACGACGGCCCGTCGACCCCGACCACCTCGCCCGCGTCGCGCTGACCGCCGTCGCGGCCAACCGGCCGCTGGTGGTGGAGCCGGTCCAGGCGCGGGCGGCGTGGCGCCTCGGTCGCTTCTCCCCCGGTCTGATGAACCGGATGGCGACGCGCTTCATCGACCAGCAGCGGGCCCAGGCGAAGCCGGACCGCTGACCTCGGAGCCGAGCCGGGCCCGCAGCCCGCGCTCGCAGCCGGCCATCATCCGCCGGTGGTTCCAGCGCAGCAGCGGCCGGGCGGGCACCGACGCCACGGCCAGCACGCCGCCCACCGTCACTTCCTGGCGCAGGTCCATCCGAGTGAGGTCCCCGACCGGCGTCAGGGTCCAGCGCACCCAGCCGTCGAGGTCGCCGGCGACCCGGACCTCGAGCGTCGGCAGGTCGCGCGAGACGGCTTCGAGCACCAGGTCGAGGGTGTAGGGCAGCGTCGAGCGGCACAGCAGCCGCGCGGAGTCGGGTCCGAGCCGGGCCACCGCCCGCACCTGCGGCCACCAGGAGGGGTACGCCGCCAGGTCGAGCAGCTGGTCGGCCACCCGCTCCGCGCGGACCGGCACCGTCCAGGTCGAGGCGAAGCGGTAGCCGGCGCGCACGGCCCCATGCTCGCCCACCGGTGGTTGGGGTGCGTGCGGAGCGAGCCTCGAAGCCACCGCCACCAGGGGCAGCGCGAACCGGGCGTGCGGCGTTAGCGTGCCAGCATGACGACCCCAGAAGTCGACGTCCTGCTGTCCCGCGCACACGGCTGGCTCTCCGAGGATCCGGACCCCGAGACGAGGGCCGAGCTGGAGAAGGTCGCCACCGCGGCCGAGAGCGGCGACGCGGCGGCCGTCGCCGACCTCACCGACCGTTTCCACGGCACGCTGGAGTTCGGCACCGCCGGCCTGCGCGGCGCGCTCGGCGCGGGCCCGAACCGGATGAACCGGGTCGTGGTCACCCGCGCGGCGGCCGGCCTGGCGGCGTACCTCCTCGACCAGGGGGCGGAGCCCGGGGCGGCGGTCGCGATCGGCTACGACGCGCGCTACAACTCCGAGGTCTTCGCCCGCGACACCGCCGAGGTGATGGCGGGCGCCGGGCTGCGCCCGCTGCTGCTGCCCCGGCCGCTGCCGACGCCGGTGCTGGCGTTCGCGATCCGCGAGCTCGACGCCGTGGCCGGGGTGATGGTCACCGCCAGCCACAACCCGCCGCAGGACAACGGCTACAAGGTCTACCTCGGCGACGGGTCGCAGATCGTGCCGCCGGCCGACGCGGAGATCGCGGCCCGGATCAAGGCGGTCGGCCACCTGACCTCGGTGGTGAGGGCCGAGCCGGAGTCCACCGGCGGCGGCGTCCTCGGCGAGGAGGTCCTGGATGCCTACCTGCGCACCGTGGAGGCGCTGGCCGGCGACGGCCCCCGCGACCTGACCATCGTCTACACGCCGCTGCACGGGGTCGGCGCCAGCCCGCTGCTGCGCGCGCTGACGGAGGCCGGCTTCCCGGCACCGCGGGTCGTGGAGCAGCAGGAGCAGCCGGACCCGGCGTTCCCGACCGTCGCGTTCCCCAACCCCGAGGAGCCGGGGGCGATGGACCTGGCGCTCGACCTGGCCGCGCTCAGCGGCGCCGACATCGTGATCGCGAACGACCCCGACGCCGACCGGTGCGCGGTGGCGGTGCCGGTCGCCGGCGGCGATGGCGCGGAGGACGGCACCTGGCGGATGCTGCGCGGCGACGAGGTCGGCGCGCTGCTCGCCGACCACCTGCTGCGCTCGGGACGGACGGGCGTCTACGCCACCTCGATCGTCTCCTCCTCGCTGCTCGGTCGGCTGGCCGCGGCGCACGGGCAGCCGTTCGCCGAGACGCTGACCGGCTTCAAGTGGATCGGTCGGCTGCCCGACCTCGCCTACGGGTACGAGGAGGCGCTGGGCTACTGCGTGGACCCGGACCACGTCGCCGACAAGGACGGCGTCTCGGCGGCGCTGCTGCTGTGCGAGATGGCGGCCAGCGCCAAGGCGGCGGGGCGCACGCTGCAGGACCGGCTCGACGAGATCGCGGTCGAGCACGGCCTGCACGCCACCGACCAGCTCTCGGTGCGGGTCAGCGACCTCGGCGAGATCGCGGCCGCCATGGCCCGGCTGCGCGCCACCCCGCCGACCACGCTGGGCGGCGAGCCGGTGACCACCACCGACGACCTCAACGAGGGCAGCGCGGAGCTGCCGCCGACCGACGGTCTGCGCTACCGCACCGACGGCGGCTCGCGGGTGATCGTCCGCCCGAGCGGCACCGAGCCCAAGCTCAAGTGCTACCTGGAGGTGGTGGTGCCGGTCACCGATGGCGACGTCGCGGCGGCGCGCTCGGTCGCGGCCGAGCGACTGGCGGCGTTGCGCGCCGACATCGCGGCGGCGGCGGGGATCTGAGGAGGGTCGGCATCACCGGTCGACCAGGCGGGTCGTGTGCCTGAGAACCCGCTATGCCGGGGTGTGGGGCACACGAGCCACCTCCGGGGATGCACCGCCGCGTGTTACATGCAGGCCAGCCCCGCCCCCGGATGCCGATCGACCACCGCGACGCCGTCCACCTCACGCAGCCGACGTGCCGCGAGCTGTCACGCAACGCGTAGGCACTCTCACCCCACGTTGCCTCTCGACAGCCGCTCAGCCAAGGGCGGCGACGAGCAGCACCACCGACAGCCCGACCAGCAGCGCGATCTCGGGCCAGGCCCGGCTGCTGCGCACCTCCGAGACGAGGGCCCACTGCTCCTCGCTGTCGGCCTCGATGCCGCGCAGCGCGCGGGCGTCGTCGGAGAGCTTCTGCAGCCGCTGCTCGACCAGGCCGGCGTACGACGGCTCGCCCCGCGGCGTGCCACGGGTGATCTCGCGCAGCGAGCGGCTCACGGCGGCGCTGACGTAGCGACGCTCGGCGACGCGCAGCACCACGACCTGCCGCACCGCCACCCCGCAGACACCGGCCAGCGGCACGGTCACCGTGTCGAGCATCCCGCGCAGCTCCAGCTCCGGACCGACCACGCGGATCCGTGGCCGCACCAGGGCCGACCACACCAGCGTCGCCAGCAGGCCGCACAGCGCCAGGCCCCACACGGGGAAGTCGGTGCCCATCTCGAACAGCCCCAGCGCCAGCACCGCGGCGATCGTCACCAGGCCGATCCACCCCACGACCACCGAGCCCGTGGTCCGGAACTCCTCGCCCTTCGCGGACTGCTGGACACCCACCCCGACAGCCTATGCTGGGTCGGTGAGCACCACGGAACCGACCTCCGGCCAGCCCCACCCCACCGCGGCCGAGGTGGCCGCGATGATCGACCACACGCTGCTGAAGCCCGAGGCCACGCACGAGGACGTCGAGGCGCTGGTGGCCGAGGCCGCCGAGCTCGGCACGTTCTCGGTGTGCGTCTCCCCCTCCATGCTGCCGGTCTCGGTGCCCGAGGGCAGCGACCTCAAGGTGGCTGTGGTCTGCGGGTTCCCGAGCGGCAAGCACACCTCGAAGGTGAAGGCCGCCGAGGCCGCCGAGTCGGTGACGCTGGGCGCCGACGAGATCGACATGGTGATCGACGTGGGCGCCGCCAAGGAGGGCCGCTTCGCCGCCGTCGAGGCGGACATCGCCGCGGTGCGCGCGGCCGCGCCGGCGCCGACCGTGCTCAAGGTGATCATCGAGTCCGCCGCGCTCGGCGACGACGAGATCGTCGGCGTCTGCCGGGCCGCCGAGGCCGCCGGTGCCGACTTCGTGAAGACCTCCACCGGCTTCCACCCCTCCGGCGGCGCGAGCGAGCACGCCGTGCGGCTGATGGCGGCCACCGTCCCGTCGCTCGGCGTGAAGGCCTCCGGCGGCGTGCGCACGATGGAGCAGGCGCAGGCCATGATCCGGGCCGGGGCGACCCGGCTCGGCGTCTCCGGCAGCCGGGCCCTGCTCAGCGGCGGCCCCGCCGGCAGCGGCTACTGACCTGCGGGGGACACCTGTGGGCGCCCAGGTCATCGTCCTCGCCGGTCCCTCGGGGTCCGGCAAGTCGCGCTTGGCGGCGCGGCTCGAGCAGACCCACGGCTGGCCGACGCTGCGGCTCGACGACTTCTACCGCGACGCCGACGCCCCCGACCTCCCGCGGATCACCGAGGGAGCCAACGCCGGGATGGTCGACTGGGACCACGCCGACACCTGGAGCCACGAGGACGCCGTCGCCACCCTGCTGACCCTGTGCCGCGAGGGCCGCGCGGAGGTGCCGGTCTACTCGCTCTCCGAGAGCCGGCGCATCGGCACGCAGGTCCTGGACCTGGGCGGCGCGACCCACTTCTGCGCCGAGGGGATCTTCGCCCCGGCCGTGGTGGCGCACTGCCAGGCCTCCGGCGTGCTGGCGGCGGCGTACTGCATCACCCAGCACCCGATGGTCACGTTCTGGCGGCGCCTGAGCCGGGACCTCAAGGAGCGCCGCAAGGCGCCGACGGTGCTGGTACGGCGCGGGCTCGCGCTCGCCCGCGCCCAGCGACGTGTGGTGCGCGGCGCTGTCTCCGCCGGCTGTCGGGTCGCCACCGGCCACCAGGCCTACGGCCAGCTCACCCGTCGGGAGGGCGGCCGTGCGGTGGCCGGATGACCTGCCTCCCTCGATGCTGCGGCAGCCGAACTCGGTCAGCTGCGGAGCGACGACGGTCGTCGCCGCCCGGGCGCTGCTGCGGGCGCCGTGGCGCCCCGAGGACCCGGTCGCCGAGATCACGGCCGAGCACCGCCGGCTGACGTCGACCCGCAGCGCCCGGGACCGCCTGCAGGTGCCCTGGCCGCGGCGCTTCGGCACGCCGCCGTGGGCGGTCGCGGACGCGATCGGCGTGCTCGCCGGCGAGCGGGTCGCCACCGTGATCACCCGTCCCCGCCCCGAGACCGGGTACGACGTGCTCCTCGCCCAGCTGCGGACCCGGCCGGCCGCGGTCTACCTGGGCAACGCCTGGCTGCCCCGCCACGTGGTGCTCGCCCTCGAGTCGCTCGACGGCGGCACCTCGGTGCGGGTCTTCGACCCGGCCGCCGGCGCGCTGGTGGTCGTCGAGGCCGACCGCTGGCGCGGCCAGCGGGTCGGCATCGCCGGGTGGGACTACCCGTGGGCGGTCATCTGACCGCGCACCGGACCGGCGCTGCCCCTGCTCAGGCGTGGTCGGCGTACCAGGGCTTGATCACGTCCATGATCAGCCGCAGCCGCTGGTCGTAGTGCACGAACGCCGACTTCATGGCGTTCACGGTGAACCACTCCACCTCGCGCAGGCCGTAGCCGAACGCCTCGCTGAGCAGCGCGAACTCCCGGGTCATCGAGGTCCCGCTCATCAGCCGGTTGTCGGTGTTGACGGTGACCCGGAACCGCAGGTCGGCCAGCGTCTTGATCGGGTGCTCGGCGATCGAGGCGGCCGCGCCGGTCTGCACGTTGGAGGACGGGCACATCTCCAGCGGGATCCGCTTGTCGCGGACGTACGCCGCCAGGCGCCCGAGCCGCGGTGCGGTGCCGTCGAGGTCGATGTCGTCGACGATCCGTACGCCGTGGCCGAGCCGGTCCGCGCCGCACCACTGCACCGCCTCCCAGATCGAGGGCAGCCCGAACGCCTCGCCGGCGTGGATGGTGACGTGGCCGTTCTCGCGACGCACGTACTCGAAGGCGTCCAGGAAGCGGGTCGGCGGGTAGCCCGCCTCCGGCCCGGCGATGTCGAAGCCGACCACACCCTTGTCGCGCCAGTCGATGGCGAGCCCGGCGATCTCCGAGGAGCGCGCGGCCTGCCGCATCGCGGTCAGCAGGTGGCGCACCACGATCCGGCCGCCGGCGGCCTCCATCCCCTGCTCGAAGCCCTCCTGAACCGCGGCGACCACCTCGGTCAACGTCAGCCCCTGGTCCACGTGCAGCTCGGGGGCGTACCGGATCTCGGCGTACACCACCCCGTCGGCCGCGAGGTCCTCGACGCACTCGCGGGCCACCCGGGTGATCGCCGGACCGGTCTGCATCACGCCGACGGTGTGGCTGAAGGTCTCCAGGTAGCGGACCAGGGACCCGGAGTCGGCCGCGGCTGCGAACCACGCGCCGAGCTCGTCCGGGTCGGTGGTCGGGAGCTCGTGTCCGCAGTCCGCTGCGAGCTCGGCGATGGTCGCCGGGCGCAGGCCACCGTCGAGGTGGTCGTGCAGCAGGACCTTGGGCGCGGACCTCAACAGCGCTGTCGGCAGGCCACGTGTAGGTTCCATGAGCGCATTGTTCCAACAACGCACCGCCAGGGACACCGACCCGCCCACGCCCGCTCGGGCATCGCACCAAGGGAGCAGCGATGAAGGTATTCAGCACGTTCGACGAGATCGAGGCCGCCACCGGTGAGGACCTCGGCGCCAGCGAGTGGCTCACCATCGACCAGAACCGGGTGAACCAGTTCGCCGACGCGACCGGCGACCACCAGTGGATCCACGTCGACGTCGAGCGCTCGAAGGAGGGCCCGTTCGGCGGCACCATCGCCCACGGCTACCTCACCCTGTCGCTCATTCCGTGGCTGGGCAGCCAGGTGTTCAGCCTGCAGACCCCGGGCGCCAAGCTGAACTACGGCGTGAACAAGGTCCGCTTCCCCACCCCGGTCCTGGTCGGCTCGCGGATCCGCGCCCACGTGAAGATCGCGACCGTCACCGACATCCCGACGGGCAAGCAGCTGACCGTGCAGCACACGATCGAGATCGAGGGCCAGGACAAGCCCGCCTGCGTCGCCGAGACGGTCGTCCTGCTCCTCCCCTGAGCCGACCCGGGGCTTGCGCACCCCCGAACCGTTGGTCGCGCACCTCCGAGACGGGGCTTGCGGACCTTCGAGTCCGCGGGCCCCGTCTCGCGTTGCGTGCGGACTCAGCGGTGCGCAAGGCCCGGCTCGGGGGTGCCTGAGGCCCGGCTCGCTAGGAGATGCGGTCGAGGACCAACGCCCCCGGCTCGTACGACGACCCGCCGGCCGCCACCTCCCAGCCGCCGTCGAGGGCCGCCATCGCCCGGTCGAAGCGCGCGGGCTCGTCGGTGAGCAGGGTGAACAACGGGCTCCCCGCGGTCACGGCGTCCCCGGGGCGGGCGTGCCAGACCACGCCGGCGCCGGCCTGCACGGGGTCCTCCTTGCGGGCCCGGCCGGCGCCCAGCCGCCACGCGGCGACGCCGACGGCCATCGCGTCCAGCCGGGTCAGCACGCCGTCGGCGGGCGCGGTGACCACGTGCGACTCCCGGGCCACCGGCAGCGGCGCGTCGGGGTCGCCGCCCTGGGCCCGGATCATCCGCTTCCAGGCGTCCATCGCCGAGCCGTCGGCGAGCCGGTCGGCGGGGTCCACGTCCGTCACTCCGGCCGCGACGAGCATCTCGCGGGCCAGCGCCAGCGTCAGCTCGACGACGTCGGCGGGCCCGCCGCCGGCGAGCACCTCGACGGACTCGGCGACCTCGATCGCGTTGCCGGCGGTCAGGCCGAGCGGGACCGACATGTCGGTCAGCAGCGCGACGGTGCGCACGCCGGCGTCGGTGCCCAGCGCGACCATCACCTCGGCCAGCTCGCGGGCCTTGGCCAGGTCCTTCATGAAGGCGCCGGAACCGACCTTCACGTCGAGCACCAGGGCGCCGGTCCCTTCGGCGATCTTCTTGCTCATGATCGAGGAGGCGATCAGCGGCACCGCCTCCACGGTGCCGGTGACGTCGCGCAGGGCGTAGAGCTTCTTGTCGGCCGGGGCGAGCCCGTCGCCGGCGGCGCAGATCACCGCGCCGACGTCCTCCAGCTGGGCCATCATCTCGGCGTTGCTCAGCGTGGCCCGCCAGCCCGGGATCGACTCGAGCTTGTCCAGGGTGCCGCCGGTGTGGCCCAGCCCGCGCCCGGAGAGCTGGGGCACGGCCACCCCGCAGGCGGCGACCAGCGGCGCCAGCGGAAGGGTGATCTTGTCCCCCACCCCGCCGGTGGAGTGCTTGTCGGCGGTGGGCCGCGACAGCGAGGAGAAGTCCATCCGCTCGCCCGAGGCGATCATCGCGGCGGTCCACTCGGCGATCTCGCGGCGCTCCATGCCGTTGAGGAGGATCGCCATCGCGAGCGCCGACATCTGCTCGTCGGCGACCGCGCCGCGGGTGTAGGCGTCGACCACCCACTCGATCTGGCCGGTACTGAGCGCACCACCGTCGCGCTTGGTGGTGATCACCTCGACGGCGTCATGAGACTGGTCGGCCACGCTGCCCTCCTCGGCACGCACCGGATCGGCATCCGGCGCTCGAAATGCACCTGCCCCGGCGACCCTACCCAGCGGTGCGCGGACCCCCGGCGTGGCGCCCCCGCCCACTCGTCCGAGCGCCCCCTCCCAGCGGCACCCCCGAGGCGCTACTGTGACCTGGCTCACACCTTGCGGAAGGACCTCCGATGCGCCTGACCGTCCGTCTCACCACCATCGTCGTGCTGCTGGGGCTCATCACCGCGCTCGCACCGAGCAGCACCGCGGCGGTCTCGCGCCGTGCGCCGTGCGCGTTCGACCCGTCCACCGGCTACACGCTCTGCTACCAGCTCCTGCGCCATCAGCGCGCGAACCGGATCGTCGAGTCGGTCGTCCTCCGGAACACGACGGACGAGCCGATCGAGAAGGACTGCCTCTTCCACCGCCACGTCCGCAAGCTCAAGGTCAGCGGCCGCACGTTCGGGGTGACCCGGACCGCCGTCTTCCGCCTGGTCAAGCGGAACGTCCGTGCCCAGGTCCACCGCCGGATCGTGTTCCGGGCCTCCACCCCGGCACGCCCGGCCGCCACCGTCTCCCTGGACCCCGGCCAGGTCGTCACCTGCTCACTGACCTACCAGCTCGTCGCGGCCCGGGTGCGCGTGCGCATGACACCTCCCGGCGGCGGACCCGCCACGACCCGGATCCACCGCGTCCGCGTGCCGATCCGGTTCAGCGTCGGACTGGTCGCCTGACGGGTTGCGCCGCGACGGTCGACCAGCGGCGACGCGGTCTCAGGCCAGGTTCTCGGGCCCGAAGGCCATCGGCAGCACCTCGGCCATCGTGCGCAGCCCCTCAGGGGTGACCAGCTCGAGCTCCGCGCCGCCGTTCTCCCACAGGAGCTGGCGGCAGCGGCCGCACGGCATGATCACCTCGCCGACCCCGTTGACGCAGACGAAGTGCGTCAGGCGACCGCCGCCGGTGGCGTGCAGCTGGGAGACCACCCCGCACTCGGCGCACAGCACGACGCCGTACGCCGCGTTCTCGACGTTGCAGCCGACCAGCACCCGGCCGTCGTCGGCGACAGCCGCCGCGCCGACCCGATAGCCGGAGTAGGGCGCGTAGGCCCGTGCCGCGACCTCGACCGCCGCTCGCTTCAGTGCATCCCAGTCGCCGTCCCAGACGGCATCCACGTCGACCACTCCGCCACGCTAGCGCCCGGGCCGGCCCGGTGCGCGGACTCACCCACTTAGCACGTCTCGGGGGGAGAAAAGGTCGCAACTTCGTAACGTTGGCCCTGCCGGCTTTGCGGAGCCGGGTGGCTGGGCCACTATGCAGCGAAGCACCAGCCGACCTGCCCTGCCCGCCCGGGCTCGGGGCGCTGACCTGGAGGACATCTGTGAAGACCTGGAAGAGGACGACCGCCGCCACCGCCGTGGCACTCATGGCGAGCGCCGCGCTCGCGGCCTGCGGCGACGCCCCGGAGGAGAGCGACACCGAGTCGGTCGACTTCCTCCCCTGCATCCTCTCCGACGCGGGCGGGTTCGACGACAAGTCGTTCAACCAGCTCAGCTACGAGGGCGTGAAGGAGGCCGCCGAGGAGCTCGGCGCCGACTTCAAGGAGTTCGAGTCGCAGAGCGAGAACGACTACCAGGGCGCGCTCGAGGGCTTCGTCTCCGCGGGCTGCGACATGATCGTCACCGTCGGCTTCGCGCTGTCGGCCGCGACCGTCGAGTCGGCCACCGCCAACCCCGACATCGAGTACCTCCTCATCGACGACGCCGCGGACAACGACTTCGACGGCACCAAGGACGCGGACAACATCAAGCCGCTCCTCTACGACACCGCGCAGGCCGCCTTCCTGGCCGGCTACGCCGCGGCGGACTTCACCAAGACCGGCGTCGTGGGCACCTACGGCGGCGCGCCGTACCCGACCGTCACCATCTTCATGGACGGCTTCAAGCAGGGCGTGGACTACTACGCCTCGGAGAAGGGCAAGAAGGTCAAGCTCGTCGGCTACAGCGGCGGCGACAAGGGCGTCTTCACCGGCGGCTTCGAGGCCAACGAGAAGGCCACCAACACCGCCAAGCAGATCCTGGACCAGAACGCCGACGTGATCCTCCCCGTCGGCGGCCCGATCTACCAGGGCGCCCTGACCGCGATCGGGGACAGCGGCAAGGACGTCGCGATGATCGGCGTCGACGCCGACTTCTACGAGACCGACCCGAGCACGCAGGACATCGTGCTCACCTCGATCCTGAAGAACATGAAGCTGTCGACCTACGAGGCCGTCGTGGCCGCGGGCGGCGGCGAGTTCGACCCGGAGGCCTACGTCGGCACCCTGGAGAACGACGGCGTCGGCATCGCCCCGTTCCACAACTACGAGGACAAGATCTCCGACTCGCTGCCGGGCGAGCTGGAGGAGGTCAAGGCCGGCATCATCGACGGCTCGATCCCGGTGACCTCCTACCTCAACCAGTGAGGTCCTGAGGCACCCACGGTGCGGGGGAGGTCGGCTCATGCCGGCCTCCCCCGGCTCATGTCCAGCCCGCGTACGGCCGCGTGTCGCCGACCTAGCACTGGCAATCACGCGCCGGCTCAGACAGGATCCCAATCATGAAGCTCGAACTGCGGGGCATCACGAAGCGCTTCGGCTCGCTGGTCGCCAACGACCAGATCTCGCTCACCGTCGCCTCCGGCGAGATCCACGCACTGCTCGGCGAGAACGGCGCCGGCAAGTCGACCCTGATGAACGTCCTCTACGGCCTCTACGACGCCGACGAGGGCGAGATCCTGCTCGACGACGAGGTCCAGGCGTTCGACGGTCCGGGCGACGCGATCGCCGCCGGCATCGGCATGGTGCACCAGCACTTCATGCTGATCCCGGTCTTCACCGTCGCCGAGAACGTGATGCTCGGCAACGAGGCGACCGGGTTCGCCGGCACCCTCGACCTCGACGCTGCGCGCACGCGCGTCAAGGAGATCTCCGAGCGGTTCGGGTTCGACGTCAACCCGGACGCCCTCGTCGAGAACCTCCCCGTCGGCGTCCAGCAGCGCGTGGAGATCATCAAGGCGCTCTCCCGCGACGCCCGCGTCCTCGTCTTCGACGAGCCGACCGCGGTGCTCACCCCGCAGGAGACCGACGAGCTGATGGACATCATGCGCCAGCTCAAGGAGTCCGGCGCCGCCATCGTCTTCATCAGCCACAAGCTGCGCGAGGTCCGCGAGATCGCCGACCGGATCACCGTGATCCGGCGCGGCAAGGTCGTCGGCGAGGCCGAGCCCACCGCGACCAACGCCGAGCTCGCCGCGCTGATGGTCGGCCGCCCCGTCGAGCTGACCGTGCACAAGGACCCGGCCAAGCCCGGTCCCGACGCGCTGGTCGTGCGCGACCTGCGGGTCCGCGACGACGACGGCCACGTGCACCTGGACGGGATCAGCTTCAGCATCGCGAAGGGCGAGGTGCTCGGCGTCGCCGGCGTCCAGGGCAACGGGCAGACCGAGCTCAGCGAGGCCGTGATGGGCCTCCAGCACCACGTCACCGGCTCGATCACCCTCGACGGCGAGGAGCTGGTCGGCAAGTCCGTGCGCAAGGTCCTCGACCGCGGCGTCGGCTTCATCCCCGAGGACCGCCAGGTCGACGGCCTGGTCGGCGAGTTCACGATCGCCGAGAACCTGATGCTCAACCGCAGCCACGGGCTTCCGTTCGTCCGCGGCGGCACGATCCGGCGCAAGGAGCTGGACGACTTCGCCAACACCAAGCTGGTCGAGTACGACGTGCGCGCCCCGGGCATCACCTCGACCGCGTCGCAGCTCTCCGGCGGCAACCAGCAGAAGGTCGTGGTCGCCCGCGAGCTCTCCCGCGACCTGCGGCTGCTGGTCGCGGCCCAACCCACCCGCGGCGTCGACGTCGGCTCGATCGAGTTCATCCACAAGCAGGTCGTCGCCGCCCGCGACGAAGGGGTCCCGGTCCTCCTGGTCTCCACCGAGCTCGACGAGATCGCCGCCCTCTCCGACCGGATCATGGTGCTCTACCGCGGCCGCGTGGTGGGCATCGTGCCGGCCGACACGGCCCGCGAGACGCTCGGCCTGATGATGGCCGGCGAGCGACCGCCGGGGCTCGGCGAGGATCCCGAGCAGCCAGGACACCTCAAGGAGGAGGACGCGTGAACGACCAGGTCGAGCCCACCCCCTCGGACGCGACCCCCGACGCGGAGCCGACCTCCGAGGCCGCGCCGCCGCAGCGCGACGACGAGCGGTGGCGCGAGGCGCTCCGCGACATCACCTCCGGCCACGCGATCGTCGCCGTGCTCTCGATCGTGCTGGCCTTCGCCGTCGGGTCGATCATGATCCTGGCCACCGACGAGCAGGTGCGCAGCAGCCTCAGCTACATCACGGCACGCCCCAGCGACTTCTTCCAGGCCGCCTGGGACTCCGTCTGGGGCGCCTACTCGGCGCTGTTCCGCGGCGCGATCTGGAACACCGACGCCGACACGTTCCAGGCCCAGATCCGCCCGCTCACCGAGACCCTCAAGTTCGCCGCGCCGTTGACCCTCGCGGGACTCGGCGTCGGCCTGGCCTTCCGCGCCGGGCTGTTCAACATCGGTGGCCAGGGCCAGATGCTGATGGCCGGCGCCGCCGCCGGCTGGGTCGGCGTCAGCATGGACCTGCCGACGGCGATCCACCTGCCGCTGGCGATCCTGGCCGGCATGGTGGCCGGTGCGCTGTGGGCCGGCATCGTGGGCCTCCTCAAGGCCAGGACCGGCGCGCACGAGGTGATCGTCACGATCATGCTCAACTACGTCGCCTACTACCTGGTCTTCTTCGCGCTCTCCCGACAGAGCCTGCTCCAGGCACCCGGCTCGACCAACCCGAAGTCCGCGGCGATGCCGGACTCGGTGATCCTGCCCAAGATCCTCGGTGACAGCTTCAACCTCCACGCCGGGCTGATCCTGGCGCTGCTGGCGGTGGCCTTCGTGTGGTGGCTGCTCAACAGCTCCGCGATGGGCTTCCGCTTCCGCGCGGTCGGCGAGAACCCGGACGCGGCGCGGTCGGCCGGCATCGACGTGGGCCGCTCCTACGTGATGGTGATGGTGATCGCCGGCGCCCTGGTCGGCCTGGCCGGCGTCAACCAGGTCCTGGGCACCGTGACCAGCGGCGTCGCGGGCGACCTCGACGCGGGCATCGGCTTCGACGCGATCACGGTGGCGCTGCTCGGCCGCTCCCGGCCGCTCGGCATCCTCGCCGCGGGCATCCTGTTCGGTGCCCTCAAGGCCGGCGGCTTCGTGATGTCGGTGTCCGAGGGGATCCCGATCGACATCGTGCTGGTCATCCAGTCCCTGATCGTCCTGTTCATCGCCGCGCCGCCACTGGTGCGTGCGATCTTCCGGCTCCCCCAGAAGGAGGCGACGGCGTGAGCACCACGACCGACATGCCCGTCCCGGCCAACGTCGAGGGCGCGGGCACCGTGGAGGCGCCGGTGACATGGAAGGCCGCCGTGATGCTCGGGGTGGTCAGCCTGGCGATGGCCTACCTCGCGCTCTTCGAGCAGCGCGACGGCGAGACCACCTTCCGCCTGGCGACCGCCAACGACTTCTTCGAGCTGCCCGAGGTGACGGTCTCGGCCAACGCCGCGGTGGGCGTGGTGACCCTGGCGCTGATCGCGATGACCGCGTTCGCCGCCTACCTGACCTACCGCGGCCGGCAGACCTCCCTGTGGCTGGTCGGTGTCTTCTCGGTGGTCGCGATGATCGGCTTCCTGGCCTGGGCCGCCGCCGGTGAGACGGTGCCCGTGGTCGGTCTGCTGGCCGGGTCGATCACCCTCGCCGTACCGCTGGTCTTCGGCGCCCTCGGCGGCGTGCTCGGCGAGCGCGCCGGCGTGGTCAACATCGCGATCGACGGCCAGCTGCTCTTCGGCGCGTTCGCCGGGGCCATGTTCGGCACCCTGCTCGCCTCCACCTGGGGCGGCCTGGTCGCGGCGATGCTGGCCGGTGCGGTGGTCGCGCTGCTCCTCGGCTTCTTCGCGATCACCTACTACGTGCAGCAGGTGATCGTCGGCGTCGTGCTCAACGTGCTGATCATCGGCGTGACCAGCTTCCTGTTCAGCCAGGTGATGGCGGAGAACCCGGACACGCTGAACTCGCCGCCGCACTTCAGCCGGATCACGATCCCGCTGCTCGGCGACATCCCGCTGGTCGGCCCCGTCCTGTTCCGCCAGACGATCCTCGTCTACCTGATGTACGTCGCGGTCGCGGTCGTCTACTTCGCGCTCTTCCGGACCAAGTGGGGCCTGCGCGTGCGGGCCGTGGGCGAGCACCCCAAGGCGGCCGACACCGTCGGCATCAAGGTCAACCGGACCCGCTACACCACGCTGCTCATCGCCGGCATGGTCGCGGGCGCCGGCGGGGCGACGTACACGCTGGTCTCGGTGCCGCAGTTCGGCCGCGAGATGACCGGCGGCGCGGGCTACATCGCGCTGGCCGCCGTGATCTTCGGCCGCTGGCACCCGATCCGCGCCACGCTCGCCGCGCTGCTCTTCGGCTTCGCGACCAACCTGTCCGGCGTGCTGTCGGTGCTCGGCTCGCCGGTGCCCAGCCAGTTCATGCTGATGCTGCCCTACGTCGTGACCGTGGTCGCGGTCGCCGGCCTGGTCGGCCACTCCCGGCCACCGGCCGCCGACGGCATCCCCTACCGCAAGGGCTGACGCGGCGCCTCGCCGCTCGTACAGCGCCGCCCCGGTCCGCCGGGGCGGCGCTGTCGCGTTCGGGTGGCGCGGTGGCCGCCGGTCGCGCAGCGGCTGCAGGCGGGGTCGCCGGGGTGCGGCGGGGTCGTGTGTCCGAGACATCGCCATACCGGGGCCTCAGGCACACGACCCAGACCAGCGCCAGACCCCCAGCACCCAGAACCGCCTCGTGTGCCCGAGACATCGCCATACCGGGGCCTCAGGCACACGACCCAGACCGGGGCCGCGCAGGAGGAGGGACCGGTCGGCAGGCTCAGGAGCCGGCGGCCAGCGATCGCACGGCGGCGCCGGCCAGCACCCGCGCGCCGACGCCGATCGAGCCCTCGTCGACGCGCAGGTCGCCCTGGTGCAGGTCGTACGTCGGGCCGCCCGGCGTACGCGTGCCGAGCCGGAACATCGCGCCGGGCACCTGGGTCTGGTACCAGCCGAAGTCCTCGCCGCCCAGGCTCTGCGGCACCTCGATCGTGCGGTGCGGTCCCCAGAGGGCCTGCACCGTCTCGCGGATCAGCTCGACGCTGTCGGCGTCGTTGACGACCGGCGGGACACCCTGCAGGTAGTCGACGTTCGCGGTGATGCCGTAGGGCCGGACGATGTCGTGGACGGCCTCGCGGACCACCGCCTCGACCTCGGTCCACGCCTGGGCGTCGAGGATCCGGACGGTCCCGGCCACCAGCCCGCGGTCGGGGATCACGTTCGGCGCCGCGCCGGCCCGCAGCAGGCCCCAGACGACGCTGACCCCCGCGCGGGGGTCCATCCGACGGCTCAGCACCGCGGGCAGCTCGGTGGTCACCTTGGACAGGGCGAAGGTCAGGTCGCCGGTCAGGTGCGGTCGCGAGGTGTGGCCGCCGGTGCCCTCCAGCCTGACCTCCAGCCGGTCGGCCGCGCTGGTCAGCGGGCCGACGCGCAGCCCGACGGTGCCGCAGTCGACGGCCGGCTCGCAGTGCAGTCCGAACACCCGGTCGACGCCGTCGAGCACCTCCTGGGCGAGCAGGTGCTTGGCGCCGCCGGGCATCACCTCCTCCGCGGGCTGCAGCAGCAGCCGCACGCGGCCGGGCAGCGCGCTGCGGTCGTGCAGCTCGGTCAGCGCGTGCGCGGCGCCGATCAGCGCTGCCATGTGGACGTCGTGGCCGCAGGCGTGCGCCACGCCGGGCACCTGGCTGGTCCACGGGTCCTCGGTGAGGTCCTGCACCGGTAGGCCGTCGAGGTCGGCGCGCAGCGCGACGCAGCGCGGCCCGCGGCCGAGGTCGGCGACCAGGCCGCTGCGCGGCATCGGCCGCACGTCCCAGCCGGCGCGGGCCAGCACCTCGCCGAGCCGGTCGGTGGTGCGCCGCTCCTGCCAGGAGAGCTCCGGGTGGCGGTGCAGGTCGCGGCGCAGCTCGATCAGCTCGTCCTCGACCTTGCCGACGCAGGCGTCGATCGTCGCGACCGCCTCGGAGACACCGTCCAGTTCCACGTCGGCAGGCTACGCGGTTCGCGGGCGACGGACACCAACGGCCCGATCGCCGGATGCCCACCACCCGCAGGAGGGGCGGCGGACATCCGGCGGACGGCGGGTCAGCGGTACCGGACGAGCTCGCCGGCGGGCTCCTCGGCGAGCGCGTTCACGGTCGCGTAGAGACGCCAGCCGTTCATCTCGACCTCGGCGGGGGTCGGCGCCTCCGCGAACGGCCAGACCCGGGAGGACCCGGGGTAGATCTTGACGATCCGGCCGGCGAACAGCTCCGTGGCGTACATCGCGCCGCGCGGGGTGAGGGCGAGTCCGGTCGGCGCCGCCAACCCGGTGACCAGGGTGCGGACCGCGCCGGTGCGCGGGTTGATGCGGTGGATGGCGCCGACGGGCAGGATCTCGCCGATCCCGCCGCCCAGCGTGGTCACGTACAGGAACCCGTCGCGACCGACCTCGATGTCGGTGGGCACCGGCTCTCCGGTGAACTCCTTGCCCAGCACACACTCGGGCAGGGGCACCTCGGCGGCCGCGGCGGCCTCGATCACCTCGGGCGTCGCGACGACCTTCACCGCCGGCAGCACCGCTACCTCGCGGACCCGACCGGAGGGCGAGATCGCGACCACGTCGTTGGCGCCGGCGTCAGCCAGGTACGTGGTCCGCGGCGTCGCGGCGGTCGCGTACGGGTGCGAGTACGCCTCGCCCTGGTAAGGCAGCAGGAACGGCGGCAGCTGGGCCGCGCACTCCTCGTCGAGGCCCGAGAACCCGTACGTGACGTCGCCGTCCGGGTTGTGCGCGGCCTCGAACGCACCGACGTCCGCCAGTACGCGGGCCTTCCCCCCGCGCTTCAGCACCATCACCGAGGCGCTGGGGGTGGCGGGCGACTCGGCCCCCGCGGACAGACGCGGCGCTGCGCCGCCGGGAACCGGCTCCTCCGGCATCTCCTCGGCCGGGGTGATGGCGAAGACGACCCTCTTCCCGAGCACCGAGACCGCGCCGACCTCGGCCCCGGGCTCGGCCGCCTGGTAGACCACCCGCGGCTCGGCGCCGCGGCGCACCTTCAGGAGCTGGCCGGCGAAGTTCTGGCTGACGTAGGCCGTGCCGTCGTTCGCGATCGCGGCCCGCAGGGGCGAGATGAGGCCGCCGGCGAGCGTGGCCGGCTCCGCGGGCGGCGGTGCGGCCTGGGCGGGACTCAGTGTGGTGGCGCCGAGCGCGACGGCGACGGCGGCGAGGGGGATCCTGGAGAGGCGCATGGTGGTAGCTCCGTTGTCTCGGGATGCGGACTCTCTCGCAACTTCGCCCGGGAGACCTCAGCCAGTAATCCCCGAAATCGACGAAAAGTGCGGCGCCATCAAGCCCCGCGGCCGTCGGCGTCGTACGCCGCCAGGATCCGGTCGGCGGCCAGCGGCGCGGTCAGGGCGCCCCCCAGGACCGCGTCGCGGACGTCGTCGCGCACCGACCGCACCCCCGGGGAGCTGCGCAGCCGCTGGTCGAGCTCGTCGCGGACCAGGGCCCAGGTGAACTCCAGCTGCTGCTCGGCACGCTTGCGAGTCAGCCCGTCGGCGCCCAGGTCGTCGCGGTGGCGCAGGACCTGGTCCCAGACCTCCTCCACCCGGTCGCCGGTCAGGCCCGAGCAGGTGACCACCGGCGGCGCCCACTCGTCGTGGCCGCGGACCAGCCGCAGGGCGCCGGCCAGCTCGCGGGCCGCACCCCGGGCCTCCCGCTCGCGGTCACCGTCGGCCTTGTTCACCGCGATCACGTCGGCGATCTCCAGGATGCCCTTCTTGATGCCCTGCAGCTGGTCGCCCGTGCGGGCCAGCGTCAGGAAGAGGAACGTGTCGACCATTCCCGCGACCGTGATCTCGGACTGGCCGACGCCGACCGTCTCGACCAGCACCACGTCGTACCCGGCCGCCTCGAGGACCGCCATCGCCTGGGTGGTCGCGCGAGCGACGCCGCCGAGGGTGCCGGCGGACGGCGAGGGGCGGATGAACGCGTTCGGGTCCACCGACAGCTGCGCCATCCGGGTCTTGTCGCCGAGCACCGATCCCCCGGTGCGCACGCTCGACGGATCCACCGCGAGTACGCCGACCCGGTGCCCCGCGGCGGTCAGCCGGCCACCGAGCGCCTCGATGAAGGTGGACTTGCCGACCCCGGGCACGCCGGAGATGCCGACCCGCACCGCCGGCGCGCGGCCGGCGGCGTCCTCGACCAACCGGGTCAGCAGCTCGCGCGCCGCGGCGCGGTGCCGCGGCGCGGTCGACTCGACCAGCGTGATCGCCCGCGACACCTGCGCGCGGTGGCCCGCGCGGATCCCCTCGAGCAGCCGCTCGACCTCCACCGTGCTCAGTGGCCGAGCAGGTCGCGCAGCTTGGCGAGCAGGTCCAGCGCGGACTCGGCGATCACCGTGCCGGGGAGGAACACCGAGGCGGCGCCCATCTCCTTCAGCGTCGGCACGTCGTCCGGCGGGATGACGCCCCCGATGACGACCATGATGTCGTCACGTCCCTGCTCGGCCAGCGCCTTCTTCAGCGCCGGGAGCAGGGTCAGGTGGCCGGCGGCCAGCGAGGAGACGCCGACGATGTGCACGTCGGCGTCGATCGCCTGCTGCGCGACCTCCTCCGGGGTGGAGAACAGCGGCCCCACGTCCACGTCGAAGCCCATGTCGGCGAAGGCGGAGACGACCACCTTCTGACCGCGGTCGTGACCGTCCTGGCCCATCTTGGCGACCAGGATCCGGGGCCGGCGGCCCTCCGCCTCGGCGAACTCGTCGGTCGCCTCGCGGACCTGGGCGACGAGGGAGTCGCCGGCGCCGTCGTTGGCCTGGGCGGCTTCGTCGCGGTACACGCCGGAGATGGTACGGATCACCGCCTGGTGGCGGCCGTACACCTTCTCCAGCGCGTCCGAGATCTCGCCGACGGTGGCCTTGTTGCGGGCCGCGTCGACGGCCAGGGCGAGCAGGTTGCCCTCGCCCGACTCGGCGCTGCGGGTCAGCGCGTGCAGCGCGACCTCGACGTCCTCGGCGTTGCGCTCGGCGCGCAGCCGCTCCAGCTTGGCGACCTGCTGGCGGTAGACGTCGTCGTTGTCGACCTTGAGCACCTCGAGCGGGTCCTCGGACTCCAGCCGGTAGGTGTTGACGCCGATCACCCGCTGGGCGCCGGAGTCGATCCGGGCCTGGGTACGGGCGGCGGCCTCCTCGATGCGCATCTTCGGGATGCCCTGCTCGATGGCGGCAGCCATGCCGCCGGCCGCCTCCGCCTCCTGGATGTGGGCCCAGGCGCGCTCGGCGAGGTCGTGCGTCAGCCGCTCGACGTAGTAGGAGCCGGCCCACGGGTCGATCGACTGGGTGGTGCCGCTCTCCTGCTGCAGCAGCAGCTGGGTGTTGCGGGCGATCCGCGCGGAGAAGTCGGTCGGCAGCGCGATCGCCTCGTCCAGCGCGTTGGTGTGCAGGCTCTGCGTGTGGCCCTGGGTGGCCGCCATCGCCTCGATGCAGGTGCGGCCCACGTTGTTGAAGACGTCCTGGGCGGTCAGCGACCAGCCGGAGGTCTGGCTGTGGGTGCGCAGGCTCAGCGACTTCGGGTTCTGCGGGTCGAACTGGCGCACCAGCCGGCTCCACAGCGCCCGGGCCGCGCGCATCTTGGCGACCTCCATGTAGAAGTTCATGCCGATCGCCCAGAAGAACGAGAGGCGCGGCGCGAACTGGTCGATGGTCAGCCCCGACTCCAGGCCGGCGCGGATGTACTCCACGCCGTCGGCCAGCGTGTAGGCCAGCTCCAGGTCGGCGGTCGCCCCGGCCTCCTGCATGTGGTAGCCGGAGATCGAGATCGAGTTGAACCGCGGCATCTCCGAGGAGGTGAACGCGAAGATGTCCGAGATGATCCGCATGCTCGGCGCCGGCGGGTAGATGTAGGTGTTGCGGACCATGAACTCCTTGAGGATGTCGTTCTGGATCGTCCCCGCGAGCTGGCTCGGCTTCACCCCCTGCTCCTCCGCGGCGGCGATGTAGAGCGCCAGCACCGGCAGCACGGCGCCGTTCATGGTCATCGAGACCGACATCTGGTCCAGCGGGATGCCGTCGAAGAGCGTCCGGGTGTCGTAGATCGAGTCGATCGCGACACCGGCCATGCCGACGTCGCCGCGGACCCGCGGGTGGTCGGAGTCGTAGCCGCGGTGGGTGGCCAGGTCGAAGGCGACCGAGAGGCCCTTCTGGCCGGCCGCCAGGTTGCGCCGGTAGAACGCGTTGGACTCCTCGGCGGTGGAGAAGCCGGCGTACTGGCGGATGGTCCACGGCTGCGTGGTGTACATCGTCGGGTACGGCCCGCGCAGGAACGGGCTCAGGCCCGGCCAGGTGTCGAGCGCGTCGAGGCCGGCGATGTCCTCGGGGCCGTAGGAGGGCTTGATCGCGATGCCCTCGGGGCTGTGCCACGGGTCGGTGTCGCCGTGCGCGGCCGGCTGACCGGGGGTGCCACCGCCCAGCGTCAGGCCGGCGAAGCTCTTCGGAATGCTGCTCATGCCAGCGCCTCCCGGGTGCGGGTCAGGAACGCGAGGGCGTCCACGCCCATCGCGCACGAGTCGTCGGTGTAGTCGGTCGGCTTGCCGGCGATGATCACGCGGGTCGCGCCAGCCTCACGCAGGGCCGCGGCGGCCTCCGCGCCCCACTCGCCGTACGCCGCGTCGGCGCCGGCCAGGCAGGCCACCGACTGACCGTCGTACGCCGCCAGCAGGTCCTCGACGCCGGCGGTCGGCCCGGCCGGGTCGACCGCGACGCCGCCGGCCGCGAACAGGTTCGTCGCGAAGGTGGCCCGCG
The DNA here is from genome assembly GCF_004919105.1 of Nocardioides sp. GY 10113. Classification (GTDB taxonomy): domain Bacteria; phylum Actinomycetota; class Actinomycetes; order Propionibacteriales; family Nocardioidaceae; genus Nocardioides. Next base: position 117,480 of record NZ_STGK01000007.1, read on the forward strand.
CCGTGTGCTGGGCGATCGGGCCGAGCGTGGCCAGGAAGACCCGCGCGGCGGCGGGCTCGTCGCGCAGCGCCTCGAAGGAGGCGCCGTAGCGGCGGACCGGCTCGCCGGCGTCGACCAGCGGGGCGCGCTCGGGCAGGGTCTCGGCCAGGTTCGGGAACTCGCTGATCCCGGTCAGCGGGCGCTTGCGGGTCGCCACCTCCTGCTCGCGGCGGGCCACCACGTCGGCGATCAGCGGCTCGAGGTCCTCGCCCGCGTCGAGGCGGGCGAACAGCTCCCACGCCGCGACCGCGGTGTCGTCGGTCAGCTTCTCCACCACGTAGGAGCCACCGGCGGGGTCGGCGACCTCGGCGACGTGCGACTCGTCGATGAGCAGGTGGGAGAGGTTGCGCGCGATCCGGCGGCCGAACCCGTCGGGCTGGCCGAGCGGCGCGTCGAACGGCAGCACGGTGACCGCGTCGGCCCCGCCGACGCCCGCGGCGAAGGCGGCCACGGTGGTACGCAGCATGTTCACGTAGGGGTCGTACTTGCCGAGCATCGGACGGCTGGTCACCGCGTGCTGGCGCTGCTCGCGCGCGTCCGCGTCCTCGACCCCGCTCAGCTCCAGCACCCGGGCCCAGAGCCGGCGCGCCGCGCGCAGCTTGGCGATCGTCGGGAACTGCTCCGCGGTGGCGGCGTAGCGGAACTCGATCAGCGCGGCAGCCTCGGCGACGCCGATCCCGGCGTCGGTCAGCGTGCGGAGGGCCGCCACGCCGGTGGCCAGCGCGGCGGCCAGCTCCTGGACGTCGGAGGCGCCGCGGTCGTGCACGGCGGTGCCGTCCACCACGACGCCGAGGACGCCGAGGTCGAGCGCGAGGCGGGCCACGGCGACCAGGTCCTCGGGCGAGGCGGTGGCCGCGTCGGCGCCGAGGTTGGTGTGCGGGTGCGGGTCGACGTACCGCTCCGCGACCAGCGCCGCGAACGCGCGGGCCGCCGCGAGCGGGGCGGGCGAGGAGATCGCCACCGGGGCGAGGTCGAGCAGCACCTTGTCCAGCACGTCGGGCAGGTCGGCGCCGTCGGCGGTGCTCACCCACATCGAGGTGACGCCGCCGTCCAGGTCGACCAGGGCGTGCTCGTTGAGCAGCGCGGCGTCGGCGTGGCCGTAGTGGGCGCGGATGTCCCACGCTCCCGCCCGGGTCGGCCGGCCGGCGGTCTGCAGACCGTCCAGGTCCGCGGGCGTGCCCAGCGGGGTGATCGGGATCCCGTCCAGCGTGGAGCGGGTCAGTCGGTCCCAGACCAGCGAGTCGGCGTCGTCCTCGGCGAGCTTCCGCGACTTGCGGAGCACGGCCGCGGCGGCGGCCTCCCACTCCGCACCCGAGTGGGTGTCCTCGGGCTGCGCGAGCGTCAGCGGCGTGTCAGTCACGCGGTCAGGGTAGCCGCGGTGGGCCCGCACCCGTCCCCGGGACCATCCGTCGAGCGACGAGCGTCACACGCCCCGAGCGGCCGCCGGCCGTTCACCTGGACTCCGCCTGGACGCAGCAGACCGTGCGCGTGGGGCTCGCACCCTGGCCGCATGAGGATCACGCTGGTGACCGAGACCTTCTACCCGGCCGTGGACAGCACCACGACCACGATCAAGGCGACCGCCGACCGCCTGCTCGACCTCGGCCACGCGGTGCAGATCGTCGCGCCCGGCCCGGGTCTGGCCAGCTACCGCGGTTGCGAGGTGGCCCGGGTCCGCCCGCTGGAGCCGACCGGGTCGCAGATCAGGGACACCCTGGCCGGCTTCCGGCCCGACATCGTCCAGGTCCACTCCCCCCGCGCCGTCGGTCGCAAGGCGATCAAGCACGCCAGCCGACTCGGCCTGCCGACCATCGCCGTGGAGCAGTCACCGGTCCTCGACCTCGCCGCCGACTACTGGCGCAGCCGGATCGCCGGCCGCGCGGACCTGACGCTCGTCACCTCGTCGTGGATGGTGGCGCGGGCCGCCGAGCTCGGGGTCCACGCCCGGGCCTGGGCGCCCGGCGTGGACACCGCCGCCTTCACCCCCGCGCTGCGCGACCACTGGCTGCACTCCGTCTGGTCGAAGGCCAAGGCGCGCCGACACACCCCGGCGCTGGTGGTGGTCGGCTACGTCGGCGCACTGCACAAGCACCACGGCGTACGGCGACTGGCCGAGCTCGCCGCGCTGGAGGGGATCCGCCCCGTGCTGATCGGCGACGGTCCCGAGCGGGACTGGCTGCAGCGCCGACTGCCCCAGGCCAAGCTGATCGGCCCGCTCGCCACCGGCGACCTCACCGTCGCGCTGCCGACCCTCGACGTGCTGGTCCACCCGGGCACGCACGAGACGGACGGCCACGTGCTGCGCGAGGCCGGCGCGGCCGGCGTACCGGTGGTGGCGCCGCGGGCCGGTGCGGCCGCCGAGATCGTGCGGCACCTGGAGACGGGCGTCCTCTACGACCCCGACCGGAGGGGCGACCTGGTGCGGGCGGTCGACTCGATGGCCGCCGACCGGCAGCGGGCGCTGCTGGGCACGCACGCCCGCACGGTGCTGGCCGAACGGACCTGGCACGACGCGGTCGAGGAGCTGGTCGGACACCACTACGCGACGCTGGCGCCGGCGCTGGCCTGAGGCCGCTGCGGGACGGTTGGCCCCGCCCGCTACGCTAGGTAAGGGCACCCTTACGTGCATATCTCACACCGGCCGCGTGACCTACGGCTCGGTAGCAGGGGTAGCCTGACCCCTCGTGGCAACGACGACGCGACCCTCATTGGTCAAGGGCTCCCGGTCGACCAGGTCGACCATCGCCCTCAAGCTCCTCATGGCCGTCAGCGGCCTGCTGTTCATCGCCTTCGTACTGGGGCACATGTACGGCAACCTCAAGGCTTTCGCGGGTGAGGAGGCGTTCAACCACTACGCCGAGCACCTGCGCGAGATCGGCGAGCCGCTGCTCCCGCACGAGGGCTTCCTCTGGATCATGCGGATCGGCCTCATCGCCGCGGTCGTGATCCACGTGGCCTGCGCCGTGGCGCTGTGGCGTCGTGCCGCCGCCGCCCGCCCCGTCAAGTACGCGGTCAAGCGCAGCACCACCTCGCTCTCCTCGCGCACGATGCGCTGGGGCGGCCTGACGATCCTCGTGTTCGTCGTCTGGCACCTGCTCAACTTCACGATCGTCAAGATCAACCCGAGCAACGGCGACACCGGCGGCGACAACCCCTACGCCCTGCTGGTCGACACCTTCGACGTGTGGTGGATGACGATCATCTACCTGATCGCGATGGTCGCCCTCGGCTTCCACCTGCACCACGGCACGTTCAGCTCGCTGCAGACCCTGGGCCTGACCAACTCGGCGACCTCGCGGGCCCGCGCCCGCGCCACCGGCTGGATCGTCGCCATCGTCATCGCGGGCGGCTTCTCGCTGGTTCCGCTGTCCGTCCTCGTCGGCATCATCGAGAAGTAAGGAGCCGCACCCATGGCTGGCAGCACCCTCCACGACGGCCTCACCCCGCTCAACGCGGCCCCCACGCAGGTCTCCGACGACGCCGAGGGCTTCTACACCCTCGGTGACGGCCTCGTCGACCCGAAGGCCCCGACCGGTCCGATCAAGGACCGGTGGACCACGCGCAAGTTCGAGAACCGGCTGGTCAACCCGGCCAACCGCCGCAAGCTCTCGGTGATCATCGTCGGCACCGGCCTGGCCGGCGGCGCCGCCGCGGCCACCCTCGGCGAGGCCGGCTACAACGTGAAGTCCTTCTGCTACCAGGACTCCCCGCGTCGTGCGCACTCGATCGCCGCCCAGGGCGGCATCAACGCGGCCAAGAACTACAAGGAGGACGGCGACTCGACGTACCGCCTCTTCTACGACACGGTCAAGGGCGGCGACTACCGGGCCCGCGAGTCGAACGTCTACCGCCTGGCCGAGGTCAGCGCGAACATCATCGACCAGTGCGTCGCCCAGGGTGTCCCCTTCGCCCGCGAGTACGGCGGCCTGCTCGACAACCGCTCCTTCGGTGGCGTGCAGGTCTCCCGGACCTTCTACGCCCGCGGCCAGACGGGTCAGCAGCTGCTGATCGGCGCCTACCAGGCCATGGAGCGCCAGGTCGCCGCCGGCACGGTGGAGCAGTTCACCCGCCACGAGATGCTCGACGTGATCGTCGTCGACGGCAAGGCCCGCGGCATCATCGCCCGCGACATGGTCACCGGCGAGATCGAGACGCACCTGGCCGACGCGGTCGTCCTGGCCACCGGCGGCTACGGCAACGTCTACTTCCTCTCCACCAACGCGATGGGCTCGAACGTCACCGCCGCGTGGCGCGCGCACCGCAAGGGTGCCTACATGGCCAACCCCTGCTACACGCAGATCCACCCGACCTGCATCCCGGTCACCGGCGCGCACCAGTCGAAGCTGACCCTGATGTCGGAGTCGCTGCGCAACGACGGCCGGATCTGGGTGCCGAAGAACGTCGAGGACTGCGACAAGGACCCCCGCGAGATCCCCGAGGCCGACCGCGACTACTTCCTGGAGCGGATCTACCCCTCCTTCGGCAACCTGGTCCCCCGCGACATCGCCTCCCGTGCCGCCAAGTACATGTGCGACGAGGGCCGCGGCGTCGGACCTCAGGTCGAGGAGACCGGCCCCGACGGCGAGAAGCGCATGGTCCGCCGCGGCGTCTACCTGGACCTGGGTGCCGCGATCGAGCGCCTCGGCAAGGAGGCCATCGAGGAGAAGTACGACAACCTCCTCGACATGTACGAGCGGATCACGGGTGAGAACCCCTACGAGCTGCCGATGCGGATCTACCCCGCCGTGCACTACGTGATGGGCGGCCTGTGGGTCGACTACGAGCTGCAGACCAACATCCCCGGCCTGTTCTGCGCCGGTGAGGCGAACTTCTCCGACCACGGCGCGAACCGCCTCGGCGCCTCCGCGCTGATGCAGGGCCTCTCCGACGGCTACTTCGTGCTGCCGAACACCATCCGCGACTACCTCGCCGACGGCCCGTTCGAGACCGTCGACGAGTCGCACCCGGCCGTGGTCGAGGCGCGGCAGGCGGTGCAGGCACGGATCGACCAGTTCCTCTCGATCGACGGCACCCGCACCGTGGACTCCTTCCACAAGCAGCTCGGCCAGATCATGTGGGAGTACTGCGGCATGGAGCGGACCAAGGAGGGCCTGATCAAGGCCATCGGCCTGATCCGCGACCTCAAGAAGGAGTTCTGGAGCAACGTCAAGGTGCTCGGCTCCGCCGACACCCTCAACCAGGACCTCGAGAAGGCCGGCCGCGTCGCCGACTTCATCGAGCTCGGCGAGCTCATGTGCATCGACGCGCTCAACCGGCGCGAGTCCTGCGGCGGCCACTTCCGGGCCGAGTCGCAGACCGAGGACGGCGAGGCGATGCGTCACGACGACGAGTTCGCCTACGTCGCGGCCTGGGAGTGGGGCGGTGAGGATGGCTCGCCGGTCCTGCACAAGGAAGACCTGATCTACACCGCCATCGAGATGAAGCAGAGGTCGTACAAGTGAAGATCACCCTCAAGATCTGGCGCCAGAGCGGCCCGCAGGACCAGGGCGGACTCAAGACGTACCAGCTCGACGGTGTCTCCACCGACATGTCGTTCCTGGAGATGCTCGACCTGCTCAACGAGCAGCTCGTCACCTCCGGCGAGGAGCCGGTGGCGTTCGACTCCGACTGCCGCGAGGGCATCTGCGGCATGTGCTCGCTGATGATCAACGGCCAGGCGCACGGCCCGGAGGTCACCACGACCTGCCAGCTGCACATGCGCTCCTTCTCCGACGGCGACACGATCACCGTCGAGCCGTGGCGCGCCGAGCCGTTCCCGGTGATCAAGGACCTGATCGTCGACCGCTCCGCGTTCGACCGGATCATCCAGTCCGGCGGCTACATCTCGGCCAACACCGGCTCGGCCCCCGAGGCCAACTCGGTGCCCGCGCCCCGCGACAAGGCGATGCGCGCCTTCAACGTGGCCACCTGCATCGGCTGCGGCGCCTGCGTGGCGGCGTGCCCGAACGGCTCCGCGTCGCTGTTCCTCGGCGCCAAGATCACCCACCTGGGCGAGCTGCCGCAGGGTCAGCCGGAGCGCTACTCGCGCGTGGTCGACATGGTCGGCCAGCACGACCACGAGGGCTTCGGCGGCTGCACCAACATCGGCGAGTGCGCCTCGGCGTGCCCCAAGGAGATCCCGCTGGACGTCATCAGCCAGCTGAACAAGGACCTCCGCACCGCGATGAAGATGGGCCTCTGACCCGCCGTAGCCGCGGGTAGACGACCGACGGCCGTTGCCGCTCCGGGAGACCGGGCGGCAACGGCCGTCGTCGTCGTACGACCTACTGGTCCCGGTGGTCCTGCCTCGGGGCGAACACCAGGACCACCACCGCCGTCACCAGGGCGACCCCGGCGGCGACCACCAGGGCGGCGCTGACGCCGTCCACGAAGGACTGGCGGGCCAGCTCGGCGAGCTGCTGGCCGCGCTCCCCGAGCCGCGCCAGCTCGGGCGAGGTGGTGAAGGCGACCGACCCCAGGACCGCGTCCGCCGCCTGCTGCGGCAGCCCGGCGACGTGGTCGACCAGGCCGTCGCGGTAGACCTGGTTGAGGGTGGAGCCGAGCACGGCGATGCCGAGCGCGGAGCCCAGCTCGCGGGCGGTGTCGTTCATCGCCGAGGCGACGCCCTGCTTGGCGGCCGGCAGCGCCTCGGTCACCGCCGTGGTGGCTGGCGTGCCGGACAGCCCCATGCCCGCGGCGCCGATCAGCAGCCCGAGGGCGAAGACCGGGTAGTTCAGGTCGACCTGGGAGAGGCTGACGACGTACAGGCCGACCGCCAGCAGCACCATCCCGAGCGGCACCAGGTGGCGGAAGCCGAACCGGGCCGCCAGGCGGGGCGCCAGGCGTGCGGTGGGGATCAGCAGGAACGGGATCGGCAGCATCCTCAGCGCCGCCTCCAGCGGGCTCAGCGCGATCACGAACTGCAGGTACTGCAGGATCGAGAAGATCAGCCCGAACCAGCAGAAGAACGTCACCGCGATCGCCAGGCTGCCCACCGAGAAGCCCCGGACCGCGAAGAGCCGGGGATCCAACAGCGGCTGCTCGCGCCCCAGCTCCCACCACACGAAGGCCGCCAGCCCCGCGGCGCCGCCGATCAGCGCGACCAGGGTGATCCAGTCGGACCAGCCGCGCTCGGGCCCCTCGATGATGCCGAAGACGAGCAGGCCCATGCCGACCAGGGTCAGCAGGCCGCCCACCACGTCGACCGCGGGCGGGTGCTCGTCGACGGAGTCGGGGACGACGACCAGCGTCCCGACCACCGAGATCGCGGCCAGCCCGGCATTGAGCCAGAAGAAGGACTGCCAGGCGAAGAGCTCGAGCAGGATCGCGGTGATGAAGAGCCCGACGACCGCGCCGGCGCCGGCGATGCCGACCCACACCCCGATCGCACGCGGCCGCTCCTCCTCCGGGAAGGAGGTGGTGATCACCGACAGCGTCGTCGGCATCACCGCGGCGGCACCCAGACCCATCGCGGCGCGCACCCCGATCAGCCCGGTCGGGGTGTCGACGAAGGCGCCCGCGACCGCCGCCAGTCCGAAGATCGTCAGGCCCACCAGCAGCAGCGCCTTGCGGCCGAACCGGTCGCCGAGCGCGCCGGCGAAGAAGAGCAGCGCGGCGAAGACGACGGTGTAGGCATCGATGATCCAGGTCAGCTGGGTCTGGGTCGCGCCGGTCGCCCGGGCGATGTCCGGCAGGGCCACGTTGAGGCCGACCACGGCGGAGACGATCGTCATCAGCGAGATGCCGATGACCGGCATGATCCGACCGGTCGAGCTCACGGCCACGGTTGTATTTCCACGCATGATGAAATGTTATTCTCCACCTGATGAATTTTGTCAAGGGGCACCGGTGAGCGGCCGTCGCGGCCGACGGCCGGGCGGTTCGGACGCGCGCGGGCAGATCCTGGAGGCGGCGCGCCGGCTGTTCGCAGAGGACGGCTTCGCTGGTACGTCGCTGCGGCAGATCGCGTCCGCGGCCGGGGTCGACGTACGACTGGTCAGTCACTACTTCGGCTCCAAGGGCGACCTCTTCGTCGCCGCCGTGGAGCTGCCCTTCGACCCCGGGTCGACCTTCGACAGGTTGCTGGCGCCGGGGCCGACGGGCCTCGGCGGCCGGCTGGCCGGCTTCGTGCTGGACCTCCTCGACTCCCCCTCGGGCCGGCAGGTCGTGACGGGCATGCTGCGCGCCGCGGCGTCCGAGGACCAGGCCGCCGCCCTGGTGCGTGACCGCCTGGTCGGCCAGCTGCTGCTGCCGTTGGCGCAGCGACTCGGCACCGACCACGCCGAGCTCCGGGCCAGCCTGATGGGGTCCCAGATCGCCGGCCTGGTGCTGGCCCGGCACATCGTCGGGCTGCCCGCCCTGGTCGAGGCCGACCGCGACACCCTGGCGGGACTCCTCGGCCCGGTGCTCGCCCACTACCTCACCGCCGACCTGTCGCTGTCCCCCGGGCCGGCAGGAGCCGCGCCACCCGACGGGTCGTGAGGGCGCCGATGAGCAGCACCGTCGGCGCGGGGTCGGCACCGCTCGAAGCCCCCGGCGGGTTCGACCGACTCGGCCGGCGGGTTCGACCGACTCGGCCGGCGCTACCCACCCACTCGGCGGGTCAGGGGTGGCGCTTCACCTCGTCGCCGATCCCCTGCAGCATCCGGTTGTAGGCCGCGAGCTCGGCGTCCCCGTCCCGGTCGGCGGCCCGGTCGCGCCGCTTGGCCTCACGGGTGTCGTCGCGGAACCACTGGATGACCAGCACCACGATCACCATCACCATCGGCACCTCGCCCAGGGCCCAGTTCATGGAGCCGGCGAGGTTCTGGTCAGCGAGCAGGTCGGGCACGTAGGGCAGGTCGAGCAGCGAGTAGTACCGCTCGCCGACGACGGTGTCGGAGCCCATCACGGTGATCGAGAAGAACGCGTGGAACGGCATGGTGACCAGCAGCAGCATCAGCCGGCTGATGTAGGAGACCTGATGGCCCGGGCGGGAGCCGAGGAGCAGCTCGAAGAAGATCAGGCCGGCGACGAGGAAGTGCGCCTCCATCATCAGGTGGCCCAGGTGGTTCTGCATCAGGCCGTCGAACAGGCCGGTGAGGTACACCGGGTACAGCGCACCGACCAGCAGCAGACCCGCCGTCACCGGGTTGAGCCAGAGCCGCGCGATCCTCGAGCCGAGCGCGGTCGCGAGCATCTGGCGCGGGCCCACTCCCCCGGGCACGTCGCTACCGGGCAACGCGCGCAGCGCCAGCTGGATCGGCTGGCCGAGCACCAGCAGGATCGGGGCGACCATCGAGAGCATCATGTGCGCCGCCATGTGGGCGCTGAACATGACGTTCGCGTAGACGCCGAGGCCGCCCAGGGTGGCGTAGCCGACCAGGGCGATCCCCAGGAACCAGGAGACCGTCCGCAGGACCGGCCAGGAGTCGCCACGGCGGCGCAAGGTGACCAGACCGACCAGGTACGCCGCGGTGCCGATGCCGACCACGGCGAGGCCGAGGCCGCTCGGCGTGAACGACCACAGCAGCCGGCCCAGCGTGGGCTCGGGCGGGATCGGCCCGCCGAGCAGGCTCTCGGCCGCCGAGGTGTAGGGCTCGCCGACCGGCGGCGGCGTGCGGGAGAGCGCCACGCCCAGACCCATCGCGATCGCCATCAGGCCGCCCTCGACCGCGGTCAGCCGCGCCAGCAGGGCCCGCGCGGACAGGCCGGCGTCGGGCAGTCGGCGCCGGTAGCGGATCACCAGCACGCCGATCAGGCCGACGACCGCGACCTTCGCCAGGGCTCCCAGCGCGTACGCCGAGAGCAGCTCGTCCACCGATGCCACGCGCACCCACGCGCTCAGCAGGCCCGAGGCGAGCACCAGGCCGAAGCACCAGGTGGCGACGGCGCCGAAGCGGCGTACCGCCCGGAGGCGCGGCTCCTCCGCGGAGCCGAGGTGCCACCACAGCGCCAGCACGCCGCCGGACCACACCACGGCGGCCAGCACGTGGATCACGATCGCCACGATCGCGGTGTCGTGGCTGCCCGAGGAGGCGGCGTGGCCGGTGAGCAGCGGCGGCACCAGCCCCACCAGGGCGACACCGAGCAGGATCAGCACGGAGCGGTTGGTCAGCATCCAGCGCGCGACGACGGCCACGGCGGCGGCCAGGAGCGCCTGGACGACCAGCGCCTGCCCCTGGTCGACGGTCCGGGCGAAGCCACGCAACTCCACCCAGGTGACGTCGCCGAGCGGGATCGCGAACTGGTCGGAGAAGGTCAGCACCAGCTGCGCGAGCGCGGCGAGCGCCCAGCCCGCCGCGAGCCAGCGCACCGAACCGGTGGCGCGCAGCGCCCGTCCGCTCATCTCGTCGGCGGGCCGACGCATCGTCAGCGGGGCCACCATCAGCCCCGCGACGAGGCCGACGGCGAGCAGGTCGGTGAGCAGCCGCACGATCGGCAGCCCCCATCCGGTCAGCCGGCCGGGATCGGGCAGCCCGGGGATCGGCTCCCGCGGCGCGCCACCACCGACCAGCAGCAGCGTGACCAGCGCGGCGAGGCCGGCGAGGACCGCCGCGGCGGCCAGCACCGGCCGGCGACGGTCGGCGGGGCCCGGACGTTCGCCGGTCGTCGCGGGGCGCTGGGGGGCGGGCGCGCTCACGACCGCGACCTCCGTGCCAGCAGCGCGAGCCCACCGGCGACCGCGAACAGACCGATGCCCACGCCCCAGAAGATCGTGCTGCGGGACGGCCCGGGGTCCACCTCCACGCCGATCGCGGCATCGGTCACCGGCTCGTCGGCGGGCTCGTCGGCAGGCTCGTCGGACGTGGCGCCGGACGGCTCATCGGACGGCTCGTCGGACGCCGCGGCGTCGCCGACGTCGAAGCTCAGCTGCCCCGTCACCGGGTGGCCGTCCTCGGAGACCACCCGGAAGGCGGCGGTGTAGCGGCCGGCGATGCCCGGGTCGGCCAGCGCCACGCTGACCTCGGTGCCGGCCACGCGCACCTCCTCGGCGGCGGCCGGGGTGCCGTCGGGCGCCGTCACCACGACGTACGCCGGCGGGCTGATCGGCTCGCTGAAGGTGAACGTCATCTCCGCGGGCAGCGCGTCCAGGCGCGCACCGTCCTCGGGCGTGGAACCGACGAGGGAGGTGTGGGCGGCGGCCGGGTTCGACCAGCCCGCCGCGACCACGCCGAACAGGGCGGACGCCACCAGGGCCACCAGCGTGGCGGCCCAGCCTGCGTGGCGCGGGGTCTTCTTCACGTTCACTACTCCTGGCTGTCGTTACGCGTCGGTGCCCAGCAGGGACTCGCCGACGTACCCATCATCCGTGGCCGCGGGCGGAATCGCGTAGACGGCGGAGCCGATCGCCTGCGTCCACTCGTTCAGCCGGTCCATCTCGGAGAGGCGCCGCTGCACCGGGACGAACTGCCGGGCCACGTCCGCGGCGTAGGCGAGGAAGAGCAGACCGGAGTCCTCGCCGGTCGGCCGCGACGGGTCGGGAACGGTGTAGTTGTAGGGCCGGCGCAGGAACCGCTGCACCGGGTCGGAGCTGCGGGCGCGGGCGATGTGGCTGGCCGGGTCGATCACCGGGAACCCGAACGAGGTCGTCGCGTTGAAGTCGGGGGCGTCGGTCTCGTGCTCGCCGGTCAGCGGGGCACCGTTGTCCAGGCGCCGACCGACGACCTCCTCGCGGCCCCTGCGGTCGACCCGGTCCCAGCCCTCGAGGTCCATCCGGATCCGGCGGACCACCAGGAAGGTGCCGCCGGCGAAGGCCTCCCCGCCAGCACGGCCGCCAGCACCGCCGCCGGCCTCCCCGTCGGCCCAGATCAACCCGTCGAAGTCGGGCTCGGCGGGGTCGGGGTTGACCGTCCCGTCGACCTGGCCCATCAGGTTGCGCATCGAGGCGCCGGCCGGAGCGGTGCCCCGCGCGGTGCGGAACCCCTCCTGGATCCAGCGCACCTCGGCGAAGCCGCGGGCGTCCTTGAGCAGCATCCGCCGGGCGTGGGCCAGCGTGATCGGGTCGTCGGCACAGATCTGGGCGACCACGTCGGTCTGGCCCCAGGCGTCGTCGAGGGCGTCACCGCGGAACGCCGGCAGCGGCTCCAGCCCGGCGTCGACGGTCGAGAGCTCGCGCATCACCCGGGGACCGAAGCCGAAGGTCACCGTGAGCCGGGACGGGTACGCCGCCAGCTCGGGCTCGGTGTCCGCGAGCGCGGCCCGCCCCGCCGCCAGGCGCCGGGCGTCGTCGGTGAGCAGCCGCATCATCCGCCGCAGCGACTCCCGGCTGCGCCGGGCCCGCAGGTCCCAGCCGACCAGCGCCAGGTGTGCCTGCGGCGGCGTGGTCACACCCGCCTGGTGGCGACCGACCACCGCGGGTGCGGTCTCCGAGCCCGCGGGCGGGGCCAGCGTCAGGGTCTCCCCCGCCGCCGAGGTGGCGGCGGAGGCTTCGCTGGGCAGCAGGGCCGAGGCGCTCCAGCCGACCCCGGCGCCGCCGAAGGCGGCGGCGCCGGTCCGGAGCATGCTGCGGCGGTCCCAGCGCGGACCGCCGGGCATCAGCCCTCGCCGCCCATGTCGTGGCCCATGCCGTCGCTCATGTCGTCGCCCATGTCGTCGCTCATGCCGTCGCTGATGTCGTCGCTCGAGTGGTCGCCGCCCTGGTAGGTCTCGTCGGCGCCGGTGAACGGCTTGACGGTCGCGACGACCTCCTGGGTGGAGCCGTCGTCGAAGGTCAGCGTCACGGTGACCGTGGTGCCGGCCTCCAACGCGCCGGAGAGTCCCATCAGCATGATGTGGTCGCCACCGGGCTGGAGCACGTGCTCGCCGCCGGCCGGGACCACGAACCCGTCCTCCTTGGGCTGCATGGCCATCGAGCCGTCGTCGTTCTGCACGGTCTCGTGCAGCTCGACCATGCCGGCCACGTCGGTGTCGGCCGAGACCAGGGTGATGTCGGCGTCGGAGTCGTTGGTCAGGACGCCGAACGCGCCGGACATGCCGCCGTCGACGGCCTTGACCCACGGGTCGGCGACGGTCAGGGAGTCCGCCGCGACGCCGGCCGCGACGGTCGCGCTGGCGGTGTCGGTGGCGTCGCCCTCGGGGGCGTCGTCGCTGCCGCAGGCGGCCAGCCCGGGGACCAGGAGGGCCGCCAGGACGGCGGCGGGAAGGTGCTTCTTCATCATCGGTACAGATCCGTTCGCGGAGGCGCGCGGGATCGCGCGCAGGAGGGCGCGCCGCGCCCTCCCGGACGGGTCAGCGCAGCGCGATGGTCAGCGGGGCAGGGGCGCGGGGCCCCGACCACGGCGGCCCGCGGGCGACCAGACCGCCGACGGCGGCGCGGATCGTGGCGACCGCGTGCCGGCCCACGCCGTGCGTGACGCGTCGTACCGGGACGCTGACGGAGCCCCGCAGCCGCGGCAGGAACCGGGCCACCAGGTCGCCGACCAGGACCAGGATCGCGCGGTCCACCCCGGCGGCGACGGCCACCGTGGCCACCGCGACCAGCAGGTGGAGCAGCGCCATCACGGTCGGATGGATGCCGCTCGCACCATGCTCGTGGACGGCGCTCGCGCCGCCGGCGCCGCCCGGGGTCGTCATCAGCGTCAGGTGACCGGCGCCCTGGACGGCCACGGCCACCACGGCCAGCCGCCGCAGGTCCGCCCGCCGACCGCGGGTCATCGCGGTGCCCAGCGGCAGGGCGATCGCGATCGCGACCACGCCGGGGGCCACCTCGATGGCGCCGCCGGAGGCGACGTGGGCGACCAGCGCCCCGAAGGCGGCGACGAGGCCGGCGGCGGCACCGCGACCGCTGAGCAGACGACGCGGCCGCGCGGTCACCGCGGGGAGGTCGCCCATTGCTCGGCCTTCCAAGGAGCTGCGCTCGTCGACGAGCGCGATCTGTCGATGCGCAGTCTAGGCGGCCGGGTGTCGCCGGCGCCCATCCGCGGGTGTCGGGGCTGCGGAGGGGTGACTCAGGCGTCGCGGGTGCTGCGCAGCGCCTTCACGCCGAGCGAGCCGAGGGCGGCGGCGATCGCCATGTTCACCACGATCAGCACGGTGTGCGCGACCCAGTACCCGGTCGCCCGCTCCTCGCCGGACTCGTAGGCGCCGTACAGGTTCTTGGCGAAGTTGCCGAAGGAGATCACGTTCCAGGCGGCCACGGCCAGGAGCAGGATGGCGTGCTTGCGCTCGAACTTCATGGTGCTTCCTCGATCTGTGGGTGGTGCGGGTGGTGCGGGTGGTGCGGTGGGGTTCAGCGACGACGGCGTACGACGGCCACGACCGCGAGCATCGCGGCCGCACCGGCCGCGAACGGACCGACCCAGGGTCGGCCGCCCTCGTCCAGGCCGCCGGGCGGCAGCTGGGGGCCGAGCACCAGCTGGGTGTGGTCGACGTGGCTGCCCCGGGCCGAGGGGGCGGTGTAGGCCCAGGCGGCCGCGTACATCAGCACGCGGGCGACGTAGTTGATCCAGATCACCAGGATCAGCGCGATCCCGAACGCCTGGAAGGCCGGCGAGTTGGACGTCGACTGCAGCAGCCACTGGGAGACCTGCTTGAGCACCTCGAACGCGATGCCGCCGAGGACGGCGCCGGAGATCAGCGCGCGCTGCGGGAGGTCGGGGCGGGCGAGCAGTCGGAACATGGCGTAGAAGAGCAGCGTGTTGACCGCGAGGCCGAAGACGACCGCGGTCACGTTGAGCAGCCAGCCGAGGTCGGCGCCGAGGCCGATCCAGTCCAGGATCTGCTGGGAGAGCCCGCGCAGCGCACCGGAGAGGCCGACGCTGGCGATCAGCACCACGCCGAGCACCGCGAGGGTCATCAGGTCCCGCAGCTTGCCGATCACGAAGCTCGGCTGGTCCCAGGACGGGAGGTCGAACATGACCAGCAGCGCGGAGCGGGTGTTGGAGAGCCACCCCAGCCCCGAGTAGAGGACCACGAGGAGACCGATCGAGGCGATGCTCGGCGCCGCGCTGGAGATCGTGTCGAGGGAGATCTGCCCGTCCCCGTTGCCGATCAGGCCGGGGAAGATCGAGTTCAGCGCGGTGACCAGGTTGTCCTCGGCGTCGGGGAAGATCCGCGCGACGTAGCCGACGACGGCGAACGCCAGCGCCAGGATCGGGAAGAAGGAGATGAAGCCGAAGTAGGTGATCCCGCCGGCCTGCAGGCTGCCCTTCGCGTTGCCGTAGTGCTGGACGGTGCGGATCACGTGGTCCAGGAGCGGGCCCTTGCGGCGGGCCGTCGCCAGGGTCTTGCGCGCCTTGGCCTGCTGGTCTGCGAGTGCGGTCATCGGCACCGGCTCAGAGCGCGAACGTGCTCCTCACCTTCCACCCCGCTTCCCCTTCGTGGACGTAGAGGTGGAAATCCTTCACCTCGAAGGCACAGTCGAAACCCGACAGCTCCTCGAAGGCCCGGTCGAGCTCGGCATCCCCGAGGTGGTGGGCCACGGTGACGTGCGGGTGGTAGGGGAAGTCCAGCTCCACCGCGAGCGGTCCGCTCCGGACGGCGTCGGCCAGCTGCTCGCACCGGGAGATCCCCTCGGCGAGGCCGACGAAGACCACCGGCGACACCGGCCGGAACGTGCCGGTGCCACGCAGGTGGACCCGGAACGGCCCCACCTCGGCGGCCGCGCCCTTCAGGTGCTGCTCGAGCACGTCGAGGTCGCGGATCGGCAGCACCGTGGGTGGGATCAGCGTGATGTGGCTGGGCACCCCCGACGCGGTGGGATCGCCGATGGCGCGGCGGTACTCCTCGAGCTGGGCGGCCCAGGGCTCGGGGACGGCGATCGCCACGCCGATGGTGAGCATCAGCCGCCCGTCGCCGTCCGCACGGCCGGGGCGACGAAGCCGATCCGCTGGTAGACGTCGCGCAGCGTCGCCTCGGCCACCGCGCCGGCGGTCTCCGCGCCCTGCGCGAGCACCTCGGTGAGGTAGGTCTGGTCGTCGAGCAGCTCCAGGGTCCGCTCGCGGAACGGCGTCACGAAGTTGACGACCACCTCCGCGACGTCCTTCTTCAGGTCGCCGTACATCTTGCCGGCGTACTGCTCCTCCAGGGCCGGCACCGGCTCGCCGGTGAGCGCCGAGTGGATGGTGAGCAGGTTGCTCACCCCCGGCTTCTCCTCCAGGTCGAACCGGACCTCCGAGCCGGAGTCGGTGACCGCCGAGCGGATCTTCTTCGCGGTGCGGTTGGGGTCCTCGAGCATCTCGATGAGGCCCATCGGCCCCGAGCTCGACTTCGACATCTTCTTCGTCGGCTCCTGCAGGTCGTACAGCTTCGCCGTGGCCTTGAGGATGTAGGGCTCGGGCACCCGGAAGGTCTTCTTGAACCGGCTGTTGAAGCGCTGCGCCAGGTCGCGGGTGAGCTCGAGGTGCTGGCGCTGGTCCTCGCCCACCGGCACGTAGTGCGGGCGGTAGAGCAGGATGTCGGCGGCCATCAGGACCGGGTAGGCGAAGAGGCCGACGCTGGCCGCACCCTCGCCGCCCTTCGCGGTCTTGTCCTTGAACTGCGTCATCCGGCGGGCCTCGCCGAAGCCGGTCAGGCCGTTGAGCACCCAGGCCAGCTGCGCGTGGGCCGGCACGTGGCTCTGCACGAAGATCGCGGACCTGGCCGGGTCGACGCCGGCGGCGAGCAGCTGCGCGGCGCCACGCAGGGTCCGCTCACGGAGCAGCTTGGGGTCCCAGTCCACGGTGATCGCGTGCTGGTCGGCGATGAAGAAGAAGGGCTGGTGGTCACGCTGCAGGTCCACCCACTGCCGGACCGCTCCCACGTAGTTGCCGAGGTGGAAGGAGTCGGCGGTCGGCTGGATCCCGGAGAGCACCCGCGGACGCGGGCCCGCCTCGGGAGCCGCCGGCGGCGCCGTCTCCGGCGCGGTCTGCTGGGCGGTGGTGGCGGACATGGCGACGATTCTCGCAGGAAAGTGGGATCGGGAATCAAACGGGTCGTCGCCGGGGTGAGACCGATTCCACCCCGCGCCGGCTCAGGCGGGGGCGGGGCGGCGGTGCAGCGCCGCGGACCAGAGCAGGATGAGGACCCCGAGGACGGCGAGCGCGGCGCCGACCAGGGCCGGCGCGCGGTAGCCGTAGCCGGCCGCGATGACCAGGCCGCCGGCCCAGGCGCCCATGGCGTTGGCGACGTTGAGCGCGGCGTGGTTCATCGCGGCGCCGAGGGTGACGGCGTTGCCGGCGACGTCCATCAGCCGCAGCTGGAGGTTGACCACCAGGATCGACCCGGTCGCGGTGACCAGGAACGCGACCGGCCACAGCAGCCATCCGTACGGGGCGGCGAAGAAGTAGACGACCAGCACGACGCCGCAGCTGATCCCGCCGAAGAGCAGGCTGCGGAAGACCGAGATGCCGGCCAGCTCGCCGGCCAGCCAGGTGCCGACGACCATGCCCAGTCCCAGGGCCAGCACGAACAGCGGCACGGTGCCGCGGCCGAGCCCGCCCACCTCGGTGACGGTCGGAGCGATGTAGGAGTAGACCGCGAAGAGCCCGCCGAACCCGACCGCGCCGGCGGCCATGGTCAGCCACACCTGGGCGTTGCCGAAGAACTCACGCGCCTCCTTGCGGCCGCTGGTCTCGGGGTTGCCCGGCATCGCCGGCACCGCGGCCAGCACCGCCGCCACGGTCAGCACCGCCAGGCCGGCGGCGGCCAGGTAGGTGGCGCGCCAGCCGAGGTTCTGCCCCAGCCAGGTCGCCGCGGGCACGCCGACGACGTTCGCCACCGACAGCCCGAGCATCACCGCCGCCACCGCCCGGCCCCGCTTCCCGGGCGCCACCAGCCCGGCCGCGACCAGGCTGGCCACGCCGAAGTAGGCGCCGTGCGGCAGCCCGTCGAGGAACCGGGCCGCGGTCAGCACCGCGAAGCTGGGCGCCGCCGCGCTGAGCAGGTTGAAGGCGGCGTACGCGCCCATCAGGCCGACCAGCATCGCCCGGCGCGGCAGCCGTGCGCCGAAGAAGGCCAGGATCGGTACGCCGACCACGACCCCGAGCGCGTAGGCGGAGATCGCGTGCCCGGCGGTCGGCACCGACACGTCGAGGCCGGCCGCGATGTCGGGCAGCACGCCCATCGTGACGAACTCGGTGGTGCCGATCGTGAAGCCGCCGACGGCGAGCGCCAGGATCGCGATCGCGGCGCGGTCGGGATCGGTGCCGCCGGTGCGTTCCCGCTGGGTGCGCGCGGTCTCCGTGGCCGTCATCGGGCTGCCACCGGGGTGGCAGCCGGGGTGGCCGGGCGGGCTGGGCGCGCGGGCGGGGTCATGTGAGGAGGTAACCGGCGGTCGGGGCCGTGCATTCCGGGTGTCGCACGCATCACGCCTCCGCGTGGACCGGGCCGCCAGTTCCGGGAGCTGCCGCACCGCGGCTGTGAGGACGCAGCTGCCGGCTGCACCCGCGCGGGCCGCGGACCAGCACACCTCCGGTGCGTCGGGAGCCGCCCGCCTCGCGCGACACCCGCGGGTGGCGCCGGATCGGCGAGCGGCGTCTCCCTGCCGGCCACGGCAGGTGCCTCGTCCAGCCGCTTCAGGTCGCCGCGGGGCCTCCCGTCGGCTCGGCGATCGTGCCCGCCGCCAGCAGCGCGGCGTAGTCCAGCCCCGCCCGCGCCACCGCGTCGGCGAGCACGTCGCGGGTGTCGGCGCCGAGCGGCGGGCCCGGGCGCGGCACCGGGGGCGTCGACCGGGAGAACTTGGGCACCAGCCCGGTGCTGGGCACCTCGTGGCCGGCGGCGTTGGTCAGGTGCAGGACCATCTCCCGGGCCCGGTAGTGCGGGTCGGCGAGCATGTCGGCGGCGGTGTAGATCCGCCCGGCCGGCACCCCGGCCCCGGTCAGGGCGCCGAGCAGCTCCTCCGCGTCGTACGTCGCCGTCCACGCGCCGATCAGGGCGTCCAGCTCGCCGGCGTGGGCGCCGCGGGCCTGGTGGTCGGCGAACCGCTGGTCGTCGGCGAGCTCGGGGCGCCCCATCACGTCCGCCAGCCGGGCGAAGACCGCGTCGGCGTTGGCCGCGAGGATCACCCCGGAGCCGTCGGCGGTCGGGTAGACGTTGGAGGGCGCGACGCCCGGCAGCACCGACCCGGACCGTCCGCGGGTCACCCCGGCCAGCGCGTGGTCGGCCATCGTCGACTCCATCAGCGCGGCGACGGCCTCGTAGATCGCCACGTCCACCTCCTGCCCCCGTCCGCTGGCGTGCCGCTCGTTGAGCGCGGCCAGGGTGCCGATCACCGCGAACAGCGCCGCGAGCGAGTCGCCGAGGCTGACGCCGGCGCGCGCCGGCGGCCGGTCGGGCTCGCCGGTGGTGTGCCGGATCCCGCCCATCGCCTCGCCGATGCTGCCGAAGCCGGCGTCGCGGGCCCGCGGTCCGGTCTGCCCGAACCCGCTCACGTGCACCATCACCAGCCCGGGGTTGGTGCGGGCCAGCGTGGCGTGGTCGAGGCCCCACCGCTCCAGCAGCCCGGGCCGGAAGTTCTCCAGGATCACGTCCACCTCGTCGGCCAGCGCCCGCAGCACCGCGCGCCCCTCCTCACCGTGCAGGTCGAGGGCGAGGGAGCGCTTGCCGCGGGCGATGGTCGGCCACCACAGGCTCTCCCCGTCGCGGGTGTGCCCCCAGGTGCGCATCGCATCGCCGCGGCCCGGGGGCTCGACCTTGACCACCTCCGCCCCGTAGTCGGCGAGGAGCTGACCGGCGAACGGGCCGGCGATGAAGCTCCCCAGCTCGAGCACCCGGATGCCGGCGAGAGGACCACCCATGCCCAGATTGTATGCAATCGCGCGCGCAGGTCGCCAGGGTCGCGGCTCGGGCACGGATATCCTCGGCGGGTGACCACCCCCTCCCCCCGGGCCTCCGCCACGACGGCGTACCAGCAGATCCGGACCGCGATCATCGAGGGCCGCTACGAGCCGGGGGCGCGCCTGGTCGAGCAGCGCATCGCCGAGGAGTTCGACCTCTCGCGCACGCCCGTCCGCGAGGCGCTGCGCACCCTCGACGCCGAGGGCCTGGTGCAGCTCGAGCCGCACCGCGGCGCCACGGTCCGCGCGTTCGAGGCCGAGGACGTCGTCGACCTGTACGCGCTGCGGGCCCGCCTGGAGGGGTACGCCGCGGAGCTGGCCGCCGAGCGCCACACCACCGAGGACCTGGCGGTGATCGACGGCGGGATCGCCGCGTTCGGGGAGGCGCTCGCGGCCGGCACGTCCGGCACCGGCGACCCGCTCGAGCGCACCCGCGCCCTGGACGCCGCCAACGCCGAGATCCACCTCGGCATCGCCGCCGCGGCCCGCCACCGGCACCTGCAGCAGATGCTGCTGCGCACCGTGGACGCCACCCTGGTCTTCCGCTCCTTCCGCGGCTTCAGCGCCGAGCAGTCGCGACAGTCCCACGAGTTCCACCGGCTGATCCGCGGGGCGATCGCGGCCCGGGAACCGGCCCGGGCGGGGGCGTTGATGGTCGAGCACATCCTGCAGGGGCGCGACGCGCTGCTGGCCGGGCTGCGCGCGGACGAGCAGGGGTGACTCAGGGCCAGAGCCCGGCCCGCGACAGCTGCCCCGGCACCGGGCCTCCGCCCAGCTCCCCCTGCAGCCACACGGCGTTGTCGACCAGCGCTGGCAGGTCCAGCCCGGTGCTCACCCCCATCCCGTGCAGCAGGTAGGCCAGATCCTCGGTGGCGATGTTGCCGGTGGCGGCCGGCGCGAACGGGCAGCCACCGATGCCGCCGGTCGCGGCGTCGAGGGCATCGATGCCGGCGGCGACCGCGGCCACGGCGTTGGCGTAGCCGGTGTTGCGGGTGTTGTGGAAGTGCGCGCGCCGGCGCACCCCGGGCAGCCGCTCGGCGACTCCGGCGACCAGCCGCTCGACCCGGTCCGGCGTACCGACCCCGATGGTGTCGGCCAGCGACACCTCGCCGACCCCGTGGGCGGCGGCCCGCTCGGCCAGGTCCAGCACCCGCTCCTCGGCGACCGGCCCCTCGAACGGGCAGCCGAACGCGCAGGCGACGGTCACCCCCAGCGGTACGCCGGCGGCCGCCGCGCCGGCCGCCATCGCGCCGATCTCGGCCAGGGTCTGATCGACGCTCATCCGCTGGTTGCGCTGCGAGAACGTCTCCGAGGCGACCAGCACCGCGTTGAGCTCGTCCACGCCCGCGGCCAGCGCCCGGTCCAGGCCGCGGCCGTTGACCACGAGGGCCGAGCGGACCCGTCCGGGACCGCCGTGCACCGCCGCGGCGACCCGCTCGGCGTCGGCCATCGCCGGGACCGCGCGGGGGTGCACGAAGCTGGTGATCTCCACCCGGGTCGCGCCGGCCGCGAACGCGCGCTCGACGTAGACGGCCTTCGCGGCGGTGGACAGCTGCCGCGGCTCGTTCTGGAGGCCGTCGCGCGGGCCGACCTCGACGATCTCGACGCTGCGCACCTCCGCCATGACTGCATACAATCACGGCCATGACCGCCGATGCCGCCGTCGCCGAGAGCCGAGACCTCGTCGCTGCCCTGGCCGAGGTCGCCCCCGGTCCCGCGGCAGGGATCGAGGAGGCGGCGCGGCTGCCGGCCGGGGCCTCCCGGCAGACCTGGCTGCTGCGGCGCACGGACGCCCCGGCGCTGGTGCTCCGGCTCAACACCCCGGGCTCGCTCGACGCGCCCGCGCTGCTGCGCGAGGCCGCGCTGATGGCGGCCGCCGGCGCCCACGGCGTACCGAGTCCCGACGTGCTGGCCCATGGCACCGGGCCCGGACCGCTGGCCGCCGGCTACGTGCTGATGAGCCACGTCGAGGGCGAGTCGGTGCCGCAGCGGATCCTGCGCGACCCGGCGCTGGCCGGCTTCCGCGACGGGTTCGCCGCCGAGGCCGGCCGGATCCTGGCCCGGCTGCACGCGATCGACCCGGCCTCGCTCACCGGCGGCGACGGCCCCGACCTCCCCCGCGACGACCAGCTCGACGCCTGGACCGCGATCCTCGACACCGAGCCGGATCCGCACCCGATCCTCGGGTACGTCGCCGCCTGGCTGCGACGCCACCGGCCCGCGCCGGTCGCGCCCCGCCTGGTCCACGGCGACTTCCGGCTCGGCAACGTGCTCGTCGGCGCCGACGGCGTCCGGGCGGTGCTCGACTGGGAGCTCGCCCACCTGGGCGACCCGGTCGAGGACCTGGCCTGGCTGACCATCCGGGCCTGGCGGTTCGGGTTCCCCGCCGAGGTGGCCGGCTGCGGCGACGTCGCCGACCTGGTGCGGGCCTACGAGGCCGCCGGCGGCTGCCCCGTGGAGCCGGACCGGCTGCGCTGGTGGCAGGTGATGGGCTGCTTCCGCTGGGGCGTGATCTGCCTGCACCAGGCCGGTCGCCACCTCAGCGGCGCGGAGCGTTCCGTGGAGCTGGCCGCGATCGGCCGTCGCGCCGCGGAGGCGGAGTACGACGCGATGCTGCTGCTGACCGCCTGACCATCCGACCGCAGCCGACCGCAGCCGACCGCCCGAGCGTCGCGCCCGCCCCCGGACCGGGCGCGACGCTCACCGCGGCCCCGGTCACCGACCGCCGAAGTCCCACTCGCGTCCGGCGTCGTACCCGCGCAGCAGCCGGGTGGCGACCGACTGGATGTGCACCTCGTCGGGCCCGTCGTAGAACCGGGCCAGCCGCGCGGCGCGGTACATCCGGCTGAGCGGGGTGTCGTCGGTGAGTCCCTCGGCGCCGTAGACCTGCAGCGCCCGGTCCACGACGTCGTGCAGGACGCGCGCGCCGGCCACCTTGAGGGCGCCGATCTCGACGCGGGCCTGGTCGCCGGCGTCCATCCGGCGCGCGGCCGCCAGCGTCATCAGCCGCGCCGACTGGATCTCGGTCCAGGAGTCGAAGACGTGCTGCTGCATCAGCTGCTTGTCGGCCAGCCGGGAGCCGTGCGCCTCGCGCTGGTTGAGCCGATGGCACATCAGGTCGAAGGCCCGCTGTGCCTGTCCCAGCCAGCGCATCGCGTGGAAGATCCGTCCCGGCCCCAGCCGCTCCTGCGCGATCCGGAACCCGGCCCCGCGCGGCCCCAGCGTGTTCCCCAGCGGCACCCGCAGGTCCTCGTAGGCGACCTCGCAGTGGTCGGAGGCCATGCCGAGCACGGGGGTGTCGCGCACGATCCGGTAGCCCGGGTCGTCGGTGGGCACGATGATCAGCGAGAAGCTCTCGTGCACCGGCGCATCGGTCTCGGTGCGGACCATCACCGTGGTGTAGCGGGCGTGCTGGGCGCCGGTGGTGAACCACTTGCGGCCGTTGATCACCCACTCGTCGCCGTCGACGACCGCGGAGGTCTGCAGCCGGGTCGGGTCCGAGCCGGCGATCCCGGGCTCGGTCATCGCGAAGCTCGGCCAGAACTCGGCCTCCACGATCGGGCGCAGGTACTTCTGCCGCCACTCCTCGCTGGCGTAGCGGTCCAGCATCAGCGAGTCCTGGAGCGTGAAGGTGCCGAGCGCGACCTGGCCGAACTCGCTGCGCCCCTGCACCTCGTTGACGTGCACGTAGTCGAGGAACGGCAGCCCGCCGCCGCCGAGGTGCTCGGGGTGGCCGATCGCCCAGAGGCCGGCGTCGCGGGCCTGCTGCTGCAGCCGCCCCATCAGCGCGTCGGCGTCCGGCCCGCCCTCGTGGAGGACCGGCTCGGCCGGCTCCACCAGCTCGACCATGAACTCCTTCACCCTCGCGCGCAGCGCGCGCACCCGGCCCGGTACGTCGTCCAGCCCGTGGCTCGTCTCGGCGTCGGTGCCGCTCATCGTCCCTCCTCCAGGTAGCGGGGGTTGCTCACGGCGACCTTGGCGCGGGCCCACTGCGCGAGAGCGGCGCTCAGCACGCCGTGGCGCGGGTCGGTCTCGTCGACCTCGGCCGCCAGCGCGGCGAGCTGGGCGTTGTCGTCGACACCGAGCGCGGCCAGCCGGTCGCGGTGCGCGGCGGCATCGGCGTCGGCCACGGCCAGCTGGCGCTCGACCAGCCCCACCACGTTGCTGGCCACCCGGCGGTGCAGCCGGTCACGGCCACCCTCGGCGGGGTGGTCGAGGTACTCGCGCACGGCCTCCAGCAGCTCGGCCGGGTCCGGCCGGTCGTGCGCAGCGCGGGGATCGATCACGCGGCGCTCACCGCCGGCCCGAGATCGTCGCGCCGACGTCGTGGGCGCCGCCGCCCTCCGGCGCCGCGACCTCGACGATCGGCTCGGGACGGTCGTCGAACTCGGTGCGCAGCGCGCGGCTCATCACCGCGTGCATCTCGTAGAGCGCGGTGATGTAGGTCAGCTCGAGGACCTGCTCGTCGCTGAGGTGCCGGCGCAGCGCGTCGAAGACCTCGTCGGCGACCCGCCCACCGTCGTACACGAGGGCGTCGGTGTAGGCCAGCACGGCCCGCTCGACCTCGTCGAACTGCCCGGAGACCTGCCAGCCGGGGATCGCCTCGATCTTCTCCTCGGGCACCCCGAGTGCGCGCAGCGACTTGCAGTGCTGGGAGAAGACGAACTGGCTGCCCCGCGCCCAGCCGGCTCGGGTCTGGCCGAGCTCGCGCAGGACGGGGTCGAGCAGGCGCTTCTCCGAGCGGTAGAGCCCGAAGCCCTGCACCGCGTGCGTGAGCACGTCCGGCACCAGCGCGAAGACCGTCCACCAGTCACCCGGCGTGCCGGTCTCGGTGCCGGGCTCGGCGACCGGGTCGCGCTCGCCGAACAGCAGGTCGTACATGGCGGTGACGATCCCTGCGTCCGCCTCGGAACGCGGGACCTGGCGCAGTCGCGGCATCGGCTCAGGCCTCCGCGGGTACGGCGGGTGCGGGGGCCGCCGCGGGCGCCACCCGGTCCGCGGCCGTCATCGGCGCGTGCCGGGCCTCGTCGGGCCCGATCTCCCGGGTCCAGGCGGCGAACTCGAGCAGGATCCCGTCGGGGTCGAGGAAGTAGAGGGATCGGATGAAGACGCCGGGGTGCATCGCCGCGGCGACGCCCCACGGGCTGTCGTCGTGGTTGAGGATGAACCCGGTGCGCACGCCGGCCTCGTCGAGGCGGGCCTTGTACTCCTCGAACCGGTCCTCGGGGATGGTGAACGCGATGTGGTTCATCGACCCCACGGCGGAGGTGATCTCGCCGTACCCCGGCATGTCCGCGGCCGAGGAGACACCGGGAACCGGGTCGGGCGCGTCGGGGAACCAGAAGAACGCCAGGTAGGAACCGGGGCTGACCTCGAAGAAGAAGTGCTGGCCGCCGCCCTCGGGGAGCTCCAGGGTCTTCACCAGCGGTAGCCCGAGCAGTCCGGAGTAGAAGTCGACGGTGCGCTGCATGTCGGAGCAGACCAGGGCCAGGTGGCAGAAGCCGTTGATCTGGAACGGGCGCTCATCGGTCATCGCTGGTCCTCCGCGGGTCGGTGGGTGGTCGCCGGTCGGTGCTGGTCGGTGCCGGTCGATGCGGGCCGGGGTGGCGGGCCGGTCGCGTCAGTGGGCGTTGCGGCGGGCGCGTTCCTCGTACGCCGCGCGCGCCGCCGGGTCGGCCTGTGAGAGCACCTCGCCGGCGTCGCTGGCCTTGGCCATCGCGTCCTGCAGCCTGCGGGGCATCGCGAGGCTGGCCTTGGTCAGTCCCTGCGCCCAGCGCGGCACCCACACCTCGGCCCGCGGCTTGCGGATCACGCCCTCGATCACCGCGGCCACGTCGTCGGCGGAGACCGGCGGGACCCCCTTCGCGGCTGGCACGCCGGCGGACAGCTCGGTCTGGACGACGGCCGGGAGCACCATCGAGACCTCGATGCCCTGCGGGGCGAGCTCGGCACGGATCGCCTCGGTGAAGCCGACGACCGCGTGCTTGGAGGCCGAGTAGGTGGCGCCGTCGGCGACCGCCATCCGGCCGACCGCCGAGGCGACGTTGACGATGTGCCCCCGGCCCCGCTCGACCATCCCGGGCGCCACCGCCTTGGTGCCGTTGATCGGGCCCAGGGTGTTGACGTTGAAGATCGCCCGGGTGACCTCGTCGGCCTCCTTGAGCACCGGGCCGAGCGGCATGATCCCGGCGTTGTTGACCAGCACGTCCCACGGCCCCAGGTGCCCGACGGCCTGGAGGAACTCCCGCCAGGATGCGGGGTCGGTGACGTCCAGCGGGGCGGCGGCGACACGGTCGCCGAACGGCGCGATCGCCGCGGCCGCCAGGTCGGGGTCCAGGTCGCCGACGGCGACCGAGGCGCCGGCCCGGGCGAGCCGCTCGACGGTGGCGCGGCCGATGCCCCGCGCTCCCCCGGTGACGATGATGGACAGACCGGCGATCTCACGGGGCTTCGTCACCTGGACACTCCGCTCTCTCAACTGCTGCTCTCAACTGCTGCTGCTCGTCTGACAGGAATCCCTGTCAGTCTTGGCACCGGACCGGAACGTGTCAAGGGTCACAGGCCAGGCAATCGGCAGCAGTGCAGGTATCCGACGGCCCGCGGTACGACGGGTGCCACGGATCCGGCGGCCGGGTCACTAGGTTGGCCGGCGTGACCTCCGCAGATCCCGCCGATCCGACCATCGAGCCGGCTGACGAGCCCGCCTGGACCACCCCGATGGCCGAGCTGCTCACCTTGCTCGACCTCGCACCGGCCCCCGATGACCGGCCCGACGTGTTCGCCGCCGAGCACGCCCGCACCAGCGTGCACACCGGTCACGTCTTCGGCGGCCTGGTCGCGGCGCAGGCGCTGGTCGCCGCGGCCCGCACGGTCGAAGGATCGAGCGGGGTCCGGGCACCGCACTCGCTGCACGCGTACTTCCTGCGCGCCGGCGACGCCACCCGGCCGCTGCGGATGGAGGTGACCCGCCTCCGCGACGGCCGCTCGATCAGCCACCGCCGGGTCAGCGCCGTCCAGGACGACCGGGTGATCATGGAGATGACCTGCTCCTTCGCCACCCCGCAGGCGGGCGGTCGGCACCAGGTCGCCGGCCCCCAGGCACCCGCGCCGCAGACGCTGCCGCCCGACCACCACGCGCTGACCGAGCTGCTGCCGGGGCGCGAGGCGTTCGCGTCGTACGGGACCTCGCTCGACGCGTTCGAGCTGCGCACCGTCGGCCTCGGCCCCGGTTGGTTCTCGACGCCCGTGCCCCCGGAGGAGCCGACCCTGGTCTGGAAGCGCCCCGGGTCGCCGGTGCCCGCGGACCCGGTGCTGCACGCGGCGGTGCTCACCTACGCCAGCGACATGCGGATCCTGCACACCGCGCTGCGGCCCCATGCCCGCAGCGCGTACGACGCCAGTGTCTCGCCCGCCACCCTCGACCACGCACTGTGGTTCCACCGGCCGGTCGACGCGAACCAGTGGATGCTGTGGCGGATGGACTCGCCCTGGGCCGCCGACGGCCGGAGCCTGACCCGGGCGCAGGTGCACCTGGCCGACGGGACGCTGGTCGCGAGCGCGGCCCAGGAGGGGTTCGTCCGGTACACCTCCTGAGCCGTCGCGGGCCCTCCTCAGCCGCGCACCAGCGAGCGCACCGCCTTCCGGTCGGTCTTGCCGACGCTGGTCAGCGGCACCGCGTCGACGATCCGCACCTCGCGCGGGTACTTGTACTTCGCCAGCCGCGCCTTCGCGAACTCGACCAGCTCCTCCGGGTCCGCGGTGTGGCCGGGGTGCAGCGCGACCACGGCGACCACCTCCTCGCCCTTGGCCTCGTCGGGCACGCCGACGACCGCAGCCGACGCGACCGCGTCGTGCTCCAGCAGCGCGTCCTCCACGTCGCGAGGGAAGACGTTGAAGCCACCGCGGATGATCAGGTCCTTGAGCCGGTCCACCACGTAGAGGTAGCCGTCCTCGTCGAACCGACCGACGTCGCCGGTGTGCAGCCAGCCGTCGACCACCGTGCGGTCCGTCTGCTCGGGGTCGTTCCAGTAGCCGAGCATGATCCCGTCGCCGCGGACGCAGATCTCGCCCTCCTCACCGGCCGGGACCGGGTTGCCGAGCGGGTCGAGGATCGCGACCTCGTGCTGCGGCAGCGGCTTGCCGACGCTGCCCGGGCGGTTCTCCTCGACCGACGGCGGCGTCGAGATGACGGCGCTGGACTCGGTGCACCCGTAGCCCTCCAGCAGGACGATCCCCAGGCCCCGCTCGGCCTCCTCGCGGACCGCCGGCAGCAGCGGGGCCGCACCGGAGCCGCACGAGGTGAGCGAGCTGAGGTCGTAGTCGGCGTAGGGCAGCTCGAGGATCATCTGCAGCATCGAGGGCACCACCGAGCTGGACTCGATCTTGAACTCCTGCACCAGCTCCAGCCAGTTCCGGGCGTCGAACCAGCGCTGCATGAAGGAGGCGATCCGCCGGTCGCTGTGCAGCCCGGCGATCGTCACGATCAGCCCGAAGGCGTGCGAGAGCGGCAGCGGCAGCAGCGTCCGGGTGGCGTCGATCGATCGCGCGATGGCCTCGACACCGCGGCCGGACTCCCACAGGCCGTGGTGGCTGAGCATCACGCCCTTGGCCCGCCCGGTGGTGCCGCCGGTGTAGAGCAGCGCGGCCAGGTCCTGGTCGGCGCGCGGCTCGATCGGGAGCGGGTCGGCGGTCTCCAGGTCGGCGTACGGAATGGCGTTCTCGACACCCTCGGGCACGTCGCCGACGACCAGCAGCTGGAGGTCCAGCCCCTGGGCCGCCCCCGCGGCCAGCGGCACCAGCAGGTCGCTGACGATCACCGCCTTGGCCCCGGAGTTCTCCAGGATGTGGTGCAGCTCGGGCTCGGTCTGCAGGAAGATCACCGGGGTCACCACGGCGCCGGCGCGCCAGATCGCCTGGTAGCTGACGAAGACCTCGGGGGTGTTCATCATCAGCACCACCACCCGGTCACCGGGCTCGATCCCCATCCGGCGCAGGCCGCCGGCGACCCGTGCCGCCCGGCCGTGGATCTCGCCCGTGGTGTGCCAGGCGCCCTCGAACCACAGCATGTCGAAATCGCCGACCCGCTCGTAGTGCTCCTCCGCGAGCCGCGCCAGGTTGTGCTTGCCGACCTCCATCGCTGCCACCTCCGTGCTGCTCATCGGTCCACCTCCGTCCCGGCCGCGGCCGCGATCGCGATCCGGGCCACCTCGTCGAGCGCGGCGACGTCGTCGCCGAGCAGGAACCGGTCCACCTTGGCCCGCCTCCAGTACAGGTGCGCGTCGTGCTCCCAGGTGAAGCCGATCCCGCCGTGCACCTGGATCAGGGTCTCCGCGGCCAGCTCCAGCGTGGCGGCCGCAGCGGCCTTGGCCGCGGCCGAGGCCAGCGGCAGCTCGGCCGGGGACTCGTCGGCGGACCAGGCCGCCCACCAGACCAGCGAGCGCAGCTGCTCGACCTCGACGTAGGCGTCGACCAGCGCGTGCTTGACCGCCTGGTACGAGCCGATCGGGCGGCCGAACGCGTGCCGCTCCTTGGCGTAGGCGACGCCGATCTCCAGCGCCCTCGAGGCGGCGCCCAGGCCCTCGGCGGCGAGGATCACCCGGCCGACCCGCTCCGCACGGGTCCAGCGGTCGGCCGCCCCGTCGGCTGCGGCTGCGACCACCTCCCCCTCCTCCAGTACGACGTCACCGAGGCCGCGGGTCGGGTCGATCGGCGCGCGCTCGGTGACGCTGCCGCGGCCGAGCACGACGTCGTCGCCGCGCCGGGAGAAGAAGACGTCGGCGCCCGCCGCATCGAGTACCGGGCCGCCGTCGCTGACCGCGACCGCGAGGCTGCCGTCGGCCAGCGCGGCCAGCCGGTCGGCGTCGCCGTCGAGCAGCACGGCCGCGCGGGCGAACGTGACCAGCGAGGGTCCGGCCAGCACCCGACCGGCCTGCTCCGCGACCACGGCCAGGTCCAGCACGGAGCCGCCCCCGCCGCCGGCCGACTCGGGCACGGTGATCGCGGCGAATCCGCTCTTGACCAGCTCGGTGCGTCCGGGCGGGATCGCGGCGCCCGGCTCGTCCAGCGCCGCGCGCGCCGCCGCGGGCGAGGCGGAGCCGGTCAGGAAGTCGCGGGCGGCCGCGGCGAGGTCGCGCTGCTCGTCACTCAGGTCGAAGTACATCGCTGCCCCCCTCAGGCGCCCGCTGCCGCGAGCTCTCGGAACGTCTTGTCCTTGTCGGCCCGCGGCTCGGGCGGCAGCCCGAGCACCCGCTCGCCGATGATGTTGCGCAGCACCTCGTTGGTCCCGCCGGCGATGGCGATGCCCGGGAGCCCGGCCTGCAGCAGCTGCCAGCCGGCGTTGCCCTCGGCGTCGGCGGCGTAGACGGCGTCGTCGCCGAGCAGCCGCACCGCGAGGTCGGCCAGCTCGCGAGCGGCCCGGGTGCCGGCGAGCTTGCCGGCCGAGGCCTCGGGGCCGGGGAACGCGCCCCGGGAGAGCGCGGTGAGCAGCCGGTAGCCCGTGTAGCGGGCTCCCAGCGTGGCGACGTAGGAACGGGCGAAGTCCTGGCGGACCAGCGCCTGCCGCCCCTCGGGCAGGTCGCCGATCCGGGCGGCGACGTGCTCGGCCACCCGCTCCACGTTGGCGCCGATGTCGCTGCCACCGCCGCCGAGGGTGAGCCGCTCGCTCATCAGGGTGGTCAGCGCGACGCGCCAGCCGTCGCCGACGTCTCCGAGGCGCTCGGAGTCGGGGATCACGACGTCGTCGAAGAAGACCTCGTTGAACTCGGCGCCGCCGGTCATCTGCCGCAGCGGGCGGGCGGTCACCCCCGGGGCCTTCATGTCGACCACGAACATGGTGAGCCCGCGGTGCTTGGCCACGTCGGGGTCGGTGCGGGTGAGCAGGATCCCGTAGTCGGAGAGGTGGGCCAGGGTGGTCCAGACCTTCTGGCCGGTGACGTGCCAGTCACCCTGCTCGTCCTGCACGGCACGGGTGCGCAGCGCGGCCAGGTCGCTGCCCGAGGCGGGCTCGCTGAACAGCTGGCACCAGACGTCCTCGCCGCGCAGCAGCCGGCGCAGGTAGCGGTCCTTCTGGTCCTGGCTGCCGTGGCCGATCACGGTCGGTCCGCACATGCCGATCCCGATCATGTTGATCAGCGGCGGGATGCCGGCGCGGGCCACCTCCTGGTCGATGATGGCCTGCTGCATCGGGGTGCCGCCCCGACCACCCGCCTCGACCGGCCAGGTGACGCCGACGTACCCGGCGTCGTACAGGAGCGCCTGGCGCTGGCGGGAGAGGACGTTGTCGAACGCCCGCCCCTCCTCGGCCCGGTCGCCGAGCTCGGCCTTGTTCTCGGCGAGGAAGGCGCGGACCTCGGCCCGCCAGGCCGCCTCGTCGGGGGTGTCGTCGAAATCCATCCTCGTCCTTCCTCGCATGCATGGGAGCGGACCGTCTGTGAGCCACGCCACATCGGCGACCTCAGGGTGGCACGAAACTTTTCGGCACTCAAGCATGGAAATGTCGCCCCCGGGCGGGTTGGATGGGCCGACATGAGCGCCCCG
The DNA here is from genome assembly GCF_004919105.1 of Nocardioides sp. GY 10113. Classification (GTDB taxonomy): domain Bacteria; phylum Actinomycetota; class Actinomycetes; order Propionibacteriales; family Nocardioidaceae; genus Nocardioides. Next base: position 148,787 of record NZ_STGK01000007.1, read on the forward strand.
GATCCGGACCCGGCCGCCCCGCCGCGACGGGCGCGGCGGACGCAGGCCGAGCGCCGCGCGACCACCCGCGGCGCGCTGCTGGACGCCACCATCGACGTCCTCGTCGAGCACGGGTACGCCGGCCTCACCACCGTCGCGGTCTGCGAGCGCGCCGGGGTCACCCGGGGCGCGCAGGCGCACTACTTCGCGACCAAGGCCGAGCTGGTGGTCGAGGCGCTCAGCCACCTCACCGACCGGCTCGTCGCCGACCTCGCCGCCAAGCCGCTGGCGAGCCCCGACGGGGGCGCCGGCGGGCCGCGGGCGCAGTACGCGGCGCTGATCGACCGGCTCTGGGAGATCTTCAGCGGCCCCGTCTCCCTCGCCCAGCTGGAGCTGCTCGCCGCCGCGCGCACCGACGAGGACCTGCGCCGTCACCTGACCCGCTTCGAGCGGGCGGTGATGACCACGCTGGGCGACGGCGCCCGCCAGGCCGCCCCGCACCTGGTCGACCGACCCGAGTTCGGCGCCGCGATGGCCACCACGATCGCCACCATCCGGGGGCTGCGGATGATGCGTGCGGTCGCCAGCGAGCGCGCCGTGCGCCGGCACTGGCTGGCCGCGCGCGAGCAGCTGCTCGCGGGGCTGCCGGCGTCCTGACCGTCGCGTCAGCGCACCCGGAGCCTCCGCAGCAGCCGCAGCTGCCCGTTGCCCATCGCCACGAACCTCTCCAGCGCCATCCCGGGCGGCGGCCCGACCGGCCCGATCCGGGACGCGGCGATGGTCTGCGACTCGGTGTACTTGCGGATCCCCTCGGCGCCGTGACGGCGGCCCAGACCGCTGTCGCCCCGGCCGCCCATGCCGGCCTCGATCGAGCCGGCGGCCAGCGCGGCGCCGTCGTTGATGTTGACCGACCCCGCGCGGATCCGGCGGGCCAGCGCATCCGCGGCCCCGACGTCGCGGCTGAACACCGATGCCGAGAGACCGGCAGAGCCCTGGTTGGCGATGGCCAGCGCCTCCTCGTCCCCCTCGGCACGGTAGAGCGCGAGCACCGGCCCGAACGTCTCCCCCAGGCACACGTCCATCTCCTCGGTGACCCCCTCGAGCACGGTCGGCGCGTAGCAGCAGGGGCCGAGGTCGGGCCGCGCGCGCCCGCCGGCCAGCACCGTCGCGCCCTTCGCCACCGCGTCCGCGACGTGCGCCTCGACCTTCTCCAGCTGCGCCGCCGAGGCGAGCGACCCGACGTCGCAGCCGAAGTCGAACGTCTGCCCGACCTTCTGCCCGCTGGTCAGCGCCAGCAACCGCTCGCGGAACTCCTCGTAGACCGAGCCGTCGACGATCACCCGCTCGATGTGGATGCACATCTGACCGGTGTTGGCGAAGGCCGCCGCGACGGTCCCGCGGGCGGCCAGATCCAGGTCGGCGTCCGCGCGCACGATCAGCGGGTTCTTGCCACCCAGCTCCAGCGAGGCCCCGATCAGCCTCCGCGCGGCCCGCTCCGCCACCGTCCGCCCGGTGGCGGTCGAGCCGGTGAAGGCGACGTAGTCGACGTGGTCGACGACCGCCTCGCCGATCGCAGCGCCGGGCCCGGCGACCACCTGCCACACATGCTCGGGCAGCCCGGCCTCGGCCATCAGCGCCCGGGTCCACAGCAGGGTGAGCGGGGTCTGCGGGTCGGCCTTGCCGAGCACCGCGTTGCCGGCCAGCAGCGCCGGGATGGTGTCGCCGACGCCGAGGTAGAGCGGGTAGTTCCACGGCGAGATGATCCCGACCACGCCCTGGGGCACCCGCACCTCACGCGCCGAGGTCAGGCCCGGCATCGCGCCACGCACCTTGCGGTCGGCCAGGTACGACGCCCCGCGGCGGGCGTAGTGGCGGGCCAGGTTGGCGACCTGGAGCACCTCCTGCCAGGCGTGGAAGCGGGCCTTGCCCATCTCCCACTGGATCAGGTCCATCACCTCGTCCTGGCGCTCCACGAGCAGGTCGTGGAAGCGCAGCACCACGGCGGCACGATCCTCGAAGCTCAGCTCCGCCCAGGCGGGCTGCGCGGCGCGGGCCAGGTCGACCGCGGCGGCCACGTCCTCCGGTACGCCGGCCGGCACCGACGCGGTCGGCCGACCGTCGTACGGCGCGGTGGCGGCGAGCGTGCCGTCGCCGCCGGAGGCGGGCACCGCCACCCACCGGGTGAGCGAGGCCAGGCGCGCGTCGGTGACCCAGTCGGGCCGCACCGTGCTCTCGCCGGGCCCGGTCGCGGGCGTGGTCGTGGGCTCGGCGAGCGTCATCGCGCACCCCCGGTCCCCATGCCGCCGCCGGTCCGGACCAGGTTCAGCGGCTGGCCGTCCTTGGGGAACGGCAGCGAGTGGTTGTCGAGCGGCACGACGTAGCCGGGCGGGACGCTCCATCGGTACTCGCGCAGCAGCCGGTGCAGGATCGCCTTGATCTCCATCCCGGCGAAGTAGAGGCCGATGCACTTGTGCACGCCGCCGCCGAACGGCTCCCAGGCGTAGCGGTGCGACTTGTCCTCGCGCCGGTCGGACGCGAACCGCTCGGGGTCGAAGACGAACGGGTTGGTCCAGTACTCCTCCATCAGGTGCGACCACTGCACGCAGACCATCGCGTCGGTCCCTGCGGGGATCTCGACTCCCTGCACGACGGTGTCCTTGACCGTGTGCCGCGACAGCATCGGCACCGGCGCGCGCAACCGCAGCGCCTCGCGCATCACCAGGTCCAGGCTCCCCAGGCCCTCGAGCTCGGCGAGCGTCGGCTCGGCCCCGAGCGCCAGCGACTCCTCGCGGCAACGCTCCTGCCAGGCCGGGTGCTGGCCGAGGTACTGCAGCATCGTCGTCGCGGTGATGGTGGAGGTGTCGTGGGCGGCCATCATCAGGAAGATCATGTGGTTGACGACGTCCTCGTCGCTGAACCGCTCGCCGTCCTCGGTCTCGATGTGGCACAGCACGGAGAAGATGTCGTCGGTCCGCTCGGCCCGCTTCGCCGGAAGGTAGTGGCGCAGGAACTCCTCGAGCACCTTCCGCCCGCGGAACGCGCGGCCCCAGCGGGTGAACGGCACGTCGGCGCGGACGATCCCGGCCGCCGCCTGGACGCAGGCGATGAACGCGCGGTTGACCCGTTCCATCTCGGCCCGCGAGGTGTCCGCCGCCCCGCCCATGAAGATGTCCGCAGCGATGTCGAGGGTGAGCTGCTTCATCCGCGGGTACGCCGGGAAGGCCGCGTCGCTGCCCCACTCGGCCAGGCCGCGCGCGATCGCCGGGTGCATCGCCCCCGCGTAGGACTCCAGCCGGGTCCGGGTGAACGCCTCCTGCATGATCCGGCGGTGACCGTGGTGCTCCTCGAAGTCCATCAGCATCAGCCCGCGGGTGAAGAACGGCCCGACGATCTGCCCCCAGGCCGGCCCGTTGGCGAAGGCCTTGTCACGGTTGGTCAGCGCCTCCTCGCAGGCGTCCGGCCCGAGCAGCATGACGGCGTCGGTGGTGAAGGCGTTGAACGGCGCGACCGGGCCGTAGGTCTCCCACTGGTGGCGCATCAGGGCCACGGGGTCCTTGGCGTAGTCGAAGATCCGACCGAAGACCGGGAGCCCGCGGTCGTCGGCCTGCAGCGCGGGCACCGGCCGCGTCACCGCGGGCGCCTCCCCTCGCCGCGGCCGGGGCCGCTCGGTGGTCACCTGACTCATCGCGCCTCCTCGGGCGTCAGTGGTTGTGACATGCCTCCTGGCCGAGCATGATTCTGAAAGGGAACCCTGTCAACCTTTTGTCGGCGGCGCCCGCAGGCTCCGCCGGGCCCGCCCGGCGGCGTGAGAGGGTGGCCCCATGGCCGTGCAGTCGGGCGTCTACCGCGGAGTGAGCGCGGCCGAGCGCGCCTCCGAGCGCCGGGCGCGACTGCTGGAGGCGACCCTCGAGGTCTGGGCCGACCCCCGGCAGCGCACCACGATGACCGCGGTGTGCAGCGCGGCCGGCCTCACCGAGCGCTACTTCTACGAGAGCTTCGGCGGCCTCGACGACGCGCTGCGCGCGGTGCTCGACGCGGTCGCGGCCGAGATCGAGCAGGTCACCCAGGCGGCTGCGGACGCCGCCGGACCGGAGCCGGTCAGCCAGGCCACCGCCGTCCTCGAGGCGTTCGTGCGGTTCCTCACCGACGACCCGCGCAAGGGGCGGGTGGCGGTGATCGAGGCCGGCGCGATGCCGGCGCTGCGGGCCCGTCGTACCGAGCTGCTGCGCGACTTCGCGCACCGCTCCGCCGTCGACGCCCGCGACCGGCTCGGCCTCCCCCACCGCAGCCCCCACGAGGAGGAGATCGCCGGCCTGCTCTTCATCGGCGGCATGGCCGAGCTGGTCACCGCCTGGCTGGAGGGCGCACTGGAGGCGACACCGGAGGAGATCGTCGCCACCGCCGGCAAGAGCCTGATGGCGCTCTACGCCTGACCACCCGAGCCGTGAGTCGGTGACCCCCGAGCCAGGAAGACCCCGCTCGGCGGCGCCCAACCCCCGGCTCGGCGGCGTCAGCCGGCCAGGTGCCCCCACCGCTCGGCGAGCTCGACCCACGGCCCGACCGCCGCGATCTCGCCGTCGACGAGCACCACCACCCGGTCGGCCTGCGCCAGCGCCGCACGCTTGGACGTCGCGCCGATCACCGTGGTGTCACGGGCCCGCAGCGCGGTCCACAGCTCGATCTCGGTGGCCGCATCCAGAGCGCTGGAGACGTCGTCGGCGAGCAGCAGCTCGGCGTCGGCCGCCAGGGCCCGGGCCAGCGCCAGGCGCTGCACCTGGCCGCCCGAGAGCCGTACGCCGCGGTGCCCCACCAGCGCCTTCGGGCCACCAGCCTCGGCGACGTCCTCGCCGAGGCGGGCGTCCGCGACCGGCTGGTCGAACGCGCGGTCGTGGCCGAGCTGCACGTTGTCGGAGAACGAGCCCGACAGCACCCGCGGGACCTGGGCGACGTGACCGACCTGGCCGGGCTTGAGGAACACCTCGGGGTCGGTCACCTCCTCACCGTTCCACCGCAGCGCGCCGCGGTGCTCGATCAGCCCCGCCAGCGCGGCCAGCAGGCTCGACTTGCCGGAGCCGACCTGGCCCACCAGCAGCACCAGCTCACCGCGCTCGACCGCGAGGTCGACGCGCTCGACGCCGATCGTGCCGTCGTCGTGGACCGCCGAGAACCCGGAGAGCTCCAGCCGGTCCAGGCGGACCCGGCGGACCGGGTCGGGCCCGGGCGCCTCGCCGGCGACCAGGTCGATGCCCTCGGGCAGCGTGGTCAGGTCGCGGCCGCCGGCGAACCGGCTCGTCGTGCGCTGCCACGCCCGGGTGCCGGGCGCCTCGGTGACCACCGCGCCCGAGACCCGACCGAACCAGTCGAAGCCGCTGACCGCGGTCGCCACCAGCAGTGCGGTGGCCAGGCCCCAGACCTCGGCGAGGTAGCACGCCCACGCGGCGACGACGCCGACCTGGACCATCACGATCGGGACGCCGTCCAGCAGCGCCTGCACCCGGTGCTCGAACACGGCGGCCTGGACCCGGCCGTCGTCGACCCGGCGCAGGTGGGCGCGCACCTGGGGGGTGCGGCCGGCCAGCTTCACCGTCCGCGCCGACTCCACCGCGGAGACCACGGCCCGCCCGAACGAGGCGCGGGCCGCCGAGGAGCGCGCGGCCGAGCGACCCGCGACCGGCCGCCCCAGCGTCGCCGCCAGGGCGCTCGCGGCCATCACCGCGAGCAGGATCCCACCGGCGAGCCAGGTGCCGCCGACGAGCATGGTGATCAGGGCGACGAGCAGGCCGTTGACGAAGTCGACCCAGCGGTCGGCGTACCGGGCGTAGCGGTCGGCGTCCATCGTGCGGGCCACCACCTCGCCCGGGGGCGTGCGCGGCAGTCGGCGGGTCCGGATCTGACCGAGCAGGACCGTCATCCGCACCCGGAGCATGACCTCGATCCACCAGCGCGGGTAGCGCCGGAAGGCGTCGGCCAGGAACAGGGGCGCGGAGAGCAGCGCCACGACCAGCAGCGCCGTCAGCAGCAGGGGCGACTCGCCGTCCGCGAGCCGCTGCACGACCAGGCCCCACAGGAAGCCGGTGATCACGCCGAGCGGCGCCAGGACCGACCCGCCGAGGAAGAGCAGGATCGACCAGGCACCCCACCACGGGCGGATCCAGAGCGCGTGCCAGATGCCGCGGGCCAGCGAGGGCCCCGAGCCCACCTCGGGCCGCTGCGGCGGAGTGCCGATCCGCCGGCGCGCACCCACGCCGCCGCCCGGCGCGGCGTCCTCCGCCTCCTGCGCCGGTACGACGGGCGCGACCGGCGCCGCGGGGGCGATCGGCGTGCCGTCGACCACATCGCCGGGACCGGCGTGGCCGCTGGCCAGCAGCAGCCGGCGGTAGGGCCCGTCCTCCGCGGCCAGGACGCTCCTCGGGCCGTGCTGGACCACCCGCCCGTGCTCGAGCACGGCGACCGCCTCGGCCCGCTCGATGGTGCTCAGCCGGTGTGCCACGAGCACGCCGGTGCGGCCACGGATCAACCGGTCGGCGGCGGCCACGACGCGACCCTCGGTGACCGGGTCCATCCGCGCGGTGGCCTCGTCGAGCACGACCAGCTGCACGTGGCGCACCAGCAGCCGGGCGAAGGCGACCAGCTGCTCCTCGCCGGCCGACAGCGTCGTGCCGCCGGGGCCGAGCAGGGTGTCCAGGCCGTCGGGCATGCCGGCGACCCACTCGGTCAGGCCGAGCTCGGCGACGGCCGCCTCCACCTCGGTGCGCGGGGTGTCGGCGAAGAGCGTGATGTTCTCGGCCAGGGTGCCGGCCAGGATCTCCGTGCGCTGGGTGACGACGCCGACCCGGCTGCGCAGCGCCTGGAGGTCGAGGGTGGTGATGTCCACCCCGTCCAGGAAGATCGTGCCCGGCGGCGGCTCGACCGCGCGGGAGAGCAGCGAGGCCAGCGTCGACTTCCCGGAGCCGGTGCGCCCGACCAGGGCCAGGGTGTGGCCGGCCTCGAGCCTCAGGTCCACCCCGCGCAGACCGAAGCCGCCCTCGGCGTAGGAGAAGTCGAGGTCCCGGATCGTCAGGTCCAGGGCGCCCTCGGGGACGTCGGCGCCGCCGTCCGGCTCCTGCTCGGAGGCGAGCAGCGCGCGCAGCCGCACCACCGCGCCGAGCCCGGCCTGGATGTCGGGCAGCTGGTGGGCCAGGTTGTTGATCTGACCGACGAACATCGTCGTCGCCAGGAAGAGCGTGACCAGGCCGGCGACGTCGAGCAGCCCGCCGCTGACCAGGGCCACTCCGGCGACCGCGATGGCGACCAGGAGGCCGTGCAGCAGCAGCCCCACGCGGACCGCCAGCCCGGCCTCGACGCCCAGCACCCGCAGGAACTTCTCGTGGACCGCCGCGGAGAGCCGCGCCAGGCGTTGTACGGCGAAGGCCTGGCCGCGGCTGGTGCGCAGGTCGTCGCGGCCGGCGATGCCCTCCTCCAGTGCCGCGGCGTGGTCGGTCCAGGCGGCCTCCTCGATCACCTTGAGGCGAGCGATCTCGGCGAGCCGGGGTCGCATCACCCAGACGGTGACGCTGCCGACGACGGGGAACAGCACGAACGCGGGCCACCAGGCCAGGCCGGCGACCAGCCACATCGGGATCGCCGCGAACGCGGTGCGCATGGCCATCCAGACCTGCTGGCGCAGCAGGGTGCCGACCTCGTGGGTGTCGTCGTCGACGCGGTCGAGGACCTCGCCGACCGCCTGCTCGGTCAGGTGCGCCAGGGGCTGGTGCAGCGCGGCGCTGAGCAGGTCCCCGCGGAGGCGGCCCTCCGCCCTGTCGACGACGCCGGCCCAGACCACCCGGCCGGCGGTGTCGACGACGGCAGAGCCCACCACGAACAGCGCGAGCAGCCCCACCAGCGTCGCGGTCGGTCCCTCGGCCACCTGCCCGGCCGCCACCGTGCCCAGCGCCTGCCCGAGCGCTCCCACCGCGACGGCGGCGACGGCGAAGCCGGCCGCGGGCCCACGCAGGCGGCGCCAGCCGACCTGGCGGGACGGGTCGGGGGCGGCCGGCGCCTGGCGCGGCGCGACGGGGTCGAGAAGCGTGGTCATCGGATCCAAGTTACGGAGGCGGACCGGGGTCGCGCCTCTGATTATTGCCCGCCCCAGGACGACTGGAGATCGTCCGGGCGATCCTCGCGCAGTCGGGCAGGGATCCGGAAAACAAGACGACCCCCGGAGCGATCTCTCGCTCCGGGGGCCGTCCGGCGAACGGTCGGGGGTCAGAACCCGTCGATCGCCGCGTTCAGCGTCGCGCTCGGGCGCATCACCGCGGCGGCCTTCGCGTCGTCGGGGCGGTAGTAGCCACCGATGTCGGCGGGCTGCCCCTGGACCGCGAGCAGCTCGGCGACGATCTTCTCCTCGTTCTCGGCGAGCGTGGCGGCGAGCGGCGCGAAGGCGGCGGCCAGGTCGGCGTCCGCCGTCTGCTTGGCCAGCTCCTGGGCCCAGTACAGGCCCAGGTAGAAGTGCGAGCCGCGGTTGTCGATCGTGCCCAGCTTGCGACCCGGGGAGCGGTCCTCGTTGAGGAAGGTCTCGGTCGCCGCGTCGAGCGCGTCGGCGAGCACCTTGGCCGCCGGGTCGTCCGCCTGCTCGGCGTACTTCTCGAAGGAGGGCACCAGCGCGAAGAACTCGCCGAGGCTGTCCCAGCGCAGGTAGTTCTCCTCGACCAGCTGCTGCACGTGCTTGGGCGCAGAGCCACCGGCACCGGTCTCGAACAGGCCACCGCCGGCGATCAGCGGGACCACCGAGAGCATCTTCGCCGAGGTGCCCAGCTCCAGGATCGGGAACAGGTCGGTGTTGTAGTCGCGCAGCACGTTGCCGGTCACCGAGATGGTGTCCTCGCCGTCGCGCATCCGGCCCAGCGAGAAGGTGGTCGCCTCCGCCGGGGCGAGGATCTTGATCTCGAGGCCCTCGGTGTCGTGCTCGGGCAGGTAGGCCGCGACCTTCTTGATCAGCTCGGCGTCGTGGGCGCGCTCCTCGTTGAGCCAGAACACCGCCGGCACGCCGGTGGCGCGGGCACGGGAGACGGCCAGCTTCACCCAGTCGCGGATCGGGACGTCCTTGGTCTGGCAGGCGCGCCAGATGTCGCCCGGCTGCACGTCGTGCTCGAGCAGGACGGTGCCGTCGGAGCCGACCACCTTGACGGTGCCGGCCTCGGCGATCTCGAACGTCTTGTCGTGGGAGCCGTACTCCTCGGCCGCCTGCGCCATCAGGCCGACGTTCGGCACGGTGCCGATGGTGGCCGGGTCGAGCGGGCCGTTGGCCTTCACGTCCTCGATCACGGCCTGGTAGACGCCGGCGTAGGAGGAGTCCGGGATCACCGCGAGGGTGTCGTCCTCGCCGCCGTCGACGCCCCACAGGCGGCCGCCGTTGCGGACCAGGGCCGGCATCGAGGCGTCGATGATCACGTCGCTGGGGACGTGCAGGTTGGTGATGCCCTTGTCGGAGTTGACGTAGGACAGGCGCGGGCCCGCTGCCAGGGCGGCGTCGAAGGCGGCCTTGATCTCGGCACCGTTGGCGAGCTGGTCCAGACCGGCGAGGATCGCGCCGAGGCCGTCGTTGGCCGAGAGGCCCGCGGCGGCCAGCTCCTCGCCGTACCGGGCGAAGACGTCGGCGAAGAAGACCTTCACGACGTGGCCGAAGATGATCGGGTCGGAGACCTTCATCATCGTCGCCTTGAGGTGCACCGAGAACAGCACGTCCTCGTCCTTCGCGCGGGCGATCGCGTCGGCGAGGAAGGCGTTGAGGGCGGCGGCGTCCATCTTGGTGGCGTCGACGATCTCGCCGGCCAGCACCTTCAGGCCGTCCTTGAGGACGGTCTCGCCGGCGGCGGTCTCCAGGACGATCTTCAGGGTGTCGTCCGCAGCGATGGTCACCGACTTCTCGTTGCTCGCGAAGTCGTGCTCGCCCATGGTGGCGACGTTGGTCTTCGACCCCTCGGCGAACGGCTTGTTGCGGTGCGGGTGGGTCTTGGCGTAGCCCTTGACCGAGCCCGGCGCGCGGCGGTCGGAGTTGCCCTCGCGCAGCACGGGGTTGACCGCGGAGCCCTTGACCTTGTCGTACTTCGCGCGGATCTCCTTCTCGGCGTCGGTGGCCGGCGCCTCGGGGTAGTCCGGAACGTCGAAGCCCTGCGCCTGCAGCTCCTTGATCGCAGCCTTGAGCTGCGGGATCGAGGCGGAGATGTTGGGCAGCTTGACGATGTTGGCGGCCGGGGTCTTGGCCAGCTCGCCGAGCTCGGTCAGCGCGTCGTCGGCGAGACCGAACTGCGCGAGGATCCGCGCGGCGACGGAGATGTCGCGGGTCTCCACGTTCACGCCCGCCTTGGCGGCGTAGGCGGAGATGATCGGCAGGAAGGAGTACGTCGCCAGCAGCGGCGCCTCGTCGGTGTGGGTGTAGATGATGCTGGGCGTGTCGGACATGTTGCGGCGTCGCTCCTGGATCTCACGAGATTGCTTGACGTCAAGATATCTGATGGCTGTTCAGCAGATCGGCTCCGTCCGGCCCCCACCCTAGTGACGGCCCGGTCCCGCGGCGATCCCACGCACGTTCACACGGACCCGCGCAGGTCCTAGAGTGCTGAGCAGCCCAGGAGGCGAGCACCCCAACGAGGCGCCGAGCCGAGGAGAGCTGAGGACATGACCGAAGCAGTCGTGGAAGAGACCATCGCCCCGCCCAGCCTGACGCAGAAGGTGGCCGCCGAGGCGGTCGGCACCTTCGTGCTGGTCTTCATCGGCTGCGGCGCCGCCGTCCTCACCGGAGCCGACGTGGTCGCCACCGGCTTCGCGTTCGGCATCGCGATCGTGATGATGGCCTACACCTTCGGACGCGTCTCCGGGGGCCACTTCAACCCGGCCGTCTCGGTGGGCGCCGCCATCGCCGGCCGGATCGCCTGGACCGAGGCCGGGATCTACGCCGCCGCCCAGGTGGTCGGCGCGCTGGTCGGCGGCCTCGCGCTGGCGATCACCACCGCGGCCTGCGACATCGGCTGGTCCTTCGGGGAGCCGCTGGGCAGCAACAGCTTCGGCGACAACGGCAACGTCGCCTGGGCCGGCGCCTTCCTGATCGAGCTGCTGCTCACCTTCATCTTCCTGGTGGTGATCCTCGGGGTCACCGACGAGCGCAACGACACCGTCGCGTTCGCGCCGCTGGCCATCGGCCTGTCGCTGGCCGCGATCCACTTCGTCGGGATCAACGCCACCGGGACCTCGGTCAACCCGGCCCGGTCCATCGGCGTCGCCTTCTTCTCGGGCGCCGACGCCATCGTCGACCTGTGGCTGTTCATCGTCGCGCCGCTGCTGGGCGGCGCCATCGCCGGCCTCCTCTACCCACTGGTCTTCGGCCGCCACGCGGAGCCGGTGCCGGGCTCCGGCTTCGGCGCCGGTCGCGCCGGGGTACCCGGCCTCGGCGCGCCGAACCAGTTCGAGCAGCAGTGGAACCAGCAGAGCGAGGCCCAGGGCCAGGCGCAGCCGATCATCCAGGACGGCTGGATGTGGGACCCGAACGCCCAGCAGTGGGTGCCCGCGCCGCCCGAGGCATCCGCCGGGACCGCCGACCCCGCGGCCGGGCAGCCCGACCCGGACGACGGCGAGCCGACCGTGGTGCGCCCGCAGGACTGAGCCGACGCTCCCGCACCGCGGGGACACCCGGGCGCCACCGGGCGGCACCGGGCCGGCGCGGATCAGCGGGGCTCGCCGTACGCGACGAGGCCGGCCGTGTTGTCGCGGACCAGCCCGACGCCCTCGGCGAAGTACTCGACCGCGAACCCGGCGTCGCCGGTGGTCACCTGCAGCACCACCGCGGGCTCGTACTCGGCCAGCGGGGTGAGCACCGTCGCGTCGGTGCTGGTCACCTCGGCGCGGACGTCGAGGCCGGGAGCGAGCGCCATCCGGAAGCCGTCCGCGCGGCGCGGGGAGGCGGGCATCGCCAGACCCGGGGCGTCGAACCACACCTCGTCCCTCCCCCACCACCAGACATTGCCGGCGCGGTCCTGCGCGTAGTGGTCGACGGTCCGCTCGACGATCGGCTCGGCGGCCCCGGGGCCGGTGCGGGTGGCGCCCGTGACGGTCGTGACGCGGTCGGTCAGACGTACGCCGTCCCGTTCGGGGCCGGCCACCGCGCGCACCACGGTCGTCTCGGTGCCGGTGGCGCCGAGACCGTCCTCGTAGCGCCACCGCGCCCCGACGGGGAGGGGGAACCACGGGTTGTCGACGACGTCGACGAAGTCCTCCGCCGCGGGATCCGGCGTGGGGATCACCAGCTCGTCCACGCCGGTCGGCGGGCTCGAGGTCGCCTCCGCGCCGCAGCCGGCCACCATGGGCGCGAGCGCCAGGAGGAGCGCCGCCGCCGCGCGCGTCGCTGCGGGAAGACGGGGAGCGCTCACCCGCTCATCGTCTCGCATCGTCGTTCAGCCGTGGTCGTCCACCCCCACGCCAGCCGCGACGCTGCTAGCGTCGCCAGCGGTTTCCCGATGTCGTCTCTGAGGAGAGTGAACGTGAGCACCACCCCGCTCAAGGTCGCCGTCACCGGCGCCGCCGGTCAGATCGGCTACAGCCTGCTCTTCCGCATCGCCAGCGGCGCGCTCGGCGGCGACCGCCCGGTCGAGCTGCGGCTGCTCGAGATCGAGCCCGCGCTGAAGGCCCTCGAGGGCGTCGTCATGGAGCTCGACGACTGCGCGTTCCCGCTCCTGTCCGGGATCGAGATCGGCGCCGATCCCAACGCCATCTTCGACGGGGTCAACCTCGCCCTGCTGGTGGGTGCGCGCCCGCGCGGGCCGGGCATGGAGCGCGGCGACCTGCTCGCGGCCAACGGCGCCATCTTCACCGCGCAGGGCAAGGCGCTCAACGCGGTGGCCGCCGACGACGTCCGCGTCGGCGTGACCGGCAACCCGGCCAACACCAACGCGCTGATCGCGATGAGCAACGCCCCCGACATCCCGCAGTCGCGGTTCTCCGCGCTGACCCGGCTGGACCACAACCGGGCGATCTCCCAGCTCGCGGCCAAGACCGGCGCCCCGGTCACCGAGATCAAGAAGATGACGATCTGGGGCAACCACTCGGCCACCCAGTACCCCGACCTGTTCCACGCCGAGGTGGCCGGCAGGAACGCCGCCGAGGCCGTCGGCGACCAGGACTGGCTCGAGAACACCTTCATCCCCACCGTCGCCAAGCGCGGCGCGGCGATCATCGACGCCCGCGGCGCCTCCTCGGCGGCCTCGGCCGCCTCGGCCACCTGCGACGCGGCCCGCGACTGGCTGCACGGCACGCCCGAGGGCGACTGGGTGTCGATGGCCGTGGTCTCCGACGGCTCCTACGGCGTACCGGAGGGCCTGGTCTCCTCGTTCCCGGTGACCACCTCGGGCGGCGACTGGAGCATCGTCCAGGGCCTCGAGATCCACGACTTCTCCCGAGGCAGGATCGACGCCTCGGTGGCCGAGTTGGCCGACGAGAAGGCGGCGGTCACCGAGCTCGGCCTGATCTGACACCCCGCGACTTGGGGGTTGTGGTGCCGCGACGTGCGGGTTGTGGCGCCACAACCCGCAAGTGGGACCGCCACAGCCCGCAAGTCGGCGGGTGGGTGGACCTCAGACGCCGGGCTGGTCCGGGATGCTCGCGGCGAGCAGGAACAGCGCGATGCTGACGCCGATCAGCAGCGCCGCATCGAGCAGCCGTCCCCGTACGGCGAGCATGCCGGCCTCCTGCTCGGGCAACGCCAGGCGCAGGATGCCGGCCACGCCGAGCGCACCGGAGAGGATCCGGATGCCGACGCGCCAGTCACCGCCGAAGGCGACCACGCCGATCGCGGTCGCCATGGCCAGCAGGATCCCGATGTAGAAGGCTCCGCCGAGCGTGCGTGGGTGCCGGCGCGACGGCGCCGGGCCTTCCTCGTTCAGCGGTCGCTCCTCACCGAGCGGTCGCGGCTGCCTGCTCAGCCATCGACACGACGTTGGCCAGCAGCATGGCACGGGTCATCGGGCCGACGCCGCCCGGGTTCGGGGAGACCCAGCCCGCGACGTCCCAGACGTCGGGGGCGACGTCGCCCGCGATCTTGCCGTCGACGCGGGAGACGCCGACGTCGAGGACCGCGGCGCCCGGCTTGACCATGTCGCCGGTGACGATGCCGGGCACACCCGCGGCGGCGACGACGATGTCGGCGTTGCGCACGTGCGCGGCCAGGTCACGGGTGCCGGTGTGGCACAGGGTGACCGTGGCGTTCTCCGAGCGTCGGGTGAGCAGCAGCCCGAGCGGGCGACCCACGGTGACGCCGCGACCGACGACGACCACCTCGGCGCCGGCGATCGGCACCTCGTGGCGGCGCAGCAGCTCGACGATCCCGTACGGCGTGCAGGGCAGCGGCGCGGGGTTGCCGAGGACGAGCCAGCCGAGGTTGGTCGGGTGCAGGCCGTCGGCGTCCTTCGCGGGATCGATCAGGCCGAGCACCCGGTTCTCGTCGCGGCCCTTGGGCAGCGGCAGCTGGACGATGTAGCCGGTGCAGGCGGGGTCGGCGTTGAGCCGGGCGACCGCCTCCTCGATCTCGGCCTGGGTGGCCGTCGCGGGCAGGTCCTCGCGGATCGAGGCGATGCCGACCTCGGCGCAGTCCTTGTGCTTGCCGTTGACGTACCAGCGCGACCCGGGGTCGTCACCGACCAGCACGGTGCCCAGCCCGGGGGTGACCCCCTGCTCCTTGAGCGCCGCGACGCGCACGCGCAGCTCGTCCTTGATCGCCGCGGCCGTCGCCGACCCGTCCAGCTTCTGAGCAGTCACGGTTCGAATCCTTCCAGAGTGAACGTTGGTGTGGTGGTTTCGAGGCTTCCTTCGAGGCTCGCTTCGCTCGCACCTCAGGACGAGCGCGCTCGCACCTCAACCACCGCGAGGCTTGACGGCTGCTGTCGCGGGGAACGCGAAGCAAGCGAGCCGGAGGGAGCGAGGGACGAGCGACCGGAGGCCGCGAGCGAGCTTCTCCGCGCGCAGCCGCCGTAGGCCGCCAGCCCACCTGGCACCGAGCGAACCTCGACCGCGAGCGCGGCAGCGTGGCGCGAGCGAAGCGAGCGACATCGCTCGCGCCATCCAGCTCAGTGGGCGAAGTGCCGGGTGCCGGTGAAGTACATCGTCACGCCCGCAGCCTGGCACGCGGCGATGGTCTCCTCGTCGCGCACGGACCCGCCGGGCTGCACGATCGCCTTGACACCGGCGTCGAGCAGGATCTGCGGGCCGTCGGCGAACGGGAAGAACGCGTCCGAGGCGGCCACGGCGCCGCGGGCCCGCTCCACGCCCTCGACCAGGGTGTTGGCACGCTCCACCGCGAGCTTGCAGGAGTCGACGCGGTTGACCTGGCCCATGCCGATGCCGACGGCCGCGCCGTCGCTGGCGAGCAGGATCGCGTTGGACTTGGCGGCGCGCACCGAGCGCCAGGCGAAGGCGAGGTCGGCGAGCGTCTGCTCGTCGGCGGCCTCACCGGTGGCCAGCGTCCAGCTCGCCGGGTCGTCGCCCTCGGCCTGGAACCGGTCGGCGTGCTGGACCAGCAGGCCGCCGCTGATCGGGCGGGTCTCGACGCCGCCGGCAGCGAGCGGCTCGGCGACGAGGATCCGGATGTTCTTCTTGCCCTGGAGCACCTCGACCGCGCCCTCGTCGTACCCGGGCGCGACGATCACCTCGGTGAAGACCTCGGCGACCTGGCGCGCCATCTCGACCGAGACCGGCACGTTGGTGGCGATCACGCCGCCGAAGGCGGAGACCGGGTCGCAGGCGTGGGCGCGACGGTGGGCCTCGGCGACGTCGGCGCCGACGGCGATGCCGCACGGGTTGGCGTGCTTGATGATCGCGACGGTCGGCTGGTCGCCGTGGTCGTACGCCGCGCGGCGGGCCGCGTCGGTGTCGACGTAGTTGTTGTAGGACATCTCCTTGCCGTGCAGCTGCTCGGCGGCGGCGAGGCCGCCGGGGCCGTAGCCGGAGCGGTACAGCGCGGCGGGCTGGTGCGGGTTCTCGCCGTAGCGGAGCACCGCGGCCTTGTCCCAGGTGGCGCCCATCCAGGCGGGGAAGCCGGTGCTCTCGCCGTCCTCCACCGAGGTGTCCGTGAGGACGTTGCCCATCCACGAGGCGACCTGGACGTCGTACGTCGCGGTGTGCACGAACGCCTTGGCGGCCAGCTGCTGGCGCTCGGCGAGGGTGAACCCCTCGCCCTGGGCGGCGGCCAGCGCGGCGGCGTAGTCGGCACCGTCGGTGACGATCGCGACGGAGGCGTGGTTCTTGGCGGCGGCGCGGACCATCGAGGGGCCGCCGATGTCGATCTTCTCGATGCAGTCCTGGATGCCGGCGCCGGAGGCGACGGTGGCGGCGAACGGGTAGAGGTTGACCACGACCAGGTCGAAGGGGGCGACGCCCAGCTCGTCGAGCTGGGCGACGTGCTCGGGGAGGCGACGGTCGGCGAGGATCCCGGCGTGGACCCGCGGGTGGAGGGTCTTGACGCGGCCGTCGAGGCACTCGGGGAAGCCGGTGAGGTCCTCCACCTTGGTGACCGGGAGGCCGAGGTCGGCGATCAGGGCGGCGGACCCACCGGTGGAGACCAGCTCGACGCCGGCCTCGTGGAGGCCGCGGACCAGGTCGTCCAGACCGGTCTTGTCGAAGACGGAGACGAGTGCGCGCTTGATCTGGATCCGGTCGGTCACGGGGGACTCTCCTCATCGGTGGGGTCGTTCTTCGATGAGGGGCACCCAGGCGGTCGATGCCGGCTCGTCACTCCCCGGTGGTCCCCCACCTGCGCCAGTCGTGTGGCTCGAACCTTAGTCGGGCCGAGCGGGTGCTGGCGAACCGGCGCGGGGCGCCTCCCGAGCGGGGTCGTGTGCCTGACAACCCGGCATGGCGGGGCGTGGGGCACACGACCCACCAACGGGGTGCCGTCGTGTGCCCGAGAACCCGGCATGACGGGGCGTGGGGCACACGACCCACCACCCAGCGGGAGTCAGCGCCCGAACAGCACGCGACGACCCGCGACGCGGTATCCCTCACGGGCCATCCGCCCGATCGCCTCGACCAGCATCGCCCGCTCGGCCACCTTGATCCGCTCGTGCAGCGTCTCCTCGGTGTCGTCGTCGGCCACGGGCACCGCCGTCTGCGCCACGATCGGGCCGGTGTCGACACCGCCGTCGACGACGAAGAGGGTCGCACCGGTGACCTTCACCCCGTACTCCAGCGCGTCCCGCGGCCCGTGCATGCCGGGGAACGCGGGCGACAGCGCCGGGTGGGTGTTCACCGTGCGCTGGCCGAGTGCGGCCAGGTACGCGGGGCCGACGAGCTTCATGAAGCCGGCGAGCACCACCACGTCGGGGTCGTACGCCGCCACCGTCGCGCCGAGCGCGGCGTCCCAGTCCCCGCGCGACTCGAAGTCGCGCAGCCGGTGGACGAAGGTCGGCACGCCGGCACGACGGGCTCGCTCGAGCGCCTCGATCCCGTCGCGGTCGGCGCCCACGGCCACCACCTCGGCGCCGTACGCCGGGTCGGCCGCGGCGTCGAGGAGCGCCTGCAGGTTCGTGCCGGCTCCGGAGACGAGCACGACCAGGCGTGCGGGGGCGGCAGGCACGAGCGGTGAGTCTAGTGCGCAGCCGCGCGGATGCTCAGCCGCGTCCAGGCAGGCGGCCCCGCAGCGAGCCGAGCGCCCCGCGCGTCCGCGGCCCGCGTCGCTGCCAGCCGGCCATCGCCAGCGCGCCGAGGAGACCGCCGAAGCCGAAGGCGGTCATCGAGTGCAGCAGCACGTCGGAGGCGAACGGTCCGACCTGGCTCATCCGGCCGGGGCCGACGGCGCCCCCGGCGAGCAGGGTGAGCAGGCCGAGCAGCACCCCGGCGAGGATGCCGCCGCCGCAGCCGCGGATCGCGACCTGGTCCCACCCCGGGGCCGGCGACCGCCGCTGCCAGCGCGCCGCGGCGACGAAGGCGACCAGCAGCGGGGCCAGCATCAGCCATTCGGTCCAGGCGGGCGGCGTACCGGGGTCGGGCAGGGCCGCGAGCAGCGGGAACATCGGCAGCGGGCCGAGGACCACCAGACCGGGCGAGACCAGGGTGCCCGTGCCGACGGTGAAGCCGGGCCCCAGCAGGTAGCTGCTGGAGAAGAGGACCGCGTTGGGCACGACGAGGGCGCTGAGCAGCGCGATCAGCGCGGTGTCGCCGGTGCCGGCGCCGAGCTGGGAGACCACGTTCGCCGCGGTCGAGAGGTCGAGGACGAACGCCACCCCGAAGGCGAGCGCCGAGGCCGCCAGCCACCAGAGCAGGATCGTGCGGGCCAAGGCGGTGGCGGCGCGCAGCGCGGCCGGCAGCGCCGGTACCCAGATCGCCGCCCGACCGGAGCCGCGGGCGATCGCCGGCCCGCCGACCGCGATGCCGAGCAGGATCGAGCAGCCGATCACCCGGGTCAGGTTCGGGTCGCTGGCCGCCGTGGCGACCGTGCTGGCGGTGAGGCTCGCGACGATGACGTAGCCGGCGGTGAACAGGACGGTCGCGGTCGGCACGGTCCAGTCGCGCTCGCCGTCCGCGAGCCGGGCCGCGTCGGGGCCGTGCCCCGAGACCGCCTCGCCGACGCGGTGACCGACCCGCCACACCACCCAGGCACAGAGCAGCGTCAGCCCGAGCGGTACGGCGGTGATCCGCACGCCGCCCACGCCGAGGCCGCTGCCGTGCCCGAGCAGCCACCCGGACGCGCCGACGCGCAGCGCGTCGGAGGGCTCGCCGTGGCCGCCCGCGTCGGTGAGGAACCAGCCGACGACCGCGACCGCCATGCACACCACGACCGGCCCGACCGCAGCGAACGCGCCGCCGAGGGTCGCGGTCGCCACGAAGGGTCGACGGGTGGCGAGGTCGCGGCTGACCTGCCCGGCGGAGCGGGTCCCGCCGTCGTGGCTGGTGCGTCGGCTGAGCGAGGAGGGGAGCGAGGTCATGGCTCTCTCATCATGCGTGTCGCCGAAGCACCCACTGCGTCGCCACGCCGATCAGGCCATGCCGTACCGTGGTCCGGCCATGACCGACGTCGAAGCCCGGCCCGCTCCCCCGTCCCGAGACGACCTCGCCGCCGGCTTCGACGCCTTCTACAAGGAGGCGCGCGGCAGGCTGCTGCTGCAGGCGTTCGCGCTGACCGGGGACCTGACGGCCTCGCGCAGCGCGGTGCGCGAGGCGTTCGTGGTGGCCTGGCACCACTGGCGCAAGCTGTCGCACACCGACGCTCCCGAGCGGCAGGTGCGCCCCCGCGCCTGGCGCAACGCCCAGCGCCGCGCCTCGACCAAGCCGTGGGGCCGCGGCAAGGACGTCGACGAGGAGACCCGCGCCACGCTGGCCGCCCTGGCCGGGCTGAGCGCGAACCAGCGCGCGGCGCTGCTGCTGACCCAGCTCGCCGCGGTCACCATGCCCGAGATGGCCCGGGAGGTCGGGCTGCCGCTGGAGGCGGCTGAGCGCGAGCTGCAGGCCGCGGCGGCGCAGTTCGCGCTGCAGCGCGACATCCCCACCTCGGCGATCCCGTTCGCCCTCGCCGAGCTCGGCAAGGCCACCGCCGGGGTGACCTGGCCCCGCGCCTCGATCCTGCGGCGCGCCGGGGCGGCTCGCCGCCGGGCCCACACCATCGTCGGCGCCACGACCGCCGTCGCCTGCCTGCTCGCCGCCGGCGCGCTCGTCGGCGACGCGACCGGGGCCCGCCCGACGCTGGACCGCGCCGAGACCCCGACCGCGCAGCCCTCGCAGCCGCCGGCGGTCCAGGTCAGCCTGCCCGACACGGCTCTGCTGCCGCTGATCGAGGTGCGCGGCCGGCTCGCGGGCGGTCGGGCCTGGCAGGAGGGCCGCACCACCGACAACTCGACCGGCAACGGCCTGGTCCACCCCTGCCAGAGCACCCGGTACGCCGACCCCCAGGGCGTCGGGGCCTGGGTCCGCCCGTTCCGGCTCAACGAGGACGGCGTGACGCGACGCTTCGTGCAGACCGCGGAGGCGTCGAGCAACCGGCGTGCGGCCCAGCGCAGCTTCCGGACGTCGGTGGGGTGGTTCGCGGCGTGCACCCCGCCGGCGAACCAGGACCGGTCCCAGCTGCCGCACACGCAGCTGCTCAGCACCGCCGACGTCCCCGACCTCGGCGACCAGGCCGCCCTGCTGCTGCTGCGCGACACCGGCCCCGAGACCGACGACCCGGACCGCACCGTGCTCGCCGGGGTCGCCCGGACCGGCAAGTTCGTCACCGTCACCTCGCTGCGCACCGAGGTCGCCCCCGGCCGGGCCGACCGGCAGGCCATCGCGGACCTGCTGAGCACCGCCGTGAACCGCCTGTGCGACCTCGCCGACGGCGGCGCCTGCGCGCCGGCGTCGCCCCCGCCCGTGGACCGGGATCCCTTCCCGATCGGCCGCACGCCCGCGCTGCTCTCCGAGATCGACCTGCCCCCGGTCGGCACGGGGCACGGCGCCCTGGTCGGCACCCCGGCCCGAGAGGTCACCGGCGGCCGTGGCGAGGTCAGCGTCGGCTGCTCGACGGTCCTCCTGCGCGACGAGTTCCGTGGGGCGAAGGTGCGCAGGAACCTGTTCCGGACGTTCGTCTTCGTCGACAGCGACCTCCCGGAGACCGCCGGCCTCACCCAGGTCGTCGGTTCGCTGCCCGCCGCCCGCGCCGCGGCGTTCGCGGAGCTGATGCGCTCCCAGGTCGAGGGCTGCCCCGACCAGGAGGCCAGCGCCGGCACCACGGTCACGCGGCTCGCGACCGAGGACGACGGCACCGGCAGCCTCTCCGCGTGGCGCCTGGTGACGGAGCTGCCGGGCGACCGCACCGTCGAGTACCAGCTCGCAGCGGTGCGCGGACGGACCGCGCTGACGCAGCTGCTCTACGTGGCGGCACCCGACGCCCGGATGAGCGACGCCGACTTCGTGGCCCTGGCCCGGCGTGCACAGCAGCGGATCGGCGAGATGCCGGCGTACTGATCCCGGCCGCCCCGGGTCGGCTGCGAGATTTCTCGGGTCGGACGTGCAACCGTACGCCGACCGGGCGCGTAAACCCTCTCGACAGGCACCGCGCACGGCGGGCAGGAGGAAGGGGGGGCGATGGACGCCGACGAGTTCGATGACCTCTACGACGCGTCGTTCCGGCGGATCACCGGGCAGGTGTACGCCATGATCGGGAACCTCGACGAGGCCACCGAGTGCGTCCAGGAGGCGTTCGCCCGCGCCTGGGCGCACCGCCGCAAGCTGGAGCGCTCCGGCCACCCCGAGGCATGGGTGCGCACCACGGCGTACCGACTCGCGGTGAGCCGCTGGCGCCGCCGCAGGGTCGCCGAGCGACCCGTCGACCGCGCCGTCGGCGCACCGCTGACGACGGCCGCGCTCGACGAGTCCCACGTCACCCTCGTGGCCGCGCTCAGGCAGCTGCCCGAGGCGCAGCGCCAGGCGCTGGTGCTGCACCACATCGCCGACCTGCCGGTACACCAGGTGGCCGCCGAGGTCGGCGTACCGGAAGGAACGATCAAGGCCCGGCTCAGCCGTGGCCGCACCGCTCTCGCCGCGTTGCTCAGCGACGAGGCCGGCGGACTGCAGGGAGGAGGGGTGAGCCATGTCTGACCCGATGGAGAGGCTGAGCCGCTTCGGCTCCGAGATCGAGGGAGGTCCGATGCCACTCCCGCCGGCCGAGATCCGACGGCGCGGCGACCGGATCAGGCGCCGCAACCGGGCGATGATCGCCGGCGGCGCGACACTGGCCGCCGCGCTGATCGCCGCACCGGTGCTTGCCATGACCGGCGGCGCCCACCGCACCGTCGAGGTGCCGCCGGCCGACCAGACCGACGGCGCGTCGTCCGTGGTCACCGAGTCCGACCTGCTCGGCGACGACGACACGGTGTACAGCGACGGCGCGGACTGGTTCGTGACCGGCCCGGACAGCACCGACCGGGAGGCCGACTACCACCCGTGCGCCCGGCGGAGCCTCGCCAGCCAGGGGGCGGTCTCGGTACGGGAGCGCAGCTTCGAGCTGCGCAACACCTCGCCCGACGGCGCCGACGTGGAGGTGCGCGGCGACGCGATGGACCAGGTGGTGGCCCAGTTCATCACCGACGCCGATGCCCGGCAGGCCTACAGCGAGATCCAGAGCTGGGTGAAGGACTGCCAGGAGGGCGTCGAGGGCGTGACGGAGGCGAGCATCTTCGACCCGCTGCCGGTTGACGTCGCAGCCGGCGTCGGGGCGACCGTGATCCAGGCCAACTACGGTCCGGTCCCGCGCGACCTCGACGAGTTCGGCGACTCCGCCTACATCACCGAGACCGGCCTCGCGGTCAGCGGCGATCGGCTGACCGTGGTCCGCACCCAGATCGTCGGAGAGGACTACACCTTCCTGGACGGTACGCCGATGCAGCGGATGCTCCCTGTCGCCGTCGACCTCATGCGGTCCGACGCCGCAGCGCCGGACGGCGCCACGGCACCCGTGCCCGATCGATCGACCAGCACCTTCCCGGACGAGCTCACCCTGGCGTCCGGGTGGCCCAGCGGGCAGGACTACGAGTGGCAATCGGACGGCGGGCGCGGCATCCTGCCGGGCTCGGACGAGGTGACGACGGCCTGCGGTGCCTCACCCCGGTTCGGTTCCCCGACCAGCGACGGCACGGCCGTGCTGCGCGGGCCCACGCAGCGAGCGTTCCGCGGGGTCGCGCTGTACGACGAGCCCCAGGAGGCCGCCGACGCCCTCGCCTCGCTGACCGCGGCCTTCACCGCGTGCGAGGCGCAGGACGGCGCCGTCACCACCCGGTACGACGTGTCGACGGCCGCCGAGGGCGAGGGCTGGGTCCGGATCGGACGGGTGACCACGGTCGACGGCGCCGTCCTCGAGGAGAGCACCGGCGTGCTCGCGGCCGGCACCGTCGGACGTGGGCTGCTGATCGTCGGCAGCGAGTCGGAGGGCGGCGGCACGCCGGAGGCGAACGACGCCGCCTTGGACGAGGCGATCGCGCAGGCACAGGACGTGCTCGAGCAGCTGGCAGCGCTCGCCGACGGGCCCTAGAAGGTCCTGGGGACCACGCTCGGAGACGACGACGGCCCGCCCTCCCGGAGGAGGACGGGCCGTCGTACGTGACGTGCGTCAGGCGCCGATCAGAGACCCTTGAGGATCTCCCGCATCAGCTCGGCGGTCTCGGACGGCGTCTTGCCGACCTTCACGCCGACGGCCTCGAGGGCCTCCTTCTTGGCCTGCGCGGTGCCGGCGGAGCCGGACACGATCGCACCGGCGTGACCCATCGTCTTGCCCTCCGGCGCGGTGAAGCCCGCGACGTAGCCGACGACCGGCTTGGTGACGTGCTCGGCGATGTAGGCCGCGGCCCGCTCCTCGGCGTCGCCGCCGATCTCGCCGATCATCACGATCGCCTTGGTCTCCGGGTCGTTCTCGAACGCCTCGAGGGCGTCGATGTGGGTGGTGCCCACGATCGGGTCGCCACCGATGCCGATGGCGGTCGAGAAGCCGTAGTCGCGCAGCTCGTACATCATCTGGTAGGTCAGCGTGCCCGACTTGGAGACGAGACCGACCGGACCCTTGCCCGCGATGGTGTGCGGGGTGATACCGGCCAGGGACTCCTCCGGCGTGATGATGCCGGGGCAGTTCGGGCCGATCATCCGGGTGGACTTGCCCTGCATGTAGGACCACACCTCGGCGGTGTCCTGCACCGGAACGCCCTCGGTGATCACGACGATCAGCGGCATCTCGGCGTCGATGGCCTCGATGCAGGCGTCCTTGGTGAAGGCCGGCGGCACGAAGAGGACCGACACGTTGGCGCCGGTCTCCTTCATCGCCTCGGCGACGGTGCCGAAGACCGGCAGCTCGACGTCGTTGCCCTCGTGGTCCTTGTGGGTCACGGTGGTACCGGCCTTGCGGGCGTTGACACCGCCGACGATCGACGCGCCGGAGTCCATCATCAGGGCGGTGTGCTTGGCACCCATGCCGCCGGTGATGCCCTGGACGATGATCTTGCTGTTCTTGTCGAGGTAGATCGACATTGTTCTAGCGCTCTCTTCCTCAGGCGTTCGCCAGCTCGGCGGCCTTGTCGGCCGCGCCGTCCATGGTGTCGACCAGGGTCACCAGCGGGTGGTTGGCCTCGGTCAGGATCTGGCGGCCGAGGTCGACGTTGTTGCCGTCGAGGCGGACCACCAGCGGCTTGGTCTCCTTGTCGCCGAGCAGCTCGAGCGCGCCGACGATGCCCTTGGCGACCTCGTCGCAGGCGGTGATGCCACCGAAGACGTTGACAAAGACCGACTTGACCTGCGGGTCGTTGAGGATCACGTCGAGGCCGTTGGCCATCACCTGGGCGTTCGCGCCGCCACCGATGTCGAGGAAGTTGGCGGGCTTCACGCCGCCGTGCGCCTCGCCGGCGTAGGCGACCACGTCGAGGGTGCTCATCACGAGGCCCGCGCCGTTGCCGATGATGCCGACCTGACCGTCGAGCTTGACGTAGTTCAGGCCCAGGTCCTTGGCCTTCGCCTCGAGCGGGTCGGCCTCCTCGCGGATCTCGAAGGACTCGTGGTCCGGGTGACGGACCTCGGAGGCGTTCTCGTCCAGGGTGACCTTGCCGTCGAGCGCCTCGAGCTTGTCGCCGGCCAGCCGCGCGAGCGGGTTGACCTCGACCAGGGTCGCGTCCTCCTCGACGAACACCTTGTACAGCGCCTGGATCATCTCCACGGCCTGCTCGAAGACGGCCTCGGGGAACTTGGCGTCGGCCGCGATCTCGCGAGCCTTGGCCTCGTCGACGCCGGCGCCCGGGTCGATCGCGATCTGGCGGACGGCCTCGGGGTTGGTCTTGGCGACCTCCTCGATCTCCACGCCGCCCTCGACCGAGGCGATGCACAGGTACTGGCGGTTGGAGCGGTCCAGCAGGAAGGAG
>NZ_STGK01000008.1 GCF_004919105.1 Nocardioides sp. GY 10113
ACCGAGGCGATGCACAGGTACTGGCGGTTGGAGCGGTCCAGCAGGAAGGAGAAGTAGTACTCCTCCTCCGGCGGGGTCGCCGGGGTGACCAGGACACGGTTGACCGTGAGCCCCTTGATCTCCATGCCGAGGATGTTGGACGCGTGCTCGAACGCCTCGTCGGCGGTCTTGGCGAGCTTCACGCCGCCCGCCTTGCCGCGGCCACCGGCCTTGACCTGAGCCTTGATGACGGTGACGCCACCGATCTCCTCGGCAGCGGCCTTGGCGGCCTCAGCGGTCTCGACGACCACGCCCTCGGTCACGGCGACGCCGTGCTTGGCGAAGAGGGTCTTCGCCTGGTACTCCATCAGATCCACTGATCAGTCCTCATCTTCGAGTCGGGCGCCCTGGCGACAGGGATTTCGCAGCGGTTGGCGCCCGTCGGGTAGGAAGGGTGAGCCTCCGAACGAGTGGAGGCACATCCTCGGGCACCCTAGTCCGGTCTCGCCGGTACGACGAGGGCAGGGCCTCGGACGTGACCCGGCTAACACCGAATGTGACCCAATTCCATGGTTCGGGGCACGACCTTCTTTGGCACCCCCTACGATTTCGACCGCGTCATCGGCTCGGTTATGGTCGTTAACGCACATTCACCAGGCGGCCACCCGTTGGCCTCCGGGCGTTGGGGTCGGCAACTCGGGCCGATCCGGACGAAGCGGTCGGTCCCCGATCGCACAGACGGGGAACGACCAAGGAGCGAGACTGCATGGGTAACCACCGAGGACAGCGACGCGCGGAACCGCGCCGTCGGTCCACCTCGGAAGCCCCGACCGCTCCCCCGCGCCAGCGCCGCAGCGACAAGCCGGAGAAGTACGTCGGCCGCCGCGTGGCCGGGCGGGCCGCACCCGCTCCGAGCCCGGCCGCCACCCCGGCGCCCGCCGTCGACGCACTCGGCGTCGATGCGCTCGCCGCGAGCACCGCCGACCGGCCGCTGAGCCCCGAGCAGATCCTGGACCGCGCACTGCGGTCCTCCGCGCGCAGCGCGCCGTCCGTCGAGCAGACCGCGCCCGAGGCGCCCGGCGCCGCCGCGGCGCGTGTCGAGACCCCGGCGGCACCGGTCGCCGGACGCCGGCGGGCCGTGCTCCCCGACGAGCGCGACGCCGCCCCGAGCAGCGCGACCCCCACGGCGACCACCGCCCTGACCGCACGGACCGCCCCCGGCGGACGCCGGCGTGCCGACCGGCCGGCCACCGAGCCCGCGACCCGCGCTGGCCGCATCGCCCCCGAGGTCGCGGCCGACGACGCCCCGCACGGTCGGGCGGCGGAGCTGCTCACCGAGCCGGTCGCCCAGAACGCGCGCGCCGAGGAGTCGGCCCAGCTCGGACCGACGCTCGCCACGCAGCAGCCGCTGTTCGCCGTACCGACGCCGACGGTCGAGCTGCCGTCGCTCGCCGAGCTCACCGGCGAGCTGCCGGCGATCACCGACTCCACGACGACCCTCCGGCCGGCCGCTCCCGGCAAGCGCCGCGCGGCCAAGGGCTCCGGCGGACGCGGGCCCCTGTTCCGCGGCGTCCCGACCCTGCCGGTGGCCGTCGGCGTGGCGACCCTCGCCGTGGCGATCGGCGGCGCCGTGACCACCGCGGAGCCGCAGCTGGTCAGCACCGAGACACCGCTCGCCGCGACCAACGCGCTGAGCGGATCGTTCGGCACCGGCACCTTCGACGCGATGCGTAGCGCGTCGAAGGTGAGCCGCGACTCCGACCGCGACGCGCTGGCTCGCGCCAGCGACGCCGAGCTGGTCGACCAGGCCGAGAAGGTCGCCGAGCAGCGCGACGCCGCCCTCGGCGAGCTGGCTGCCGACGCCGAGAAGAAGGCGCAGCAGATCGCCGCCCTCGACCGGTGGGTGCTGCCGATCTCCTCGAGCTCCTACCGCCTGACCGCCCGCTACGGTGAGTACGGCCTGTGGTCCAGCTACCACACCGGCCTCGACTTCGCCGCTCCGACCGGCACCCCGATCATGGCGGTCACCAAGGGCGTGATCACCTCCGCCGGCTACGACGGCGCCTACGGCAACAAGACCGTGCTCACCCTCGAGGACGGCACCGAGGTCTGGTACTGCCACCAGACCGCGTTCAACGCCTCCGTCGGCCAGACCGTCGAGCCGGGCCAGGTGATCGGCTACGTCGGCTCCACCGGCCACGTGACCGGCCCCCACCTGCACCTCGAGGTCCGCCCCGGCGGTGGCGACCCGGTCGACCCCGACGCGGCTCTCCGCGTCCAGGGCATCGCGCCCTGATCAAGGCGTGAGCCGGCGTGAGCCGGCAGCCGATCGCTGCCGACCCACGCGCGGCTACAGCTTCTCCACCGGGGCGTAGCGCAGCAGCAGGCGCTTGACGCCCTCGGAGCCGAAGTCGATCGACGCGACCGACTTCTCCGCCGCCCCCTCGACCGAGACGACGGTGCCCAGTCCGAACGTGTCGTGGGTGACCCGGTCGCCGGGCTCCAGCACCGGGATCGGGCGCGACGGCTTGGACTTCGCCGCTGCGTCGGCGCGGGCGGCGGCGGAGCTGAAGTTGCGGCGACCGGCGGCGGTGGGGCTGCCCATCCGGACCCGGTCGCCCGATCCGGCACCGTCGTACCGGCTCGAGGCGAAGGTCGGGCGGGACCACTGCGACTGCTCGGCCTCGGTACGCCGCCAGTCGACCAGGTCGATCGGGAGCTCGGCGAGGAAGCGGGACGCCGGGTTGTGCGCCGGGGCACCCCACGCCGAGCGGACCACGGCGCGGGAGCAGTACAGGCGCTGCCGGGCACGGGTGATGCCGACGTAGGCCAGCCGGCGCTCCTCCTCCAGCTCGGTCCGGTCGCCCAGCGCGCGCGAGTGCGGGAAGACGCCGTCCTCCAGGCCGGTCAGGAAGACCACCGGGAACTCCAGGCCCTTGGCCGTGTGCAGGGTCATCAGGGTGACCACGCCGGTGTCCTCGGGGGCGTCGGGGTCGTCGCCGTCGGGGGCGTCGGGGATCTGGTCGGAGTCGGCGACCAGCGCCACCCGCTCCAGGAAGTCGCCGAGGCCCGGCTCGACCAGCCCGGCGTCGACGTCGGCGGGGTCGGCCGAGGGCCCCGCGACCGGGTCCTCGGCGAACTCGCGGGCCACCGCGACGAGCTCGCCGAGGTTCTCCACCCGGGTGGCGTCCTGGGGGTCGTCGGACTCCTCCAGCGAGGTCAGGTAGCCCGACCCGTCGAGCACCGTCTCGAGGATCACGTCGGGGCGCTCCCCCGCGGCGACCATCTGCTGCCACTCGACGACCTTGGCGACGAACGCCTCGATGTTCTTTTGCGAGCGGGTGGCCAGCCCCGGCGCCCGGTCGGCGCGCTGCAGCGCCTCCCAGAACGTCAGCCCGTCCCGGTCAGCGAGCTGGCTGACCGCCAGCACCGCACGGTCGCCGATGCCGCGGCGCGGGGTGTTCAGGATGCGCCGCAGGCTGACCTGGTCGTCGGGGTTGACCAGCATCCGCAGGTAGGCGAGCGCGTCGCGGACCTCGCGGCGCTCGTAGAAGCGCACCCCGCCGACGACCTTGTAGGGCTGGCCGGTGCGGATGAAGATCTCCTCGAACACCCGCGACTGGGCGTTGGTCCGGTAGAAGACCGCCACGTCCCCGGCCTTGACGCCGGTGTCGGTCAGCTTGTCGATCTCCTCGGAGACGAAGCGGGCCTCGTCGTGCTCCGTGTCGGCCACGTAGCCGACGATCTTCTCCCCGTCGCCGGCATCGGACCACAGCCGCTTCGGCTTGCGCCCGGCGTTGCGCTCGATCACCGCGTTCGCCGCGGTGAGGATCGTCTGCGTCGAGCGGTAGTTCTGCTCCAGCAGGATCGTCCGCGCGTCGGGGAAGTCCTTCTCGAAGTCCATGATGTTGCGGATGTCGGCCCCGCGGAACGCGTAGATCGACTGGTCCGCGTCGCCGACCACCATCAGCTCCGCCGGCGGCACCCGGTCCGCGGGCGAGATCGCGGCGTCGTCGTACGCGCTCTCCTCCAGCGGGTCCTCGAGGTCCTGGCCGCAGAGCTGGTGGATCAGGGAGTACTGCGCGTGGTTGGTGTCCTGGTACTCGTCGACCAGGATGTGCCGGAACCGGCGCCGGTAGGTCTCGCGGATCTCCGGGCGGGTCTGGAACAGCCGCACCGTCTCCATGATCAGGTCGTCAAAGTCAAGCGCGTTCGCCTCGCGCAGCCGCCGCTGGTAGAGCTTGTACGCCGCCGCGTAGCTCTCGTCGATGCTGTTGCGGGCGTCCGCGGCGACCTCGTCGGGGTCGCGCAGCTCGTTCTTGTGGTTGCTGATCCAGTGCAGCACCGGGCCCGGCTGGAACTTGCGCGGGTCCAGGTCGAGGTCGGAGCAGACCAACGTGATCAACCGCTTCTGGTCCTGGGCGTCGTAGATCGAGAAGTTCGACTTCACCCCGACGTGCTCGGCCTCCTTGCGCAGGATCCGCACGCACGCGGAGTGGAAGGTCGAGACCCACATGATCTTGGCGCGGTTGCCGACCAGCTCGGCGACCCGCTCCTTCATCTCCGCGGCGGCCTTGTTGGTGAAGGTGATCGCCAGGATCGAGCCCGGGTGCGCCTTGCGCTCGGAGATCAGCCAGGCGATCCGCCGGGTCAGCACCCGGGT
Source organism: Nocardioides sp. GY 10113 (assembly GCF_004919105.1). Taxonomy (GTDB): domain Bacteria; phylum Actinomycetota; class Actinomycetes; order Propionibacteriales; family Nocardioidaceae; genus Nocardioides. The sequence goes on from NZ_STGK01000008.1 coordinate 4,643, forward strand.
CTTGCCCGAGCCGGCGCCGGCCACCACGAGCAGCGGTACGCCGGCGTGCTGGACCGCCTCGCGCTGCGGCTCGTTGAGGCCCTCGAGCAGCTCCTCGGGGCTCGGCCCGCGCCGCGTCGTACGGGGCTCGTCCTCCGACTGGGAGCGTCCGGCGGTGGGGAGGAGGTGCTCGAACCCGGGGAGCTGCGGCGTCGTACTCATGTCGGCACCCAGCCTACGGCGCCGGGCCGACGGGGGCGGGGTCGGCGGGTGGGTGGTCGCTGTAACACGTGGGTGCGTGCTCAGATCGGCTGTTGGGGGCTTGTCACACGCTGGTCCGTCGTCCTCCTGGCCGTTGAAGCTGCTAGCAGGCCGTTGCATCGGGCTGACAGCAGCACCAACGACCGAGCAGCGCATGCAACAGCGTGTGACAAGCCCCCAACGACCGATCACCGCACGCAACAGCGTGTGACAGCACGACCGCCCGGCACCCCACGGGGCACCGGGCGGTCGCCAGCGATTCGTGAGCGACGCTCAGGAGTGGATCGGCGACCAGAGCACGGCGACGCCGACGTTGGCAATGGCGAGCACCAGCATGCCGGCCCACAGGCCGGCGGGGATCTTCTCCTTGCGGAGGTTCGCCATCACCAGGACCAGGAGCACCAGCGCGATCACCAGCTTGACGGCGACCTTGGCGTGGTTGACGGAGCCGTCCCCGGCCTCCAGCACGCCGACCAGGGCGAGGCCAGTCAGGAAGGCGACGCCGATGCCGTCGCGCATCGCGCTGTTGACCTTCTTGTCACCCGGGCCCATCTGCACGAGCAGGCCTCCGATCAGGGCGGCGTAACCGAGGATGTGCAGGATCAGCAGGACCAGGCGCAGTGTCTCCATGGCTGAACTGTAAGGGCACCGCCAGCGCCGTTCAGCATCGCTCCCAGCGGATCGCGTCGACCACGTGCTCGGCGATCGCCAGGCTGGAGGTGGCGGCCGGCGACGGGGCATTTCGTACGGCGGTCACCCGGTCCCCGTGGGAGATCCGGAAGTCGTCGACGAGCGAGCCGTCCCGGTCCACCGCCTGCGCCCGCACGCCGGCTCCGCCGCGCGCCACGTCGGCAGGACCGATGGCCGGCACGTAGCGGGAGGCACCGCGCAGGTAGGCGGCGACCGACACCGAGCCGCGCACCTCGGTGACGCCGGTCCGCCAGTGCCGGCGGGCCATCCTCCAGAACCCCGGCCAGGTGACCACGTCGCGCAGGTCGCGCAGATCGACGTCGCGGCGCCGGTAGCCCTCGCGCCGGGTGGCCAGCACCGCATTCGGCCCGACCTCCAGCGAGCCGTCGACCCGGCGGGTGAAGTGCACGCCGAGGAACGGGTAGCGCGGGTCGGGCACCGGGTAGATCAGGCCACGGACGAGGTCCTGCTTCTCGGGCCCGACCAGCAGGTACTCGCCCCGGAACGGCACGATCCGCGGCACCGGCTCCCCGCCGATGCCGCCGCCGAGCCGATCCGCGTGCAAACCCGCGCAGAGGACCGCGCGGTCCACGCGCAGCCGGTCCGCGCCGCCCGCCGCGCGTACGTCGAGGTCCACGCCGGAGGCGCCCTCCCGGACCGCCGTCACCTCGACGCCGGTACGCACCTCGCCCCCTGCGGCGACCACCTCGGCGGCGAACGAGCGGGCCACGGCGACGTAGTCGGTGATCGCGGTGGCCGGCGAGTGCAGCGCGGCCAGCCCGGCGCCGTACGGCTCGATCTCGGTGATCCCGGCGGCGTCGAGCCGACGCAGCCCGGGCACCCGGTTCTCGGTGGCGGTGCGCTCCAGCGCGTCCAGCCGCCCCAGCTCCCCGTCGTCGACGGCGACCACCAGCTTGCCGCACTCCTGGTAGGGAAGCCGGTGCTCGGCGCAGTAGTCGCGCAGCATCAGCCGGCCACGGGTGCACAGCTCGGCCTTGAGGCTCCCCGGACGGTAGTAGATGCCGGCGTGCACCACGCCGGAGTTGTGGCCGGTCTGGTGCCGGGCGACCTCGGCCTCCTTCTCCAGCACCACCACCCGGGCGCCCGGGCGCCGGCGCAGCACCTCGCGGGCCACGGCCAGACCGAGGATCCCGCCGCCGACGATCCCGACCACGTTCCTGCCGTCTCCCATGCGTCCACTCCCGAAATCGGCCCACGACCACGTGCGCCGCCCGTCCTGACAGCTCTCGTCGTCGCCGGGCGTGCGTCCCGACCGGCGAACTGTCGCACGCCTGCAGGGCCCGCCGCGCCAGTTCCGGGCGGTTTTCATCCGTCGGTGGGCACGGGCGAGGAGCCGCGCCCGGCCCCGCTCACAGGAGCTTGCGGTCAGATGCCCAGCGCGCGAGCTCGTGGCGCGAGGAGAGCTGCAGCTTGCGCAGCACCGAGGACATGTGGGTCTCCACGGTCTTGATCGAGATGAAGAGCTCACGGGCCACCTCCTTGTAGGAGTAGCCGCGGGCGATCAGCCGCATCACCTCCCGCTCGCGCTCGGTGAGCCGGTCCAGGTCCTCGTCCACGCTGGCCAGGTCGGCGCTGAGGCCGGCCCCGGCGAAGGCGTCGAGCACGAAGCCCGCCAGGCGGGGCGAGAAGACGGCGTCGCCCTCGGCCACCCGGCCGATCGCGTCGACGAGCTCCTCACCGCTGATCGTCTTGGTGACGTAGCCCCGGGCGCCCCCGCGGATGGTGCCGATCACGTCCTCGGCGGCGTCGCTGACCGAGAGCGCCAGGAAGCGGACGTCACCCGCCCCCTCCCGGGTGGTACGCCGGATCACCTCGACGCCGCCGCCGCCGGGCAGGTGGACGTCGAGCAGGACCACGTCGGGACGCTCCGCGAGGACCGCGGCGACCGCCTCGTCGACGTCGGCCGCCTCGCCCACCACGAGGACCCTCCCGGCGCCGGTGGACGCCAGCTCCGCGCTCACGCCCCTGCGGAACATGGCGTGGTCGTCGACCACCACCACCCGCACCGGACCCGTCCGCTCCTCGGTCACCGCTCGTCCCCCTGCTCGTCCGTCTCGTCCATCTCGTCCCGCTCGTCCCGATCGTCCCGCGCGTCCCGCTCGTCCCGCGCGGCCGACCCGCGCACCCGCTCGGGCACCTGCTCCTCGGCCGTCACCTGGTGCGACCGGTCCGGTGGCGCCAGCCGCAGCCGCACCTCGGTGCCCTCCCCCGGCGTCGACCTCACCTCGGCGCTGCCGCCGTGCCGGTCCATCCGGTCGACGATGCTGTGCCGCACGCCGAAGCGGTCCTCCGGCGTGTCCTCAGGGTCGAAGCCGCTGCCGCGGTCGCGGACGAAGACCTCCAGCGCGGCGTCCCCGATCTCGGCGTACACGTCGACCCGGGCCGCGCCGGAGTGCTTGGCCGCGTTCGTGACCGCCTCCCGCGCCGCGGCCACGATCGGCCGGGTGGCCTCGTCGAGGTCGGTGTCGCCGACCGCGACCACGTCGACGTGGATGCCGTAGGCGTCCTCGATGTCCGCCGCGGCGGCGCGCAGCGCGCTGGCCACCGTGCGGTCGTCCATCGCCTCGCCGGCGAAGAGCCACGACCGCAGGTCGCGCTCCTGCGCGCGGGCCAGGCGGGCCGCGTCGGACGGGTTCTTCTGGATCAGCGCCAGCGTCTGCAACACCGAGTCGTGCAGGTGGGCGGCGACGTCGGCGCGCTCCTGGTTGCGCACCCGCTCCGCGCGCTCGTCGGAGAGCTCGCGGGTCAGCCGGTAGGCCCACGGCCCGACCACGATGCCCAGCCCGACCACGCCGAGCAGGACGGCGATGGTGATGTCGCGGGCCACCGAGAGCGAGCCGCCCTGCAGCGAGACCCAGAGCACCGCGAGCACCACCAGGCCCAGCCCCGACACGAGCCGCGCGTACGACGCCCAGCCGCCGTCGCCGAGCACGATCCGAGCCGGGTCGACCCGACCGCCCGCGTCGATCCAGCGCTCCCGTTGGGCCTCGTCGGCCTGCCGCCACAGCAGCGCGATGCCGGCGACGCCGAGGAAGACCGGCCAGACCTGGGCGCCGGAGCCGAACAGCGCCTGCACCACCAGGGTGAGCCCGATCCCGAAGGCACCCAGGGCGACCAGCGGGCCGATGTCGCCGAGCCGACGCGCCGACCGCGGCCGCCGGCCACCACGGGTGGCGCTCTCCAGGCCCGGAGCGTCGTGCTCGAAGGCCGGCCCGGCCGGGAGCATCAGCCAGAGGCCGGCGTACAGCGCGATCCCGATGCCGCCGAGCACGGCGCCGACCACGAAGGCCGCGCGCACCCACATCACCGGGAGCCCGAGGTGCTCCGCCAGGCCCGAGGCCACCCCGCCGAGGACGTGGTCGTCCAGGTCGCGGTAGGCGCGCCGAGGCTCGGCGGGCGGCGCCGGGGCGGGCTGGCCCGGGGGCGCGGCCGGACCGACCGGGACGACGGGTCCGGTCTCCTCGGCACTGGGCGGAGCGGTGTTCATGATGTCGTCCATCGTCACACAGCCGGTGCGCCCCGAGCAGCGGGATCATCCCTGGTCGAACCCTGGTTCGGCCCCCGGGCCCGGGGTCGAGGATCAGGGTGCTCCCCGATGGTGCGCCACCCCCGCGACCGTCAGGCTGGTGGCATGACCGCACCACCACCGCCGCCGCCGGGTCCCCGGGGACCGCGCGTCTCCCCCGAGGAGATGCGTGACCTCGGCCGGCTGCGTCGCAGCACCACGGACCGCAAGATCGCCGGCGTCGCCGGGGGCATCGCCCACCACCTCGACGTCGACCCGGTGCTCGTCCGGGTGATCCTGGTGGTGCTGGTCTTCTTCGGGGGCGGCGGCCTGCTGATCTACGCCGCCGGCTGGCTGCTGCTGCCCCAGGACGACGGCACCGAGGCGCACCTGCGCCTGGACGAGCGCACCCGCACCGTCGTGCTGATCATCGCCGGGGCCCTGGCCGCCTTCTCGGTGGTCGGCGACACCGTCGGAGGCTGGACCTTCCCGTGGCCGCTGGCGCTGGTCGGGCTGGTCGTGGTCGCCGCCGTGGCACGCAACCGCAGGCCCCGCTCCGGCCGGCCGCCGTGGCACGCACCGGTGCCCGCACCCGGGCAGGCGCCGGCCGGCACGACGGAGGCGCCCGGGCAGTACCCCGGCTACCGTCCCCCCACCACGCCGGCGGGCGAGGACGGCGGGTCGACCGGCGACGAGCCGTGGGAGCGGCAGTGGCAGGAGCACTGGGCGCGCCACCAGTCCGGACAGTCGGCGACGATGCAACGCCAGCAGCGGCGGGACTGGGAGCGTCGCTACCGGCACCAGCAGCGCCGGGACCGGCGACGCGAGCGCCGGGGACCGATCCTGTTCGGCTTCGCCCTCGGACTCGCCGTCCTGCTGCTGGGCACGCTCGGCACGCTCCAGCTCGCCGGCGCGGACGTCCCCGCCTCGGCGTACCCCGCCGCGGTGCTGGCCACCTGCGGGCTGATGCTCGTGGTCGGCGCCTTCTACGGTCGGGCGGGCGGCCTGGCCCTGATCGGCCTGCTGGCGGCCGCGGCCACCGCCGTGACCACTGCCGTGGAGCCGATCGACGCCGGCGAGGTCAGGCGAGCGCCGACGTCGGCGGTCGGTGTCCAGGACAGCTACGAGCTCGGCCTGGGTGAGATCGTGCTGGACCTGAGCGGGATCGACGACCTGGCGGACCTCGACGGCCGCACCGTCGAGGTCGACCTCCGCGTCGGACACATCCAGGTGATCGTCCCGGAGGACGGGCTGGACGTCCGCGTCGACGCGCAGGTCGGCGCCGGCGAGACCGTGCTCTTCGGCGAGAAGCGCGGAGGCTCCAACATCGCCAGCCACGACGGCGGCGACGACGTGCCGGAGCTGACCGTCGAGGCCGACATGGTCGTCGGCCAGATCGAGTTCGAGACGGCAGGGGGACAGTGATGAGCAGCGACGAGACGACCACCGCGCCGGACGCGGAGCGGAGCCCGGAGGGCGCACGCCGCGGCTACCACCCGGTCAACGTGGGCCACCTGGTGATGGGGGTGGCGTTCCTGGGCCTGACGGTGGTCTGGGCGCTGCTGGCCAGCGGCGCCGCGGAGCCCGACGACGCGCGGTGGCTGCTGCCGACGCCGTGGCTGGTGGCCGGCGCGGTCGGGCTGGTGGCGACGCTGTTCCGGGGGCGTTCGCGGCAGACGCCCTGACGACGGCGCCCGGCTGGCCGGGTCGTGTGCCCGAGGCCCCGGTACGGCGGGTCCTCAGGCACACGACCCAGGTCAGTGGGCGGCGTCGAGCCCGGTCACGCGGATGCCCGCGTGCACCTTGTACTTGCGGTTGATCGAGATCAGCACGGCGGTGAACGGCTCGAGCTGGCGGGCCAGCCGCAGCTTGCCGCCGTCGATGCCGAGGTTGCCGGTGACCGACGCCGCGAGCTCCATCGCGACCTGCTTGGCCTCCACGACGTCGCCGACCACGATCACGTCCTCGTCGAGGAACTCGTCCTCGGCCCACAGCCCCACGGCGGAGACGTTGTGGAACGCGCCGACCACGGTCGCCTCGGGGGCGAGCTCCTGCGCCGACTCGGCGGCCGACCCCTCGCCGCCGTTGACCACGCGGCCGTGGGCGCCGCGCTTGTCGAACGCGAGCGGGTTGACGCAGGAGATCACCGTCTTGCCCGCCAGGGGAAGCGAGGCGACGAGCTCGTCGTGGCCGTCGTACGGGACCGCGAGCAGCACCACGTCGCACTGGGCGACGGCGTCGGCGTTGGCGGCGCCGGTCACCGTTCCGGCCTCCTCCCCGAGGCGGGCGCGGACCTCGTCCGCCACGGCCTCGGCCTTCTCCGCGGCGCGCGAGCCGAGGACGACGTCGTGGCCGCCCTTCGCGAAGCGGTAGCCGAGGCCCTTGCCCTGCGGTCCGGTGCCGCCGATCACGGCGACGCGGTAGTTCGTCATCTCGTCCTCACTGGTTCGCGCTTTGGTCGGGTGTCCACGGGCAACGTAGCCGGCCGCCCTCCGCGGGCGCCGCGCGCCTCCCGGTCATCCGATCGGAGCGGCGAACTGTGCCAGTACCGTTGCAATCGTGACAGTAATGCTGTCACGATTGCATCCGGGGCGACGTCCGGCATCCGGGCACGCCCCCCCGTACGACGTGAGCGAGACGAAGGGACCCCGATGAAGCTGTCCATGCCGCTGGTCTACGCCGGCAACCCCCGCGAGTCGGCCGACCAGGTGGTCGCACTGGAGAAGGTGGGCCTCGACACGATCTGGGTGGCGGAGCCCTACGGCTTCGATGCGCCGACCCTGATGGGCTACCTGGCCGCGAAGACGGAGACGGTCGAGATCGGCGCCGGCATCCTCAACGTCTACTCGCGCACCCCCGGCGCGCTGCTGCAGACCGCGGCCGGCCTCGACAACGTGTCGGGCGGGCGCGCGGTGCTCGGCCTCGGCGCGTCGGGACCGCAGGTGATCGAGGGCTTCCACGGCCTCCCCTACGACCGCCCGCTGACCCGCACCCGCGAGGTGATCGAGCTGCTGCGGATGGGGCTGCGCCGCGAGTCGCTCCACCTCGAGGGCAAGACCGTGCAGGTGCCGCTCCCCGCCGGCCAGGGCCTCGGCCTCGGCAAGCCGCTGAAGCTGCTCAACAAGCCCGAGCGCGCCGACCTGCCGATCTGGGTCGCCGCCCTGGGCGAGAAGAACGTGGCGATGACCGCCGAGGTCGCCGACGGCTGGCTGCCGTTCCTGGTCTACCCCGAGAAGGCCGCGGAGGTCTGGGGCGACGCGCTGGCCCGCGGCGCGGCGAAGCGATCGGCGGACCTCAAGCCGCTCGAGATCTGCGCCGGCGGCATGGTCGCGATCGGCGAGGGCCCCGAGACCAAGGCACTGCTGGACTTCATGCGCCCGATGTACGCGCTCTACGTCGGCGGCATGGGCGCCCGCGACAAGAACTTCTACAACCAGCTGGCCTGCGAGTACGGCTTCGAGAAGGAGGCCAAGGAGATCCAGGACCTCTACCTCTCGGGCAAGAAGAAGGAGGCCGAGGCGCTCGTCCCGCTCGAGTGGCTCGAGGCCGGCAACCTGGTCGGCCCCGCCTCCTACGTCCAGGAGCGGATCGCGGCGTTCCGCGAGGCCGGCGTCACCAACCTGTCCGTCGCCCCGGTGGTCGACCATGCGGCCACCATCGCCCAGATCAAGGAGTGGGTTTCCTGATGATTGCCCCGCAGAACAGCATCTACGAGACCGAGCACGAGGACTTCCGCCGCTCGGTGCGCACCTTCCTCGAGCGCGAGGCCGTCCCGTACACCGAGAAGTGGGACGCCGCCGGCGTCGTCGACCGCGAGGTCTGGACCAAGGCCGGCGAGGCCGGCCTGCTCGGCTTCGAGGTCCCCGAGGAGTACGGCGGCCCGGGGATCAAGGACTTCCGCTACAACATGATCATCTCCGAGGAGATGTGCCGCCTCGGTGTCAGCGGACCCGGGTTCACGCTGCACAACGACGTGGTGGCGCCGTACCTGGTGAACCTCACCAACGAGGAGCAGAAGCAGCGCTGGCTGCCCGGCATGGTCTCCGGCGAGATCATCACCGCGATCGCGATGACCGAGCCCGGCGCCGGCTCGGACCTGCAGGGCATCCGCACCTCGGCCGTCGACAAGGGCGACCACTACATCCTCAACGGCTCCAAGATCTTCATCACCAACGGCATCCTCTCCGACCTGGTGGTCGTGGTGGCGCGGACCGACCCCGACGCCGGCCACAAGGGGATCAGCCTGCTGGTTGTCGAGCGTGGGATGGAGGGCTTCACCCGCGGCCGCAACCTCGAGAAGCTGGGCCTCAAGGCGCAGGACACCGCCGAGCTGAGCTTCGACAACGTGGTGGTCCCCAAGGCCAACCTGCTCGGCGAGGAGGGCGAGGGCTTCATCTACCTGATGCAGAACCTGCCCCAGGAGCGGATCAGCATCGCCGGCACCGCGGTCTCCGTGATGGAGGCCGTGCTCGACCAGACGCTGGACTACGTCAAGACCCGCGAGGCGTTCGGCAAGCCGATCGGCAAGTTCCAGAACACCCGGTTCGTGCTCGCCGAGATGGCGACCGAGGCCTACGTCGCGCGCACCTTCGTCAACCACTGCATGGAGCGGCTCAACGACGGCACCGCCGACGCCGTGCTGGCGTCGATGGCGAAGTGGTGGACCACCGAGCTGCAGAAGAAGCTCGTCGACTCCGGCCTGCAGATGCACGGCGGCTACGGCTACATGATGGAGTACCCCATCGCGAAGGCCTATGCGGACACCCGGATCCAGACGATCTACGGCGGCACCACCGAGATCCAGAAGGAGATCATCGGTCGGTCGCTCGGGCTCTGACCCACGCGCCGAACCACTCGCCCGAGGGCGGGTGGGGTCGGGACGTCCCCGTAGCGGGTACCTCTCCGACCTCACCCGCCCTCCGGCGTTCCGGAGACCGTCCCCGGCGGTCCGGGGTACCGCTGTGCGGTGAACAGCCGCGCCCCGCGGCGGGGCGGCCGGATAGCCTGACGGTGATGAGCGAGCTCCCCACCCCCCAGCAGATCCGCCGTGCCCTGGCCCGCGCCGAGCGCGGCGCCGCGCTGGACGTCGACGAGGCGACCGGCCTGCTGGCCGCGACCGGCGAGGACCTGGACCGGCTGACCGCCGCCGCCGCGCGGGTGCGCGACGCGGGCCTCGTGGCCGCGGATCGCCCGGGCGTGGTCACCTACTCCCCCAAGGTCTTCATCCCGGTCACCAAGCTGTGCCGGGACCGGTGCCACTACTGCACCTTCGTGGAGACCCCGACCCAGCTCAAGCGCAAGGGCGAGTCGCTCTACCTCTCCCCCGACGAGATCCTCGACATCGCCGGCAAGGGGGCCGAGGTCGGCTGCCTGGAGGCGTTGTTCACCCTCGGCGACCGGCCCGAGGACCGGTGGCCCGAGGCGCGCGAGTGGCTCGACGAGCAGGGCTACGACTCGACGCTGGCCTACGTGCGGGCGATGGCCGTGCGCGTACTCGAGGAGACCGGCCTGCTGCCCCACCTCAACCCCGGCGTCATGTCCTGGGAGGAGCTGAACCGCCTCAAGCCCGTCTCCCCGTCGATGGGGATGATGCTGGAGACCACCTCCCGGCGCCTCTTCGAGGCCAAGGGCGAGGCCCACTTCGGCTCCCCCGACAAGGACCCCGAGGTCCGGCTGCGGGTGCTGGAGGACGCCGGGCGCCACGGCATCCCCTTCACCACCGGGCTGCTGGTCGGGATCGGCGAGACGCTGGCCGAGCGCGCGGAGACGATCTTCGCGCTGCGCGCCACCTCCCGCGCCTACGGGGCGGTCCAGGAGGTGATCGTGCAGAACTTCCGGGCGAAGCCGGACACCGCGATGCGGCACACCGACGACCTCGGCCTGGACGAGTACCGGGCCGCGATCGCGGTCACCCGGCTGGTGCTCGGCCCCAAGGCACGGGTCCAGGCTCCGCCGAACCTGGTCGACAGCTCCGAGGGCTCGGCCGAGTGCCGGCTGCTGCTCGAGGCCGGCATCGACGACTGGGGCGGGGTCTCCCCGCTCACCCCCGACCACGTCAACCCCGAGCGCCCCTGGCCGTCCCTGGAGCGGCTGCGCGAGATCACCGGCGCGGCCGGCTTCGAGCTGCGCGCGCGACTCACCGTGCACCCGGAGTACGTGCTCGGCTCGCTGGAGCGCGGCGAGGCGTGGATCGATCCGCGCGTCACCGCGCACGTGGCCGCGCTGGCCGGACCCGACGGGCTCGCCCGGCCCGGCGTACGCCCGACGGGGCTGCCGTGGCAGGAGCCCGACGGCGGCTTCGACACCGGTGTCTCGACCGGTCGCACGGACCTGCACACGGCCATCGACGCGGACGGACCGGACGGAGGCCGCTCCGCGGACCGCCGTAGCGACTTCGGCTCCGTGTACGGCGACTGGGCGGCCGTCGAGGAGGCGGCCCGCAGCACGGGCGCGCCGGCGGTGCTGCACGCCGAGGGCGCCGACGCGCTCCGGGCGGCCGAGGCCGACCCGGGCAACCTGTCGGAGGAGCACGCCCTCACGCTGATGACCGCCGAGGGCGACCTGCTCCGCGAGGTCACCCGGCTCGCCGACGACCTGCGCCGCGAGACGGTCGGCGACGAGGTCACCTACGTGGTCAACCGGAACATCAACTTCACCAACGTCTGCTACGTCGGCTGCCGGTTCTGCGCCTTCGCGCAGCGGCGCACCGACGCCGACGCCTACTCCCTCTCCTACGACGAGGTCGCCGACCGCGCCCAGGAGGCCTGGGACCTGGGCGCCACCGAGGTCTGCATGCAGGGCGGCATCGACCCGCAGCTGCCGGCCAGCGCCTACTTCGACCTGGTCGCCGCGGTGAAGCAGCGGGTGCCCGGCATGCACGTGCACGCGTTCTCGCCGATGGAGGTGGTCAACGGCACCGCCCGCACCGGACTCTCCATCGAGGACTTCCTGATCAAGGCCCGCGAGGCCGGCCTGGGCTCGCTGCCCGGCACCGCCGCGGAGATCCTCGACGACGAGGTCCGCTGGGTGCTGACCAAGGGCAAGCTGCCGGCGAGCACCTGGGTCGAGATCGTCTCCACCGCGCACCGCGTCGGCATCCCGACCACCTCGACGATGATGTACGGCCACGTCGACAACCCGCGGCACTGGGTGGGGCACCTCAACGTGCTCAAGCGGGTGCACGACACCGCACTGGAGAACGGCGCCCAGGGATTCACCGAGTTCGTCCCGCTGCCGTTCGTGCACACCTCCGCCCCGATCTACCTCGCCGGCGTGGCCCGGCCCGGCCCCACGTTGCGCGACAACCTGGCGGTGCACGCGATGGCCCGCATCCTGCTGCACGGCCGGGTCCCCAACATCCAGACCTCCTGGGTCAAGCTCGGCGTCGAGGGCACCCGCGCGATGCTCCGCGCCGGCGCCAACGACCTCGGCGGCACGCTGATGGAGGAGACCATCTCCCGGATGGCCGGCTCCGAGCACGGCAGCGCGAAGACGGTCGAGGAGCTGGTCGAGATCGGCGCCGGGATCGACCGACCGGTGCGTGAGCGCACCACGCTGTACGGCGTACCGACCCGCTGAGGCGGGCCCGACGGGGCTACGTCCGCACGTGCCGGGGGAAGCCCCGCGGCACGTGTCCGGCGCGCCCCGAGGCGGCGCGACCGCCGTCCGGACGCGGCCACGAACCGCAAAGATCGGGCAAATCAGGCTCGGATGTCGCGATTGTCACGATCCAACCGACCCCCGGGGTAGACGTGACGCAGGTCACTACATATGTTGTTCCAAACAACATAAGGCCCGCTGAGTAAGGTGCGCGATCCTCGCAGCGCCCGGGCCCTGGATCGCAAGGAGGCGGTTGATGTTGAAGCGCAGGAACGCTGCGATCGTGGCGGCGGGGCTCGGGTTGGCCCTCTCCCTCACGGCATGTGGTAGCGACGACACGGATTCCGGGAGCGGCGACGGCGACGGCGGCTCTGCCGGCAAGATCGGCGTCATCCTCCCCGACACCCAGTCCTCGGTGCGTTGGGAGACGGCGGACCGCCCGGCTCTCGAGGCCGCGTTCGAGGAAGCAGGCGTCGACTACACGATCAAGAACGCCGAGGGCGACAAGAGCGCCATGGCGAAGATCGCCGACGGCATGATCGCCGACGGCGTCACGGTGCTCGCGATCGTCAACCTGGACAACCCGTCCGGTGCCGCGATCGAGGAGAAGGCCCAGGCCGCCGGCGTCCAGACCATCGACTACGACCGCCTCACCCTGGGCGGCTCGGCCGGGTACTACGTCTCGTTCGACAACACCAAGGTCGGCGAGCTGCAGGGCCAGGGTCTGGCGGACTGCCTCGGCGACAAGAAGGCGAACATCATCTACCTCAACGGTTCGCCGGACGACAACAACGCCACGCTGTTCTCGGCGGGCGCCCACAGCGTCCTCGACGGCATGTCGAACTACACCGTCGTCGGCGAGCAGGCCGTCCCGGGCTGGGACAACGACGAGGCGGTGACGATCTTCGACCAGATGTACACCAAGGCCAAGGGCAACGTTCAGGGCGTGCTCGCCGCGAACGACGGCCTCGGCGGCGCCGCGATCTCGGTCCTGGAGAAGAACGGCCAGGCCGGCAAGGTTCCGGTCACCGGCCAGGACGCCACCGTCACCGGTCTGCAGAACGTCCTCGCCGGCACCCAGTGCATGACGGTCTACAAGTCCGCCAAGCTCGAGGCCGGCGCGCTGGCCGACGTGGCGATCGCCCTGGTCAACGGCGACGAGCCGGAGACCACCGGCACCGTCGAGGACAGCGAGGGCGGCCGTGAGGTCCCGAGCATCCTGCTCGACCCGCAGTCCATCGCCAGCCCCGAGGACGTCAAGGCGGTCATCGACGACGGCGGCCAGACCGCGGCCGACGTCTGCACCGGCGACTACGCGAAGGCCTGCAAGGACGCCGGCATCTCCTGATCGAGGGCCGACGCACCGACAGCAGCACACAGCATCATCTGGGGGCACCCGGGCCTGACCGGCCCGGGTGCCCCGCCCACGAAACGCCCCTTTTGACACCGGCGCGCTCACGCGCCACCCCCTGGAGGCAGGTCATGACCGAACCGCTGCTCGAGCTACGCGGCGTCAACAAGAGCTTCGGCGTGGTGCACGTGCTGCACGACGTCGACTTCGCCGTCTATCCCGGCCAGGTCACCGCGTTGGTCGGCGACAACGGCGCCGGCAAGTCGACGCTGGTGAAGGTGATCGCCGGCATCTACGGCCGCGACAGCGGCGAGTACCTGTTCGACGGCAAGCCGGTCCACGTGCACGGGCCCCGCGACGTCTCGGCCCTCGGCATCGAGGTCGTCTACCAGGACCTCGCACTCTGCGACAACCTCGACATCGTCGAGAACATGTTCCTCGGCCGCGAGCTGAAGTCCGGCCCCGTGCTCGACGAGGTGACCATGGAGTCGAAGGCGCGCGAGACGCTCGCCTCGCTCTCCGTCCGCACCGTCAAGTCGGTCCGCCAGCAGGTCGCCAGCCTCTCCGGCGGCCAGCGCCAGACGGTGGCGATCGCCAAGTCGGTGCTGTGGAACTCCAAGATCGTGATCCTCGACGAGCCGACCGCGGCACTGGGCGTCGCGCAGACCCGCCAGGTGCTCGACCTGGTCCGCCGGCTGGCCGACCGTGGCCTCGGCGTGGTGCTGATCTCGCACAACATGACCGACGTCTTCGAGGTGGCCGACCGGATCACCGCCCTCTATCTCGGCCGCGTCGCCGCCGACGTACCGGCCTCGGAGGTCACCCACCGTGAAGTGGTCGAGCTGATCACGGCCGGCCGCAGCGAGAGCCACGGCCTCACCGACTCCGAGACCGCCGCGATCTGACCTGGGACCCATGATGAGCACTGACACCAGCACCCCCAACCCGTCCTACGCCGGGGCCGACTTCTCCGGCGACACCCACCGAGCCACCACCCTGGCCGAGGCCGGCCGCGACTACGTCAACCGCCTCCGCGGCGGCGACATGGGCTCGCTCCCCGCGGTCCTCGGCCTCCTCGTCCTCTTCATCATCTTCGGCGCCACCAGCGACACGTTCCTGACCAAGCTCAACATGGCCAACCTGACCCTCCAGGCGGCCTCGATCTGCGTGCTTGCGATGGCCCTGGTCCCGGTACTGCTGCTCGGCGAGATCGACCTCTCCGCCGGCGTCGCCAGCGGCACCGGTGCGGCCATCACCGCGCTGGCGATCCTCGACCACGGCCAGGCCTGGCCGGTCGCCATGCTGGCCGGCATCGCCTCCGGCGCGATCATCGGCTTCCTGATCGGCACCCTGGTCGCCCGGCTCGGGATCCCATCCTTCGTCGTCACGCTGTCCTTCTTCCTGGCGCTGCAGGGCGTGATGCTCTGGCTGATCGGGCAGGGCGGCGCGCTCCGCTTCAACCAGGAGGTCCTGCGCGGCCTCGCCATCAACAACGTGCCGCCGACGATCGGCTGGATCAGCGCCGTGGTCCTCTTCGCGGCGTACGCCGGCTTCAGCCTGATCAAGTACCGCCGCCAGGTCGCCCGCGACCTGGCCCGCCCGCCGATGAGCCTGGTCGCCCTCCGCATCGTGGTCTTCGCGGCGATCATCTTCGGCCTGACCTGGTACTTCAACGGCAACCGCAGCGTGAACCCGAACTTCCCGATCGAGGGCATCCCCTACATGATCCCGGTCGTCATCGTGATCCTGCTGCTGATGACCTTCCTGCTCAGCCGGACCACCTTCGGTCGCCACCTGTACGCCGTCGGCGGCAACGCCGAGGCGGCCCGCCGGGCCGGCATCAACGTCGTCTACATGCGGACCATGGCGTTCGTGCTCTGCTCCTCGCTGGCGGCGGTCGCCGGCGTCCTGCAGGCCGCCTACTCCGGCAGCGTCTCCCCCAGCTCCGGCGGCGGCAACGTGCTGCTGTACGCCGTCGGCGCCGCGGTGATCGGCGGCACCAGCCTCTTCGGCGGCCGCGGCCGAGCGATCAACGGCGTCATCGGCGGCCTGGTGCTGGCCACCGTCGACAACGGCCTGCCGCTGCTGATCGACAAGTCCTACGCGAACTACCTGGTCACCGGAGGCGTGCTGCTGCTCGCCGCGAGCGTCGACGCCATCACCCGTCGCCGCCGGTCCGCAAGCGGCGTCTAGCCGCAGACCATGAGCGCCAACACGCGTGGCGCCGGCACCAACCAGGAGGGGGTGCGGCGCCACAATCTCGGGACCTTGTTGCGGCACGTGCACCGCAGCGGAGAGCTCTCCCGCGCCGAGCTGACGTCGCTGATGGGGCTCAACCGCAGCACCATCGCCGGCCTCGTCGGCGAACTGGAGTCGAACGGCCTGCTCGAGCAGAGCACCGCCGCCGCGAGCCGGCGCACGGCCGGCCGCCCGTCGGCGGCGGTGCGGCTGGCCGGCCACGGCCCCTACGTGGTGGCGGTCGACCTCGGGGTCGACCGCGCCGTGGCCGCGCGGGTCGGCCTCGGGGGCCACGTCTTCGAGCGGGCCGAGGCGACCATCGTCCCCGGCAGCGAGGCGTGGCAGGTCGGTGCGGCGGTCGCCGGCCTGATCCGCCACGTGGTCTCGCTGGCCCCCGCGGGCACGGTCCTCCTCGGCGTCGGCGTGGCGGTGCCCGGCATGGTCCGCCGCGGCGACGGACTGATCCGCCAGGCGCCCAACCTGGGGTGGCGCGACGTGTCGTTCGGCTCGATCCTGCTGGCCGCGCTCGGCGTCGACGTCCCGGTCTTCCTCGGCAACGACGGCGACCTGGGCGCCTTCGCCGAGCATCGGCGTGGCGTCGGGGTGGGCGTCGACGACCTGATCTACATCTCGGGCAACGTCGGCGTCGGGGCCGGCGTGATCGCCGGGGGCATGCGGATCCAGGGCGCGGGCGGGTACGCCGGGGAGATCGGCCACCTCGCCTTCGACCCGAACGGCGAGCCGTGCCACTGCGGCAGTCGCGGCTGCTGGGAGACCGTGGTCGGTGCGCACGCCATCGCCGACGCGCTCGGCTCCCCGCAGGAGCAGGTGATCCGGCTCGGCGAGGTGCTCGAGCGCTACACCTCGCCGCCGCGCGACCTGCGCCCGATCGCCGCCAACCTGGGCCGCGGACTGGCGGCGGTGGTCAACGCGTTCGACCCCTCGATGCTGATCCTCGGCGGCTACTTCCGGCCGCTCTTCCGGCTGCTCCGCGCCGAGGTCAGCGCCGGCCTCCGCGAACGGGCCCTCGCCCCGGCGCTGGAGTCACTGCGGCTCACCGCGCCGGGCCTGGGCGCCGACTCGGTGCTGATGGGAGCGGCCGAGCTCGCCCTGGAGCCGGTGCTCACGGACCCGGTGGCGAGCCTCGCCGGCGGCGTGCCGGACGCCCGGACCCGCCTCGCCGGCTGACACACCCACTCCGCGAGTGGGTCGTCAGCGCCGGTCGAAACGGCCGTTTCGACCGGCGCTTCCTACCCACTCGCGCTACGGGAGGTCGGTGTGGCCCGCGAGGACGCCGGCGACGGCGCGTTCGGCCGCGCCCAGCGCCGCCGCCTCGGTGCCCAGTGCGCCGACCCGCAGCTCGGGGGCGACCTGGACGGGCGCGGCGAACGCGTCGGTGAGCACGGCACGGGCCGGCCCGAGCACCAGCTCGCCGAGCGGCGCGAAGTAGCCGCCCAGGACCACCACCGAGGGGTCGACCACACCGCAGACGACGGCGAGCCCGCGCCCCAGCCACTCCCCCGAGGCGACGACGCCGGCCCGCACGGCGGGGTCCTCCAGAGCGGCGGCGGCGATCGCCTCGGCGGTCTCACGCGGGGTCGCGAGCTCGGCCATGCCGACCCGCTCCAACAGCGCGTGCAGGCCGACGGAGGCCTCCCAGCAGCCGCGTCGACCGCAGCCGCAGGCGGCGCCCGGCTCGCCCAGCAACAGGTGACCCACCTCGCCGGCGAAGCCGCGGGCGCCGCGGACCAGCCGGCCGGCCTCGACCAGCCCGGCCCCGATGCCGACGTCGCCGGTCAGGTAGAGCAGGTGCTCGACGTCGCGGCCCGCGCCGTGGTGCAGCTCGGCCAGCGCACCGCAGTCGGCGTCGTTGCTGACCCGCACCCGGTCCCGCCACCCGAACGCCGCGTCCACGCCCTCGGCGACCGCGGTCCCGGCCAGGGGCAGGTTCGGGGTCCAGGAGATGGTCCGGTCGTCGGGCTCGATCAGCCCCGGCACGGCGACGGTGGCGCCGACGGGGACCAGCCCGTCCCCGGCGAGCAGGATCGCGACCTCGGCGGCCAGGCCGCACAGGGCGTCGGCGACGTCGGCGACGTCCGCCACCGGTCGGGTACGCCGCAACCGCACGGCGCCGGCGAGGTCGACGGCGACCGCCGCGACGTACTCGACGTTCGCCTCGAACCCGACCCCGACCGGCCGCCCGCCCTCCAGGGTGACCCGGACGGCCGGTCGGCCACGGTCACCGCTGCGGACCTGCTCGAGCTCGCGGAGCACGCCGGACTCCTCGAGACCGCCGACGATGGTGCCGACGGTGGCCTTGGCCAGGCCGGTCCTGGCGGCCAGCTCGGCACGGCTGGCCGGGCCGTCGGAGCGCAGCGAGCGCAGCACGGACGCGGCGTTGCGCCGGCGCAGGAGCTCTGCGCCGGCGCCGCCGGTCGTCCGTGCCTCGTCCACTGACTCCCCCAGCAGGTGGTCAGGCCTCAGCGCACGCCGTACAGGTGCTCGAGCGCGAGCTGGTCGAGCTTCTCGACCGCCGCGCCCTGGGCGCCGAGCGCCTCGGGGTCGGGCAGCTCCCACTCGAGGAGCTGCTCCCAGCCCTCGCCCTCGCCCAGCGTCGGCCGGGCGAGCTCGGGCAGCTTGGCGGCCTCGAGCGCGGCCTGGACCTCGGGGTCGGCGCGGAACGCCTTCACCTTCTCGCGCAGGATGAGGTAGTTGCGGATGTTCGCCTCGGCGGTCACCCACACGCCGTCCTCGTCCTCGATCCGCGAGGGCTTGTAGTCGAAGTGGACCGGGCCGTCGTAGCCGCCGGCCAGCAGGGTGTCGACCACCCAGAAGGCGCCGCGGACGTTGCCCGCGCCGAAGCGCAGGTCCTGGTCGTACTTCGGGCCGTTCTGGCCGTTGAGGTCGATGTGGAAGAGCTTGCCCGACCACAGCGCCTGGGCGTAGCCGGCGGCAGCGTTGAGGCCCGCCATCTCCTCGTGGCCGATCTCCGGGTTCACGCCGACCAGCTCGGGGCGCTCGAGCTCGTTGATGAAGGCGAGGGCGTGGCCGACGGTCGGCAGCAGGATGTCGCCGCGCGGCTCGTTGGGCTTGGGCTCGATCGCGAACTTCAGGTCGTAGCCCTTGTCGACCACGTACTGGCCGAGGATGTCGAAGGCCTCCTTCATCCGGTCCAGCGCGACCCGGGTGTCCTGGGAGGCGCCGAACTCGGCGCCCTCGCGGCCACCCCAGGCGACGTACACCTTGGCGCCGAGCTCGGCGGCCAGGTCGACGTTGCGCATCACCTTGCGGATCGCGTAGCGGCGGATGTCGCGGTCGTTGTTGCTGAACGCGCCGGCCTTGAAGATCGGCTGGCCGAAGAGGTTCGTGGTCGCGGTGGTGACGACCAGGCCGGTGTCGGCCAGGCCCTTCTTGAAGCGCTCGATGATCTTGTCGCGGGTGGCGTCGTCGCTGCCGAACGGGATCACGTCGTCGTCGTGGAAGTTGACGCCGTAGGCGCCGATCTCGGCCAGCTTCTCCAGCGCGTGCACGGTGTCCATCGGCGGGCGGGTGGCGACGCCGAACGGGTCGACGCCCTGCCAGCCGACGGTCCACAGGCCGAAGGAGAACTTGTCCTCGGGGGTGGGAGCGGGGATCGAGATGGTCATGGGTTGCTCACTTCCTTGTGGGGGCTCGAGTCGGGACGTACGAGGGGTCAGGTCAGCGTCGGTGCGGCGTCGCGCAGCGCGGCGTAGGCCTCGCGTACGCCGGGGGTCGGGTCGGCCTCGAGCACGGCGGTGCCCGCGGACGGCCACTCCGGCGCGCCGTCCGCGCCGGAGAGCGCCCAGGCGGCCTGGCGGGCGGCGCCGAGGGCGACGTACTCCCCCTCCGCCGGCAGCAGCACCGGTCGGCCGAGGATCGCCGGCGCCAGCGCCCGGACCGCGGCGCTCTTCGTGGCGCCACCGACCATCAGCACGCGTCGCGGCTCCTCGCCGGTCTGCGCCACGAGGGCGTCGACGGCGTCCGCGAGCGAGCACAGCAGCGCCTCGACGGCGGCGCGGGCCAGGTCGGCGCGGGTGGTGGTCGGCTTCAGGCCGGCCCAGGTGCCGGTCGCGGCGGGGCGGTTGGGGGTGCGCTCTCCGCCGTAGTACGGCAGCACCGTCACGCCGTTCGCACCGGGGACAGAGGTCATCGCGAGTGCGGCGAGCTCGGCGTGGTCCACGCCGAGGAGGCCGGCCTGAAGGTCGAGGATGCCGGCGGCGTTCATGGTCGTCACCATCGGCAGGTAGTGGCCGGTCGCGTCGGCGAAGCCGGTCACGGTGCCGGTGCCGTCGGCGATCGGGTGGGTGCTGATCGCCGAGGCGACGCCGGAGGTGCCGATGGAGACCAGCACGTCACCGGGGGTGAGCGCCATTCCGAGCGCGGCCGCCATGTTGTCGCCGGTGCCGGCGGCCACCACCTGGCCGCGGGCGGTGTGGGCGGCGACGGCGCCGGGGGCGACGAGCCTGGGCAGCGCCGGCAGGTGCCCGAGCGCCGCCTCGGCCAGGTCCGGTCGCCAGGCGCCCTCAGCAGTCGCGAAGTACCCGGTGCCCGATGCGTCGCCGCGGTCGGTGAAGGCTGCGGTGCCAGGCGCGCAGGCGTGCCGCGAGACGTAGTCGTGGGGCAGCAGCACCGAGGCGACCCGTGCCGCGTTCTCGGGCTCGTGGTCGCGCAGCCAGCGCAGCTTGGAGGCGGTGAAGGAGGCGACCATGACGCTGCCGATCGCGTCGGCGCAGGCCTGCGGGCCGCCCATCTCCTCGATCAGGTCGAGGGCGGCGCCGGCGCTGCGCGTGTCGTTCCACAGCAGCGCCTCGCGGACCGGCTCGCCCTTGTCGTCGAGGGCGACCATGCCGTGCTGCTGGCCGCCGACGGCGAGCGCCTCGGCGCGGTCGAGGAGGCCGGCGGTGGCCTCGTCGAACGCTGCCAACCAGACCCGGGGGTCGACCTCGGTGCCGGGCGGGTGCGGGGCGGTGCGCTGCTCGAGAACGGTGCCGTCGTCACCATCGACGAGGACCGCCTTCGTGGACTGCGTCGAGGAGTCGACGCCGAGGACGAGGGCCATGGAACCTATTTAATACGACACTTGAACTAAGTCAAGAAATCCGGTCCTCCCCGCCTCGGAGACCCGCCCGGAGACCCGCCCGGAGATCCGCCCGGAGATCCGCTCGGCGATCCCGGCGACAGTTCGTAGGCATGAACGCCTGAGCACTGGGTAGGAGGGACGGCACGCCCACGACGCGCGATCCGCGGAGTGGCGCAACCAACCGCGAGCCCCACCGGGGCTCCGACATCGAGGAGTAGAGCAATGGCGTTCATCTTGTGGCTGATCGCGGTCGTGCTGGTCGTCGCCGGCATCATCCGTCTCGTCCAGCGCGACATCCTGTGGGGCGTCGTCCTGATCGTCGTCGGGCTGCTGATCGGTCCCGGCGGGGTCAGCATCTTCGGCTAGTCCCGGCTCCAGCTCCTGTCGAGACGACGACGGCGACCACCCGCTCGGGGGTGGTCGCCGTCGTCACGTCCGGGCACGGCCGCGCTCGACCGACCTCACCGATCTGACCGATCTCAGCCGCGGACGCCGCGGTAGATCCCGCGGCGCACCACCCATGGGCGCAGCCCGAGGTCGACGGCCCGGCGACCGATCCGGAACGGCCGCCCCGTCGGCGCGTAGACCCGCAGCCCGTCGGGCTGGTAGCCCAGCACCGAGCCCCAGCGCCGCCCGGGCGCACGGAACTCGCCGAGCGCGCGGCCGGCCAGGAACGCCCGGATGTTGGCCGCCACCAGCCGGTCCGCGCGGTTGCGCGCCGAGGAGCGCAGCGGGTCGGTGGCGGCGACGTCCCCGACCGCGAAGATCCGCGGATCGGCGGGCGTCTGCAGGGTGGGCAGCACCCGCACGAAGCCGTCGTCGTCGACCAGGTCCCGCGGCAGCCAGTCGCTGTTCGGGCGCACCCGACCGACGGCCCAGAGGACCGCGTCCGCGGCCACCGGGGCCTGCCCGGTGCTGAACGCGATCGGGCCTCCCGTGATCCGCTCGCCACCCTCCGCCGGTACGACGGCCCGATGCCCCGGATGCAGCTCGACCCCGACCGCCGCCAGCCGCCGGGCCACGTCCGCCCACACCCGGCCGTGGTGCGCGGGCAGCGCCCGCTCGCCCGGGAAGTAGAGGTCGACCCGCTTCTCCGGCCATCGGGCGGCCACCTGGTAGGCGCTGCTCACCGCGGCCGCGCCGCCCCCGACCACCGCGATGCGGGCGGCCGCCGCCAGAGCGCCGTGGTGGCGACCGAGCCCGGCCGCCACCTCCGCGTCGGTCTCCAGGTCCGGGCGACGCCAGAAGCCGTTGCTGACCCCGGTACTGACCACCAGCACGTCGTAGGGCTCGCTGGCTCGGGCGCCGTCGGCGGTGACCAGCCGGACGGCCCGACGCTCGCGGTCCAGGCCGGTCAGCGTGGCATGCACGGTGCGCACCCGGTCCAGGCCCCGATAGCGGTCGAAGCCCACCCAGTAGTCGCGCGCCCAGTCGTCGGGGCGGGCCAGCCGCAGCCCCAGCTCCTGCCCGCTGACCAGGCCCGGCTTGGCGGAGATGCCGACGACGTCGGCGTGGCGGGCCAGGTGGATCGCCGTGAGCAGCCCACTGTCCCCCAGGCCGGCGACCACCACCCGCGGCCGCCCTGGCCGCCGGGTCACGCGTCCGCCCGCTGGCGCCGGGGCGGCCGCGGCACCAGCCGCGGCACGCGGGCGATCACGTCGGCGTACTCCGGACGCCGCTCCAGGCTGCGCTGTTCCATCATCGGGATGCTCGCACCGAGGAACATGGCGACCATCGCGACCACGCCCAGCAGGCACCACCACCAGTCGCCCGGCGAGGTCGCGAGCCCGAACAGGCCGAGCGCGCACCAGAAGCCGATCTCCCCGAAGTAGTTCGGGTGCCGCGACCAGCCCCAGAGACCGCGGTCCATCGCCTCCCCCGGCCGCCGCTCGCGCGCGAACCGCCGCATCTGGCCGTCGGCGACGAGCTCCAGCAGCACCGCGCCGACCCCGATCAGGAACGCCGCCGCGTCGAGCCAGCCGACCGGCCGCCCGGCCCGGGTGACGGCGACGTAGACCGGCAGCAGCCCGAGGAAGACCTGCAGGGTCGGGATGACATGGATCGCCATCAGGTCCACGACCAGCTCGAACCGGCCGGCCCGGTCCCGCAACAGCGGGTAGCGCCAGTCCTCGTGGTGCAGCCCGGGGAACGAGATCGCCCAGTTGGCGGTCAGCCGCACCGCCCAGAGGCCGATCACCAGCAGCACCAGCGCGACCCGGAGCCCGTCGCCGGTGCCCGCGGCCAGCGCCCAGTAGCCGGCCAGGAACGGCGGCAGCACGCTCCAGTAGGCGTCGTAGAAGCTGGAGTTGTGGTGGATCCGGCTGGCCGCGAAGACCACCAGCGTCGCGATCAGGTCGGCGATCAGGCCGTCCAACCAGAGCCACCGGGTGTCGGGGCCGGCGACCAGCCACAACGTCGCCGCCCCGAACGCCAAGACGTACGCCGCCACCACCCGGGCGAACGAGGCGCCGCGGCTCATCGTGCCAACGCCGCTCATCGCGACACCCCGCCGTCGTCCGTCGGTGCCCGCCCGAGCAGCGCCTCGACGGCCCCGAGGGCGACGAATCCGCTGACGACCTTGTCGAGCAGGGAGGCGAGCAGGTTCGCGGCGAACACCGAGACCAGCAGGCTCAGGTGCAGCCCGAGGAAGGTCTCGGTCATCCGGTCCGAGCCGTGGTGGTTGTGGCCCCCGAAGCCGTACACGAGGATCGGCGTGGCGACCAGCGAGCAGGTCACCGCGACCCCGGCGCAGAGCAGCAGGAAGCGCGACACCGACCGGTGCAGTCCGAAGCGACGGACCCCGTAGCCCCAGACGAGCGCACCGGCGACGTTGACCACCGCGAACGGCAGGGACGTCGACGCGATCAGCGCCCCGCGGACCACGTTCGACGCGGCCCCGACGGCGGCGCCCCACCACGGGCCGAGGGCGATCGCGACGAACGCGGTGCCGACCATGTCCAGGTACAGCGGCGCCTCGAGGAAGTCGGCGACCAACCGCCCGAGCACGTTCACCGCGACGGCGGCGAGCAGCACGACGACGATCTGCCAGACCGACAACCGGCCAGCACCCCCCGCGACACCACGCCGGGATCCGGGCTCGACGCCGGGCTCGGCACTGGGCTGGGTACTGGGCTGGGTACTGGGCTCGGCACCGAGGTCCGGCCCGGAGCCGACCAGCGTGGCCCCGGCCGCCGCCTCGGCACCGGCCGCCCCGCTCCCGCCGGGCACCCCGATCGGCTCCCGGCCCGACTCCCGGGCCGGCTCCCGACCCGACGCCTCGGGCACGGCGTCGCCGCCGGCCGAGGCGAGGACGCACCGCTGTCGCCACGCCGCGACCTCGGCGTCGTCGCCGCCCAGCGCCCGGACGATCTCACCGACCAGCGCCGCGTCCACCCGGCGCCGCCCGAGGCGGAACGCGTCGTAGACCGTGGTGCGCCCCGGGGCCACACCGACCTCCACGCCGCTCCGCCGCTTCCGGTCCTCGGCGATCAGCCGGACGATCTCGGCGTACGACGGGCTGCCGGCCGCGACGCGCAGTCGCTGCAGCCCCCTGGCGATCTCATCGAGATTCGCCCCGCCCTTCCCCCCAAGGCCGGGATCCCCCACCGCGCATCCTCCTTGCCCGCGCACCTCTCCGACAACGCGACGGTAGCGACGCCGGGCGCCCTGTTCGGAGTTGTTCGGAATCATCCGAATCGCTGGACGAACCCTCGCCGGTGGGCCACCGTCGTCCTCGAGCGACACCGGGGACAGCGGCGCTCTCCGGCACTGGGGGGTCGGGGAGCGCCGAGACGGTCGTCGCACCGCCCGGTCGCGCGCACCACGCGCGACCGGGCGCCTCCCACGGTCAGGCACGGACGTGGCCGCAGTCTCCCGGGCGGCTCCCCGGCCGGCAGGACTCACACGGGTGCGACGGTGACCGGGATGCCGTTGACGACGGCGGTGCCGGTCGGGGCGTCGCGCCGGGAGACGTCACCGAGTCGGTTGGAGTTCACCCCGGGGTCCTTGGTGGCCACGCTCCCCCGGATGCCCTCGTGCCCCCACCCGTGCGGCAGGCTCACGACGCCGCTGCGGATGGTGTCGGTGACCTCGACCGCGACCTCGACCCGCCCGGCCGCCGAGGCGACCGCGGCCCGCCCGCCGTCCTCGAGCCGCAGCCGGGTGGCGTCGTCGGGGTGGACGTGCAGCGTGCAGGTGTTGGTGCCGCCGACCAGCGTCGGCACGTTGTGCATCCACGAGTTGTTCGACCGCAGGTGCCGTCGGCCGATCAGCACCAGCCCGTCGTCGAGGACCGGCTGCGCGGCCGCCTCGCGCAGGCGCGGCACGTCCTCGAGGATCGCCGCGGGCGCCAGGTCGACCAGGCCGCTGGCGGTCGACAGCACCCCGGGCAGCCGGGGCTGCAACGGCCCCAGGTCGATGCCGTGCGGCGCTGCGGCGACCTCGGCGAAGGTGAGCTCGTAGGGCCCGGCGCGGAACAGGATGTCGAGCAGCCGCTCCGGCCCGTGCAGCCCGGTCGCCGGCTCGACGCCGTTGAGCTGGGCCAGGCCGGCGGCGAGCGCGTCGTCGAGCTGCTCGACCGGGACCTCGGCCCCGGCACCGGAGGCGATCGCGGCGATCCGGACCATCGCGTGCCAGTCCGGGGGCACCTCGGTCGGCAGGACGGGCTCGGACCAGCGGGCGATGTTGCGCACCGAGTACTGGTAGAGGAGCAGGTCGTAGTGCGCCCGCTCCAACGGCGTGGGGCCGGGCAGGATCACGTCCGCGTGCCGGGTGGTCTCGTTGACGTACACGTCCAGGCTGACCATGAAGTCGAGGTCCGCCAGCGCCGCGTCGAGGTCGTCGGAGCCGGGGACGCTGACCACCGGGTTGCCGCAGACCGTGATCAGCGCCCGCACCTGACCCTCGCCCGGCGTGGAGATCTCCTCGGCCAGGGCCACCGACGGCAGCTCGCCCATCACCTCGGGCAGGTCCGAGACGCGGCTGCGCCAGCGCCCGTGGCGGAACGGCTTGCGCGGCCCGGGCCGGGTGTTCGGCTGCCCGGCCGCGGCCATCGGGAACATCGCGCCGCCCGGCCTGTCCAGGTGCCCGGTCAGCACGTTGATCACGTCGATCAGCCAGCTGTTGACGGTCCCGAACGCACTCGTGGTGGTGCCCATCCGGCCGTAGACGACGGCCCGCTCGGTGCCGGCCACCTCCCGGGCCAGCCGCCGGATCGTCTCGGCCTCGATCCCGGTCCGCTCGGCGACGGCCTCGGGCGGGAAGTCCGCGGCGAGGCTGCGCACCTCCTCCACGCCCCGGACCAGGCCATCGGCCGCGCCGAGGGTGACCAGGTCCTCGGCGAAGAGCGTGTGCACCATCGCCAGCAGCAGGAACGCGTCCGTGCCCGGCCGGATGGCCAGGTGCTCCGAGGCGGCCTCCGCGGTGCGGGTGCGGCTCGGGTCGACGACGACCACCTTGCCCCGCTTCGCGATCGCCCGGATCCGGCCGCGCATGTCCGGCGCGGTCATCATGCTGCCGTTGGAGACCAGCGGGTTGCCGCCGAGCACCAGCAGGTAGTCGGTCCGGTCCAGGTCGGGTACCGGGATGGTGGCGACGTCGCCGAAGAGGTAGCCGGCCACGAACATCCGCGGCACCTGGTCCACGGTGCCCGCGCTGAAGATGTTCCGGGTGCCCAGCGCCTTGATCAGCGGCCGCAGGTAGAGGGCGCCGGCCAGGGTGTGGGCGGTCGGGTTGCCGAAGTACGCCGCGACCGCGTCGCGACCGTGCACCGCCTGGACCGCCGGGAGCCGGCGCTCGATCTCGGCGTAGGCCTCCTCCCAGGAGACCTCCACGAACTCCCCGTCGCGCTTCACCAGCGGCGCGCGGAGCCGGTCGGGGTCTTCGTGCAGCTCGCCGATCGAGGCGCCCTTCGGGCACAGGTAGCCCTTGCTGAACACGTCGTCGCGGTCGCCGCGGACCTTGATCCCCTCGGCTGTCGGGGTGACGAGCAGGCCACAGGTGGCCTCGCACAGGGGACAGGTGACGGGCACCGGAGTCGTCATCGCTCACGTCCTCGGGGTCTCGGCCGCACCTCGGGCAGGCGACCAACGCATGCTGTGACTTGTAGCACAGGGCACTGACGGCGCGCAGTGGTCCGGGTGCCCAACAAAGGTCGGCGCCGCGGACCAGGGCCCCACACCCGGTCCACGGCACCGTCCGTCCCCGCCGAACGGACTCGCCGTACGGCGGCTCCGCCGGCGTCGGAGTCAGTGCTCCAGCACGTCCTCGGCGTCCACCACGACCGGCGTCCGGGCCCCGGGCAGGAACCAGAAGGCCAAGCAGACGGCGCCGAAGAGCAGGTACCCCAGGGCCACCTCGGGCGCCGCGGCCCACTCGACCTTCGGAGCATGGATCAGCCCGATGAACGACAGGGTCGCCGCCACCGCCGCGGCCATGGCCGCCCAGTGGAACTTCTTCTCCAGCAGGAACGTGACGATGGTGCCGAGGATCAGGCCGCCCAGCACCGCGCCCTCGCCGAGGATCTTGAGTCCCTCGTACACCACGCCGGCGCCGTTGAGGGCGTCGTACCCGACCTCGGTGGCACTCGTGCCGGCCGCGGCCAGGGCGTTGTCGATCGTTCCCTGGCACCACTGCGCGAGGTTGGGCAGCAGCGCCGCCACCACCGCGACCGCGTGCAGTCGCGGCACCGCCTGGAACGCCTGGGCGCCGATCAGCAGGCCGATGAAGAGCAGGATCGGCACGATCGCCGGCACCGGCAGCAGCGCCGCGAGGACTCCGAAGAGCCCGAGGAAGCAGAGCAGGCCGATCGCCACGCCACTGGCCAGGGAGTAGTTCGCGCGGCCTCCGGCGTCCTTCCAGCCCGGGTGGCCGATGTAGACCGCCGGCGGGAAGGGCGAGCCGAAGGCCGAGCCGACCACCGCGCCGGCGCCGTCGGCCAGGAGCACGCTGCGCAGGTTGTAGTTGTCACCGGCCGCCGCGGCGCTCTCCACGTTGCTCATCGCCTCCGTGAAGTTGTAGACGCCGAGCGGGATAGCGGTGCCGAGCAGCGGGGCGAGGTCGCCCAGGCCGTTGAACAGCAGGTCGAGCCGCTGGTCGGGGACCCCGATGGCGATGTCGGAGACCGCGGCGCTCACGTCGGGGGCCGACATGTAGCCGCCGATCCACCCGATCGCGGTGCCGATCAGCAGCGCGGCCAGCCCGACCGGGACGTTGAACGGCAGCCGCACGTCGGTGAAGAAGCCGATCAGGATGATCGCCAGCACCGGCAGGCCGATCCAGGCGGCCTCCCACATCTGCGCGGCGGGCCGCATCGAGATGAACGTGATCGAGATACCGGCCAGCGTGCCCAGCATCGCGGCGCGCGGGGTCAGTCGGCGGATGTAGGGCCCGACGAACGCCCCGATCATCACGATCACGCCGATCAGGAAGGCCCAGGCCAGGCCCGCCTCCCAGGCCCGGACGGCGTCGTCGGTCGCCAGGTAGACCGGGAGCATGACGACGAAGACCACGATGAACATGTGCGGGACGCTCGGCCCGTAGGGCAGGGCGGTCACGTCGTCGCGGTTCTCCCTGCGGGCCAGGCGCCGGGCGAGGAACGTGTAGTAGAGGTTGCCCAGGATCAGGGCGATGCCGAGGGCCGGGAGGACCGTGCCGAGGACGTCGTCGGCGGGCACCCCGACCACGCCGATCGTCAGGGCGGTCAGCGTCAGCACGTTGACGAGGATGTTGAAGCCGAGGCCGAAGAAGGCGTTGGTGTCGCCCGGCGTCCACCAGGGCAGCGAGATCTTCGTGGTCGGCGGAGTGGGAGCGTCGGTGTCAGTAGCCATCGTGGTGTCTCCTGGGCGGGAACTGGACGGGATCGAGGCGGGAGCCGGGCGGGATCGGGGCGGGAGCCGGGCGGGAGCTAGGCGGGGGTGGTGGTGCGCGCGGAGAGCGAGGCCAGCGCGGCGACGACGTCGTCGCTGCTCGCGACCCATCCGAAGATCCCGCCCTGGGCCTTGACCATCTCGAGGCCGACGCGCTGGAACTCCGGGAAGTAGGACCCGACGCAGTCGGAGACGACCAGGCAC
The DNA here is from genome assembly GCF_004919105.1 of Nocardioides sp. GY 10113. Lineage (GTDB taxonomy): Bacteria > Actinomycetota > Actinomycetes > Propionibacteriales > Nocardioidaceae > Nocardioides. The sequence continues at coordinate 33,457 of NZ_STGK01000008.1, forward strand.
TCGTAGCCCCGGTCGTTCGCCTCCCGTGTCGTGGTGTGGACGCAGACCTCGGTGGTCACCCCGGTGACGATCAGCTGGGTGATCCCGGCGTCGGCGAGGACCTGCTGCAGGTCGGTCGCGTAGAACGCGCCCTTGCCCGGCTTGTCGATGACGACCTCGCCCGGCAGCGGGCGCAGCTCGTCGACGATGTCGTGCCCGTACTCGCCGCGGACCAGGATCCGGCCGGAGGGACCGGGGTCGCCGATCCGCTTCGAGGGCGCGCCGCGGTGGAGCTTCGCCGGCGGACAGTCCGACAGGTCCGGCAGGTGACCCTCGCGGGTGTGGATCACCGGGACGCCGACGGCCCGCGCGGCGGCGATCAGCCCGGCGAGGGGTTCGACCACCCTCTGCAGCAGGCTGACGTCGTTGCCCAGGCTCTCCCCGAAGCCCCCGGGGAGCAGGAAGTCGCGCTGCATGTCGATCACGATCAGCGCGGTGGCGCCCTCGACGAGGGGGAACGCGGTCGGCTCTGCGGGTACCTCGATACGGCTGTCAGGGCTGGTCACAGGTGCTCCTCGGTGCGGGCGGGAGGGGTGCGGTCGGAAGGGGCGGGCGCTGCGTGGGCCGGTACGGCGGAGGCGTGCCCGGCGGGCGTCGGCGCGTCCCGGGGCTCGTCCAGCAACCGGGCGGCCAGGCCGAGCACGACGTCGTCGCTCAGCGCCGGGCCCAGCAGCATCGCGCCGGCGGGACGTCCGTCGGCCGTCGTACCGGCGGGGAGGGCGAGGCCGAGCAGGTCGAGCAGGTTGCCGAAGTGGGTGTAGTGGCCGAGCACGGTGTTGCACCGGATCGGGTCGGCCAGCACCTCGGCGACGGTGAAGGTGGTGCCGATGGTGGGCAGCACCAGCACGTCCATCCCCTGCCAGAGCCGGCCGACCTCGGCCTTCAGCTCCTGCAGGCGCTGCAGCGCGGCGAAGGCGTCGACGGCGGTGTAGCGGCGGCCGCCCTCGAGGATCTCGCGCACCACCGGGTGGATCGCCTCGGGGTGCTCGTCGAGGAAGTCGGCGAACTCGACCAGCCGCTCGGCCACCCAGGGGCCCTGGTAGAGCAGCTCGCCGGCGGCCAGGAACGGCGCCAGGCCGACCTCGACCACCTCGACGCCGGGCTGGCGGGCCAGGCGGTCCCGGAAGGCGAGGTGCGCCTCCGCGCTCGCCTCGTCGCCGAAGAACTCCAGCTCCTCGGGCGCCGGCAGGCCGACCCGGACCGTCGGTGCCGACCAGGTGGCGCCGCGGGACCGGGACCAGGCGTCGGCCGGGTCGGGGGCCATCACCACGTCGGCGACGCGGTCCAGGTCGTCGACGCAGGAGGCCATCAGGCTGATGCAGTCCAGCGACCGGCACGCCGGCACCAGGCCGACGGTGCTGATCAGGCCGCGGGAGGGCTTGTAGCCGACCACGCCGTTGAGGGCCGCGGGCACCCGGCCGGAGCCGGCGGTGTCGGTGGCGACGGCGAACGGCACCTGCCCGAGGGCGACCGCCAGCGCGGAGCCCGAGCTGGAGCCCCCGGAGATCAGCTCGCCGCCGTACACGCTGCGCGGCACCGGGTACGGCGTCCGGGTGCCGTTGAGTCCGGTGGCGAACTGGTCCAGGTTGGTCTTGCCGACGTACAGCGCGCCCGCGTCCAGGAGCCGCTGGACGACCGGCGCGGTGCGCTCGGCGACGTAGGCGTAGTCCGGGCAGGAGAGCGTGGTCGGCACGCCGGCGACGTCGATGCTGTCCTTCACGCCGAACGGGACCCCGTAGAGCGGGAGGGTCCGCGCGCCGGGCCTCCGCTCGATCTCCTCGGCGGCGGCGATCAGCAGCTCGCGCGGGACCGTGGAGATCCAGGTGCCGTCCTCGCCGCGGGCCTCGATCGCGTCGGCGACCCGTGCGGCGGTGCGGGTCGGCGATCCGCTGCCGCTGGCGTGGGACGCGAGGATCTCGGCGACCGAGGGTCCGAGCTGGGGTCCGGGAGCTGCTGCCATAGCGTCGATTGTCGACAGAATGCCGAACGCTGTGGGCTACACCCGTGGGTCGTTTGTGTAAATCGCCGTCGAGAGACCGGGCGGCGACCCGGCCGGCCGGGAGCGCTAGCTCGCCGAGAGGTCGAGGTAGTCCAGGTGGCCGTGACGGCGCAGCGCCTCGACGACCACGCTCGCGTCGTTGCTCTCCAGAGCGTCGAGCAGCACCTGGTGACGCTCGATCCCGTCCCCCTGGTGCTGCCGGGCCTCCGCACGGAGGTTCTTCGCCATCGGCACCTGCAGCTTGACCAGGATCGGCTCCAGGGCGATGTCGAGCTGCCGGTTGCCGGCCAGCGCCACGATGGCGGCATGGAAGGCGCGGTGGGCGTCGTCGCGGTCCAGCTCGCCGACGGCGCGGCGCATCCCCTCCAGGGCGTCCCGCACCGGCGCCAGTGCCGCGACCAGGTCGTCGACCGGGAACGCCGACTCGACCGCGTGCCGCTCCAGCACCGCGCGCACCTCGAACAGCTCGACCACGTCGGCCGCCGTCCACTCCACGACCCGGGACCCGCGGCGCGGCAGGTGCTCGACCAGGCCCTGCTGGGCGAGCAGCCGCAGCGCCTCGCGCAGCGGCGCCCGGCTGGTGCCGAGCTCGTCGCAGAGCCGCTCCTCGACGATCTTCTCCCCCGGCCCCAGCTCGCCGCTCAGGATCGCGTCGCGCAAGCGTCGCGCCGTCACGTCGACCAGCGTCGCGGGCAGCTCGTGCCGCGACCCGGACATGCTCAACTTCGCCATGGGTACCCTTCGCCGCGAGTGAAGATTGTCGACAATCCTACGGAAGGGTGCCCCGGGATGGGGCGCGACCGGCCGGTACGGCGCCGGACGGTGCGGTGACGCGGCGCACGGGGCCGGGTGCGGGCCGGGCCGGGTCGTGTGCCCCACGCCCGGCGGCGCACGGGGCCGGGTGCGGGCCGGGCCAGGCCAGGGTCGTGTGCCCCACACCCGCCCGGGGGGCGCTCTCAGGCACACGACTCCACGCGGCCGGCCCGACCGGTCAGCGGAGGGTCACTCCCACTCGATAGTGCCCGGCGGCTTCGAGGTGATGTCGACCGTGACCCGGTTGACCTCGGCCACCTCGTTTGTGATCCGGGTCGAGATCCGCTCCAGTACGTCGTAGGGCAGCCGGGCCCAGTCGGCGGTCATCGCGTCCTCCGAGGTCACCGGGCGCAGCACCACCGGGTGACCGTAGGTGCGGCCGTCGCCCTGGACGCCGACCGAGCGGACGTCGGCGAGCAGCACCACCGGGAACTGCCAGATGTCGCGGTCCAGGCCGGCGGCGGTGAGCTCCGCGCGGGCGATCGCGTCGGCCTCGCGCAGGATGTCGAGCCGCTCGCGGGTGACCTCGCCGATGATCCGGATGCCCAGGCCGGGGCCCGGGAACGGGTGGCGCCAGACGATCTCCGGCGGCAGGCCCAGCTGCTCGCCGACCAGGCGGACCTCGTCCTTGAAGAGCGTGCGCAGCGGCTCGACCAGCTCGAACTCGAGGTCCTCGGGCAGGCCGCCGACGTTGTGGTGGGACTTGATGTTCGAGGTGCCCGCTCCCCCGCCGGACTCGACCACGTCCGGGTAGAGCGTGCCCTGCACCAGGAACGCGACCTTGGTGCCCTCCGGGGCGCCCTTGATGATGTCGACCTCGGCCGCCTCGAAGGTACGGATGAACTCGCGACCGATGATCTTGCGCTTGGTCTCGGGGTCGGTGACCCCGGCCAGCGCGTCGAGGAACTGCTTCTCGGCGTCCACCACGACCAGGTTGGCGCCGGTGGAGGCGACGAAGTCGCGCTCGATCTGCTCGGTCTCGCCCTTGCGCATGAGTCCGTGGTCGACGTACACGCAGGTCAGGCGGTCACCGATCGCCTTCTGCACGATCGCCGCGGCGACCGCGGAGTCGACGCCGCCGGACAGGCCGCAGATCGCGCGGCCCTCGGTGCCGATCTGCTCGCGGATCCGCTCGATCTGCTCCTCGGCGATGTTGCCGATGGTCCAGGTCTGGCGGCAGCCGGCGATGTCCCACAGGAAGTGCTCGAGCACCTTCTGGCCGTGCTCGGAGTGCAGCACCTCGGGGTGCCACTGCACGCCGGCCAGGCGGCGCTCGACGTTCTCGAACGCGGCCACCGGGGTGACGTCGGTCTGCGCCAGCACCTCGAAGCCCTCGGGTGCGGCGGTCACCGAGTCTCCGTGCGACATCCACACCTTGTGGTCGGTCGGGATGCCACCGAGCAGGGTGCCGGCGTGGCCGACGTGGACCCGGGTGCGGCCGTACTCGCGCGCGCCGGTCGCCGACACCGTGCCGCCCAGGCCCTGGGCCATGAGCTGGAAGCCGTAGCACATCCCGAACACCGGGGTGCCGGCCGTGAAGATGGCGGGGTCGATCGCCGGGGCGCCCTCGGCGTACACCGAGGACGGGCCGCCGGAGAGGATGATCGCGGCCGGGTTCTTGGCCAGCATCTCCGCCACCGGCATCGTGTGCGGCACGATCTCGGAGTAGACCCGCGCCTCGCGCACCCGGCGGGCGATCAGCTGGGCGTACTGGGCGCCGAAGTCGACGACCAGGACCAGGTCGTGCTCGTGGTGGGAGGGTGCCTGCTCGGCGGGGGCCGTCATGGGCCGAATCCTATCGGCGGCCGGCGCCCGCACCGAACCGCGGTGGCGCCTCACCAGACGCCCAGCACGTCCCCGCCGATCCGGACGATGAACGCGGAGACCACCACGATGAAGAAGACCCGCACGAACCCGGCGCCGCGGGCCACCGCGGTGCGGGCGCCCAGGTAGCCGCCGACCATGTTGCAGGCACCCATCAGCAGCCCGATCTTCCACAGCACGGCGCCGGTCGGGATGAAGAGCAGCAGCGCCCCGACGTTGGTGGCCAGGTTGGCCAGCTTGGCCTTGGCCGAGGCCTGCAGGAAGTCGTAGCCGAGCAGACCGACCAGCGCGATCACGAAGAAGCTGCCGGTGCCCGGGCCGAGGATCCCGTCGTAGACCCCGATGCCGAACCCGACCGCCATCGCGGCGATCCGGTGCCGGTGCCCGGAGAAGCGCAGCGCGGTCCGCTCCCCCAGCTCGGGCCGGACCAGCACGTAGCCGCCGACCACGACCAGGGCGACCAGCACGATCGGCTCGAACGCCTCCCGGGGCAGGTGGGAGGCGGCGATCGCGCCCACGAAGGAGCCGGCCAGCGCGCAGACCATCAACGGCACGAACGTCGCCGGGTCCGGCCGGATCCGGCGGTAGTAGGTGGCCGAGCTGGCCGCGGTGCCGCAGACCGAGGCGATCTTGTTCGTGGCCAGCACCTGGACCGGACTGGCCCCCGGCAGGCCGAGCAGCAGCGCGGGCAGCTGGACCAGACCGCCGCCGCCGACGACGGCGTCGACGAACCCGGCGAAGAGCGCGGCCAGCCCCAGCAGCAGCACCACGGTCACGCTCGGATCGCTCATCGGCCCGATTCTCCGCGACGCCGGCCGGCCTCGGGGAGCCGCCCTCCCCGCCGGCGGCGGGACGGGCCACGCTCAACGCAGCATCCCCGGCAGCGTGTGCCCCCACAGCCAGCCCGCCCCGCTGCTGACCGACGCCGCCGCCAGCAGCTCGGAGAGCGTCAGGAACTCGCCCGCCCGGCGCCCGGGCACCTCGGCGACCCGCTGGCCGGTGGCGATGGCCGCGAGGCCCGCGAGCCCCGCCCCGGAGAAGTACGACGAGTGGTTGGCGACCAGGTCCCCGGCCCGCAGCGGGCCCGGGTCGACGGCGAAGCGGTGCCCGCCGAACGACTCCTGCGCCGGGTCGTGGCCCAGCGTGCCGAGACCGCCGCCGCGGTGGCGCCCGAGCAGCGTGACCGGGTCGTGGTCGGCGGCGCCGACGTGCACCTCCGCGTCCTGGCCGGCGAGGTCCTCGGCCCGGGCGACCGGCTCCCCGGGGCTGCCGAGCAGCACGTAGTCCTCGACCGTGCCCGGGGCGGCGCCGAGCCCGGCGTACCCGAGCGCGGTGGCGCCGTAGCTGTGGCCGATCGCGGTCAGGTGCGCCGGCGCGCCGGCGTCGGAGGCGGCGAGGCCGTCCAGGAACTCGGCCAGGTCGCGCCCGCCGGCCCGGGCGGCCGCCGTGGTGGCGACGTGCGCGAGGTCGACCAGCTCGTCGACATCGGTGAGCCGATCCGCGCTGGGGGCGTCGTAGTCGAGCCACAGCACCGTCGCCACGGACCCGCGGCCGGCGTCCGCCATCGCCTCGTACAGCGCCTCGACGCGGTCGAAGCCACTGACGTCGGCGGCCTCGCTGGTCGTGCCCGGGACGTAGACCGCCACGTCCTCGGCCCGGTCCGGGTCGCCGACGGCGATCGCGACGCCACCGTCCCCGCTGTGCGCCTCGGGCCGGTAGACGATCAGGTGCACCAGCTGGTCGCCGGTGACGGGGTCGACGGCGTCCCCGTAGGAGTCCAGGAGCTCCGCGACCGCGGCGGCGGTGTCCGCGGCCCCGTCCACCCAGTCCGCCCCGTCCGCCCAGTCCGCCCCGTCCGCCCCGTGCGCGCCATCGGCGCGGCCGGCCGCGAGGTCCGCGGCGAGGGCCGCCCGGTTCGCCTCGTCGCGGTCCCGGACGCGGATCCCGGCCAGGTTGCCGACGCGCGCGGGATCGTCGATGAGCAGCGCCTGCCGCTGGGCGCGACCGAGGGAGCGCCACCAGCACGCGAGACCGAACGGGTCGTCCGCGCGCAGCCGCAGCGCCGTGCGCAGGGCCGCCAGCCCGCCGCCCCCGAGCAGGTCAGCCACCCGCCGCCCGGCCGGGTCGTCGGTCCGCGCTCCCTCGAGCACGGTGTCGACCGCCGCCAGCGCCGCCAGGTACGCCGCCTCCGACTCCGCGCAGCGCCCCCGCCAGCTGTCGACGTCGGCCAGCAGCAGGCGGACCCGCGCCGCCAGTGCGGCGCCGTCCGGGGCCGGCGCGAGCCCCACCGCGGGCGGCAGGCAGCCCGGTGCCGCGAGGGCCGTGCGCGCCGCGTCGAGCGCCGCGACGATGTCGTCGTTGAGCGCCAGGCGCCGCTCCTCGAGCGTCTCCCACTCCCGCCGCAGCCGGCGGACGCGGTCCTCGAGCGCGTCGGTGGCGAGCACGGCCCGCAGCAGCGCCGCCCCGGCCGTCTCGATGCGCGCCAGGAGCCGGCGCCGGGCGCCCTCGTGCGCCGCGGCGGTCCGACCCGTCCAGCTCGGCGCCACCGCCGACGCGACCGCCCCGCGCACGTCCTGCACGCCGACGGCGACCCCGCGCAGCGTGGTGGCGAGCACGGCGGCGGCCTCGGGCGTGGTCGCCGGCTCCGGGACCGGCGCCACCGGGGGCGGCAGGTCGGTGGTCACCGGAAGGCCCCGCCGAAGACACCCGGGTCCCAGCCGCTGCCGCCGGCGACGGGCGGCAGCGCGAGGAGCATGCCGACGACCGATGCGCCGTCGACGCGGGCCAGGTCCTCGCCGGCGTCCCGGACGGCCTCCGCGCAGGCGCGGGCGGCCCGGGCGCAGTCGGCCAGCTCCTCGCTCCACGTCTCGCCGAACCTCGCCACGCCGGCGGCGACCGGCGCGAGACCCGGCTGCGGCACCGGGACCAGCCGGCCCGCGGCTGAGGCCAGCGCGTCGCCGTCGGCGTCCCAGGCTCGGGCGAGCGCGGTCAGCTCCGCGAACGACACCCCGACGACGCCGTCGCGGCCGCTCACACCCGCCCCCACCGCTCGTCAGCCGCGTTGCTCGCCACCGACGGCCCGGCGAGGAGAGCCCGCACCTCGGCGGCGCTGGACCGGCGGGCGGCGAGCGGCACCGCGAGCGGCCGCCCGTGCATCGTCAGGACGGTCGCGCCGGGTCCCGCCTGGCCCTGCAGCGCGATCCGGCCGTCGGTCGCCTCCAGCACCGGCAGTCCGCGGCGGGTGCGTGGCGCCAGCCGCCACCCGTCCTCGCCCAGCGCCGACACGAGCGTGCGCAGCAGCCCCGCGCCGCCGGTCGCGCCGAGCCCGCGCACCGCGCGCTGGACCACGAACCGGTGGAGGTCGCCGTGCGGGCGCCATCCGACCGAGGGCGCGACCGCCGACAGCTCGTCCGCCGCATCGGTGCCGGCGAGCGCGGTGGCGAGCAGCCGCCATCCCGCGACCACCTCGGCCGCGGCGGCGCGGCCCTCGGCGGCGCCGGCGGGCGCAGGGTGGTCACCGCGCCATGGGGGCAGCAGGACCAGCCCGACCTCCGGGCGGCGCCGGCGTACCTCGGACCAGAACGCGTCGGCGCCCGACTGGTGGGTGGTCCCACCGGTCGTCTGGCCGGTCGTCTGGCCGGTCGCGTGGCCGGTCGGGTGGCCGGGGGTCTGGCTGGTCGTCTGGGCTTCGTCGTAGGCAGGCATGCCGGGCAGGTCCCCGGCGCGACATCGACCAAACCACCCCGACACCGTCCTCCACAGGTCGGGCCCGGCCGGCCGGCCCGGTCAGCCGACCCAGAACCCCCGGCCGCCGAACCAGTCCTCGTAGCTGCCGGGCGCGGCACCGCCGGAGCGTCCCCGCGAGCCGAGGTAGGAGCCGACCACGGCGGCGCCGAGGTCGTCGGCCTCCGGGGCGATCACCGACCCCTCGACCCGGCGCGCCATCGACTCGATGAACCGGGCCAGGCCCGGGTCCTCCCCCAGCCGGAAGAAGGTGGTCTGCGCGCCCAGGCGGCGGGCGTTGTCGAGCTCGCGCACGGCGAGCGCGATGGTCATCGGGTGCGGCGGGTAGGAGAAGTAGACCTCGCCGTCGGGCTCCAGGTGGGAGGTGGGCTCGCCGTCGGTGACGATCAGCAGCACCGGCTGGGCATTGGGGTGCTTGCGGAAGTGGCGGTTGGCCAGCAGCAGGGCGTGGTGGAGGTTGGTGCCCTTGGCCCAGCGGGCGTCGAGCGCGGTGAGCTCCTCGATCCGCATGCTCTGGGCGTGCCGTCCGAACCCGATCAGCTCCAGGTCGTCGCCGCGGAACCGGGTGCCGATCAGGGTGTGCAGCGCGAGCGCGGTCTGCTTCATCGGCACCCATCGGCCGTCCATCGCCATCGAGAAGCTGGTGTCGACGCAGAGCGCCACCGCGGCCTGGGTGCGCGCCTCGGTCTCCGCGACCTCGATGTCCTCGACGCTGAACCGCGGTCCGCCGGGGTCGCCGGCCCGGCGCAGCGTGCCGTTCAGGATGGTCCGCGGCACGTCCCAGGGCTCGGTGTCGCCGAACTCCCAGCTGCGGGTGGCGCCGGACAGGTCGCCGGCGGCGCCGGCGCGTCGCAGGTCGCGCTGCCCCTGCCGACCCGACATCTTCTGGGCGACGTCGCGCAGCAGCGCCTTGCCGAGCTGGCGCATCGCCTTGGGGGTCAGCCGCAGCTCACCGTCGAAGCCGCGCTCCATCGCGCCCGAGCGGCGCAGCGCGCGCTCCAGCTCCTTCAGCCGACGGGCATCGACGGCCGCCTCCTCGCCGAGCTGTCGGGCCAGCCGGTCCAGGTCGACGTCGTCGAGCCGGGCGCCGCCGTAGGACTGGGAGAGCTGGTCGCTCAGCGCGTCGAGGTCGGCGAGGTCCTGGAGGACGCCGGTGCCGTCGCCGAGGCCGAGGCCCTGGTCGCCGTCGCCGAAGCGCTGCGAGCCGTCCCAGTCCTCGCCCGGGCGCAGGTTCATCAGGTTCATGTCGAGCCGGTCCAGCTCGCCCATCAGCGCCGGCGACCCGAACGCCTGCGCCGAGAGCTGCATCAGCTCCGCGCGCTGCTCGGGACTCATCGAGTTCAGCATCCGTTGGGCGGCGGCGGACCGCTCGGCGAGGGTGTCGAGCAGCTCGTCGAGGGTCTGCGGGTCCTCCGGGAAGTGCTGGCCGTGCTGGGCCATGAACTCCTCGAAGTCCTCCTGCGTGTCCAGGCCGGCCGCGCGCTTCTCGAGCAGGTCGTTGAGGTCGGAGAGCATCTCGTTGATCGCCTGCCGGTCGGCGTCGGTGGCGTTCTCCAGGGCCTGCTTCATGCCGGCGAACCGCTGGTCGAGCAGCTCACGGCCGAGCAGGTCCTTGATCTGCTCGTACGCCGCGCGGGCGTCGGGCGACTGCCAGTCGTAGTCGGCGAGCTCGGTGACGGCCGCGGCCGGCGAATCGGGCAGGTTCTCCATCCGCATCTCGCGGAACGCCCGGTCGGCGTCGTCCATCAGCGCGTCGCGGGCCAGCTGCTTGCGCTCCTCCAGGACGGCGGTCTCCAGCAGCTCGCGCACCTGGTCGAGCGTGCCGTCCAGGTTGTGCCGCTGGAGCAGGTCGCGGCGCCGCTCGGCGACCCGGCGGGCCAGGTCGTCGAGCCCCGCCCGGTCCTGCCCGCCACGGCGCAGGAACTCCTGCATCGCGCGCTCCGGGCTGTAGCCGGCCATCACGTCCTCGCCGATCGCGTCCAGCGCCTCGGCGATGTCGACCGGCGGGGCCAGCGGGTCGCCGCCCTCGTACCTCTTGAACCGCGTCGGGTCCTTCATGACCGTCGCCCGGGCTCAGCCATAGACCGTCTCCGCCCCGTCGGAGTCCTTGCCGATCTTGCGGGCCAGGTAGAGGCCCTCCAGCGCGAGCTCGATCGCCGCCGCGCGCTCGCCGTCGTTGCTGCCGCCACCGGGGCCGAGCACCCGCTCGCAGACCTGGTCGTACAGGTCGGACTCGCCCAGCACCGGCAGCCCGGCGAGGAAGTCGCGGGCGGTGACGTGCTCGCCGGTGGTGATCGTGGCCCCCGCCTCGACGGCGTCCACCAGCAGCGCGAAGTCCAGACCCCGGAAGGCGCCGCGGACCGTCTCCGCGGTCGCGGTGCGCAGCAGGTGGGTGAGGATCTCGCTCTCGCGCCCCTCCTCGCCCGACTCGAACTCGATCTTGCCGCCGAGCACCTCCAGAGCGGTCTCCAGGTCGACCACCCGGGCGACCGCGTGGTCCTCGCGGTGCACCGTCGCGCGTCGTAGCGCCGCGGCGGCGATGGTCTCCGCACCGGCGATCGCGAACCGCGCCGAGACCCCGGAGCGCTGGTCCACCGAGGAGGAGTCGCGCAGGTTGCGGGTGAACCGGGCCAGCACCTCGATCAGGAAGCCGGGCACCTCGACCTGGCCGGCCAGCAGGTCGGCCTCCTGCCGGATGACCGCCACCTCCGCGTCCAGCTGGGTCGGGTAGTGGGTCCGGATCTCCGCGCCGAACCGGTCCTTGAGCGGAGTGATGATCCGGCCGCGGTTGGTGTAGTCCTCCGGGTTGGCGCTGGCCACCACGAGCACGTCCAGCGGCAGCCGCAGCACGTAGCCGCGGATCTGGATGTCGCGCTCCTCCATCACGTTGAGCATCGCCACCTGGATCCGCTCGGCGAGGTCGGGCAGCTCGTTGATCGCCACGATGCCGCGGTGGCTGCGCGGGATCAGCCCGAAGTGGATCGTCTCGGGGTCGCCGAGCGAGCGCCCCTCGGCGACCTTCATCGGGTCCACGTCGCCGATCAGGTCGGCGACGCTGGTGTCGGGCGTGGCCAGCTTCTCGGCGTACCGCTCCGAGCGGTGCACCCAGGAGATCGGCAGGTCGTCGCCGTGCTCGGCGGCGGCGGCCAGGGAGGTGACGGTGATCGGCTCGTAGGGGTGCTCGCCGAGCTCGGAGCCGGTGATCACCGGGGTCCACTCGTCGAGCAACCCGCCCAGGGTGCGCAGCAGCCGGGTCTTGCCCTGGCCGCGCTCGCCCAGCAGGACCACGTCGTGGCCGGCGATCAGGGCCCGCTCGAGCTGCGGCACCACGGTGTCCTCGAAGCCGTGCAGGCCGGGCCAGGGGTCCTCGCCGGCGGCGAGCTTGCGGAGCAGGTTCTCGCGGATCTCCGCGCGCAGGTGCCGGTGGACGTGGCCGGAGGCGCGGAGCTCTCCGAGCGTGGACGCGGTCGGGGGCGCGGTCGACTGGGGAGCGGTCACGCCTTCACGCTACTGCGCGCGGCAACCCCCAGACCGTCCTCGAGGCCGCCGTGCGGTGCGGTCGCCGGGTCGAGCGAGACCAGCCGGTCCACCCGGTCCAGGCCCACCGGGTCGTGGGTGATCCACAGCACGGCGCGCTCTCCGCGGCCCCCGCCGGCTCCCCCGCCGACACCCCCGACACCGCCGCCGAGGTCGCTGCCGAGCACCTCCGCGGCGACCTCCTCCGCGGTGGCGTGGTCGAGGTGGGCGACCGGCTCGTCCAGCACGATCACCGGCTGGTCGGCGAGCAGGCAGCGGGCGATGGCGATCCGGGCCCGCTCGCCGCCCGAGACGTCGCCGTGCCCGTCGCCGAGCCAGGTCTGCAGGCCGTCGGGAAGCCCGTCGAGCCACGCCCCGAGCCGGGCCGCTCGCAGCGCCCGGTCGACCTCGTCGTCGTCCGCGCCGGGGCGGGCCAGGCGGACGTTCTCGACGAGCGTGCTGGCGAAGAGGTGCGGGTCGTCGTCGACCAGGCCGACCCGCGTCCGGACGTCGTCGCCGGCCAGCGCGGCCAGGTCGGTGCCGCCGAGCCGCGCGCTCCCGGCACGGGCCGGGAGGAAGCGGAGCAGCAGCCCGGCCACGGTGCTCTTGCCCGACCCCGAGGGGCCGACGAGGGCGACCCGTTCGCCAGGCGCCAGGCGCAGGTCCAGGTCGACGACGGCGGGCTCGGCGCCCCAACCGACGCTGACGGCGTCCAGCGCCACCTCGCTCCCCGCCGGTACGGCGGAGGGTCGGTCGGGGTCGGTGACCACCGGCTCGCGGCGCTCGATCGCGTCCAGGCGGCCCCGCGCCGCTGCGCACCGGGCCGCGAGCGCGCCGGCCTCGGGCACGCCGGCCGCCACCTCGCCCAGCGCCAGCGGGAGGAGCACGAGCAGGCCGACCAGCGGCGCGCCGACCTCGCCGGCGGCATGGGCGTCGGCGGCGAGCAGGGCGACCGCGGCCATTCCGATCGCCGTGCCGAGGAGCACCACCGCCCGGCCGGCGGCCAGGCCGGCGGTGGCGGCACTGGTGGCCCGCGCGCCCGCGGCGCCGGCCCGGGTGAGGGCGGCGACGCCGTCCTCGGTGCGCTGCCACATCTGCAGCTCGGCGGCGGTGTCGAGCAGGTCCACCGCGGCGGTGGAGAGCCGCGCCCGCGCGGCGACCGAGCGGCGCTCCGCGCGGTCGGCCGCAGCACGGGCGAGGAGGTAGGCGCCGGCCGGGAACAGGCTGGCGGTGACCGCGACGACCAGGCCGGCCGCCGGGAGCACGATCAGGGCGACCGCGGTGGCCACGGCGAGGGTGATCGCGTAGCCGCGCAGCGGCAGCCGGACCCGGATCTCCTCGTCGACCACGGCGTCGACGTCGTCGACGACCGAGGCGAGCAGGTCGCCGCGGCGGCGGCCGAGGGCACCGGGGGTGAGCGGCACCAGCGCGTCGTACACACGAACCCGGCGGGCGGCCAGCATCCGCAGCGCGGCGTCGTGGGACCACAGACGCTCGACGTAGCGCAGCGCGGGGCGGCCGATGCCGAAGGTGCGCACGCTGACCACGGCCACCAGGAGGGTCAGCACCGGTGGGTGGGTGGAGGCCTGCACGATCAGCCAGCCGGCGGTGGCGGTGAGCGCCACCCCGCAGGTGGACGCGAGGCCGCCGAGCACGGTGGCGGCGCCGAGTCCGGGTCCCGGCCGTTCCTCCGCACGCTCGTCGGGTGGGGCCACGGCCGCCGGTGTGCCGGCGCCAGCGGGCGCCGCGCCGGGCCCGGCCGTCCCCTGCTCCACGGCGTCGAGCGCCTCGACGGCCTCGACGGCCGGCACGGCCGGCACGGCCGGCACGGCCGGCGGCTCCAGGGTCAGCACCCGGTCGGCGAGGTCGATCAGCTCGGGGCGGTGGGCGACCACGAGCACGGCCCGTTCCCGGGCGAGGTCGACCACGGTCTCCGCGATCACCCGGGCGGTCAGCGCGTCCACGTGGGCGGTCGGTTCGTCGAGCAGGACCCAGGGGCGCTCTGAGAGCAGGACCCGGGCCAGGGCGAGCCGCGCCCGCTCGCCGGCCGACAGCCCCGCACCGTCCTCGCCCAGCGGCGAGTCCAGCCCGGCGGGCAGCGCGGCCACCCGGTCGGCGAGGGCGACGCGGCGCAGCACCCGTCGCAGCGCCACCTCGTCGGCGTCGGGGGCGGCCACCCGGAGGTTGTCGGCGATCGTGCCGGGCAGGAAGACGGGACGCTGGGGCAGGTAGGCGACCTGGGCCCGCCAGGCGTCCCCGCCGACCTCCACGGCGCCGTCGTCGCCCGCGAGCAGGAGGCGCCCCGACGTGGGTGGGAGCTGGCCGGCGGCGATCGCCAGCAGCGTCGACTTGCCGCAGCCCGAGGGGCCGACCAGGGCGGTGAGCCCGCGGGCGGGGACCGTCACGCTGACCGCGTCGAGGGCCGGGACCGAGCGGCCCGGCCGGAGCAGGCTCACGCCGTCGAGCACCAGGCCGGTCGCCGGCGCCTCCTCCGACGAGCCCGCCACCCCGATCAGGGCGGGCTCGTCGGCGACCTGCTCCTCCAGCGCGCTGATCGCGACGAAGGTCTCGGCGCCCTCGGCGGATGCATGGAACTCCGCCCCCACACGGCGGAGCGGCCAGTACGCCTCGGGCGCGAGCAGGAGCACCACCAGCGCGGTGCTCAGGTCGAGGTGCCCGGCGGCGAGCCGGACACCGACGGTGACCGCGACCAGCGCCACCGAGAGGGTGGCGACCAGCTCCAGCACCGCCGAGGAGGCGAACGCTACGCGAAGGGTGTCGACCGACGCACGTCGGTAGCGGTCGGTCAGCTCACCGATCCGGGCGGACTGGGGCCGGGCGCGGCGGAAGGCCACCAGGGTGGGCAGACCCCGCACCACGTCGACGAAGTGGCCCGACAGCGACGCCAGTGCCCGCCACTGGGCGGCGGCCCGGTCCCGGGTCGCGAGCCCGACCAGCGCCCCGAAGACGGGCACCAGCGGCAGCGTGACCACCACCAGCACGGCGCTGAGCAGGTCCTGGCTGGCGATCGCGACGACCGTCAGCACCGGTACGACGCCGGCCAGGACCAGCGCCGGCAGGTAGCGCGTCAGGTACGGCTCGGCCGCGGCGACGCCGCGGGTCAGCAGGGCCGCCGCGGCGCCGGTGCCGGCCCCGCCCTCGCCGCGGGCCCGGAGCCGGGCCTGCGCCCGGGCCGCGCGGGCGCGCAGGTCACCGGCGACCGCGGCCGCGGCGCGGGCCGCGGCCAGGTCGGTGACCGCACCGGCGACCCCGCGCAGGACCAGCAGGCCCAGCACGACCGCCGCCCAGGCGGCCACCGTGTCCGCACCGAACGGCCGCTCGAGCGCCGCGACCACCAGGGCGGTGACCGCCCAGGCCTGGGCGATCACCAGCCCGCCGGCGAGCGTCGAGGACCCGATCACCACGGCCAGCGGGCCGCGGGCGGGCGCGAGCTGGCGCAGGACGCGGGGGTCGGTCGGACGGACGCTCCCGGCCCCTGGGTCGGGCATCAGCCGTCGGTACCGGTCGCGCCCGCCGCCAGCGCGGCCTGCGGGATGTGGTGCACGCCGATCCGCTTGCGGAAGACCCAGTAGGTCCAGCTCTGGTAGGCCAGCACGATCGGGGTGAAGATCACCGCGACCCAGGTCATGATCTTCAGCGTGTAGGCCGTGGCCGCCGCGTTGGTCGTGGTCAGCGACGTGCCGTCGGCCAGCGACGTCGGCATCACGTCGGGGAACAGGGCGGCGAAGAGCCCGCCGACCGCCAGCGCGATGGCGATGAAGGTGCCGAGGAAGCCCCAGCCCTCGCGGCCGGTGAAGGCCGCGGCCAGCCCGGCGACCAGCGAGAGGGCGGCACCCACGAACAGCACGGCCGACAGAGCCGAGCCGGTGTCGATCTGGGTCCAGATCAGGAAGACCACCGCGAGCACGGCGGCCACCAGCCCGATCCGGACGGCCAGGTTGCGCGCCTCGCCGCGGATCGGCCCCTCGGTCTTGAGGGCGACGAACATCGCGCCGTGGACCAGGAAGAGGGCCGTGGTGGTCAGACCGCCGAGGACGGCGTAGGGGTTCAGCAGCTCCCAGAACCCGCCGACGTACTCCAGCTCGGCGTCGATCTTGACCCCGCGCAGGATGTTGGCGAAGGCGACGCCCCACAGGAAGGCGGGCACCACGGAGCCGAAGAAGATCGCGGCGTCCCAGCGCTTGCGCCAGGTCGGGTCGTCGCGCTTGGCCCGGTACTCGAAGGCCAGGCCACGCACGATCAGCGCCACCAGGATCAGCAGCAGCGGGAAGTAGAACCCGCTGAACAACGTCGCGTACCACTCGGGGAACGCCGCGAAGGTGGCGCCGCCGGCGACCAGGACCCACACCTCGTTGCCGTCCCAGACGGGGCCGATCGTGTTGATCATGACCCGCCGCTCGGGCGCCTCGGAGCTCTTGCCGCCGAGCACCGGCAGCAGCATGCCGACACCGAAGTCGAAGCCCTCGAGGCAGAAGTAGCCGATCCACAGGACGGCGATGAGGATGAACCAGACAGTGGTCAGTTCCATGACAAGTCGTTCCTTCCCTGTCGGCTCAGTACGCGAAGGCCAGCGGCCGGTCGGGGTCGTTGTCGTCGTCGCGCACCTGGGGCTCGACGAACGGCTCGGCCCCCTTGCGGATGTAGGTCAGCATCAGCTTCACCTCGACGACGGCGAGCGCGCCGTAGAGCAGGGTGAAGACGATCAGGGAGGTCAGCACCTCGCCCGCGCTCACCCCCGGCGAGACCGCGCTCTCGGTGGTCATCAGGCCGAAGACGGTCCACGGCTGGCGGCCGGTCTCGGTGAAGATCCAGCCGGCCGAGTTGGCCAGCAGCGGCATCAGCATCAGCGCGACGGCCGCGGACGTCCACAGCCTGCCGGTGGGCGCGCGGCTGCCGCGGGTCACCCACAGCACGACGGCACCGAGCGCGGCGGCCGCCACGCCGAGACCGATCATCCAGCGGAAGGTCCAGTAGGTCAGCGGGATGTAGGGCGTGTAGTCACCCGGCGAGTAGTACGTCGTGCCCGGGTCCTGCCCGTACGTCTCGATGTACTGCTCGCGCAGCTGGTTGATGCCCTCGACCTCGCCGTCCCAGGTCCCGGTGGCCAGGAAGGAGAGCAGGTGCGGGGTGGTGATCGACCACTTCTCCTCGGTGCCGTCGGGGGTGCCGATGGTGAGCCAGGAGAAAGACGCGGGCTGCTCGGTGTCGTAGAGCGCCTCGGCGGCCGCCATCTTCATCGGCTGCACCTCGGTCATCACCTTGCCCTGCAGGTCGCCGCTGATCGCGACGCCGAGCCCGGCGACCATCAGCAGCGCGGCGCCGCTGCGCACCGCCTTGCGGTACATCGGGGCGTCGGCCTCGAGCGTGGCCGGGGCGTCACCGCCGCGCTTGCGGATCAGCTGCCAGAAGCCCACGGCCATCACGAAGGCGGCCGCGGTCATGTAGGCGGCGGTGATGGTGTGCGGGAACGTCACCATCTGCACCTTGTTGGTGAGCACGGCGAGGAAGTCGTTGAGCTCGGCGCGACCGGTCTCGGGGTTGAACTCGTAGCCGACGGGGTGCTGCATCCAGGAGTTGGCCGCGAGGATGAAGTACGCCGACAGCAGCGTGCCGATGTGCGCCAGCCAGATGCAGGCGAGGTGCAGCTTGGGGTTCAGCCGGTCCCAGCCGAAGATCCACAGGCCGAGGAACGTGGACTCGAGGAAGAACGCGACCAGGCCCTCGACGGCCAGCGGGGCGCCGAAGATGTCACCGACGAAGCGCGAGTAGTCGCTCCAGTTCATCCCGAACTGGAACTCCTGCACGATCCCGGTCACCACGCCGATGGCGAAGTTGATCAGGAAGAGCTTGCCGAAGAACTTGGTCAGGCGCAGCCACTCGGGGTTGCGCGTCCGAAGCCACGCGGTCTGGTAGGCCGCCACGATCCCCGAGAGCCCGATCGTGATCGGGACGAACAGGAAGTGGTAGACGGTCGTGATTGCGAACTGCCATCGGGCAATGTCGAGCGGGTCCACGAATGTGAACGTAGACCCAAAAACCGCTTGTGCATACATTCACAAGCCATCCTGAGGCTGTGATTCATCTCGCCTGTGAAGTTGCTGATTTCACCTCAGGCGACGGTGCCCGAAGGGCCCCCGAAGCGCGGGACCTTCGACCATTGACCTAGCGCCTGACCTGCGGGAATGGGCTCGGACCACCCTGCCCGACCAACGATCGGGCTCGCCCGCCGCGGGCGCTCGCCACGGTGCGGGCCCACCGCCTCGACGGCTGCCCGAACGGGGCGCACCTCGCGCCCCGTTCTGGGTGCTCAGCGAGCGAGGAGCACCGCCGAGCCGTGTCCGAACAGGCCCTGGTTGGCGGTGATCCCGACCCGCGCGCCCTCGACCTGGCGCCCGCCCGCCTGCCCCCGCAGCTGCCAGGTCAGCTCGCAGACCTGGGCGATCGCCTGGGCCGGCACGGCCTCCCCGAAGCAGGCCAGGCCACCCGAGGGGTTGACCGGGATCCGGCCGCCGAGCGTGGTGTCGCCGGCGCGCAGCAGGACCTCGGCCTCGCCGCGCTTGCACAGCCCGAGATCCTCGATCCAGTCCAGCTCCAGCGCCGTGGAGAGGTCGTAGACCTCGGCGACGTCGACGTCGGAGGGCGCGATCCCCGCCTCCTCGTACGCCGCGAGCGCGATCGACTCCTTGAACGTGTGCTCGGGCTCGCCGCTGGCGCCCGTGCAGTCGGTGGCCAGCAGCGGCATGTCGATCACGGCGTTGGGGAAGGTCGGGGTGACCGTGGAGACCGCCTCCACCCGCACCGGGTCCGCCAGGCCGTGCCGGCGCGCGTAGTCGAGGCTGGTCAGCACCACCGCGGCGGCGCCGTCGGAGGTGGCGCAGATGTCGAGCAGGTGCAGCGGGTCGGAGACCACCGCGGAGCCGAGCACGTCGGCCACCGCCACCTCCTTGCGGTACCGCGCATTCGGGTTCTCCAGGCCGTGCCGCGAGTTCTTCACCTTCACCTGCGCGAAGTCCTCGCTGGTGGCGCCGTAGAGGTCCATCCGCCGGCGCGCGTAGAGCGCGAAGTACGCCGGGTTGGTCATCCCGAGCAGCCGGAAGCGCAGCCAGTCCGGGTCGTTCCAGCGCTCCCCCGCGTTCGGCGCGAGGAAGCCCTTGGGGGTGGTGTCGGCGCCGACGACCAGCGCCACCTCCGACATCCCGGCCAGGATCCGGGCGCGGGCAGTGTCGATGGCCTGCGCGCCGGTGGCGCACGCGGCGTAGGAGGTCGCGATCCGGGCGCCGTTCCAGCCCAGCGCCTGGGCGAACGTGGAGCCGGCGACGTAGCCGGCGTACCCGTTGCGGACGGTCTCGCCGCCGACCACGAGATCGACGTCGGACCAGGCGATGCCCGCGTCGGCGAGCGCGGCACGGGCCGCGTGGACGCCGTACTCGACGAAGTTGCGTCCCCACTTGCCCCACGGGTGCATGCCCGCGCCGGCCACGGCGATGGCGTTGCTCATCGGATCTCCTCCGTGCTCGCGACCGGGCGCCAGCGCCAGATGGTGCGCTCCCCGGACTCGTCGACGTTCAGCGTCTCCACGACCAGCTCGACCTCGGCCCCGACCCGCAGGTCGGCCACCCCGAACCCGTCGGCGACCTGGCCCAGCACGACCAGCCCCTCCGGCAGCTCGACCGCGGCCAGCGCGAACGGCTCGAACGGGTCGGTGGCCGGCACGAAGGGCGCCGGCGGCTGGTACTGGGCGTCGGTGTAGGACCACACCCGGCCGGTCCGCGACAGCGGCACCGTCTCGTTCTCCGAGCCCGCGCAGGCCGGGTTCCGACAGAAGCTCGCGGCCCCCTCGGGGACCGGCGGGAACACGAGGTTCGCGCAGGTCGTGCAGCGGGAGGCGAGCAGGCGGGGCTCGGCGTCGGTGGTGAACCAGCCGGCGACGGCGGGGGTGGCGGTCAAGGGCCCTCCCAGGGCGAGCGGAACTAGAACGTGTTCCACTCTAACCGGAGGCGGCCCGGTCCGCAGGGCGCGATCCCACCCGTTGATCGAGATGGGAGCCCGTCCGGTGGTCGAGGTGCGGGCGGAGCGAGCCCAGCCGGTGGTTGAGGTGCGAGCGGAGCGAGCCCAGCCGGTGGTTGAGGTGCGAGCGGAGCGAGCCCAGCCGGTGGTTGAGGTGCGAGCGGAGCGAGCCCAGCCGGTGGTTGAGGTGCGAGCGGAGCGAGCCCAGCCGGTGGTTGAGGTGCGAGCGGAGCGAGCCCAGCCGGTGGTTGAGGTGCGAGCGGAGCGAGCCCAGCCGGTGGTTGAGGTGCGAGCGGAGCGAGCCCAGCCGGTGGTTGAGGTGCGAGCGGAGCGAGCCCAGCCGGTGGTTGAGGTGCGAGCGGAGCGAGCCCAGCCGGTGGTTGAGGTGCGAGCGGAGCGAGCCCAGCCGGTGGTTGAGGTGCGAGCGGAGCGAGCCCAGCCGGTGGTTGAGGTGCGAGCGGAGCGAGCCCAGCCGGTGGTTGAGGTGCGAGCGGAGCGAGCCCAGCCGGTGGTTGAGGTGCGAGCGGAGCGAGCCCAGCCGGTGGTTGAGGTGCGAGCGGAGCGAGCCTCGAAACCACCGCCGCCGGCGCCGGGTCAGTCCTGCCCGCGGTCCTGCTTTTGCCTCGGCTTCTCCGGCTCCGGCTGCTCGCAGCGCACTGTGTCGGCCGGCGTGTAGACGGTGTGGAACGTCTCGGTGTGGTCGACCGCGGACTCGCCGGCCCGGCGGAAGGTGCGGGTGACGTCCACCTGGAAGCCGGCGTAGCCGGTGAACGGCTCGCAGTCGGGCGTGTCCAGGATCCGGGTCGCGGGCTCGACGTAGGCGTAGCGGTCGGAGGTGGTGGACTCGATGTCCCAGACCTTCGTCGAGTACATCTGCACCGTGACCACACCCTGGCTGGAGTAGGTGCCGGGCTTCACGGTGGCGTGGATCAGCACGCCGTAGTCGGTGTCGTTGCGGAACCGCAGGTCGACCGTCGGCCAGGCCACCGTCGCCTCGCGGCCCACCGGGTAGCGGTCGATGTAGAACGAGTGCGGCTTGTGCTCGACGTCCTCGAGGCCGGCGAAGAACATCGCGTTGAAGAGCGTGGTCGCCATCTGCGAGACGCCGCCGCCGTAGTCCTTCTTCAGGATGCCGTTGGAGATGATGTAGCCGATCGTGAAGCCGTTCTCGGCCGTGCGCTCGCCGACGGTGTCGTTGAGCGAGAAGGTCTCCCCCGGCTTGAGCACCGTGCCGTCGACCAGCTCGGCGGCCCGGCCGATGTTGACGTTGCGGTACTCCGCGTAGGGGTAGTAGGTCGTGAACTCCGAGACCTTGCGCTTGATGCCGAGCGCGCGGGCGTCCGCGGTGGTGAAGTCGGCGTCGACCACCGTGGCCTTCACCTTGCCGCTGCGCTCACCCTCGGGCGCGGTGAGCAGGCCGAGGAAGACGCCGGTGACGTCGGCCGGTTCGAAGCTGACGCCGGGCTTGGCCGGCACGACCCTCGGCTTCCCGTCGACCAGCCGGACCGAGGCGTCGACCGGCTCGCCGGAGGTGGTGGCGCTCTTCACGAGCCGAGTCAGACGCTCCTGGTCGACCTCGGGCACCAGGACACCGCCCTCGTTGACCATCGACAGCGCGGAGGCGTACTGGGCGGGCCGCAGCCTGACGTCGGACTCTCCGAAGACCAGCGTGACGGGCGAGGACATGGCCGGGTTGGCGAACTCGTCGAGCGCCTGCTGCACGTCGGCGTCGTCGATCTCCGGCTGCGCGGCGGTGACCTCGAGCTCCACCCGGTCCTGCCCCTCCAGGTACGCCGCCACGATCGCGTCGCGGGCGGCATCGGTGTCGACGGCGTCTCCGGGCACCGGGTCGATCACCGTGACGCCCTTGCGGGTGAAGCGGATGCCGCCGTCGCGCGGCGGGATGCCGAGCCCCTCGGAGAGCTCGGCCAGCGTCTCGTCGAGCAGCGCCTCGTCGATCGTCACCACCGCGTCGACGTCGCCGCCGCCGGTGAAGTAGTCCCACTGCCGCGCCGGGGCCCAGCTCTCCTCGGCGCCGGCGGCGTCGACGGAGGCCTCGTAGTCGACCGAGAGCCCGAGGTCGGCCGGCGTGACCGAGGCGGTGCGGTCGCCGGGGTCGATGCCACCGCGGGTCACCGACAGCTCGATCGACCCCTCGCCGCGCGCGCCGAAGGCCGACTCCAGCTCGGCGATCGCGTCGGCGCGCTCCATCCCGCCCACGTCGACGCCGGAGATGGAGGCGCCGCGCGGGACCCGGTCGCCGGCGACCTCGTGCGCGGCGGCGTAGCCCCCGGCGGCGAGCAGGACCAGGACCAGCAGCAGCACGATCACGAGGCGACCGCCCGGGCGCTCGGAGCGCCCCGGGCTGCTGTCCTGGTCCCAGAAAGTCACGGCGTCATCCTAGGGACGGGCCAATGGCGGACCGACACCGTCCTGCGCCGCGGGGTCCTGACGGCGCCGCAGGCCGACCAGGCCGGCGACGAGCACCGCGGGCACGGCCGCCAGCAGCAGGTAGCCGCTGAGATCGCCCGAGACCAGGAAGTCGCCCTCCGCCCGGGACATGCTGAGCACGAAGGTGACCACCGCCCAGGCCGCCCCGAACGGCGCCCTGCCCCAGCCGCCGGGGAGCGCGACCAGGGTCGCCGCGGTGGCGGCCAGCCCCAGCGCCATCCCCCACCAGTAGGAGTGGAGCAGCACCGTGCAGACGGCGACGCCCACGCCGAGCAGGAGGGCGCCCAGCGCGAGGAGGATGCGCACGGCGTCGGTCAGGACGGCTCGATGCCGGCGAAGAGGTCGTCCTCCCAGCCGTTCTCACCCACCGGGCCCGGGACGCCCTTGACGAGGCGGAACTGCTCCATCCCGAAGGCCTGGCTGCCGACGTTGTTGGAGAGCGCGAAGAACGGTCCGTCGGTGGTGATCTGGGTGGCGTGGGCGCGCAGGGCGTCCATCTTGCGCGACAGGTAGGCGCTGCCGTCCACCTCGGCGCTGATGTCCTCGTCGGGGCGGAACATCGGCGGCAGCGGGCCGTCGGGGTCCATGCCCTCGAAGGTGGTGGTGTCGCCGGCCGCCCGCAGCCGCCGCAGCCCCTCGCGGATCCGGCTCTCGGCGATGGCGCCCCAGTAGATCTTCGGGATGTCCCACGCCTCCCCCAGGTCACGCCGGTACGACGGCGCGGCGGCCAGCACGGCGCCGTACATGGCCACCCGATGCGCCTGGATGTGGTCGGGGTGGCCGTAGCCGCCGAACTCGTCGTAGGTGACCAGCACCTGCGGCCGCACCTCGCGGATCACCTCGACCAGGCGGGTGGCGGCCTCGGTCAGGTCGGCGTGCCAGAAGGCGTTGGCGTGGATGTCGTCGGCGGCGACGGCGTGACCGTCCTCGTGCCACTTCATCCCCGAGTCGCGGTAGGTGCCGAAGCCGCCGAGGAACCGGTGGTCGGTGACCCCCAGCGCGGCCATCGCGTCGGCCAGCTCGCCCTTGCGGTGCTCGCCCAGCCCGTCCGTCCGGTCGGCGGCCAGGTGCTCCAGCTCGGGCACCAGGATCTCGCCCATCTCGCCCGCGGTGCAGGTGACGAGCGTGACGCCGCGGCCCTCCGCGACGTACTTGGCCATCGTGGCGCCCTGGCCGATCGACTCGTCGTCGGGGTGGGCGTGGACCAGCAGCAGCCGCAGCGAGGGCGAGGAGCTCATGTCGTCCAGGGTAGTGAGCGCGCGGGCGTGCCGGTGGTTGAGGTGCGAGGCGCCCCGGCGCCGAGCCTCGAAACCCCGGCGCGCCTCAGACGGGCCGGCGCTTGATCCGCTTCGGCTCGTCGGGCAGCGGCAGCGGGTCGGGGCGACTGGGCTCGGGCGCCTCCGTGGGCCCGTCGAGGTCCAGCCAGCCGTCGTAGGTCTCGACCAGCATCTCCAGGACGATCTCGGGGGCGTCGGTGGTCACCGCCCACGGGTGGCCCTCGTCGTCGTCCTCGCCCGAGAGGCGCTCGCGCGTCACCTCCGCGGCGAAGCCGCCCCTGACCAGGGAGAGGGCGGCCAGCCTGGCCTCGTCCTCGTCGAAGAAGATCCCGCGCACGCCTCCATCATCGCCCACGGCGCGGTCGAA
Source organism: Nocardioides sp. GY 10113 (assembly GCF_004919105.1). Classification (GTDB taxonomy): domain Bacteria; phylum Actinomycetota; class Actinomycetes; order Propionibacteriales; family Nocardioidaceae; genus Nocardioides. The sequence continues at coordinate 57,515 of NZ_STGK01000008.1, forward strand.
CACCCAGCGGCGGCGGGAGGACTAGGTTGACGGCGTGCCACCCGCGCCACCCAGTGTCCCGACGCAGCGCGTCCATCTCGCACGCGCCGAGCCGAGCCCGTACGACGTGGACGCCGCCGTCGCGGCGGCGACCGCGGCGGGCGCTGCCCGGGTCGGCATCGACGGCCTGCTGGGCGACCTGTCGCGACGCGCGCGGCGCACCCTCGCCCCGCATCCGCGACTCCTGGGCGGGGCCGTGGACGTGGCGCTGACCTGGGAGGCCGCGGACCGCCGGGACCCGCACTGGTACCCGCAGGGGGTGACCCACTCCGGGCGCACCGGCACCACGACCGGGCTGCTGCTGGTCGCCTGGTACCACAAGGGCGAGGCGGGCTCCCGGTTCACCGTGCTGGACCCGGACCGGCGGCGCTACCAGCACGTGCTGCTCGCCGAGCCGGTCGTCGAGGACGGCGAGCCGCGACTGCGACCGCTGCGGGTGCACGCCGGCGGGCTGGTCTGGCACGGGCGGCACCTGCACGTCGCGGCGACCAGGCGCGGCTTCCTCTCGGCGTGCGTGGACGACGTGCTGCGACTGCCGGAGCCGACGGACGCGTCCGCGGACCGGCAGCTGCTCGGTCTGCACCCCGCGGGCCACCGCTACGTCCTCCCGGTGCGGCACGCGTTCCGGGCCGGGTACGCCGAGGGCACCGAGCCGCTGCGCTACTCGTTCCTCTCCCTGGACCGGTCCGACCCCGAGCCGGCCCTGGTGGTCGGCGAGTACGGCCGCAAGGGGCACTCCCACCGGCTCGCCCGCTTCCCCGCCGACGACGCCACCGGCCTGCTGCCGCCGAGCCCCGACGGCTTCCACGCCGTCCCCGACGACCGCGGCACCGCCCGGATGCAGGGCGTCGCGGTCGCCGACGGCGTGCACTACGTGACCACGTCGGAGGGCCATCGCACCCGCGGCACGGTCCACGTGGGGCGGCCCGGCGACCTGGTGGGCCGGCGCGGCGCGGTGCCGGCCGGTCCGGAAGACCTGACGTGGTGGCCCGCGACCGGCATGCTCTGGACCGCGACCGAGCACCCGCGACGGCGCTGGGTGATCGGGATGCGCAAGGACCGGCTGGACCGGTGGGCCGACCGTGCGCGGCGGCGCGCCGGCGAGCGTTGAGGATCGAGGAGGCACCGATGACGTCGACCGAGGAACCCCGCGACGAGCACTGGCTGGCCGAGGCCGTCGCCGCGGCCCGGGCCAACGTGGCCGAGGGAGGTGGCCCGTTCGGGGCGGTGATCGTCCGGGCCGGCGTCGTGCTGGGGCGCGGCCAGAACCGCGTCACCCGCGACCTGGATCCGACCGCGCACGCCGAGGTGATGGCGATGCGCGCCGCCTGCCGCGAGATCGGCGACTTCTCGCTGGCCGGCACCACGCTCTACACCTCCTGCGAGCCGTGCCCGCTGTGCCTCGCCGCCTCGATGTGGGCGCGGATCGACCGAGTGGTCTACTCCGCGGACCGCGACGACGCGGCGGCGGGCGGCTTCGACGACCGAGCGTTCTACGCCGAGCTGCGCAAGCCGAGGGCCGAGTGGGGCATGGCGGTCGAGCAGCGGCGTACCCAGGACTCGACCAGCCCGTTCGAGGCGTGGCTCGCACACGACGGGCGCACCCACTACTGACCGGTGCGAGACGACCGTCACACCCTCCCGGGATCGAATTAACACTGCCGTAACAAGCAGCATCGAGGCGCGAAATCGGCGACTCCTAGCGTCGCGGCGCAGCAGCGCCTGCTGCTCTCGGGTCCAGTACGCCCCAGCCAGGAGAAGAAACTCGATGTCGCTCGCCCACCGTCCCGCCCGTCGCGCCCGCCGCGCCGCGGCCCTGACCATCGCCACGCTGCTGTCCGCGGCCACGCTGGCCGCCTGCGGCTCCGACGACGAGCCCAGCGGCAGCGGCAGCGACGGCGAGGGCGTCTCGGACGCCTCGATCACCGTCCAGTACTCCTGGATCAAGAACGAGGAGTTCGCCGGCGAGTTCTACGCCACCGAGAAGGGCTACTACGACGAGGCCGGCATCACCGACGTCACGGCCATCGCCGGGCCGAGCACCGGCGTCGCCGAGCTGATCGAGGGCACCGTCGACGTGGCGCTGAGCGACGCCGCCTCGATCGGCGCGGCCATCGCCGAGCAGGACGCCCCGCTGAAGATCATCGGCGCCACGTTCCAGAAGAACCCGTTCACGATCCTCTCCCTCAAGGACGGCGCGGACATCAGCACGCCCGCGGACCTGGTCGGCAAGAAGATCGGCGTCCAGGCCTCCAACGAGAACGTCTTCAACGCGCTGCTCAACGCCAACGGCATCGACCGCGACGACCTGACCGTGGTTCCGGTCGAGTTCGACCCGACCCCGCTGATCAAGGGCGAGGTCGACGGCTTCATGGCCTACCTGACCAACGAGGCGATCACGGTCGGCGCCGAGCAGCCGGTCACCAACCTCGCGTACGCCGAGAACGGCGTGCCCTACGTCGCCGAGACCTTCTCCGTCACCGACCAGTTCCTGGCCGAGAACCGCGACCTGCTGAAGGCGTTCCTGACCGCCGAGATCCAGGGCTGGTCCGACGTCTTCACCGAGCCGACCGCGGACACGGTCTCGCTGGTCGAGAAGTTCTACAACGCGGGCGCCGACGCCGGCGACCTGAACGCCAACTTCGGCCCGCTGCCGGCCACCACCGCTGACAGCCTGGAGGCGCAGAAGGAGCTCATCTCCACCGAGGAGACCGAGGCCAACGGCCTGTTCACGATCTCCGACGAGCTCAAGGCGCAGACCGTCGAGTCGCTGGCCGCCGCCGGCTGGGAGGTCGACGTCGACGCCCTGTTCGACACCTCGATCCTCGAGGAGATCTACGCGGAGAACCCCGACCTCGTGGACTACCTGTCCTGAGCCACGCCCGACCACTCCCCATCGGAGAAACGTCGACCACTTCATGACTCTCGACAACGCCACCGGTGCCGGTGCCCACATGGGCACCGGCATCGGTATCGACGACCTCACCAAGACCTTCCGCAGCCGCGGGCGCACCACGGTCGCCCTCGAGGACGCCCACCTGCACACCGAGCAGGGCTCGTTCCTGGCGCTGCTCGGCCCGTCGGGCTGCGGGAAGTCCACGATCCTGCGCATCCTGGCCGGCCTGGAGTCGCCGAGCGGCGGCACCGCGCTGGTCGACGGCAAGACCCCGCGCGAGCTGCGACGCGGCGGCGAGCTCGGCATCGCCTTCCAGGACCACGCGCTGCTGCCGTGGCGCACGGTCCGCAAGAACATCCGGCTGCCGTTCGAGGTGGCCGGCCGCAGCGTCGACAAGGACTACATCGCCGAGCTGATCGAGCTCGTGGGCCTCACCGGCTTCGAGGACGCCCGGCCGGCTCAGCTCTCCGGCGGCATGCGCCAGCGCGTCTCCATCGCCCGCGCACTGGCCCTGAAGCCCTCGGTGCTGCTGCTCGACGAGCCGTTCGGCGCGCTGGACGACATGACCCGGCAGAACCTCAACCTGGAGCTGCTGCGGATCTGGACCGAGAAGCCGGCGACCACGCTCCTGGTCACCCACGGCATCTCGGAGGCGATCTTCCTGGCCGACAAGGTCGCGGTGATGTCGCCGCGTCCGGGGCGGATCAAGGCCGTCATCGACGTGACGCTGCCGCGCCCGCGCACACCGGAGATGATGCGCACCCCCGAGTTCCACGCCCTGGTCGACCAGGCCTCCGAGCTGCTCTTCGGCGCCGACGGCCGCGCCGAGGCCGAGGCCTGAGCGTGGCCGGCGCGGACCGCGCCCGCGGGGTGCCACGGTGGCTGGCCGGGCTGATCGGCCTGGCCGTGGTGCTCGGCGCCTGGTGGCTGCTCGCCGTCCTGGTGTTCCGGCCCGAGCCGGGCACCACCTACACGCCCCTGCCCACCCCGTGGGCGGTGCTCTCCACGATGGCCTCGGACGGCTTCGCGCCGTACTGGAACATCTTCCAGGTCACCATCTCCGAGGCGCTGGTGGGCTTCCTGTGGGGCAACGGCCTGGCTCTCCTGCTCGCCTCGCTGGTACTCGTGGCGCCCTGGCTGGAGCGGGTGATCGTGCAGATCGCGGTGGTCACCTACTGCCTGCCGATCGTCGCCGTCGGCGGCATCGCGATCATCGTCCTCGGCGGCGCCGACGAGCCGGGCGGACGCTCCTCCACCGCCGTCTTCCTGGCGGCCCTCTGCTGCTTCTTCACGACCGTGGTCGGGGCGCTGCTCGGATTCCGCTCCGCCGACAGGGCCAGCCTCGACCTGATCTCGGTCTACGGCGGCGGCCGGGTCACCCAGCTGCGGAAGGTGCGCCTCGTGGCCGCCCTGCCGGCCATCCTCAACGCGTTGCAGATCGCGGTGCCGACGGCACTGCTCGGCGCGGTGCTCGGCGAGTACATGGGCAAGATCGACGTGAGCGTCGGCACCCAGCTGATCAAGTTCCAGCAGGTGCTCGACTCCGAGCGCCTCTGGGCGCTGTTCCTGCTCAGCGCACTGGTCGCGCTCATCGGCTACGGCCTGCTCGGCCTGGTGGCCCGCGTGGTCACGCCCTGGGTCTCCGGGAGGACGCGATGACCGCCGCCACGACCACCGCCCCGCCCGCAGCGCCGACCGGGAAGGACCGCGCTCGCCGGCTGCGCCGCGAGCGCCGTGCGGCCCTGCTCCGCGCGCTCGGCGACGCCCTCTTCGGCGCCGTCGTCACCATCGTGGTGGTGCTGCTCGGCTGGCAGCTGCTGCTCGCCGTCGTGGACGTCTCGTCGTTCACCGCGAAGGGTCCCGCCGACGTCTGGAACTTCCTCTTCGTCGACCAGCCGGGAGCCGACGCCGACGACACCGCCGCGGCGCACCGCGCCGCGCTGCTGCCGCTGGTCGGCCAGACCGCCATCGACGCCCTGATCGGCTTCGCGGCCGGGATGACGATCGCCATCGTGCTCGCCCTGCTGTTCACGCTCTCGAAGACCGTCGAGGCCGGCGTGATGCCGTTCGCGCTCTTCCTGCGCAGCGTGCCGCTGGTGGCGATCGCGCCGGCGCTCCTGCTCATCACAGGGCGCGGCACGGTCTCGTCCGTGGCGGTGATCGGCAGCATCGTGGTGCTCTTCCCCGCGCTCGCCTCGGTGCTGTTCGGCCTGAGCCGGGCCAACCCCGACAGCATCGACCTGGTCCACGTCTACGGCGGCTCGGACTGGGCGTCCCTGCTGAAGGTGGCGGTCCCCGGGGCGCTGCCGTCGATCTTCGCCGCAGCCCGGGTCTCCGTGCCCGGCGCGGTCACCGGCGCGATGCTCGCCGAGTGGCTCTCCACCGGCAAGGGCGTCGGCGGCGCGATCCCGCGGTTCACCTCCTCGATCCAGTACGACGAGCTGTGGTCCGCGATCGCGCTGATCACGTTCGGCACGCTGATCGTCTACAACCTGGTGCAGCTGCTCGAGAACGCGGTGCTGGCCCGGATGGGGATGACCACCACGCAGTGAGGCCGGCTCGCGCCGCGGACGGTGGCGCGAGCTCGCGGGCGGCCAGGGCCTCCGATGTCAGGGGGCCAGGCCGTCGCACGACGCGATGGTCTCCACACGCCACGTGCCGCCATCCGGGACGACCAGGGCGAGCGGCGTAGGCCGTCCCGTCAGTGCACGCCGGCCATCAGCCGCCGGATCGGCTTGGTGAACAGCAGCAGCAGGGTGCCGGCGGCGATCGCGACCAGCCCGATGGCGAGGAAGTAGCCGGTCTCGTCGTCGGGGTCGTAGTACTCGGCGAGCGTGCCCGACATCGCTGTGCCGAGCGCGACCGAGAGGAAGTAGATGGCCACCATCTGCGTCTTGAACTGCGCGGGCGCGAGCTTGGTCGACAACGACAGGCCGGACGGGGAGATGAACAGCTCGGCGATCGTGAAGACCAGCAGGATGATCACCAGCGCGATCAGCGGGACGGTGTTCACGCCGGAGGGCATCGGCAGGAACAGCAGGAACGCGCAGCCCATGATCACGGTGCCGATGCCGAACTTCACGGGCGTGGACGGCTGGCGCGGCCCGAGCTGGGTCCACACCGCGGCGAAGACCGGCGCCAGCAGGATGATGAAGACCGGGTTGATCGAGTTCACCCAGGAGACCGGCATCTCCCAGCCGAAGATGGTCCGGTTGAGCCGCTCGTCGGAGTAGATCGTGACCACCGTGAACTGCTGCTGGTAGAGCGACCAGAAGACGGCGTTGATGACGAAGAGCGGGACGAACGACCAGACCCGGCTGCGCTCGACGGCGGTCACGTGGGCGCTGGTCAGCAGGAGCGCGAAGTAGCCGATCGCGGCGACCAGGGTGATCCCCACGACCCAGTCGGAGAGGTTGTCGGTGTCGATCCAGCCGACGGCCACCAGCGCGACGACCAGGACCAGGGCGCCCAGCCCCATCGCGCCGTACCGGACCCGCTCGGCGGGGCTGAGCGGGTTGGGCACGTGGTGGGTGCTCTCGGGCAGCCGCTTGCGGCCCAGCGCGTACTGGGTGAGACCGAAGGCCATGCCGACCGCCGCGGCGCCGAAGCCCCAGTGGAAGCCCTCGTTCTTCTGCAGCCACCCGGTCAGCAGCGGGCCGAGGAAGGCGCCCAGGTTGATGCCCATGTAGAACAGCGAGAACCCGCCGTCGCGCCGCTCGTCGTGCTCGGAGTAGAGCGAGCCGACCAGGGAGGTCGCGTTGGCCTTGACGCCGCCGCTGCCGAGCGCGATCAGCACCAGGCCGACGCCGACGCCGGCGAGCGCGGGGATCACCGCGAGCGCGATGTGACCGCTCATCACCAGGATCGCGGCGTAGAAGAGCGTCCGCTCGGAGCCGATCAGCCGGTCGGCCATCCAGGCGCCGAGGATGGTCGCCAGGTAGACCATGCCGCCGTAGGCGCCGACGATGCCGGTGGCGGTGGCCTTGTCGATGCCGAGGCCGCCCTCGGCGGCGGAGTAGTACAGGTAGATCAGCAGGATGCCCTGCATGCCGTAGAAGCTGAACCGCTCCCACATCTCGACGCCGAAGAGGTTCGCCAGCGCCCTCGGATGTCCGAAGAACCCGTGGTCCTCGGCGGGATCTGCAGCGTCAGGCTCCGGCCGACCTGCACCAATGGTCACTCGGGTGAGATTGCCACCCCTGCGCCACAGGGGGCAATACCCCTGGCGCGCCGGGGCGCCGCTACGCGAGGGCGGACCCGGCGGTCAGGAACGCTGTCAGAGCCGGGCGAGGCGCACCTTCCAGCGGCCGAGGATCCCGACCGCGCTCGGCTCCCGGCGGTGCCGTCGTGAACCGGGGGTCGTCCGGCCGTCATGGCGCACCGCCACCGCGTGGCCCGCGTGCTTGCCACGTCGTCCGGCACCGCCCGCACCGCTCATCGCCGACTCCTCCGGGAAGGTCCTCTGCATCATCATGACGACGCCCTGGTACCCGGAACGGTTGTCCTCCAATCCCCGTCCGGGAAGATCGACCGGTGCCGGACCGCGCGCCGTCTCACGGCGCCCCGGACACCTTCTTCTGCAGCTCGCCGCCGCGGGCGACCGGCACGAAGCCGAACACCTCGTTGATGGCGATCATGTGCGTGTTGACCTCGGCGTTCCACGTCACCAGGCGGCGGCCGGCGAATCCCCCGCCGAGGTCGGGGCGCTCCTGGAGGGCGATCAGGTTGGCGACCTTGACCGCCAGGCCCAGGCGGCTGCCCCGGTGGCGCGGGTCGACCAGCGTCCCCCACTGGAAGACGGCCGAGGTGTCGGCGCTCGGCACCACCAGGTCGGTGTAGGCGGCCACCTCGCCGTCACCGGCGACCGCCAGCGTGCGCACCGCCGTCCGCCCCTGGGCGGCGAGCACCTCCTCCGAGGCGCGGAAGGCCTCGAGGTCGACCGCCTCGTCCTCGACCTCCAGGTCCCCCGAGGGCGCCTCCGTGAACAGCCGCGCCGCGAGCGACAGGTAGCCGACCAGCAGCTCCTCGTCGCCGGGCCCGTCGGGGAAGCGTCCGACGATCGAGCGCAGCGTGTACGCCGCGGCGTGCGGCGCGGCCCCGGCCGCGAGCCGGTCCAGCAGGTCCGCGTCGACCGGGAGCCGTGCCTCGCGCTGGATGTTGCCGAGCCCGAACGCGTAGCCGTGGCGCCGCCCGAACTCCACCCCCGGCACGCCGGCGCCGTCCTCGGGGCCGGCGTAGGCCCAGTCGGTGAACGCGTCGTACCGGGTCCGACCGTGCGCCAGGGCGGCCGCCTCGAGGACGGCGAGCAGGGCACTGCCGTGGCCGCGCCGGCGGTGCTCGGGGAGCACCCAGACCCCGATCTCGGCCGCCGAGAGGTTGTCCAGCAGCGGCAGCTCGACCAGCCCGGCCGCCACCGGCTCGCCGTCGAGGAGGGCGAGGTGGGCGTCCATCCGGCGGTCCTTGCGGACCGCCCGCAGGTCGGCGGTGACCTCCTGCAGCGCCCACGGGGTGGCATGCTCGCCGCGCTCGAAGAGGTCGACGGCGTTGACCACCGCCGTCCAGGTCGCGAGGTCGGCGTCGCTGTCGACGTCGACGGGACGGATCGTCAGCTCGGTCACCGGGCGCGCTTCACCCGGGTCTCGTCCCACACCGGCTCGTCGGACTCGTAGACCGTGCCGTCGGAGCCGAAGACCGCGAACCGGTCGAAGCCGCGGGCGAACCAGCGGTCGTGGGTGACCGCGACGACCGTGCCGGCGAACGCCTCCAGGGCGTCCTCCAGCGCCTCGGCGGACTGCACGTCGAGGTTGTCGGTGGGCTCGTCGAGCAACAGCAGCGTGGCGCCCGACAGCTCCAGCATCAGGATCTGGAACCGGGCCTGCTGGCCGCCGCTGAGCGACTCGAACCGCTGCTCGCCGGAGGAGGCCAGCTCGTAGCGGTCCAGCACCCGCGCGGCCTGCTCGCGCCCCATCCCCTGCCGCCCGCCCGGGTGGCCGTCGCCGCGGTGCAGGATCTCCAGCAGGGTGCGTCCGACCAGCTCGGGATGCTCGTGGGTCTGCACGAACCAGCCCGGCCGGACCCGGGCGCCGAGGCGGGCCCGTCCGCGGTGCTCGACCGGGGCGACCTCCACGTCGCCGACCGGGCGGTGGTCGACGTCGGGGTCGCTGCCGCCGGCGGCCAGCAGCCGCAGGAAGTGGGACTTGCCCGAGCCGTTGGAGCCGAGCACGGCCAGCCGCTCGCCGTACCAGACCTCGAGGTCGAACGGCCGCATCAGCCCGGTCAGCTCCAGGCCCTCGCAGACCACCGCGCGCTTGCCGGTGCGGCCGCCCTTCAGCCGCATCGTGACCTGCTGCTCGCGCGGCTGCTCCGTCGGCGGGCCGGCCTCCTCGAACTTCCGCAGCCGGGTCTGCGCGGCCTGGTACTGCGAGGCCAGTCCGTCGTTGTACGCCGCCTTCTGCTTGTACATCAGGACCAGCGCCTTGAGCTTGGCGTGCTCCTCGTCCCAGCGGCGCCGCAGCTCGGCGAAGCGCGCGAACCGGTCCTTGCGCGCCTCGTGGTACGACGCGAAGCCGCCCGGGTGCGTCCAGACGGTGTTGCCGCCACCGCCGGCGCCCAGCTCGACGGTGACCACCCGGGTCGCGGCGTTGGCCAGCAGCTCGCGGTCGTGGCTGATGAAGAGGATCGTCTTCTCCGACGCGGCGATCCGCCGCTCCAGCCAGATCTTGCCCGGCACGTCGAGGAAGTTGTCCGGCTCGTCGAGGAGCAGGACCTGGTCGGGGCCGGCCAGCAGGTACTCCAGCACCACCCGCTTCTGCTCACCCCCCGAGAGCGTGCGCAGCTCGCGGTGGCGGGCGCGGTCGAACGGGATGCCGAGGGCACGCACGGTGCAGACGTCCCAGACCACCTCGACGTCGTAGCCGCCGGCGTCGCCGTAGTCGGCCAGCGCGGCGGCGTACCCGAGCTGGGTGGCCTCGTCGTCGGCGTCCATCAGCAGCCGCTCGTAGCGGTCGACCTCGGCCGCCGCCCGTCGTACCGGCTCCGGGGCCAGGTCGAGCAGCAGGTCGGCCACGGTCGGCGGGTGGCCGTCGCGGCCGGGCACCCGGTCCACCATCTGCCGCATCACCCCGAGGCCGCCGCTGCGGACCACGGAGCCCGCATGCGGGGTCAGCTCGCCGGTGACCAGGCGCAGCAGCGTCGTCTTGCCGGCGCCGTTGGCCCCGACCAGGGCCACCTTCTGGCCGTCGCCGACGCGGAACGAGACGTCGTCGAGCAGCACCCGCCCGTCGGGCAGCTCGTAGCGCACACCGGCAACCTCCACGTGACCCACGGTCATCGATTCTCGCAGGGCACCCCGGGTGACGGCACCTGGATTCCCCGGCGGTGCGATCGCGGCGCGGCAGTGCCAGGATCGGGCCCATGCTGGATGCCCGGGAGTGGACCGACCTGCTGGCCAGTGCGACCTCGGAGTTCGCGGCCGTCCTGGCCGACGGCGACCTCGACGCAGGAGTCCCGGCGTGCCCCGACTGGACGCTGGCCGACCTCGCCGACCACCTGCGCGGCGTCCACCTCTGGGCCGCGCACGCGATCACCGAGGGCGACCCGAAGGGCACCGCGCCCCCGGTCGCGCTCGACCGCGAGGCGCTGGTGCCGGCGTACCGGGAGGCGGCGGAGCGACTGCTGACGGTGCTGCGGACCACCGGTGCGCACGACCCCGCGTGGACCTTCGGCCCCGAGCACACCGCGTCGTTCTGGTTCCGCCGGCAGGTCCACGAGACCACGCTCCACCTCTACGACGCGCTGGCCTCCCAGGGCCGCGGTGCCGAGTGGCGGATCGACCCGGCGCTGGCCTGGGACGGCGTCGCCGAGGTGGCCACGATGTTCTACCCGCGCCAGGTGCGCCTCGGCCGGACCGAGCCGATGCCCGGCACCCTGCGCCTGATCGCCCCCGACGTGGACGAGACCGTCGACCTCGGCGAGGGCGAGCCGTACGGCGTGGTGGCCGGCCCGGCCGCCGACGTGCTCCGGGTGCTGTGGAAGCGCCTCCCGGCGGGCGACGAGGTCGCCGATCAGCTGCTCCGCGCGACCGCCGTCACCCCCTGACGGCCGGTGGTTGAGGTGCGAGCGCAGCGAGCCTCGAAACCACCGCGCCGCCGCCCGCGCCAACCGGTGGTTGAGGTGCGAGCGCAGCGAGCCTCGAAACCACCGCGCCGCCGCCCGCGCCAACCGGTGGTTGAGGTGCGAGCGCAGCGAGCCTCGAAACCACCGCGCCGCCGCCCGCGCCAACCGGTGGTTGAGGTGCGAGCGCAGCGAGCCTCGAAACCACCGCGCCGCCGCCCGCGCCAACCGGTGGTTGAGGTGCGAGCGCAGCGAGCCTCGAAACCACCGCGCCGCCGCCCGCGCCAACCGGTGGTTGAGGTGCGAGCGCAGCGAGCCTCGAAACCACCGCGCCGCCGCCCGCGCCAACCGGTGGTTGAGGTGCGAGCGCAGCGAGCCTCGAAACCACCGCGCCGCCGCCCGCGCCTCGGTTTCGAGGCTCGGCGCCCCGGCGCCGCGCCTCGACCAGCGGAGGGGTCAGCTCCCCCAGGGCGCGACGACGGCCCGGGCGCTCAGCTCGCCGGCCTCGAGCCGGCGGTAGGCCTCCAGCGCGTCGTCCAGGGCGTAGACCTCGACCTCGGGCGTGATCCGGCCCGACCGGTAGAGCGCGACGACCTCGTGCAGGTCCTCGAGCGTGCCCCAGTAGGTGCTGGTCAGCTCGACCTCGTAGGGCACCCCGAAGAAGCTCCACTCGAAGCTGCCGTCGGCGATCCCGACCACGGTGACCCGACCGCGCATCGCCACGGTCTGCATCGCCAGGGCGATGGTCGGCGCGGCGCCGACGAAGTCGAAGACGGCGTCCACGCCCTTGCCGCCGGTGAGCTCGCGGATCCGCTCGGCCTGTCCCTCCCCGCCGGGAACGGTCACCGCGCCCGCCTGCTCGGCGCGGCGCATCGCGTCCTCGCGCATGTCGGTGGCGATCACGGTGGCGCCGGTCAGGGCGGTCAGGATCTGCACGCCCATCTGGCCCAGCCCGCCGAGCCCGATCACCAGGGCGTGCTTCCCGCCGCCGGCCAGCTGCGGCAGCGCCTGCTTGATCGCGTGGTACGGCGTCAGGCCGGCGTCCGTGAGCGGTGCAGCGGCGACGGGGTCGGCGTCGCCGAGCGGCACCAGGTTGCGCGCCGGCACGGTCATGTACTCCGCCATCCCGCCGTCGCGGCCCAACCCGCTGGCCAGGTAGGGCATGGTCGCGGCGTTCTCGCAGTAGGTGTCCTGGCCGCGGGCACAGGCCGGGCACCGGCCGCAGCCGATCGGGCCGTAGACCAGGAACGCCTCACCGACCTCGACGCCGGTCACCCCCGCGCCGATCTCCTCGACCCACCCCGAGTTCTCGTGCCCGAGCACGAACGGCGGGGGCATCTGCGGCGGCGCGGTCTCGGCGTCGAAGACGCGGAAGATGGTGATGTCGGAGTGGCAGGCACCGGCGCCCGCGACCTTGAGCAGCACCTCCCCGGGGCCGGGTATCGGCTTCTCGACCTCGGTCAGCACCGGGTCGGACTGGAACTTCTCGAAGACGATGGCGCGCATGGGGATTCCCTTCGACAGCGTTGTCCTGGGCCGGCCTTCGGCTCGCTCTCCACGCTAGGTCGGCGCGGCGGCGACCGGCACCGTCGAAGGTCCCGAGAGGTCCCGGCGACCGGTGGTCACGGTGCGAACGACCCGGCCACCGGTGGTTGAGGTGCGAACGACCCGGCCACCGGTGGTTGAGGTGCGAGCGACCCGGCCACCGGTGGTTGAGGTGCGAGCGAAGCGAGCCTCGAAACCACCCCACCCACGCCGCCCGGCGCCGCCGGTCTCGAGGCTCGACCGCGGGCGGCCCCGCGCCTCAGTCGGCGGCGGGGCGGCGGACCTCGAGGATCCGGAACCCCTTCGCGCTGGCCAGCCGTTCGGTCGGGTAGCCCTGCTCGACGAGCCAGCGCTGCAGCGAGTCCGCGCCGAGGTTCTTGCCGACCACCATCACCGCCCGGCCCCCGGGGACCAGGCGCGGCAGCCAGGTCAGCAGCAGCGCGTGCAGCGCCTCCTTGCCGATCCGGATCGGCGGGTTGGACCAGATCTCGTCGAAGACGGCGTCGGGGTCCACCTGGTCGGGCTCGACGGCGGCGTAGTGGCCGCCGAGGCCGAGGGCGGCCGCGTTCTCGTTCGCCAGCAGCAGCGCGCGGCGGTTCACGTCGACGCCCGTGACGGTGGAGCCGGGGGCGGCGAGCGCGCAGGCCAGCCCGATCACGCCGTACCCGCAGCCGAGGTCGAGGATCCGCCCGCCGTTCGGCGGCTCGGTCTCGCGGAAGAGCACCGCTGTGCCGACGTCCAGGCGGCCGCGGGCGAAGACCCCGGACCCGCTGGTCAGCGACAGGTCGAGGCCCCAGACCGAGGCGCGGACCGGGACGCGCTCGAACGGCGCCGCCGGGTCCGCGGAGAAGTAGTGGTCCTCGGTCTCAGCCATGGGTCTCCTCCTCGGTGCGCTTGGCGGAGGTGAGCAGCACCCGGTCCGCCAGGTCGGCGTCGTCGGGGTAGCCGACCTCCTCCAGGGTCAGCCCGTGCGCGTGCACCACGACCACCTGCGGGTCGCGGCGCCGCCCGGACAGGATCTCCCCGGCCCACGACGGCTCGCGGCGCCCCTCCCCGACCGCGATCAGGCAGCCGACCAGCGCCCGCACCATCGAGTGGCAGAACGCGTCGGCCTTCACGTGGCCCACCGCGATCCCGTCGGCGTCGCGACTCCAGCGCAGCTCCTGGAGGGTGCGGATGGTGGTCGCCCCCTCGCGCTGCTTGCAGAAGGCGGCGAAGTCGTGGAGCCCGAGCAGCGCCTCGGCCGCGGCGTTCATCGCGTCCAGGTCCAACGCCCGCGGCCAGGTCAGCACGTGGCGGCGGCGCAGCGGGTCGACCAGCTCCGGCCGGTCGGCGATCCGGTAGGCGTAGCGCCGCCAGGTCGCCGCGAACCGGGCGTCGAAGCCCTCGGGCGCCGGTCGGATCGCATGGATCCGCAGGTCCGGGTCGAGCACGCCGTTGAGCCGGCGGGTCACCGACTCCAGCCGCTCGGGCAGCCGCTCGACCACCTCGGGCGGCAGGTCGCAGTGGGCGACCTGCCCCCGGGCGTGCACGCCGGAGTCGGTGCGCCCCGCGCAGGTGACCTGCAGGGTGCCGGGCGGGACCCTCAGCACCGTGTGCAGCGCCGCCGTCAGCTCGCCCTGGACGGTGCGGAGCGCGGGCTGGCTGGCCCAGCCCTTGAAGTCGGTGCCGTCGTAGGCGAGGTCGATCCGGATCCGCACCGCCGCAGCCTACGGCGACGGGCGGCCGCTGAGCACACCGCGACCGGCGCAGCGGGGCGTCGCGTCCGCATCGTCGGGGCCATCACATAGGTTCGGCGGCGTGACCATGGAGACCTCACCGGAGAAGCCGGCACCGGTCCGGCAGATCGCCAACGCGATCGCCGGCTGGGTCGACCGTCTCGGCGTGGTCTGGGTCGAGGGTCAGGTCGCCCAGATCAGTCGCCGCCCGGGGATGGCCACCGTCTTCCTGACGCTGCGCGACTCGGTCGCCGACGTGTCAGTGACGGTGACCTGCTCCCGCGTCCTGATCGACAGCCTGGAGGGGCCGCTGCAGGACGGCGCGAGCATCCTGATCCAGGCCAAGCCGTCGTACTACGCCAACCGCGGCACGCTGTCGCTGCAGGCCCGCGAGCTGCGGATGGTCGGGGTCGGCGAGCTGCTCGCGCGGCTCGAGCGCCGCCGGCAGCTGCTGGCCGCCGAGGGGCTGTTCGCGGCCGAGCGGAAGCGCCCGCTGCCGTTCCTGCCCCGGCGGGTCGGCCTGGTCACCGCCCCCGGCTCCGCGGCCGAGCGGGACGTGGTGGAGAACGCCACCCGCCGCTGGCCCGGCGTGGTCTTCGAGACGGCGTACGCGGCCATGCAGGGGACGCGCTCGGCGGCCGAGGTGATCGACGCGGTACGCCGCCTCGACGCCCACCCGGAGGTCGACGTGATCGTCGTCGCCCGCGGCGGAGGCTCCGTGGAGGACCTGCTGCCGTTCTCGGACGAGGGGCTGATCCGGGTGGTCGCGGCGGTGCGCACCCCGGTGGTCTCCGCGATCGGCCACGAGCCCGACACCCCGCACCTGGACCTGGTCGCCGACGTGCGCGCCTCCACCCCGACCGACGCCGCCAAGCTGGTCGTGCCGGACATGGCGACCGAGGTCGCCGGGCTGGACCACGCCCGCGCGCGGCTGCGGCGCGCGCTGGCGGGCTGGATCGCCCACGAGCAGACCCGGCTCGACGGCCTGCGCTCGCGGCCGGCGATGGCGGACCCGCGGGTGCTGCTCGACGCACGCTCCGCGGAGCTGGTCGGCTACCGCGACCGGATGCGACGCACCCTGGGCCACCGGCTGGACCGTGCCGCCGACGACGTCGGCCACCACCGGGCGCGGGCCCGCGCGCTCTCCCCGCTGGCAACGCTCCAGCGCGGCTACGCCGTCCTCCAGGACGCCGAGGGGCACGTGGTCACCAGCGTCGCCGGCCTGGCGCCGGGGGCGACCATGAGCGTCCGCGTGGCCGACGGCCGCATCCACGTCACGACCACGGACATCACCAGCGAGATCAGCCCCGAGGGCGGCAGCGGAAACGAGGAACCCGATGAGCAGCAGTGAAGAGGCCGAGCTCTCCTACGAGGCGGCCCGGGCCGAGCTCGTCGAGGTGGTCGCGGCACTGGAGAGCGGCGGCACCACGCTGGAGGAGTCGCTGGCGCTGTGGGAGCGCGGCGAGCGGCTGGCCACGATCTGCCAGACCTGGCTGGACGGCGCCCGGGAGCGCCTGGACCTGGTGATCGCCGGCGACGCGGCGAGCGAGGACGCCCCCGACGCGGACTGATCCCGCGCCGACCTGAGCCTCGTCCGGTCAGCCCTCGACGGGCTCACGGGTCAGCAGGTCGACGACCTCCTGCAGGTCCGCTGCGGGGGCCGAGCCGTAGACCAGCACGCTGACCTTGCCGATCTCGGCCACGTAGCCGGTGTCACCGCCGTCGTCGGCGTAGCCGTCCCACTCCGCCGCGACCGCGTCGGCCGCGTCCGTTCGGTAGGGGTCGGCCTCGGCCGGCTCCTCGTCGACCCAGGCGCGGACCAGCGATCCCGGGGAGTCGTCCGCCTGGCGGATCCCGACGAACTGCCCCTCGTCGGTGAGCAGGTTCAGGCCGAAGGCATCGGTGTCGGAGCCGTCGAGGTCCACGCCGGTCGCGGTCCACCCCGCGGGCAGTTCCGCGGGGTACGTCGGCTTGACGCCGGCGCCCTGGGCGGCCGCCACCGAGCCGAGGTAGTCGATGGACTGGGGCTCGTACTCGGGGCTCTCGCGGAACAGGCCCATGAACCCGAGCAGGCCGCCGAGGGCGAGCACCGTCACCACGAGGGAGACGACCAGCCCCGAGGTGGAGCGCTGGTAGCGGCCGGCCTTGCCGGAGGCCTGCGGGGTCGGGGTGGTCTCGGTGCTCATCACCGCCATTGTCCCCGACGCCCGCAGGTGGGACCAAAGAGCCGCATCAGCGGCCAGATCTGTCGCCTTCTGCCGCAGATGCGGCCCGGCTCCGGTGACAGATGGCCGCAGATGCGGAACAGTGGCCGCCATGACCGTGTACCGGGTCCCCGAGGCCGCCGAGGTGCTGGGCGTCAGCGCCGACACGGTGCGCCGCTGGATCGACGACGGTCGCCTGCCGAGCATCGCCGGCGACGGGCGACCCACCATCGCGGGCAGCGAGCTGGCCGCCTTCGCCGCCTCCCGCGCCGACGAGGACGAGCGCGACCGGACCCGCGCGGCGAGCGTCAGCGCCCGCAACCGGATGTCCGGGATCGTCACCCGGGTCGTCCGCGACACCGTGATGGCGCAGGTGGAGATGGTCTGCGGCCCGTACCGGATCGTCTCCCTGATGAGCGCCGAGGCCGCGACCGAGCTCGGCCTCGAGCCGGGCGTGCGGGCGATCGCCTCGGTGAAGTCCACCAACGTCGTCGTCGAGCGGCGCTGACGCCGACAGGAACCCGATGCCCCACCGCCCTCGCCGCCGCGCCGGTCGCCCCACGCGGCGCACGCTCGCCGCCCTGCTCGCGCTCGGCGCCACGCTGCCCGCGCTCGCCGGGTGCGGCGCCGCCCCGGAGACCGTCCGGATCCTCGCGGCCGCCAGCCTCACCGACGTCTTCGGCGACCTCGCGACGGAGTTCGAGGCGGAGCACGGCGTCGACGTCGCCCTCTCCTTCGGCTCCTCGACCGATCTCGCCGAGCAGGCCGCCGACGGCGCTCCGGGGGATGTGCTCGCCACCGCCGACGAGGCCTCGATGGCGGTCGCCACCGCCGCCGGCGCGGCCGCCCACCCCCGGCCCCTCGCCAGCAACGTGCTCGTGATCGTGACCCCGCCGGGGAACCCGGCCCGGGTCACGTCCCTCGACGACCTGGCCCACGCCACCTGGGTGCGCTGCGCCGACGAGGCGCCCTGCGGGCGCGTGGCCACCGCCGTGCTCGCGGATCACGCGGTGGACGCCGAGCCGGCCAGCCTGGAGGTCGACGTGCGGGCCGCGCTGGACAAGGTCACCTCCGGCGAGGCGGACGCCGCCCTGGTCTACGCGACCGACGCGGCCGCCGCGGGCGCGGACGTGGAGACCGTCACGATCCCGGGCGCGGAGCGCGAGCAGACGACGTACCTGGTCAGCGAGCTCGACCAGAGCACCGACCCCGACCTCGCCAGGGCGTGGGTCGACCTGGTGACGGGCGCCTCCGGTCGCGCGGCGCTGCGACGTGCCGGGTTCGAGCTCCCATGACCGCCCGGACCGCCGACCCGCTGGGGCGCGTGCCGGTGGCGCTGGTCGTCCCCGCCGCCCTCGCGGTGGCGCTGCTGCTGGTGCCGCTGGCCGCGATGGTGGCCGCCGCCGACCCCGCCGCGCTCCTCGACGCCCTCCGCTCCCCCGCGCTGCAGGACGCGCTCTGGCTCTCGGTGCTCACCTCGACCCTCGCGATGATCGTCTGCCTGGTGCTCGGGCTGCCGCTCGCGTGGCTGCTGGCCCGCGTCGCGTTCCGCGGTCGCCGCCTGGTCCGGGCACTGGTCACCGTACCGATGGTCCTGCCGCCGGTGGTCGCCGGCATCGCGCTGCGCGAGGCGTTCGGGCGGGGCGGCCTGCTCGGCGGGCCGCTCCTGGAGGCCACCGGGTTCGCCTTCCCCTACACGACCTGGGGCGTGGTGCTCGCCCACGTCTTCGTCTCCCTGCCGTTCGTCGTGATCAGCATCGAGGGCGGCCTGCGGTCGGCCGGACAGGAGTACGACGCCGCTGCCGCCACCCTCGGCGCCTCGCGCTGGACCACCTTCCGCCGCGTCACGGTCCCCCTGGCGCTGCCCGGGATCGCCGCCGGGATGGTGCTCGGCTGGGCCCGCTCGCTGGGCGAGTTCGGGGCCACCATCACGTTCAACGGCAACTACCCGGGCACCACCCAGACGATGCCGACGCTGATCTACGTCGCACGCCAGGCCGACGGCGACACCGCGCTCGCGCTGAGCCTGGTGATGCTGGCCGTCTCGATCGGGATCCTGGTGGCGCTGCGGGACCGCTGGCTGGTGACGGCGTGAGCGGGGCGACGGGCGAGCGCCTGTCGGTCCGCGTCGCCGTGCCGGACCGTCTCGACCTCGCCTTCGACGTACCGCGGGGCGGCGTCGTGGCGGTCGTCGGACCCAACGGCGCGGGCAAGTCGACGCTGGTGCAGGCGCTGGCCGGCCTGCTGCCCGCCGCGGGCTCGGCGCTGCTCGGCGGGACCGACCTGCTCGCGCTGCCGGCCCAGCGACGCCGGGTCGGGGTGGTCTTCCAGGACCGGCGCCTGTTCCCGCACCTGTCCGCCCGGGAGAACGTCGCCTTCGGTCCGCGCTCGCGGGGGGTGCCGCGGGCCGCGGCGCGCAGCGCCGCTCAGGAGTGGCTGGACCGCCTCGGCGTCGGCGACCTGGCCGACCGGCGGCCCGGGGCTCTCTCCGGCGGCCAGGCGCAGCGGGTCGCGATCGCCCGGGCACTGGCCTGCGAGCCGGACCTGCTGCTGCTCGACGAGCCGTTCAC
The DNA here is from genome assembly GCF_004919105.1 of Nocardioides sp. GY 10113. GTDB lineage: Bacteria > Actinomycetota > Actinomycetes > Propionibacteriales > Nocardioidaceae > Nocardioides. Next base: position 76,599 of record NZ_STGK01000008.1, read on the forward strand.
GGGCCTCGACGTGGGCGTCGCGGCGGCGCTGCGGATCGAGCTCGCCCAGCACCTGGCGGCGTACGGCGGCACCACGTTCCTGGTCACCCACGACGCGCTGGACGCGCTCACCCTCGCCGACCACGTCCTGGTCCTCGACCGGGGCGGGCTGGAGCAGGCCGGGCCGCCCGCCGAGGTCGCCGCCCGGCCGCTGACCGAGCACGCCGCGCGGCTGGTCGGCCTCAACGTGATGCGCGAGGGGTCCCGCATCCGCGCGTTCCCGCCCGCCGCGGTCTCGGTCTCGCTGCACGAGCCGGAGGGCTCACCGCGCCACCGCTGGCCAGGGGTCGTCCGCAGCGCCGCCCCGCACGGGGACGCGATCCGGCTCCAGATCGAGCTGCGGGCCGAGCGCTCGCTGATCGCCGACGTCACGCCGGCCGCGACCCGGGACCTGGCCCTCACCCCGGGCCGCCCGGTCTGGGTCGCGGTGAAGGAGACGGCGATCACGTCGTACGACGTGGAGGCCGACGCCGGTTAGTATCCGCCCTATGAGCGACGCCTTGGCCGTGCACCCGCCCGCCCCCGACCGCAACCTCGCCCTGGAGCTGGTCCGGGTCACCGAGGCGGCCGCGATGGCCGCCGGCCGCTGGGTCGGCCGCGGCGACAAGAACGGGGCCGACGACGTCGCCGTGCAGGCCATGCGGGTGATGATCTCCACCATCGGCATGGACGGCACCGTGGTCATCGGTGAGGGTGAGAAGGACAACGCCCCGATGCTCTACAACGGCGAGTCCGTCGGCGACGGCACCGGCCCTGCCTGCGACGTCGCGGTCGACCCGATCGACGGCACCACCCTGACCGCCAAGGGCATGACCAACGCCGTCTCGGTGCTCGCGGTCTCCCCGCGGGGCTCGATGTACGACCCCTCCGCGGTGTTCTACATGGAGAAGCTGGTCACCGGCCCGGAGGCGGCCGACGTGGTCGACATCCGCTACCCCGTGGCCGAGAACATCCACCAGGTCGCCAAGGCCAAGGGCTCCAACCCGTCGGACGTGACCGTGGTGCTGCTGGACCGCCCCCGCCACAGCCAGCTGGTCGACGACATCCGCGCCACCGGCGCCCGGATCAAGTTCATCAGCGACGGCGACGTGGCCGGCGCGATCATGGCCGGCCGCCCCGACACCGGCATCGACCTGCTGATGGGCATCGGCGGTACGCCGGAGGGCATCATCACCGCCTGCGCGATGAAGTGCATCGACGGCGTGATCCAGGGTCGCCTGTGGCCGACCGACGACGAGGAGCGCCAGCGCGCCATCGACGCCGGCCACAACCTCGACCCCGACCACGTGCTGACCACCAACGACCTGGTCACCGGGGACGACTGCTTCTTCGTCGCCACCGGCATCACCGACGGCGAGCTGCTCAAGGGCGTCCGCTACCGCGCCGGCGGCGCGGTCACCCAGTCGCTGGTGATGCGCTCGCGCAGCGGCACCACCCGCACCATCACCTCCGAGCACCGCCTGAGCAAGCTGCGCAGCTTCTCCAGCATCGACTTCGACTGAGCCCACCGCCGAGCCGGGGTTGGGCCCCGCCGAGCGGGGGTTGAGCACGCCCGGGCCGCCACGTGACGGCCCGGGCTACTCGTCCCCCTCAGCCACCAGGGTCAGCTTCCGCAGCAGCCCGGCCAGCGCCGCCCGCTCCGCGGGGTCGAGGGCGTGCACCACGTCGCCCTCCGCGGCGCCCTGGCGCCGGATCGCCCGCTTCCACAGCGCCTCCCCGGCCTCGGTGACCTCGACGCTCACCCGACGTCGGTCCTCGGGCGAGGTGGTGCGTCGGACCCAGCCGGCCCGCTCCAGTGCGTCGAGGCGTCCGGTCATCCCGGCGTTGCTGATCCCCAGGTCGGCCGCGAGCGCCGACGGGCTGGCCCGGCCGGGGGTGTCGCGCACCATCAGCTGGTGCAGGGTCTCGTACTCGTGATCCGCCAGGCCGACCTCGGCCAGCGCCCGCTGCGCGGTCGCCTGGAAGTGTCGCCGGAGGCGGCCGATCCGCACCACGATCGCCTCGACGTCGTCCTCGAAGGTGAGGTCGGCCCAGTGGTCGCGCCACCGCGCGACGTGCCGGTCGGCCCAGTCCGGCCGATCGTTCCCGTCCACCCTCTCCGCCGGATCAGTCATGCGCCGAGCCTAGCGACCCTTCGCTGGCGAATAGTTCGCTAGCGAACTAATATTCGTCCGTGCATCTCCCCGCCGCGCTCCGCCACCGCGACTACCGGCTGCTCGTCTCCGCGAGCGCCACCAGCGCGCTCGGCAACGCGATCACCCCGATCGCGCTCGCCTTCGCCGTCCTCGACCTCGGCGGGTCGGCCACCGAGCTCGGGCTGGTGGTCGCCGCGTTCGCGCTCACCGAGGTGGTGACCTCGCTCTTCGGAGGAGTGCTCGGCGACCGGGTCTCGCGCAAGCTGATGCTCGAGGGGTCGGCCCTGGGCAGCGCCCTCACCCAGGTGGTCATCGCCGCGGCGCTGATCGGCGGCTGGGCGACCATCCCGATGCTCGGCGTGATCGGCGCGCTCAACGGCTGCCTCTCCGCGCTCAGCAACCCGTCCTCCCGCGCGATGACCCGACTGACCGTGCCGCCCGGCGACCTCGGCTCGGCCGTCTCGCTGCGCGCCCTGCTCCAGACCTCGGCGGCCACGGTCGGCTTCGTGGCCGGCGGGCTCCTCGTGGCCACCGTCGGCCCGGGCTGGGCGATCGCCGTCGACGCGGCGACGTACGCCGTGGCGGCGCTGTGCTTCGCCGCACTGCGCGTGGCGCACAGCGTGCCCGACGGCGAGCGGGGCTCGATGCTCGCCGACCTCGGCGACGGCGCGCGAGAGGTCTTCGCGCACCGCTGGCTCTGGCTGCTGATCGGCCAGGCGCTGATCTGCCACCTCGTCTGGAGCGGCGCCCAGGGCGTGCTCGGGCCGATCGTGATCGGCGACGCGTTCGGACGCGAGGCCTGGGGCCTGGCGATGGGCACGCTGATGGCCGGCTTCGTCGTCGGCGGACTGCTCTGCCTGCGCTGGCGACCGCGGCGCCTGCTCCGCGTCGGGACCGTGCTGCTCAGCATGACGGCGCTGTTCCCGCTCGCGATGGCGCTCTCCGACCACCTGTGGCCGGTGCTCGCCGGCGCGTTCCTGCACGGCTTCGGCCTGCAGGTCTTCGACGTCTTCTGGGACCTCTCGATCCAGCAGAACGTCGACCCCGACAAGCTGGCCCGCGTCTACTCCTTCGACGCCGCCGGCTCGTTCGTGGCACGACCGCTCGGGCTGGCGCTGGCGGGCCCGATCGCGCTGGCCGTGGGGCTGCACGCGTGGCTGGCGGTGGTCGCCGCGGTAATGGGCGCGACCGCGCTGGCCGCGCTGTTCTCCGGCGAGGTGCGCCGTCTCGAGCGACGTACGACGCTCAGCGCAACGGCGCCCGCGGCCTCACCCTCGCCGGAGCCCGCCGCGGCGCGCTGAGCGCCGCGCCCGCGGGCGGTGACGTCGCGGCGGCGGTCAGGCGGCGGCAGTCAGGCGGTGGCGACCAGGCCGCGCGTGCCGGACACCGGCGCCGAGGACTGCAGCTCGAGCGCCTCGTGCACTCGGCGGAAGACGCCGGGATCCAGGGCCAGGCCGACGTGCGAGCCCTTGACCTCGATCGCCCGACCCTCGGGGTCGATGCAGGCCCGCCAGTCCACGATGCCGTCGCCGCGGGAGTAGATGTTCGTCATCGCGACCCCGGACAACGGCTGCTGGCTCTCGGTGAAGCTCAGCTCGGCGCAGGAGCCGGCGACGCACTCGGCCGACATCACCCCCGGCACGCCGACCTCGCTGAGCTTGCTGAGGAGGCGGACACCGCCGCTGAGCACCTTGTGATGCGCCGCGGGGGCGCGCATCGGCGAGCCCAGCGTGACGATGCCCGCCACCAGATCGGGACGACGCACGGCCAGACCGCGCGAGATCATGCCGCCGAGGCTGTGCCCGACGAGCTGCACCTTGGCCCCGCGGCGCTCGGCGATCTCCTCCAGCCGGGACTCGACGAGCTCGGCCGCGTCGAGGACGCAGCCGACGTTGGCGTGGATGCCCGAGCGGTAGGTCCGGTAGCCCTCGGCGCGCAGCCCGCGGGCCATCGCCGCGAGCGTCCAGTCCCCCGCGAGGAAGCCCGGCACCAGCAGCACGGGGTCGTGGGCACGGGACACAGCACGCCGGGCGTACGACGTACGACGACGCTCCCGTCGCCGCGACGACGCGTGCAGCGCCGCCCGCCCGGCCTCGCCGACGACGGTCCCCTCGCGCAGCAGCGCGGCCAGCGGGGGCCGTGCGAAGCCCTCGGGCATCAGGAAGCCCGCCATGATCTGCGTCACATCATTCATGTTACGTTCTTGAAACAGATTCCATCCAGATTTGTCGGCACACTGGACGAATGACGCCCGAACACATCGCCTCCGAGGAGCTGCTGGCGCCGCTGCCCGGCGGGGTCGAGCTGTGCTACCAGACGTTCGGCGACCCGACCGACGAGCCGCTGCTGCTGGTGATGGGCCTGGGCGGCCCGATGACCTGGTGGGACACCGCGCTCTGCCAGCAGCTGGCGGGCCTCGGCTTCTACGTCATCCGCTACGACAACCGCGACACCGGTCGCTCCAGCCGGATCCCCGGCCGTGTCGCTCCGCACCAGCTGACGCAGGCGTTCCTGACCGGCCGGGCCCGGGCGCCGTACTCGATGGCCGACCTCACCGAGGACGCCTCCGGACTGCTGGACCACCTGGGGATCGGCTCCGCGCACGTGGCCGGGGTGTCGATGGGCGGGATGATCGCCCAGACGCTGGCCGTCGGCGCGCCCGACCGGGTGCGCAGCCTGGCCAGCATCATGTCCACCACCGGGCGGCGCGGCGTCGGCCTCCCGCACCCCTCGCTGCTGCCGATGCTCGCCGCCCGGCGTCGCGGAGGGCGCGAGGAGTACATCGCCACCAGCCAGCGGGTCTGGAGCGCGATCAGCTCGCCCGGCTACCCCACGGATCCGGCGAGGCTGGTCGAGCGCGCGGGCCTCACCTACGACCGGGGCTTCACGCCGGACGGCGTACTGCGCCAGATGCTGGCGATCCTCACCCAGCCTGACCGGACCGCGGCACTCCGCACGCTGCGGACCCCGACCCTGGTGCTGCACGGCATGGCCGACCGGATGGTCCACGTCTCGGGCGGCCGCGCGACCGCCGCCGCGATCCGCGGCTCCGAGCTGGTGCTCGTGGCCGGGATGGGGCACGACCTGCCGCCGGCGCTGTTCGGAACGTTCGCCTCGGCCATCCGGCGCAACGCCGACCGGGCCGCCCTGCGCCGGGCCCGCTGACGGCCCGCCGACGGCCCAACGACGGCCCCGTGGCAGCCCCACCGCCGCGGGCTGGACAAATCGCCCCGCTCACGGAAATGTGATCTGCGTCACCCGTCTGGCGCGGTATCGGGAGCTACCCGCGCCGGACGGGTGTTGAGCGCCTCCGCGCCGGCAGGGGCCGGGGCTACGGCTGGCCGCGATCCGCGAACGCGTCGGCGACGTCACCGCGCCGCCCCGCGGCCAGCAGGGCCCACAGCAGCAGCCGCGCCTTGACCGGCGTCAACCAGCCGGCGGCGACCGCTCCGCGGGCCACCAGGTCGACCTCGGAGCCCGGGTAGCCGTACATCGCTCGTCCGGTCGGCCCCGAGCCGGTGCGGGAGGCGAAGACCACCGGCATCACCTCGGCGGCCCGGCCGACGGCCTCGGCCATCGCCGCTGACACGTGGCCCGCGCCGAAGCCGGCGACCACCACACCGTCCACTCCCCCGTGCCGGGTCAGCACGTCGAGCAGCGCACCGTCGTCGCCGAGGTGGGTGCTGACCAGCGGGACCCTCGGCAGCACGGTGGTCGTCGGGTCCGGCAGCGCCAGAGGGGCGGGGTGGCGGACGGTGACGCCGTACGTCGCCACGCCCTCCACGACCCGGCCGACCGGCCCGAAGGCGGGCGAGCGGAAGGCCCCGGTGGAGATCGAGTGCGCCTTCGCCACCCAGCGAGCCAGGTGGATCTCGTCGTCGAAGGCGACCAGGACCCCCCGACCGCGCGAGGCCTCGGCCGCTGCGCAGGTCACCGCCGCGGTCAGGTTGGCCGGCCCGTCCGCCCCGGGGGCCTGCGGCGATCGCATCGCACCGGTCACCACCAGCGGCTCGGGCAGGTCCCAGGCGAGGTCGAGCAGGTAGGCGGACTCCTCCAGGGTGTCGGTCCCCTGGGTCAGGACGACGCCGACGGCTCCGTCCGCCACCGCGGCCCGCGCCCAGGCGAGCGCTGCCAGCACCATCGACTCGGTCAGCGAACCGCTGGGGAGCATCGCCAGCGTCTCCGCGCTCAGGTCCGCGATGTCGGCCAGCCCGGGCACCGCGGCGGCCAGGTCGTCCGCGGTCATGGTGGGCGCGACCGCACGGCCGTCGGCGGAGGTCATCGCGATGGTGCCGCCGAGCGCACCGACGGCGACGCGCGGCAAGGACGGCCCGTTGCCCGTCCCGCTCATCGACCGGCCCCGACCGACAGGTCCGCGCAGCGGGCCAGCAGGCGGGTGCGCTCGTCATCGGTCAGCGGCACCTCGAGCACGTCCAGCCAGCCGCCGAGCTCGAGGGGGCCCACTCGCTCGCGCTGCGTCGGCTCGCCGGCCCTCCGGATCGTGACGCTCTCGTGGGTGAGCGTCACGTGCCGGTCGGCCAGGTACCGGGCCACCATCAGGCCCGACCTGAAGTGCGAGCCGGGGAACGTGCTGGTGAAGTGATGGCCGACGACCGGGTCGATCGGGTGCACCGTCAGCGCGTCGACCGAGTGGAGCCGCTGCCAGCCACCGTCGCCCAGACGGTGCAGCTCCCACCCCTCGGGGGCCGCCGCCACGCGGCTGCGCCAGCCGTAGTGGTCGGCCTCGACGCCGTCGCTGAGCGGGATCGGCCGGATCAGGCTCATCCCGAACCCGGGGTCGCACAGCCACCACCGGCCGGCCACCCGGGCCGCCACGGTCATGTGGGTGCGCGCGCCGATCGCGTCGGTCCCGGTGTCCACGCGGCCGAGGTGGCGTCGTACGGCGTAGCCGAGGCGCTCGAGCACGGCGGCGAAGAGGGTGGCGTGCTCGAAGCAGTAGCCGCCGCGTCCGCGGCCCAGGAACTTCTCCTGCACCGCGGCGAGGCCGACGCCGGGGTGCTGCTCGAGCAGCACGTCGATGTTGTCGAACGTGAAGGTGCGCACATGCGCCTCGTGCAGCGCGCCCAGCGCGAGCAGGTCCGGCTCGAACGCGGCCGGGTCGAGGTCGGCCAGACCGACGCGATCCAGGTAGGCGCCGAGGTCGAGGTCGGCGGTGTGCCAGGGGTCGGCGTTCGGGCGGTCGGGCACGTCGTCAGCCTAGTGGCCACGCGCCGTCCCCCCGCCGCGGCGGGTCGTGTGCCTGAGAACCCGCTCAGCGTGGGTCCCAGGCACACGACCCCACCACGGGCGTGGCCCCAGCACCCCGCCGCGGACTCACAGATGGCTCACAGGCCGGGCAGGCGTCGCACCCAGGCTCGGGTGGCTGAATGAGGTCGTTCGTTCACCGACCGTCACCCGGGAGCCCACTCGATGTCCTACCCCCTCGTCGCGGCAGACCTGCTCGCGCTCACCGTCCTCGTCTTCGGGCTCTTCTGGCACCGGGACGGGCGTCGCGAGCTCGTCGTGGCGTACCTGACGGTCAACATCGGCGTCCTCGGCGTGACCATGGCGCTCTCCAGCGCCACGATCGGCGCCGGCCTGGGCCTCGGCCTCTTCGGCGTGCTGTCGATCATCCGGCTCCGCTCCGAGGAGCTCGCCCAGCGCGAGATCGCGTACTACTTCGCGGCGCTCGCCCTCGGCCTGCTCGGCGGGCTGGCGATCTCCCCGACCTGGCTCGGCGTCGCGCTGATGGCGGCCATCGTGGCGGCCGTCGCGATCGGCGACCACCCCGCCGTGTCGCCGCGGACCGCGACCAGCCAGATCCGCCTCGACCGCGCGTACGCCGACCCGACCGCGCTCACCGCCCACGTCGCGCAGCTGCTCGGCACCGAGGTGCTCGGCATCGACGTGGTCAAGCTCGACCTGGCCGACGACACCACCCTGGTCCGCGTCCGCCACCGCGCCCAGATCACCTCCCCTGCCACCCAGGTCGTCCGATGAGCACGCCCGCGCTGCGCCGCGCCGCGGACCCGATCGCCTCGTTCCCGCCGATCGCGCTGGAGGACCTGGTCGCCCGGGCGGCCCTGCTGACCCGCGTGGATCGCAAGTACGTCGTACCGCTCGACGCGCTGGCCGACCTCCTGCAGGCGCTCCCCGACGAGACCCGCGCGTTGGAGATCGACGGCCAGCGCAGCCAGCGCTACCGGTCGGTCTACCGCGACACCCCGGACCTCGCCAGCTTCCACGCGGCCGGCCGCGGCCGGCGGCTGCGCTGGAAGGTCCGCACCCGCGAGTACCTCGACACCGGCCAGGGCTACCTGGAGGTGAAGACCCGCGGCTCACGCGGCACCACCGTGAAGGAGCGGGTCCCCGTCGGCTCGCCCGACGCGGGAAGCCTGGTCGCCGCGCGGATCGGCGCCGGGGCCGCCGCCGCGCTCCGCCCCACGTTGGAGACGACGTACCGGCGCGGCACCCTGCTGCTCCCCTCCGGCGCCCGCGCCACGATCGACCGGGACCTGGTGGTCCGCTCGCTGCTGACCGGCCGGTCCGGCGGCGCCGAGACCGCCGCCATCGTCGAGACCAAGTCCGGCGCCACCCCCGGCGAGCTCGACCGGCTGCTGTGGCGCCGCGGCACCCGCCCGGTCCGGATCTCCAAGTACGGCGCCGGGCTGGCCGCCGTCCATCCCGAGCTGCCGCGCCTGAAGTGGCACCGCGTCCTCGACCACCACCTCACCCTCCCCCGACCCGCGACAGCTGGCCTGACCGCCCACTGACCGCCCAGGAGACACCATGAAGAACCTCGTCCGCACCACCACCCTCGCCGGCGCCAGCGCCGTCGCCCTGCTCTCCCTGAGCGCCTGCTCGACCGACGGTGCCGCGTCCGCGGCTGACGCCGGTGCCGCCTCCGCGTCCGCGGTCCCCGGCGACGCCCAGGAGCTGGCCCGCGGCAGCAGCAACTACGTCACCACCCTCGAGGACACCCACGCCGACGCCGACGACGGCGAGTACGACGCCGACGGCGCCACCACGATCACGCTCGCCGACGGCGCCAGCAGCGTCGACGGCTCCGGCGCGGAGCTCGACGGGGACGTCGTCACCATCACCGACCCGGGCACCTACCTGGTCTCCGGCACCCTGACCGACGGTCAGCTGGTGGTCGACTCCGCAGCCGACGGCAAGGTCCGGGTCGTCCTCGACGGCGCCGACATCACCTCCGCGTCCTCCTCTCCGGTGTGGATCAAGGACGCCGACGAGGCCGTGCTGATCCTGGCCGACGGCAGCAGCAACAGCCTGTCCGACGCGAAGGCCTCCGGCGAGGACGACGAGGAGGACGACGCTCCGAACGCGACCGTCTACTCGACGGCCGACCTCACCATCGCCGGCGCCGGCTCGCTCGAGGTGACCGGGGTCAGCGCCGACGGCATCACCGGCAAGGACGGCCTGGTCGTCCTCTCCGGGACGATCGACGTCACCGCGGCCGACGACGCCATCACCGGCAAGGACTACCTCGGCATCGAGGGCGGCACCATCACCGTCACCGCCGAGGACGACGGGATCAAGGCCGCCAACGAGGACGAGGCCGACCTCGGCTCGCTGGCCGTCAACGGCGGCACGATCACCGTCGCGGCCGGCGACGACGGGCTGAAGGCCGAGGGCGCGCTGACCATCAACGACGGGACCATCACCGTGACGCGGTCCGAGGAGAGCATCGAGGCCGCCGACATCGTGATCGCCGGTGGCACCGTGGACGTCACCGCGAACGACGACGGGATCAACGTCGCCGGCCCGGCCCTGCTCACCGAGTCCACCGAGTCCACCGGGTCCACCGGCACCGGCGACTCCCAGCCCCCCGCCGACGGCGAGCGGCCGGAGCGCCCCGCGGGCGACATGGGCGACATGGGCGACATGGGCGGCGGCCCCGGCGGCCCCATGGGCGGAATGGGCGGCGAGTCCGACACCGGCGGCGCGCTGACCATCAGCGGCGGCGACGTCACGGTGACCGCCGAGGGCGACGGCCTCGACTCCAACGGCTCGCTGGCGATCACCGGCGGCACGGTCGTCGTGAACGGCCCCGAGTCCTCCGGCAACGGCGCGATCGACGTCAACGGCAGCTACGTCATCGACGGCGGCACCGTGTACGCCGGAGGCAGCGCCGGCATGCTGGAGGCGCCCGACACTGACTCCGGCCAGGCCTGGTTGGTCGCCGCCCTCGACAGCACCGTCGCGGCCGGCAGCACGATCGAGGTCCAGGACGACGACGGCACCACGGTGGGCACCTTCACCACGACCAAGGCGACCGGCGCGCTGGTGGTCTCCACGGCCGACCTGCGCGACTCCGGCTCCTACCGCTTCCTGGCCGATGGCCAGCAGGTCGCCACCGCCACGGCGGGCGAGTTCACCGGCGGCGGGATGGGCGGGATGGGCGGGATGGGCGGCGGCCCCCAGGGCTGAGCGGCGCCCCGATGTCCAGGCTCGCTGCGGGAGGGGGCCACCATCCAGACACCGGCCGCGAATCGGCGGTGACACACGTGGCGGTTATCCTCCCGAGTTGTGGCTGAAGCAGAGTTCCGGTACAGCGACCTCCTCCCCACCGGCAAGGACGACACTCCTTACCGGCTGATCACCACCGAGGGGGTCGGGACGGTCGAGGGCCCGGACGGACGGACCTTCCTCAAGGTCTCCCCCGAGGCAATCCAGCGGCTGACCGCGGAGGCGATGCACGACATCAGCCACTACCTGCGGCCGGCGCACCTGGCACAGCTGCGCAAGATCATCGACGACCCGGAGGCCTCCGGGAACGACCGCTTCGTCGCGCTCGACCTGCTCAAGAACGTCAACATCTCCGCCGGCGGCGTGCTGCCGATGTGCCAGGACACGGGCACCGCGATCGTGATGGGCAAGAAGTCCGAGGGCGTGCTGACCGGCGCCGACGACGCCGAGGCGATCAGCAAGGGCGTGTACGACGCCTACACCAAGCTCAACCTGCGCTACTCCCAGCTCGCGCCGCTGACGACGTACGAGGAGAAGAACACCGGCACCAACCTGCCGGCGCAGATCGAGATCTACTCCACCCCCGAGACCTCGGGGAAGCCGGAGTACAAGTTCCTCTTCATGGCCAAGGGCGGTGGCTCGGCCAACAAGTCGTTCCTGTTCCAGGAGACGAAGGCGATCCTCAACCCGAAGCGGATGCTCTCGTTCCTGGACGAGAAGATCCGCTCGCTCGGCACGGCCGCCTGCCCGCCGTACCACCTGGCGATCGTGATCGGCGGCACCAGTGCGGAGTTCGCGCTGAAGACCGCGAAGTACGCCTCGGCGCACTACCTCGACAACCTCCCGACCGAGGGCTCGATGGACGCGCACGGCTTCCGCGACCTGGAGCTGGAGGAGGAGGTCTTCAAGCTGACCCAGTCCTTCGGGATCGGCGCCCAGTTCGGCGGCAAGTACTTCTGCCACGACGTGCGCGTGGTCCGGCTGCCGCGCCACGGCGCCTCCTGCCCGGTCGCGATCGCGGTCTCCTGCTCCGCCGACCGCCAGGCGCTCGGCAAGATCACCCCCGAGGGCGTCTTCCTCGAGCAGCTCGAGATGGACCCGGCGCACTACATGCCCGAGGCGGGCGTGGCCGAGGACATCTCCGGCGGCGAGGTGGTCCAGGTCGACCTGAACCGCCCGATGGACGAGATCCTCGCCCAGCTCTCGCAGTACCCCGTGAAGACCCGGCTCTCACTGACCGGCCCGCTGGTGGTGGCCCGCGACATCGCCCACGCCAAGATCCAGGAGCGCCTGGACGCCGGCGAGGAGATGCCCGACTACATGAAGAACCACCCGGTCTACTACGCCGGACCGGCCAAGACACCGGAGGGCATGGCGTCCGGCTCGTTCGGACCCACCACCGCCGGCCGGATGGACTCCTACGTGAAGTCCTTCCAGGCCGCCGGCGGCTCGATGGTGATGCTGGCGAAGGGCAACCGGTCCAAGCAGGTCACCGAGGCCTGCGACCAGTACGGCGGCTTCTACCTCGGCTCGATCGGCGGCCCGGCCGCGCGCCTGGCCCAGGACTGCATCAAGAGCCAGGAGGTGCTGGAGTACCCCGAGCTCGGCATGGAGGCGGTCTGGAAGATCGAGGTCGAGGACTTCCCGGCCTTCATCGTGGTCGACGACAAGGGCAACGACTTCTTCACCGACCCCTCCGGCGAGGTCGTCGTCCCCATCACCGGCATCCGCGTGCGCTCCAAGGAGTGATCCGGCACAGCTGCCGGCTCGGCGTCACGGAGCACGGACCCCACGCCCGCCCCCGCCGGCCGCGGGTGGCACGGCACGCGCCCGCGCGGCGTCGCACCCAGCCGACGCGGCGGATCCGTCGTACCTCGACGCGTCGGTGGTGCTGGTAGGTCGTCGGGCTCGCACACCCGGCGCCTAGGGTCGGAGGTATGAGCGACTTCCGGATCGAGCACGACTCCATGGGCGAGGTGCGGGTGCCCGCGGAGGCCTTGTGGCGCGCCCAGACGCAGCGGGCGGTGGAGAACTTCCCGATCAGCGGTACGCCGATCGAGCCCGCCCTGATCCACGCGCTGGGTCGGGTGAAGGCCGCCGCGGCCGTCGCCAACACCGCCCTCGGCGTGCTGGACGAGGATCGCGGCGCCGCGATCCTGGCCGCGGCACGGAGCGTCGCGGCGGGCGAGCTCGACGGCCACTTCCCCATCGACGTCTTCCAGACCGGCTCGGGCACCTCGTCGAACATGAACGCCAACGAGGTGATCGCCTCGCTCTGCGCCCGCGCCGGTGTCGAGGTGCACCCCAACGACCACGTGAACGCGTCGCAGTCGAGCAACGACACCTTCCCGACGGCCATCCACGTCGCCGCCGCGACGGCCGTCACCGACGACCTGCTGCCGGCGCTGGACGTCCTCGCCACGTCGTTGGAGTCGAAGGCCGAGGAGTTCGCCGGCCTCGTGAAGTCCGGGCGCACCCACCTGATGGACGCCACGCCGGTGATGCTCGGCCAGGAGTTCGGCGGGTACGCCGCCACCGTCCGCTACGCCGCCGAGCGGCTCGACGCCGTCCTGCCACGCGTGCGAGAGCTCCCCCTGGGCGGCACGGCGGTCGGCACCGGCATCAACACCCCGGCCGGGTTCGCCGAGGCGGCCATCGCCGCGCTCGGCAGGGACACGGGGCAGCCGTTCACCGAGGCGCGCAACCACTTCGAGGCCCAGGCGACCCGGGACTCGCTGGTGGAGCTGAGCGGGGTGCTGCGCACGATCGCGGTCGGGCTCACCAAGATCTGCAACGACCTGCGCTGGATGGGCTCCGGTCCGACCACCGGCCTGGCCGAGATCCACCTGCCGGACCTGCAGCCGGGATCGTCGATCATGCCGGGCAAGGTGAACCCGGTGCTGCCGGAGGCGACGCTCATGGTGTGCCTGCAGGTGATGGGCAACGACGCGACCGTCGCCGCGGCCGGCGCCACCGGGTCCTTCGAGCTCAACGTCGCGATGCCGGTGATCGCCCGCAACGTCCTGGAGTCCGTCCGACTGCTCTCCGCGGCGATGCGCACCCTGGCGGACCGCTGCGTGGACGGCATCACCGCGGACGCGGCCCGGATGCGCCGGTACGCCGAGTCCTCCCCCTCCGTGGTGACGCCCCTGAACCGCTACCTCGGCTACGAGGCCGCGGCGAAGATCGCGAAGACGGCGCTCGCCGAGGGCGCGACCATCCGGGAGACCGTGCTCGCCATGGGGTACGTCGACCGCGGCGAGCTGACGCTGGAGCAGCTGGACGCGGCGCTCGACGTCGAGGCCCTGACCCGCCCCTGAGCACCGGTAAGTTGAGGTGCGAGCGAAGCGAGCCAGCCGGTGGTTGAGGTGCGAGCGAAGCGAGCCAGCCGGTGGTTGAGGTGCGAGCGAAGCGAGCCTCGAAACCGCCGAGGCTGTCAGTCCTTCTTGCCGGCGACCGTCTCGGCGACGCCGATCAGCAGCACCGCGGCGACGACCGCGAGGATGAAGCCGAGGATGTTGAGCTCCCAGATGTCACCGGTGCCGAAGAACTGCGCGATCAGGCCGCCGATGACGGAGCCGACGAGGCCGAGCCCGAGGGTGGCCAGCAGGCCGAGGTTCTGCTTGCCCGGCTTGATGAGGCGCGCGAGGGCGCCGATGATGAGGCCGGCGACGAGGAATCCGATCATGGTTCCGGTCTACCCGCACCCACGGCGGGCAAACAAGCCCGCGTCGGCGCGGCGCGGGCTCAGTACCAGCCGCGGGCCTGGCTGTGGCCCCAGGCGCCGCACGGGCTGCCGTAGCGGTCCTGGATGTAGCCGAGGCCCCACTTGATCTGGGTCGCGGGGTTGGTTGCCCAGTCGGAGCCCGCCGAGGCCATCTTCGAGCCCGGCAGCGCCTGCGGGATGCCGTACGCGCTGGAGGTCGGGTTGTCGGCGTACGGGTTCCAGTTGGACTCGCGGGTCCACAGCGAGTCGAGGCAGCCGAACTGGTCGCTGCTGAACCCGTAGTCGCTCAGCAGTGCCCGGGCGATGTCCTTCGGGTCGGAGTCCGAGAGCCGCCGGCTGTCGGACATCGCGGCCGGCTCGACGTCCACCAGGCGCGCCTGCTTCGCCGGATCCGCCTCGCCCCGCCGATCCGAGCGCGACAGCACCGGGGCTCGGTCGACCGCGATCGGCTCCGACGCCGAGGAGCCGGACTCCTCCGGCGTGAGGAGGGCGCCGAGGTCCGCGGCGGCGGGGATCGCCGCTCCGCCCTCGCTAGCACCGCTCCCGAGGACACCCGCGCCCACCGACACGCCGGTCACGGCAGCTGCCACCGAGGACAACACCACCGCGTGCTTGATCGCCTTCTTCGGCGTCTCCTTGACGTGGGCGTGACGAGGGGTCCCACGGTGTTTGGGCGCAGGCTGAGCAGGCTTCGACAAGAGTTCATTCCAGGGGTCGAGGATGCGGACTAGCCGCCTCCGAGTGGGCTCGACTCCCTTGTCGGCGCCGCTGGCGACTCGCCCACCATGCCTGACACCGCTTGCTCGTGCAAACTGAACCACCGTCTCCGCACCGCCTCATTCGCCTCTGTGCATCACAGCGGTCCCATCGGCCACGTCAGTCGACGTCTTCGGAGTCGTGGCGGCCCAACATGAGGAACCCCACACACGCCCGACCCCGGGCCTGAGGCACCCTCGAGCCGCGCGTCGCGCACCGCCGAGCCGAGGCACGCGCACCAGCCAGCCGGGAGCCGGTCGCCGACGAGTCTCCGCCCGCGCCCGCGCCCACGCCGAGCCCGGAACTCGGCGGTACCTGGGGCGCGGTTCGGGGGTGCCTTTCCCCCGGGTGGGGTGGAAAAAGCCGCCAGGGGCCACACCGATGGGTGTGGCCCCTGGGGCAATGTTTGTCCGG
>NZ_STGK01000009.1 GCF_004919105.1 Nocardioides sp. GY 10113
ATCCTTCCAGCGTCGACACACATCGACGCAGATCAGATGTCACCTATCCGTGCAGCAGACCCCCCATGCCGGATCGCCGCGTGTGCCCCACACCCCGCTATACCGATGCCTCAGGCACACGACCCACGCAGGCACCCGTGCCGAACCGCCGCGTGTGCCCCACACCCCGCTATACCGATGCCTCAGGCACACGACCCACGCCAGGCACACGACCCAGCCCCAGGCAGACGACCCACGACCAGACCGAGAGCCCTCAGCCCTCCAGCACCACCACGGCGGTCGCCACGCCCGCGTCGTGGCTCAGCGTCAGGTGCACCGCCCGCACCCCGTGCCGCTCCGCCTCCAGCGCCACGGTCCCCCGCAGCTGGAAGACGGGCCGCCCGGACGGCTCGCGCACCACCTCGGCGTCGTGCCAGGACAGACCCGGGGGCGCGCCGAGCGCCTTGGCCAGCGCCTCCTTCGCCGCGAACCGCGCGGCCAGCGACGGCACCGGCAGCCCCACCTCGCCCCCGACGAACAGCCGGGCGGCGAGCGCCGGCGAGCGCGCCAGCGACGCCGCGAAGCGGTCGATGTCGCAGACGTCGGTGCCGATGCCGATGATCACTCGACCGTGACCGACTTCGCGAGGTTGCGGGGCTGGTCGACATCGTGGCCCAGCAGCGTGGCCAGCTCGCAGGCGAACAGCTGCAACGGGATGATCGCCACCAGCGGCTGGAGCAGCACCGGCACCTTGGGCAGCCGGATCAGCTCGTCGGCGTACGGCTCGATGGCGGCGTCGCCCTCCTCGGCGAGGCAGATGGTGCGCGCGCCGCGGGCCCGGACCTCCTGGATGCCGCTGATCATCTTTCCGTGCAGCTGGTCGCGACCCCGGGGCGGTACGACGCAGAGCACCGGCAGCCCTTGCTCGACGAGGGCGATCGGCCCGTGCTTGAGCTCGCCGGCGGCGAAGCCCTCGGCGTGCAGGTAGGCGAGCTCCTTGAGCTTGAGTGCCCCCTCGAGCGCCACCGGGTAGCCGGCGTGCCGGCCCAGGAAGAGCACCGACCGGGCGCCGACGTGGTCGCGCGCCAACCCGTAGATCGACTCCGCCTGCTCCAGCACCGACTCGATCTGGGACGGGATCGCCTCGAGCTGGGCCACGATCTCGTCGATCTCGTCGCCGTACCGGGTGCCCTTCACCTGCGCGACGTACAGCGCCAGCAGGTAGCAGGCCACCAGCTGGGTCAGGAAGCCCTTGGTGGAGGCGACGCCGATCTCGGGTCCGGCGTGGGTGTAGATCACCGCGTCGGACTCGCGCGGGATCGAGGAGCCGTTGGTGTTGCAGATCGCCAGCACCCGGGCGCGCTGCTCGCGGGCGTGCCGGATCGCCTGGAGGGTGTCGGCGGTCTCACCGGACTGGCTGATCGCGACCACCAGGGTGGTGCTGTCCAGGATCGGGTCGCGGTAGCGGAACTCGGAGGCGAGCTCGACCTCGACCGGCGTCCGGGTCCAGTGCTCGATCGCGTACTTGGCGACCATGCCGGCGTAGAACGACGTGCCGCAGGCGATGATGATGATCTTGTCGAGCTCGCGGATCTCCTCGTCGGCCAGCCGCATCTCGTCCAGCTGCAGCAGGCCGTCCGCGCCGCGCCGGCCGATCAGCGAGTCCGCGACCGCCCGGGGCTGCTCGAAGATCTCCTTGCGCATGAACCAGTCGTGGCCGTCCTTCTCGGCCGCCGACAGGTCCCAGTCGACGTGGAACCGGGTCACCTCGGCCGCGCGCCCCCAGAAGTCGGTGACCTGCACCGCGTCGCGGGTGAGCGTCACGATCTGGTCCTGCCCCAGCTCCAGCGCCTCGCGGGTGTGCTCGATGAACGCGGCGACGTCGGAGCCCAGGAAGTTCTCGCCCTCGCCGAGGCCGACCACCAGCGGCGAGTTGCGGCGCGCGGCCACCACCCGCTCCGGGTCGTGCGCGTCGACGGCGACCAGCGTGAACGCGCCGTCGAGCTGCTGGCACACCCGGCGCATCGCCTCGGTCAGGTCCACCCCGGACTGCACCTGCAGCTCGATCAGGTGGGCGGCGATCTCGGTGTCGGTGTCGGAGAGGAACGCGTGGTCGTCGGCCTCGATCCGGTCCCGCAGCTCGGCGAAGTTCTCGATGATCCCGTTGTGCACCACCGCGACCCGGCGGGCCTCCCCCGCGTGCGGGTGGGCGTTGGCGTCGTTCGGCGGACCGTGGGTGGCCCACCGGGTGTGCCCGATGCCGACGCCGGCGGCGGGCAGCGGCTCCTCGGCCAGCACCTTCTCCAGGTTCTCCAGCTTGCCCGCGCGCTTGGCCATCCACAGCGCGTCGTCGTGGACGACGGCGACGCCCGCTGAGTCATATCCGCGGTACTCCAGACGCCGCAGGCCGTCGATCACGACGTCCTGCGCGCGCTGGGGCCCGACATAACCGACGATCCCGCACATAGCGCAGAACTCTACGGTCCCACCCATCCCAGTCCGGGAGGCACTCGCACACGGAAGCGCGCGGGCTGGAACAATCCCGGCCATGGCGACGGGAGACACCGGCAACGGCGGCACCCATCCCGTCGACCCCTCGCACCACCCGCACCACGCGAACCACGACTCCCAGCGCGAGGCGACGCCGTACGTCGAGCTCGAGCGCGCGACGTGGGCGGCCCTGGCCTCGGAGACGGAGAGCCCCCTCACCGCCGGCGAGGTGAGCCGGTTGCGCGGCCTGGGCGACCAGCTCGACCTGCGCGAGATCGTCGAGGTCTACCTGCCGCTGTCGCGACTGCTCAGTCTGTACGTCGAGTCCGCCGGCAAGCTGCACCGCGCCCAGGAGGCGTTCCTGCACGCGGGCACGCCGCCGCGCACCCCGTTCGTGATCGGCCTGGCCGGGTCGGTCGCGGTGGGCAAGTCGACCAGCGCGCGGGTGCTCCAGCAGCTGCTGGCCCGCTGGCCCGAGCACCCGAACGTGGAGCTGGTCACGACCGACGGATTCCTCTACCCCAACGCCGAGCTGGTCCGCCGCGGGCTGCTGCAGCGCAAGGGCTTCCCGGAGTCCTACGACCGGCGGGCGCTGATGAAGTTCGTGGTCGACATCAAGTCCGGCAAGGACGAGGTCGAGGCGCCGGTCTACTCCCACCTGGTCTACGACGTGGTGCCCGACGAGAAGGTCGTGGTGAAGCGCCCCGACATCGTGATCATCGAGGGCCTCAACGTGCTGCAGCCCGCGCGCGTGCGCGCCGACGGCCGCACCGGGCTGGGCCTGTCGGACTTCTTCGACTTCTCGATCTTCATCGACGCCAAGGTCGGCCACATCCGGGAGTGGTACGTCGATCGGTTCCTGCGTCTGCGCGAGACCGCGTTCCGCGACCCCAACTCCTACTTCGCCAAGTACGCCGCGCTCACCCACGACAGCGCGGTGGACGAGGCCCGCCGGATCTGGGACACCATCAACGGCCCGAACCTGGAGCAGAACGTGCTGCCGACGCGGTCCCGGGCCACGCTGGTGCTGCGCAAGGACGCGGACCACTCGGTGCGCTACGTGCGGCTGCGCAAGATCTGAACCGACGCGCACCGGTTTGGCGCCGCCGCTGTCGGGCATACCGCAGGCATGTCGTCTCGGAGGCGCTCCCCTGCCCTGCCCGCACTGGCGCTCGCCGGCGCGCTGTTCCTGGGCGCCTGCAGTGCCGCCGACCCCGGCCGCGCCGGGGACGCGCCCCCGCGACCCACCGGTACCGGGACAGCCACGGTCGCGGGCACGGGTAGCGGGACGGGGCTGACGCCGCCGGGGTCCCGGCTCCGGCTGGGCCAGTCGGCGGTCGTCTCCTACGCCGCCGGGGCGGGCGAGGGACGGGTCCGGATCGCGGTGGACCAGATCGAGCGCGGCGCACCCGAGGACCTCACCGAGCTCGACCTCGGCGAGCAGGCCGAGGGGTACGTGCCCTACTACGTCCGATTCTCGGTGACCGGGGTCGCCGGCAGCCGAACGATGGCCGACCGCTCGATCAACGAGTCGGTCAGGGGCGTGCTGGACGACGGAGCGGCGGCGCAGACGCTCTACGTGATCGGCGACTGGGACCACTGCACGGCCGTCACCTTCCCGTCGGGCTTCCGCGACGGCCGCAGCATCTCCAGCTGCGTGCCCTACCTGGCCCGCGAGCCGCGGGCGGTCGCGGCCGCGCAGTACGCGCCGCCGACCGGCGCCTACAGCAACGCCGAGGGGAGCCCGGTCACCTGGCGCTGAGCGGCCCGGCGGGCGTCGCGGCCAGCCGATGTCGATCGGCCAGCCGATGTCGATCGGCTAGCCGATGTCGCGACGCAGCGTGGTGAGCCGACCCACGAGCGCGAGCACGGCGGCGTACCCGACCAGGACCAGCAGCGCGGCCCACCGCGGCAGCAGGTCCGCCGAGCCTCCGCCCATCTCGCCGAGCAGGCTCACCCCGATCAGCCCGTCGGCGGCGGCGCCGGGCAGGAACCTGCCCACCGACGCGGTGGCCTCGAACGCTCCGAGCGCGAGCCGCGCGACGGGTTCGACGAACTGGGTGAACGCGAGCAGCCCGACGATCGCGGCGACCTGGTTGGGCACCACCGCGCCGAACGCGACGCCGATCACCGCCCACAGCGCCGTGACCACCACGCCGAGCCCCAGTACCGCGAGGACGTCGGGGTCGGTCAGGTAGGCGCCGTCCCCGCGCCACGCGAGCAGCGGTCCGGCCGTGCCGGCCAGCGCCGCCGTGCCGACGACGCCGTACAGGAGGCCCAGCGGCACCGCGAGGAGCAGCTTGCCGGCGAGCAGCACGCCGCGGCGCGGCTCGACCAGGAGCGACTCGGTGATCGTCCGGTGCCGGAACTCCGAGGTCACCAGCAGGCTGCCGATCACCAGCGGGAAGACGTACCCGATGGCGTTGACCAGGCCGTAGACCCCGGCTGCGGCCTGCTCGCCCGCCACCGGCAGCGCCTGGTCGGCGGGCGCGAGGACGATCGAGGCGGCCATCACGCCCCCGATGAACGCGAGGTAGGCCGCGAGCACGATCAGCAGCAGCCACCACAGGCGGGTGCTGACGAGCTTGCGGTACTCGGCGACCAGCGCGAACCTCATCGCGACTCCCCCGTCATCCGGAGGAACAGGTCCTCCAGGTCGCCACCGCGGGTCACGAGCTGGTGCAGCTCGACCCCGGACCCGTACGCCGCGGCGCCGACGTCCGCGCCGCCGATCCCCTCGAGCAGCAGGCCCGCGCCATCGGACCGGGCGGTCCAGCCCCGGTCGGCGCAGAGCCGGTCGAGCGCGGCCCGGTCCGGCGCCTCGACGTACGTCGACGGCACGGCCCGCGCGCTGAGGTCGGCGAGCGAGGAGGCGCTCACCAGGCGGCCGCGGGCGATGATCACCACGTCGTCGACGGTGTGCTGCACCTCCGAGAGCAGGTGGCTGGAGACGAGCACGGTGCGACCCTCGTCCGCGAAGGTGCGCAGCAGCCCGCGCATCCAGCGGATCCCCTCGGGATCCAGCCCGTTGGTGGGCTCGTCGAGGACGATCGCCGGCGGGTCGGCGAGCAGGGCCGTGGCCAGCCCGAGCCGCTGCCGCATGCCCATCGAGTAGCCGCCGACGCGGCGCGTGGCGGCGGCCCCGAGGCCGACCATCTCGATCAGCTCGCGACACCTGGCCCGGCCGACACCGGCCTGCGCGGCGTAGACCTCCAGGTGCGCCAGCCCGGATCGGCCGGGGTGGAAGCCGGAGGCCTCCAGCGCGGCGCCGACCAGCCGCGCCGGCACCGGGTGCTCGGCGTAGGCGCGTCCGCCGATCAGCGCGCGCCCCTGCGTCGGCGTGGTGAGGCCGAGCAGCATCCGCAGCGTGGTGGTCTTGCCCGCGCCGTTGGGGCCGAGGAAGCCGGTGACGGCGCCAGGGCGCACGGTGAAGCTGAGGCCGTCCACGGCCCGCACCGCCCCGAAGCTCTTGCCGAGGTCCTCGACCGCCAGCGTGGGTCCGTCCATGCCGGACTTTCTATCGGACCCCTGCGGCCCGGGGGCCAGGGGGCTCTTCGGGACCGGCCCGCCGGCCGGTCTCAGTCTCAGCCCAGCCGCTCCCGGACGACGTCGGCGAGGCTGTCGGCGACCGTCTGCGCCTGCGCGGCGGTCGGGGCCTCGACCATCACCCGGACCAGCGGCTCGGTGCCCGAGGGGCGCAGCAGCACCCGGCCGTCGCCGGCCAGGCCGTCCTCGGCCTCGGCGACGGCGGCCAGCAGGGCCTCGTCCGTCGCGGCGCGCGCCTTGTCCACGCCGTCGACGTTGACCAGCACCTGCGGCAGCCGCGTGACGACGCCGGCCAGCTCGGCCAGCGACTTGCCGGTCCGGGCCATCCGCTGCAGCACGTGGAGGGCGGTCAGCACGCCGTCGCCGGTCGTGGCGTGGTCGCGCAGGATGACGTGGCCGGACTGCTCGCCGCCGAGGCTGTAGCCGCCGTTGCGCATCTCCTCGAGCACGTAGCGGTCACCGACCGCGGTCTGCTTCACGTGGATGCCCGCGGCCTCCATCGCCTTCAGCAGGCCGAGGTTGCTCATCACCGTGGCCACGAGGGTGTCGTCGGCCAGCCGGCCGTCGTCGAGCAGGCCGAGCGCCATGATCGCCATGATCTGGTCGCCGTCGACGTCCGCACCGGTGTGGTCGACCGCCAGGCAGCGGTCCGCATCGCCGTCGACGGCGAACCCGGCGTCCGCGCCGTGCGCCAGCACGGCGGCGCGCAGGTGGTCCAGGTGGGTGGAGCCGACGCCCGCGTTGATGTTGAGGCCGTCGGGCTCCGCACCGATCGCGATCACGGTGGCGCCGGCGGCGCGCAGCGCCTGGGGGCCGACCGCGTGCGCGGCGCCGTGGGCGCAGTCGAGGACCACGCGCAGCCCGTCCAGCGGCAGCACGTCGGAGCCGGTCTGCGGCAGCGTGGCGACCAGGTGGGCGGCGTACTCCTCGACCGTCGGGCCGTACTCGGAGACCCGGCCGACGTCGCCGCCGGTCGGGCGGTCCCACTCCTGGCCGAGGAACGCCTCGATCTCGGCCTCGATGGCGTCGTCCAGCTTCACCCCGCCGCGCGCGAGGAACTTGATCCCGTTGTCGGGCATCGGGTTGTGGGAGGCGCTGATCACCACCCCGGCGTCCGCCTCGAGCGCGTCGGTCAGGTAGGCCACCCCCGGCGTGGGCAGCACCCGCAGCAGCAGCACGTCGACGCCGGCCGAGGCCAGCCCCGCGACGATCGCGTGCTCCAGGAACTGGCCCGAGATCCGGGTGTCGCGCCCGACCACGGCGAGCGGGCGCACCCGCCCGGCGGGTCGAGGTCGGTCCCCCGCGTGGGCGGCCAGCACCCGCGCCGCGGCGACCCCCAGATCCAGCGCCAGCTCGGCGGTCAGCTCACCGTTCGCCAGCCCGCGGACACCGTCGGTCCCGAAGATGCGGCCCACGACTCTCCTCTCACACCCTTGTGAATCCTGCCATCAAACGACAACGGGACCACGCTCCGCCAGAGCGGAGCATGGTCCCGTCGTACCGGGCGGCGCCGGACGCTCGTGGTGTGGTTCCACGGGCGCCGGCACGCGGCCCCGGATCAGCGCTTGCTGTACTGCGGCGCCTTGCGGGCCTTCTTGAGACCGGCCTTCTTGCGCTCGATCGCACGCGCGTCGCGGGTGAGCAGACCGGCCTTCTTCAGGACCGGGCGGTTCGCCTCGGCGTCGACGGCGTTGAGGGCGCGGGCCACGCCGAGGCGCAGGGCGCCGGCCTGACCGGTGATGCCACCGCCGTGGATGCGGGCGATGACGTCGAAGCGGCCCTCGAGGCCGGCGGCCACGAAGGGCTCGTTGACGACCTGCTGGTGCAGCTTGTTCGGGAAGTACGAGTCGAGGGTCCGACCGTTGACCTTCCACTCGCCGGTGCCCGGGACGATCCGGACGCGGGCCACGGCCTCCTTGCGACGGCCGGTGGCCGAGGCGGGGGCGATGGTGGCGGGGCGGGCGGCGGCGTCGGCGGCCGAGGCAGTGCTCTCGCTGGTGTAGGCGACACCCTGCTCGTCGACGTCGAAGGTCTCCTCGACCTCGGTGTTGGTGGTTTCAGCCACGATGAGTCCTTAGTTCCTGTCTTCGGTCAACGAGTCACTGGGAGATCTGGGTGATCTCGAACGGGACGGCCTGCTGGGCCTGGTGCGGGTGAGCCGGGCCGTTGTAGACCTTCAGCTTCTTGATCATCTGGCGACCGAGGCGGTTCTTGGGGAGCATGCCCCAGACGGCCTTCTCGATGGCCTTGCGGGCGTCCTTGTCCAGGACCTCACCGATCGGGGTGGCGGTCAGACCACCCGGGAAACCGGAGTGGCGGTAGACGAGCTTGTCGGTGCGCTTCTTGCCGCTCAGGGCGACCTTCTCGGCGTTGACGATGATGACGTAGTCACCGGTGTCAGCGTTCGGGGCGAAGATCGGCTTGTGCTTGCCGCGGAGCAGGTTCGCGGTGGTCACGGCGAGGCGGCCGAGCACGATGTCGGTCGCGTCGATCACGAGCCACTGGCGCTCGACGTCGCCGGGCTTCGGGGCGTACGTACGCATGGATACGTTCACTCTCTGGTCGTTCGTGGACCAGCCCACGCGATTCGTGGACCGGCTGGAGCCGACCGCTGTACGGCGGCGCGGCACCCGCGTCCTCTGACGAACTCAGCCCGGCCCACGCGTGCTCACCTCACGGCGATCCACGAGCGATCCGGGACTGCCCCGGTCCGACACGCTCTTCGATGCAGAGCACGCGGACATGAGGCGGCAGGGGACGCGACCTCCAAGATTACGGGCGGCGCGGGCGGTGGGTCAAAACCGCGGGGCGCCCGCCAGCAGCGCGCAACTGCCCCGAATTCGGACACCGGGTTACCGGCGTACTCACGGTAGGGCTACGGTGCAGGAGTGACTGACTCTCTCACCGTACGCGACAACCGCACCGGCGCGGAGTATGACATTCCGATCCTCGACGGCACCATCAAAGCCGCAGACCTCGGACAGATCAAGGTCGACGCGGAGCAGCCCGGCCTGGCCGTCTACGACCCCGGTTTCGTCAACACCGCCTCCTGCCGCAGCTCCGTCACCTACATCGACGGGGAGAAGGGGATCCTGGAGTACCGGGGCTACCCGATCGAGCAGCTGGCGGAGAACTCGAGCTTCCTCGAGGTCGCCTACCTGCTGATCCACGGCGCACTCCCGACGAAGGCGGAGTACGAGGCGTGGGAGCACGAGATCACCTTCCACACGTTCGTGCACGAGAACGTGAAGAGCTTCATGCAGGGCTTCCGGTACGACGCGCACCCGATGGGGATGCTGATGGCGTCGGTGGGGGCCCTGTCGACGTTCTACCCCGAGTCCGGCAACATCGCCGACGCGGACAACCGCCACATCCAGATCGTGCGGATGATCGCGAAGATGCCGACGCTGGGCGCCTGGGCGTTCCGCCACGCGCAGGGCAAGCCGTACGTCTACCCGGACAACGACCTCTCCTACGCCGAGAACTTCCTCTCGATGCTGTTCAAGATGAGCGAGGTCACCTACGAGCCCGACGCGCGCATCGCGAAGGCGCTGGACACCCTCTTCATCCTGCACGCCGACCACGAGCAGAACTGCTCGACGAACGCGGTCCGCTCGGTCGGCTCCTCGCAGGTCGACCCGTACTCCGCGGTCTCGGCCGGCATCGGCGCGCTCTACGGCCCGCTGCACGGCGGCGCCAACGAGGCGGTGCTGCGGATGCTGCGCCGGATCGGCAACAAGTCCGAGATCCCCGCCTTCATCGAGGGCGTCAAGGCCGGCAACGAGCGGCTGATGGGCTTCGGCCACCGGGTCTACAAGAACTACGACCCGCGCGCCAAGATCATCAAGAAGGCCTGCGACGACGTCTTCGAGGTGACCGGCGTCAATCCGCTCCTCGAGGTCGCCCAGGAGCTGGAGAAGATCGCGCTCGAGGACGAGTACTTCGTCAAGCGCAAGCTCTACCCGAACGTGGACTTCTACTCCGGTCTCATCTACGAGGCGCTGCAGTTCCCGCCGGAGATGTTCACCGTGCTCTTCGCGATCGGCCGCACCCCCGGCTGGCTGGCCCAGTGGCTCGAACTGGTCCAGGACAAGGAGCAGAAGATCGCCCGGCCGAAGCAGATCTACACCGGCGAGCGCACGCTGGACTTCGTCCCGCGCGAGGAGCGCTGGGCCTGAGCCCCGCGACGCCGACGACGACCCCGGTCACCTCCTGGTGGCCGGGGTCGTTCGCACTCAGGCCGGGTACGGCGGCAGCGCGGTGCGGTTCAGCCAGGGGTCGAGCAGGGCCGCGACGTCGGCACCCGTCGACTCGCCGGCGAAGGCGAGGAAGTCCTCGGTGGTGACCGAGCCTCCGGCGTACCGCTCCACCCAGCCGCGCAGCACGGCGAAGAACGCGTCGTCGCCGACCGACCGTCGCAGCGCGTGCAGGGCGAGCGCCCCGCGCTTGTAGACCCGGTCGTCGAACATCAGCTCCGGGCCGGGGTCGGCCAGCAGCAGGTCCTGCCTCGCCTCGACCAGCCGCGCGTGGTGGTGGCGCGCCCAGCCGTCGCAGCTGCGCGGGCCGCCGCTCTCCTCCGACCACAGCCACTCGCTGTAGCAGGCGAAGCCCTCGTGCAGCCAGATGTCGCGCTGGCGGGCCAGGGTGACCGCGTTGCCGAACCACTGGTGGGCCAGCTCGTGGGCGATCAGCCGCACCTGGGACCAGTCGGTCGAGCAGAAGTTGCGGCCGAAGGTGGACAGCCCCTGGCTCTCGAGCGGGATCTCCAGGTCGTCGTCGGTGACCACGGCGGCGTAGGAGGTGAACGGGTAGGGACCGAACCAGCGCTGGAACGCCTCCATCATCGCCGGCTGCTGGTCGAAGCAGCCCGCGAGCAGGCCCGCCGGCAGGGCCTCGGGGACCACGGTGCGGATCGGCGGCGTCCCGGGAGCGGCCCGGTGCTCGCGGACCCGGTAGCGGCCGATCTGGACGGTGGCCAGGTACGTCGACATCGGCCGGTCCATCACGTAGGACCAGGTCTCGGCGCTCCCCCGCCGGCGGTGCTCGGCCAGCTCGCCGTTGGCGACCACGTGGTAGCCCGCGGGCGCGGTGACGGCGATCGCGTACGTCGCCTTGTCGCCGGCCCGGTCGTTGCACGGGAACCAGGTCGGCGCGCCGTGCGGCTGGGCCGCCACGATCGACCCGTCGGTGAGCTCCTCCCAGCCGGCGTCCCCGTGGTGGCGGTCGATCACCGGGGCGGGCTTGCCGGAGTAGCGGACCGTCGCGGACATCCGGTCGCCGGGCGCGGCCTCCGCGGCCAGCGTCAGCACCAGGCGTCCGTCCCGGTGGTCGAAGCGGCGCAGCCGCGCGGCGCCGGTCAGCCGGACCTTGCCCACGGAGAGGCCGATCAGGTCGAGCACGATCCGGCGGGTCGGCTCGAGCACCTCCAGGTCGAGCACCGCGGTGCCGTCCAGGCGGTTCCCGTCGACGGTGTAGCCGATCTCGAGGTCGTAGTGGTGGACCCGGTAGGCGGGGTCGCCGTGCCCGGGCAGGTAGGGGTCGGCCGTCGGCAGCGAGTTCGGCATCAGTGGTCGACCTGCTCGTCGACCTGCTCGTCGACCCAGGGTCCGATCGGGTTCCCGATCCAGCGGGTCTTGTGCGGCACGGTCTCGCCTCTCATCACCAACGACACCGGACCGACCGTAGCGTGCCGACCAATGCCGGCGGCGGGCAGCACGACCGAGTTGGACCCGAGGGTGGCGCCGGCGAGCAGCGTCACCCCGTCGGTGGCCAGCAGCCGGTCGTGGAAGAGGTGCGTCTGCACGACGCTGCCCTGGTTGACGGTCGCGCCGTCCCCGAGCGTGACGAGGTCGGCCTCGGGCAGCCAGTACGTCTCGCACCACACGCCGCGCCCGACCCGCGCGCCCATCGCCCGGAACCAGGCGTTGAGCAGCGGGGACCCTGTCGCCAACCCGGCGAACCAGGGCACCGCGAGCACCTCGACGAAGGTGTCGGCGAGCTCGTTGCGCCACACGAAGGAGCTCCACAGCGGGTGGCTGCCCCGGCCGACCCGGCCGATCAGCAGCCACTTGGCGGCCACCGCCACCAGCGCCGCCAGCGCCCCGGCGGCCAGCAGTCCCCCGGCCAGGGCGAGCACCGCGGCGAGCACGCCGCCGGCGTCCCAGGCCGCCAGCGTGGCCACCGCCACCAGCGCGGTGAGGGTCACGGTGAGCAGCACGGGCAGCAGGCGCGCCACCTCCCAGGCGGCGCGGGCGACCTTGAGCCGCGTCGGCGGCGCATACGTGCGCTCGTCGCTGCTCGCCTGCTCGGCGCGGCGCAGCGGCGCCGGCGGGCTGCCCAGCCAGGACTCGCCGGCCTGCATCGCCTTGCGGCGCGGGGCCGCGGAGAGCACCGCCACCAGCGACCGCTTGGGCACCTTGCGCCCCGGGGCCGCCATCGCGGAGTTGCCGACGAAGGCCCGCTTGCCGACCTTGACCCGCTCCGCGCGCAGCCAGCCGCCGCCGAGCTCGTAGCCGCCGATCAGCGTGTCGTCGGCCAGGAACGCCTGGTCGTTCACGTGGCACAGCGACGGGATCATCAACACGGTCGAGGCCTCGACGTCCTTCCCGATCCGCGCGCCGAGCAGCCGCAGCCACAGCGGCGTGAGCTGGGAGCTGTAGAGCGGGAACAGCCAGGTCCGGGCCTCGTCGAGGACCCGGATCGTGCCCCACACCCGCAGCGCCTGGGGGCTGCGCACCGGGTGCGCGCCGGGCTCCAGGCCGGCGCCGAGCGCCCGGACCACCAGCAGCACCAGGCCGGCGAGCACCGGCCACCCCAGCAGGGTCCCGGGCACCACCAGCCAGAGCAGGTCGATCGGCCGCTCGGAGCCCGTGGGGTCGGCGATCGGGAGCAGCACGGCCACTGTGATCGCCGCCGCCAGCAGCGGCAGCGAGCCGAGCAGCAGCGCCAGCGCGCCGTACGCCGCGGACCAGCCGCGGCTGGCGCGGGGGCGCTCGTCCCACGGCCCGCGGGCGCTGCGGCTCATCCGGGACGCGGGGGCGCCGCTCCAGAACTCGCCCTCGGGGACGGTGCCGAAGACCGCGGAGCCGGGCGCGATCTCCGCGTCGTCGCCGATCACGGCGCCGGGGCCGAGCATCGTCCGGGTGCCGATCCGGGCCCGCTTGCCGACGACCACCGACCCCAGGTGCAGCGTGTTGCCGTCGATCCAGTAGCCGGAGAGGTCGACCTCGGGCTCGATCGAGGCGCCCTTGCCGACCCGCAGGTTGCCGGTCACCGGGGGCAGCGTGTGCAGGTCGGCGTTGAACCCGATCCGGGCGCCGAGCAGCAGGGCGTACCAGGGCAGCCACGGCGCGCCGGCGAGGCTGACCGCGCCGAGCTGGTCGCCGATCCGCTCCGCGGCCCACAGCCGCAGGTGGACCTTCCCGCCGCGCGGGTAGTCGCCGGGGCGGATCCCGGCCAGCGTGGCGCGGATGGCGCCGGCGGCGATCAGGATCCGCCCGGGCGGGCTGACGAAGAGGGCCAGGCCGATCAGCACCCAGGGCCAGGACGGCGCGGGCACCGCGTCGACGCCGTACAGGTCGTGGGCGAGCCGGGACCCGAGCGCCGTCCAGGCCAGCCAGCGGGGCACCGCGAGCAGGCGCAGCGCCGGCACCGCCAGCGCCTGGGCCACCTGCGACTTGCGCGGGATCGGGGCGACCCTCCGCTTCTGCTGGGTCAGCACCTGGCTGTCCAGCGCGTCGAGGAACGCGGCCAGCTCGCGGGGCGTGGGGTGGGCGTAGACGTCGCCCACGGTGACCTCGGGGTGCTCGGCGCGGAGCATGGTGACCACCTGCGCGGCGGTCAGGCTGCCGCCGCCGAGGTCGAAGAAGTCGGTCTCGGGGCCGTCGGGGCCGGCTCCGATCACCTGCTCCCACACCTCGGCGATCCGGGCCATCGTGGGCGTGAAGCCGGCGACCTCCCGCTTCCCCGCCGTGCCGCCGCCGACCAGCGGCCACGGCAGCGCGTCGCGGTCGACCTTGCCCGAGGTCCGGGTCGGGATCTCCTCGACCACGGCCAGCCGCGGCACCAGCGCCGCGGGCATGGTCGCGCGCAGGTGGGCGGTGGCGGCGTGGGCGTCGAAGGCGTCCACGGCGACGTCCAGGGCGACGTAGCCGACCAGCAGCTGGTTGCCGGTCGCCGAGCGTCGTACGGCGGCCGCGGCCGCGGCGACGCCCGGCAGCGCCAGCAGCGCGGAGTCGATCTCCCCGAGCTCGATCCGCCGGCCGCCGAGCTTGATCTGGTCGTCGGCGCGGCCGGCGAAGAGCAGGCCGGCAGGGTCGTTCACGACGATGTCGCCGCTGCGGTAGGCACGGTCCCAGCCGAGGGTCGGCATCGGCGCGTACTTCTCGGCGTCCTTGGCGGGATCCAGGTAGCGAGCCAGCCCGACGCCCCCGATGATCAGCTCGCCGCGCTCCCCCTCGGCCACCGGGCGGCCGTCGGCGTCGGCCACCGCCAGGTCCCAGCCGTCCAACGGGAGGCCGATCCGGACCGGCCCCTCGGCGGTGACCTGGGCTCCGCACGCGACCACGGTGGCCTCGGTGGGTCCGTAGGTGTTCCACACCTCCCGGCCGTCGCGGACCAGGCGGGCGGCCAGCTCGGGCGGCAGCGCCTCGCCGCCGAGGATCAAGAGCCGGACCCGGGAGATCGAGTCGTCGGGCCAGAGGCTGATCAGCGTGGGCACGGTCGAGACCACCGTGATCTCGTTGGCCGCCAGCCAGCCGCCGACGTCGACGCCGCTGCGGACCAGCGCGCGCGGCGCGGGCACCAGCGTCGCGCCGTAGCGCCAGGCCAGCCACATCTCCTCGCAGCTGGCGTCGAAGGCGACGCTCAGCCCGGCCATCACCCGGTCCGCCGGCCCGATCGGCTCCTCCTGGAGGAACATCCGGGACTCGGCGTCGACGAAAGCGGCGGCGTTGCGGTGCGAGACGGCCACGCCCTTGGGGGTGCCGGTGGAGCCGGAGGTGAAGATGATCCAGGCGTCGTCGTCGACGCCCGGCGGCACCACCGCGGCGAGCGGCTCGCGGGGCTCCCCGACCGGTGTGATCGCCAGGCCGTCCCCGATCACCGCGGCCACCCCCGCCTCGCCGAAGACCAGCCGGGCGCGGTCGTCGGGGTCCTCGGCGTCGACCGGGACGTAGGCGGCGCCGGCGAACAGGATGCCCATGATCGCGACGTAGAGGTCGGTGGTCCCCGAGGGCGCGCGGACGCCGACCCGGTCGCCGCGGCCGATGCCGAGCTCGGCCAGCTCGGCGGCCAGCGCCTCGGCGGCCTCGATGAACTCGGCGTAGGTGACGGTGTCGGCCCCGCTGTCCAGCGCGGTGGCGTCGGGGTGCGCCCGGGCGGTCGCCCACACGATGTCGACCAGCGTCCGCGGCGCGGGCGCGAGCGCGCCACGGAGCAGTGGCGTCGGGGACAGCGTCACCGATCGATCCTCACGGCCGCAGGTAACCACTCGCTCGTCCCCAGGTAAACAGAAGGTGGCGGAGGTCGGCGTTTTCCTTGAGCCACCCTGTGATCTCGGACACAATCGCGACGTGACTGCGACCGACGACGCTCCGATTTCCTGGCCACCGGCGATCCCGCCGGCGCCGACGTACCTCGACGACCGCCTCAAGCACTGGGCAGCGGCGACGCCCGATGCCGAGGCGATGACCTACCTGGGCCGCACCTGGACCTGGGCGCAGTGGTACGACCGCGTGCAGCGCGCCGCCGGCGGGCTGCGCGACCTCGGGGTCGCCCGCGGCGACGTCGTCTCCTTCCTCGACAAGAACCACCCCGCCTGCGTCGAGGTCAGCCTCGCCGCCGGGTCGATCGGCGCCGCGAACGCGATCATCAACTGGCGCTCGGCCGGCGACGAGATCGACTACGCCGTCAACGACTCGGGAGCCAAGGTGCTCTTCGTCGGCACCGAGCTGATGCCGACCATCGAGGAGATCCGCGACCGCCTCCCGCACGTCGAGCGGATCATCACCGTCACCCCCGAGGGCGACGAGGGCGACGAGTACGAGCAGTTCCTGGCCGACGCGACCCCCGTCGACGACGGCCCGGACGTGCTCGAGGACGACGTCTGCCTGATCATGTACTCCTCAGGCACCACCGGCCGCCCCAAGGGCATCCAGCTGACCCACCGCAACATGGTGGCGCACACCGTGAACGCCCACGACGGCTGGGGCTTCGACCCCGGCGACAAGTCGATGGTGGCGATGCCGCTGTTCCACGTCGGAGGGTCGTCGTACGTCCTGTTCGGCATCCACGACGGCGTGCCGAGCGTGATGACCCGCGAGGCCGACGGGGCTTCGCTGGCCGGCGCGATCCTGGCCGGCGCGAACCGGACCTTCCTGGTGCCGGCGGTCCTCGCCCAGGTGCTGCACTCCGGCGAGGACGCGATCAAGCTCTTCAGCCACCTCAAGACCTACACGTACGGCGCCGCGCCGATGCCGCCGCCGCTGCTGCGGGCGGCGATGGCGGCCTGGCCCGACACCGACTTCATCCAGGTCTACGGCCTGACCGAGGTCGGCGGCGTGGCCACCCACCTGATGCCCGAGGATCACCGCACCGCAGCGGCCGAGGGGCACCCCGAGCGGCTGCTGTCGGCGGGCAAGCCGATCCCCGGCGTCGAGGTGCGGATCGTCGACCCCGCGCTGCTGACCGACCTGCCGACCGGCGAGCACGGCGAGATCTGGCTGCGCACCGACCAGCTGATGAAGGGCTTCCTGAACAAGCCGGAGGCCACCGCCGAGGTGATCACGGACGACGGCTGGTTCCGCACCGGCGACATGGGCCACATCGACGCCGACGGCTACGTCTACGTCTCCGACCGGCTCAAGGACATGATCATCACCGGCGGGGAGAACGTGTACTCCCCCGAGGTGGAGCGGGTGCTCTCCGAGCACCCGGCCGTGCTCGAGGTCGCCGTGATCGGCGTGCCGGACGAGAAGTGGGGCGAGGCGGTCAAGGCCGTCGTCGCGCTCGAGGAGGGCACCGAGGCCTCCGAGGTCGAGCTGATCGAGTGGTGCCGGGAGCGGCTCGCGCACTTCAAGGCGCCGAAGTCGATCGACATCATCCCGGCACTGCCGCGCAACCCGACCGGCAAGATCCTCAAGCGGTCCCTGCGGGCGCCGTACTGGGAGGGCCA
This sequence comes from Nocardioides sp. GY 10113, assembly GCF_004919105.1. Classification (GTDB taxonomy): domain Bacteria; phylum Actinomycetota; class Actinomycetes; order Propionibacteriales; family Nocardioidaceae; genus Nocardioides. The sequence continues at coordinate 17,189 of NZ_STGK01000009.1, forward strand.
GCAGCGCCAGGTGTGAGGCGACGGGCCCACGGCCCGGACCGGCGGAACAGGCCCGCGGGGGTGCACCCCGCGGGCCTGTCGCATGTGCCGGGCCACTCTTGAGCAGACCCTCACCCGCGTCTCAGAGATCTCACAGAGACGCGCACGAGAGTGAGGGACATGAGCCAGGCACTGCCCCCGATGCCCCCGCCCCCGCTGCCTCCCTCGTCCGCGCCGTCGACATCCCCGTACGCGACGCGCCGGCCCCAGCGCACGGGCTTCGCGGTCGCCGTCCTCAGCGGCGCGCTGCTGGTCGGGGGCAGTGCCGGGTTCGCCGGCGCCGCGCTGTGGACGACCGTCTCCGACGACACCGCCGGCTCCCCGAGCTCCTCCCTCGCGGTCGCCGACACCCCGGACGCCCCCGCGGCCGCCGGCAGCGTCGAGGAGGTCGCAGCCAAGGTGCTGCCGTCGGTGGTCAAGCTGGACGTCTCCGGCGGGCAGGGCGGCGGCAGCGGCTCGGGCGTCGTCCTCGACGCCGACGGCCTGATCCTCACCAACGACCACGTGGTCAGCCTGGGCGGCAGCGTCGACCCCAGCCAGGCCAGCATCACCGTCTCCTTCAACGACGGCACGAAGTCCACAGCCAGCCTCGTCGGCACCGACCCGCTCACCGACACCGCGCTGGTGAAGGTGGACGGCGCCACGGGCCTGGCGCCGATCACCATCGGCAAGTCCGGCAACCTCGACGTGGGCGAGCAGGTCGTCGCCATCGGCTCGCCGTTCGGCCTGGACTCCACCGTGACCAGCGGCATCGTCTCCGCGCTCGACCGGCCGGTCGACGTCGGCCAGGACGCGCAGGGCAACATCACGGCGTACCCGGCGATCCAGACCGACGCCGCGATCAACCCCGGCAACTCCGGAGGCGCGCTGGTGGACATGAACGGCAACCTGGTCGGGATCAACGCCTCCATCCGCAGCACCGGCTCCGCGAACACCGAGGCCGGCTCGATCGGCCTCGGGTTCGCGATCCCGGTCGACGAGATCCTCCCGATCGTCGAGCAGCTCGAGGCCGGCGAGGCCCCGACCCACGCCCGGCTGGGGATCAGCGTCAGCGACGTGCCGGCCCAGGCCGGCGTACCGGCGGCCCAGGTGGTCGACGGCGCCCTGATCCGCAACGTCGGCGACGGCTCCGCCGCCGGCGCGGCGGGGCTGCGGGCAGGCGACGTGATCACCCGGATCGACGAGCACCAGGTCTCCGGCGCCGACTCCCTGATCGCCACCATCCGCGCCTACCGCCCCGGCGACCGGGTCACCGTCACCTACGAGCGCAGCGGCAAGGAGCGGACCACCACCCTGGACCTCGGCTCGGACGCGGACGCCGGGACCTCCTGAGCCGCCGGTACGCCGGCCTGGGTCCCGGAGCCGCGGTCGTGTGCCTGAGAACCCCCTATCGGCAGGTCTCAGGCACACGACCGTGTCCAGACCGGTCGGCGGGCGGGACCTTCGACACTGGGCCCCGCTCGGGGCTGGGGCCACGCTGGTGGTGACCCGAGCGAAGGGACCGCGATGGCCGGCCAGCGTCCGCTTCCGCCCGCGACCGCGTGGCGCGCCGTGCTGGCGTGCGTCGTCGCCAGCCTGGGGCTGCTCGCGCGCCGCCGCGTCCACCTGCCGCGCGGCAACCTGGGGCGGTCGATCCGGTTCGCCGACGGCACCGACGCGGTCGTCTACCGCGAGACCGTGACCGACCGGAGGCCCGCGGAGCCGTGCTTCCTCGCCATCTCCTTCCGACTGCGCGGCGTCCGCGGACCGCGGGCGCACGCGGCGTTCCGCGCCGAGAGCGTGCTCAACACCCCGCTCTTCGTCGGCTTCCCCGGGTTCGTCTCCAAGCTCTGGCTGGCCCACGACCGGAACGGGCGCTACCGGGGGCTCTACGAGTGGGACGGCCCCGACCTGGCCGAGCACTACGCACGGTCACTGTGGCGGGTGCTCGCGCTGGTCAGCGAACCGACCTCCATCGACTACCGGATCGTGCAAGGAGTGACCCGGGACGCCGCCGTCGCGGACCCGGCGTCGTCGACCGGCACGCCCTCGACCGAGGACGCGTGGTGGCGGGTCGCCGAGGCTTGAGACCGGTGGGATCCGGACCACCTGCGCGCAGCCGGCGACAGCGTCGGCCGCGGGGTTCGGCGCAGCGAGTAGCGTGCCTACCAGATCCGTGTCGGGTCCACGGAGGACCCACGGAGGCCGACGGAGGCCCAGGATGACCACCACCTCAACACCGCCGGAGAGCACCCCGAGCCGGGCCCGGGAGGACGGCCGCGCGGTCCGCAAGCGGGTGCCGCGCTCGACCCTCGGAGCGTGGGAGCCGGCGCCCGACCGCGCCGACCCGGTCGCGACGCTGACCGCCCAGGCGGTCGGGCGGGTGCCCGAGCTGCTCCCCCTCCGGTACCGGCGGATGCTCGCCTCGCCGTTCGCGTTCTACCGCGGAGCCGCGGCGATCATGGCCGGCGACCTCGCTCCGCGGCCACGGACCGGCCTGCAGGTCCAGCTCGCCGGCGACGCGCACCTGGCCAACTTCGGCGGCTTCGCCGCGGCCGACCGGACCCTGATCTTCGACCTCAACGACTTCGACGAGACCCTGCCCGGTCCGTTCGAGTGGGACGTCCAACGCCTCGCGGCCAGCTTCGAGGTCGCCGGGCAGAACAACGGCCTGTCCGCCTCGCAACGGGCCATGGTCGTCGGACAGGTCGCGGCCACGTACCGGCAGGCCGTCCGGGAGTTCGCCGGCTGGCCACGGCTCTCCGTCTGGTACGCCCGGGTCGGCGCCGACGACATCCTCGATCGGTGGGCCGGCGACCTGCCCGCATCACGGGTGCAGGCGTTCCACCGGGCGATCGACAAGGGCCGGCGGCGGACCAGCGCGAAGGCGCTCTCCCGCTACTGCGAGCACGCCCCGGACGGCCGGCTGCGGGTGATCAGTCGTCCGCCGGACGTGGTGCCGCTGCGCGACCTCTTCGGCCTCTCCGCAGACGAGGTACGACGGGCCGCGAACGACGTCGTCGAGACCTACCGCGAGAGCCTCGCCGATGACCGGCGCGCGCTGCTGAGCACCTTCGAGCCCGTCGACGCCGCCCGCAAGGTGGTCGGCGTCGGATCGGTCGGGATGCGCTGCTTCATCGCGGTCTTCGTGGACGCGGAGGACCACGACGACGGCCTGGTCCTGCAGCTCAAGGAGGCGACCGCGTCCGTGCTCGAGGCGGCCACCGAGCCCAGCCGCTACGGGCACCACGGGCAGCGGGTGGTCGAGGGCCAACGGCTGATGCAGGCCTCCAGCGACCTGCTGCTGGGGTGGACGACGGTGCGCGGCATCGACGGCGTCGAGCGCGAGTTCTACGTCCGGCAGATGTGGGACTGGAAGACCTCGCCGGACATCGACGGGATGGACCACCAGGGGCTCGGGGTCTACGCCGCGATGTGCGGCTGGACGCTGGCTCGGGCCCACTGCCGCACCGGCGACCGGCGCGTGCTGGCCGGGTACCTCGGCAGCGGGCGGTCCTTCGACCGCGCGATGCAGGAGTTCGCCGCGTCGTACGCCGACCAGAACCAGCGCGACTACGACGCGCTGCGGCGGGCGGTGGCCGACGGTCGGGTCGAGGCGGCCGACCCGGAGGACCGGTGACGCGACTGCTGCGCACCACCGGGAAGCCTCCCCAGTGGGCCCTGGTCGGGTTCCTGCTGGCGGGCGTGGCCGCGGGCCTCGGCGTGGGGCTGCTGGTCGCGGGCGCCCGGCCGCTGGCGCTGCTGCCCGCCCTGACGTGTGCCGTGGTGAGCGCCGCCGGCGCCGCCGGACCGCCCCGGTTCGCCGTACCGCTGGCGGTCTGGGCGGCGTACACGACCGTGGTCGTGGTGTGCCTGGGCTACCTCGCCAGCGACCGGCCGTGGCTGGCCGGCGGGGCGATGGCGGCGGTCGCGGTGTTCACCTCGGCCGCGGCAGGTGTCGGCCCGCTCGGGATGGTGCTCGGGATGATGAGCACCCTGACCTACGTCCTCGCGCTGGTGGTGTCGACCGAGGTCTCCGCGCGGAGCGCGGTGGGCCTCCTCGACGTCGCCGTCTGGGCCGTCGCGGCCGCGCTCACCGGCTTCGTGGTCGCGGGGGCCGGCGCGCTCCTGCGTCACCGGGGCGACCGCGCGGCGGCCGCGGGGGCCCAGCGACCACCGGCACCCTGGCGTGCCGTCGCACGGTCGCTGCGCACGCTCGACGAGCACGCCCGCGACGGGATCCGCCGCGCCGTCCCGCTGACCGCCTGCGTCGTCTGGTTCACCGCGTCGGGCTCCCACGACGCGCTCTGGGTGCTCGTCGCCGCGATGGCGGTGCTGCTGCCGACCGGGAAGAGCACGTGGGAGATGTCGCTGGGCCAGGTGGCCGCCACCGTCCTCGCGGTCGTCGTGGTGGCGGTCCTGGGTGAGCTGCTGCCGCTCGGCACCCTGCTCGCGGCGGCCGGAGCCGCCTTCCTCCTCGGCCAGGCCTACAAGCCGGTCGTGCCGCTCCTCGGCGGCGCCGCCACCTCGTTCGCCGCGGTGGTGTTCGTCGGCGCGCCCTCGGCCGACCTGACCGGCACCGGCGCCCTCCGGCTGGTCGACACCCTGATCGGGGTCGGGATCGCCCTGGCGGCGAACTACCTGCTGTGGCCCCGCGACCGCCCCGACGACGCCGAGGTGATCACCGAGCCGACCGCGACCCCCGAGTGACGGGTCCGGCTAGGACCTGAAGGCGCGACCGCACAGCGAGCGGTACAGCCTGATCTCCAGCTGGATGCCGCGCGGCACCGGCCAGGCGAGCGACTCGATCGCCTCGGCGTAGGCGAGCAGCGCGTCCAGGGTGTCCGAGCGGGCCGCGTGGGCGGCATCGCTGCGCAGCGGGGTCTTGCCGGCCTGCGTCCGCTCCGAGGAGCGGGCCGCCTCCACGTCATCCCAGAGCCGGGCGAGCCGACTATGCCGCACTGCGAAACCCGCCACCGGCACCGTCACGCGCCACACCCCGCCCTGTTGGTCCCGTCCCGACCGTTCACGCGATGCGCCTCTCCACCGACGGCGTGGGCGCAGCGGATGCGCGTCCTCGACGGCTGCTGTCGACAGTACACGCCACCGGTCGACCGTGCCGCCGGGCGAACGACGCCGGAGCGCCGGGCGGAGCGCCGCCCGGGCACTTCGCCACGGGCCGAGAAGACGATCGGCCCTGCCGGCCCCGGGCCCCGCGGAGTGGACTGGCAGGTGAGGGACTCGCACCTGACCCTGCCGTGGAGGAGGCGGTCATGACCCGAGCGCGAGGACGGGTCACCACGATGGCGGTGCTCGCCGCCGCGGGCGGCGTGATGGCCGGCATCGGCGGCGCGGTGCACGGCGTCGGCGAGGTGCTGCAGGGCAGCGGCCGCCCCGACGGCCTCTTCATCGACTCCTGGGCCACCGGCCGGATCGCGAGCAACCTCGGCGGCGAGCCCGGGCTGACCGTCGTACCCGACGTGCTGGTGAGCGGTGTGCTGACGCTGCTGGCGTCGGCCGCGGTCGTCTGGTGGTCGGCCGGCCACCTCGACCACCGGTACGGCGGCCGGGTGCTGGCCGTGCTGTCGCTGGCCCTGCTGCTGGTCGGCGGCGGCGTCGGCCCGCCGGTGATGGGCCTGCTCGCCGCGCTCGTCGCGGGCGCCGCGAACCGGGCACGGCGGGGACCTGCCCGGCGGGCACAGGGACCGGCCGACCGGGCCCTCGCGGCCACCTGGCCCACGCTGTTCTGGCTCTGCCTGGCCGACTACGCCCTCCTGGTCGTCGGCTCGCTCGCGGCCGGCGTGGTGCTCGACGTCGACATCTCCGACGTCTTCGTCTACGGGCTGTTCCTCACCCTGGTGCTGATGCCCCTGGCCGCCCTCGCCGGCACTGCGCGGGTGGCCGCGACGACGCGCACGCCGGACACGGTGAGGTCAGCCGGCTGACTGCCCCGCACCCGGCACGTGGGGCGTGATCAGCGCGGTCCGCACCGACATCCCCAGGTCGCGGGTCCGCAGCGTGGTGATCCGACGACCCGGCTGGACCGCGTCCTTCGGGGTGCCGGCCGCCTCGCCGAGCAGCGCGACGACGGCGTCGAGGTCCTCGACGACGTGGGTCAGCCCCCACAGGCGGGCAGGCTCGTCGGAGGACTCGCCCGGGGAGCCGACGACCTCCAGGATCACCTCGCCGAGCCGGTAGAAGACCTGGCGCACCGGCCGCCCGCCCAGGTCGCCGTCGCGCTCGCGACGCGGCTCCAGCCCGAGGCCGGCGAGCGCGGCGACGGTGCGGTCCAGGTGGGGCGAGAGCAGCACCACGTGGTCGACGTGCGTCACCCCGTTCGGGTGCTCGGCGCCCGCGGCCGGCGGCTCGTCGCAGAGCGCGGTCGGGACGCCGTCCACCTCCGCCGGTACGCCGGGGGGAAGCCCGCGCAGCGCCCAGCCGACGATCCCGCGGCCCGCGTCGGGCCCGGCCAGCCGGATCCGCACCGAGCCGACCCGGCACACCGGCCCGCCCGGCCCCTCGTCGACGGCGAACCCCGCCGCCACCCACGCCTCCGGCGGGTCGGCGACGACCAGCTCGGCGACGGTGACGGTCACGACGCGGCGACCCCGCCCAGGTTCAGCTGCCACGAGACGCCGTACTTGTCGTTGACCCAGCCGAAGCGGGTGCTGAACCCGTAGTCCCCCAGCGGCATCAGCGCCTGGCCGCCCTCGACGAGCGCCGCGAACAGCCCGTCGAGCTGCTCGTGGGTCTCGGCCTGGATCCAGATCGAGAGCGACGGGGTGAAGTCGAAGCCGTGCTCGACGAAGCTGTCGGAGGCGAAGAAGTCCTGGCCGGCGAGCCGGAAGTGCGCCCGCATCACGGTGCCCTCCGGCCCCGGCCCGTCGGCGCCGTACAGGTCCGCAGAGACGATCTCGCCGTCGTCGAACAGCGAGGTGTAGAGCTCCATGGCCTCGCGGGCGACGCCGCCCTGGAACATGAGGAAGGGGGTGGCACTCGTCGTCACGGCGCCGACTCTAGCCGGGTCCCGGACCGCGGCCGCCGGGACCGCGCCCGCCCGGCCCGCCGTTCGGCGCCATTGCACTGGTCGAGCCGGAGGACCATGCTTCCGAGATGACACGTGGTCCGCGCGACGGTTGGGTCACCGCCCCCGACGGCACGCGCATCGCCTACCGGGACCACGGTGGCGACGGCCCCGGACTGCTCCTGCTGCACGGCGGCGGGGCGAACCTGGAGTCGATGGACCAGTGGGCCGACCGGTTCCGCGCCACCCGACGCTGCGTCGCGGTCGACCTGCGCTGCTGCGGCCAGTCCGACGACGTCGCCCACTTCTCGCTGACCGAGGCGGCGGAGGACCTCGACGCGGTGGTGGACCACCTCGCCCTCGGCCCGGTCGACGTCCTCGGGCACTCGATGGGCGGCTTCGTCGGCGGCTTCTACGGCACCCGGCACCCCGAGAGCCGGATCGTGAGCATCGACGGGTTCGGGCCGGGCACGGTCACCGTCGGCTCCGACGCGGAGCGCGCGGAGTTCGGCGCCTTCCAGGCCTCGATGCGCGAGCAGTTCTTCGCCATGACCGCGCCACCCGACCGCGGCGACGACGCGTGGCGCGACGCCCAGGTCGACGCCCTCTGCGCGCTCTTCCCGGCGATCGGCTACACGGCGCCCAACGCTCGGGCGATGGCCGCGCGCAACTTCGTCGTCGCTCAGGACGGCACCTTCCGGAGAAGGCCCCCGCGGCACCTCTTCGCCGACGCCTTCGCCGACGACGGCGCCGCCGACATCCTGCGGATGTATCGCCACACCAGCGGCCCGGCCCTCATCGTCCGCTGCACCGAGTCGGGCGCCCCCGCCGTCCTCGACACCGAGCTGGACGGGCTGTGCGCGGAGAACCCGCACATCACCGTGCTCCGGCTCCCGCTGACCCACCTGGCGCCGGCCTGGGACGCGATCGACGAGGTGGCCCACCACGCGGCGCGGTTCCTCGCGACCGCCACCTGACGTAGAGCGGGCTCACCCCCGCCGGGCTCGGTGTGGCCGGCCTCGGTGGGGTCGGGTCGAGGCGTGATCCGCGGTCCTCCGGCAGCGACCCGCCACGACCCGCCTCGAACCGGGTCTCGTGGTGGGATCCTGCGGTGGTGATCCGTGAGCTCATCGGCGTGTACAACGCCAACGGCGGCCTGCTCGGTGAGGCCGCCTACGTCTGGGGCCGCCTCCGCCACACCCGCCATTGCGCCCTGTGCGACATCACGCACTCCCCCTGGCGCCGCAAACCCGCCTGGGACGACCTCGCTGCCCGGCTGCCCGTGCCGTTCACGCTGCTGCACCTCAACGAGCTGCCGGCCGATGTCGCAACGCTCATCGAGGAGATCGGCGCTCCAGCCGTCGTGGGTCGCACGCCGGACCTGGCGCTGGTGCCGGTGCTGACGGCCGACGAGCTCGACGAGGTGGCGGGCGACGTGCCGGCGTTCGAGCGACTGCTCGACGCCCGGTTGGCGGATCACTAGGTCCGACGACCGACCGGCGCGCGCGGCCCGGCGGATCGGTCCGGGACGCGCCCGCGATCGGCATCGGCCCGCACGCGCCTGAGCGCCGGCGCTGCCGGCCGCGAGCGAGGTCATGGCCCAGACTGAGCCAATGATCGACGAGGTGGACACCGGGCGAGTGCTGTGGGGCGCCGTCGTCTTCGGCGTGGCGTTGATGCTGGCCGTCGTGGCGCGTCGGGTGCTGGTGGTGGCGCTCGACCGGGAGGGCTCCGAGCGACACACGGGCAGGATGATCGGGCGCCTGCTCGGGGTGGTGATCGTCATCGGCGGTCTCGTGTACGCCCTCGAGATCGCCGGGGTGCGCGTCGGCCCGATGCTCGGCGCGCTGGGGATCGGCGGCATCGCACTGGCGTTCGCGGCCCAGGACGTGCTGTCGAACTTCATCGCCGGCGTGCTGCTGCAGGTTCGTCGTCCGTTCACGGTCGGCGACGAGATCGGCAGCGGGGACTACGAGGGACGGGTGGTGGACATCAACCTGCGCACCGTGCGGATCAGGACCTACGACGGGCTCACGGTCTATCTTCCCAACGCCGAGGTGCTGCAGAGTCCGATCGTCAACTTCACCAAGACCTCGTCGAACAGGACCTCGATCACGGTGGGCGTCGCGTACGACTCCGACCTCGAGCGCGTCCGGGAGCTCCTGCTCGAGGCCTGCGGAGGGGCCGAGGGGGTCAACGCGTTCCCCGAGCCGGAGGTCTGGGTGGAGTCGTTCGGGGAGTCGTCGATCGACATCGCTGTTCGCTACTGGCATGCCGCCGACATCGCGAGCAGGTGGCGCACACGCAACGCGGTCGCCATGGCGGTGAAGTCCGCGTTCGACCGAGCGGGGGTGGTGATCCCCTTCCCCCAGCGCACCGTGTGGCTCGGTGCTGGCTCCGCGACGCTGCGGCTGGAGCCGGATCGCACCGCCCCGGGGGACCGAGCGGCGGCGGAGACCGAAGGGGACGGCCAGGAGGGTCGGGACCGGGACGGAGGATGACCGCGTCCGCGCTGCGCGGACCCGTCGGCTCAGACGTTGAAGCGGAACTCCACCACGTCGCCGTCGGCCATCACGTAGTCCTTGCCCTCCATGCGGACCTTGCCGGCCTCCTTGGCCTTCACCATGGAGCCGGCCTCGACCAGGTCCTCGAAGGAGACGATCTCGGCCTTGATGAAGCCCTTCTGGAAGTCGGTGTGGATGACACCGGCGGCCTCGGGGGCGGTCGAGCCCTTCTTGATCGTCCAGGCGCGGGCCTCCTTGGGCCCGGCGGTCAGGTAGGTCTGCAGGCCGAGGGTGTCGAAGCCGACGCGGGCCAGCACCTCCAGGCCGGGCTCGGCGATGCCGGCCTCGGCGAGGAACTCGGCGGCCTCCTCGTCGTCGAGCTCGATCAGCTCGGACTCGAACTTGGCGTCCAGGAAGATCGCCTCGGCGGGGGCGACCAGCTCGCGCATCCTGTCCTTGAGCGCCTCGTCGGCGAGCTCGTCGGGGTCGCAGTTGAAGACGTAGATGAAGGGCTTGGCGGTCAGCAGCGACAGCTCGCGCAGCAGGTCGCGGTCGATCGAGGTGGCGATGATCGGCGTACCGGACTCGAGCGCCTCCTTGGCGGCCTTCGCGGCCTCCAGGTTCGGCGCGAGGTCCTTGACCTTGCGGACCTCCTTCTCCAGCCGGACGACGGACTTCTCGACCGTCTCCAGGTCGGCGAGGATCAGCTCGGTCTGGATGGTGGAGATGTCGTTGGCGGGGTTGACCTCGCCGTCGACGTGGGTGACGTCCTCGTCACGGAAGACCCGGGTCACCTGGCAGATCGCCGCCGACTCACGGATGTGGGAGAGGAACTTGTTGCCCAGGCCCTCACCCTGGGAGGCGCCGCGGACGATGCCGGCGATGTCGACGAACTCGACGGTGGCGGGCAGCACCCGCTCGGAGGAGAAGATCCCGGCGAGCTGCTCGAGGCGCGGGTCCGGGACGCCGACGACGCCGACGTTGGGCTCGATCGTGGCGAACGGGTAGTTCGCCGCCAGCACGTCGTTCTTGGTCAGCGCGTTGAAGAGCGTCGACTTGCCTGCGTTCGGGAGTCCGACGATGCCGATGGTAAGAGCCACGAGGGGCGATTCTACGGCCGCGCGACGGCACGTCCCCAATCCGAGGCCTCCCGCTGCGCCGCCGGAACGACCACAATACGAGTCCGGAGACGAACCCGGAGACGAACCCGGAGCGGGTCAGGCCCGCGGTGAGGACGGACCAGGTGAACGAGGAGCAACGCCAGGGACTGCGCGAGTACATCGAGGAGCTGCGCCAGGCCGGGTACTCGGTGCGGGACGGCCACTCCCCGGATCCGGACCTGATCGACCCCCACGGGAACCCGGTCTACACCTGGCAGGAGGGCTACCCCTACCCGGAGCGCCTCGATCGCGACGCCTACGAGCACGAGAAGTACCGGCTCCAGGTGGAGCTGCTGAAGTTCCAGTACTGGCTGGAGGACAACGGCCGGCGGGCCATCGTCCTCTTCGAGGGGCGGGACGCGGCCGGCAAGGGCGGCACGATCAAGCGGTTCACCGAGCACCTCAACCCCCGCACCGCCCGGGTGGTCGCGCTGAACAAGCCCAGCGACCGCGAGCGCGGCCAGTGGTACTTCCAGCGCTACATCCAGCACCTGCCCACCGCCGGCGAGATCGTCATGTTCGACCGGTCCTGGTACAACCGCGCAGGCGTCGAGCGGGTGATGGGCTTCTGCTCCGACGAGGAGTACGAGGCGTTCATGAACCAGGCGCCGCAGTTCGAGCGGATGCTGATCGACTCCGGCATCCACGTCACGAAGTTCTGGTTCTCGGTCTCGCGGACCGAGCAGCGCACCCGCTTCGCGATCCGCCAGCTCGACCCGGTGCGGCAGTGGAAGCTCTCGCCGATGGACCTGGCCTCGCTGGACCGGTGGGAGGACTACACGGCCGCGAAGGAGGAGATGTTCCGCCGCACCGACAAGCGGCACGCCGCGTGGACGATCGTCCGCTCCAACGACAAGAAGCGGGCGCGGATCAACGCGATGCGCTTCTTCCTCGGCCAGTTCGACTACGACGGCCGCGACGACGAGGTGGTCGGCAAGCCCGACCCGCTGCTGGTGATGCGCGGCAAGCAGGAGACCGCGGACGAGTAGGCCCGGACGAAGGCCGCGGACGAACGGGAGAGCCCCCGCCGCCGACCGGGTCGGCGACGGGGGCTCGATGCCTCCGGGGTCGGCGGTGGCTCAGCCGAGCGCCGACGTCTCGGCGGGCGCCGTGGCGTGGTCGGCCTCGTGGCGCAGCGCCATCAGCGAGACCAGGTCGTAGGCCACGTGCGCGGCCGCGACGCCGGTCAGCTCGGCGTGGTCGTAGGCCGGGCTGACCTCCACCACGTCCGCGCCGACCACGTTCGCGCCGGCGAAGCCGCGCAGGATCTCCAGCAGCTCCCGGCTGGTCATGCCGCCGGCCTCCGGCGTACCGGTGCCCGGCGCGTGCGCGGGGTCCAGCACGTCGATGTCGATCGACAGGTAGACCGGCCGGTCCCCGACGCGGTCGCGGAGCTTCTCCACGACCTCGCGGACGCCCTGGTAGTAGACGTCGGAGGAGGTGACGATGCCGAAGCCGAACCGGCGGTCGTCCTCGAGGTCCTTCTTGCCGTACAGCGGGCCCCGGGTGCCGACGTGGCTGAGCGCCTCGGTGTCGAGGATCCCCTCCTCCACCGCGCGCCGGAACGGCGTGCCGTGGGTGTACTCGGCACCGAAGTAGGTGTCCCAGGTGTCGAGGTGGGCGTCGAAGTGGACCAGCGCCACCGGGCCGTGCCGCTCGGCAGCGGCGCGCAGCAGCGGCAGGGCGATGGTGTGGTCGCCGCCGATGGTGAGCAGGCGTCCGCCGTCGGCGGTCAGGTCGAGCGCCGCGGCCTGGACGGTGTCCATCGCCTCGTTGATGTTGAACGGGTTGACCGCGATGTCGCCGGCGTCGACGACCTGCGCCGACTCGAACGGCGAGACCTCCAGCCCCGGGTGGTAGGGCCGCAGCAGCCGCGAGGACTCCCGGATGTGGGTCGGGCCGAACCGGGCGCCCGGGCGGTAGGAGACGCCGGAGTCGAACGGTACGCCGGCCACGACGATGTCCGCGCGCTCGACCTGGTCGATACGGGGCAGCTTGGCGAACGTCGCGGCGCCGCCGTACCGCGGGGTGAGCGAGGCGTCGATCGGGCCGACGTTCCGCTCGCCGACGCGCACCTCCTGGGGGATCCGTCGCTCAGACACCGGCGGGCACCTCCTCGGTCGCGTCGGTCTCGCCGTGGACGGCAGCGGCGTCCTCGGCGTCCTCGGAGACGATCGCGCAGTTCGCGGCCGGACCGGCCGGGACGAAGCGCGGACCCTCGGGGCCGAACGCGTCGCGCGGCTCGGGGAAGATCCACAGCAGCGCCGGGTAGAGGATCGCGGCGAGGCCGAGGCCGACCGGGATCGAGAGGTCGATGCCGTTGGCGAGCTCGCCCAGCGGACCGACGAACTGGCCGGGCAGGTTGACGAAGCAGATGCTCATCGCGGCGGAGACGAGCCAGGCGCTCAGGCCGCGCCAGTTCCAGCCGTGCGCGAACCAGTACCGGCCGCCGCGCTGGCGGCGGTTGAAGACCTGCAGGGCGTCGGTGTCGTACCAGCCGCGGCGGACGACCCAGCCGATGGTCATGACGACCATCCAGGGCGCGGTGCAGCTGATGATCAGCACGGCGAAGGTCGAGATCGAGGTGACCACGTCGAAGACGAAGCGGCCGACGAAGATGAAGCCGATCGCGACGATGCCGATGAGGATCGTCGACTGGACCCGGGTGAACCGGGTGAAGACGCTGGAGAAGTCCAGGCCGGTGCCGTAGAGGGCGGTGGTGCCGGTCGACATGCCGCCGATCAGCGCGATCAGGCACACGGGCAGGAAGTACCAGCCGGGCGCCACCGCGAGCAGGCCGGTGACGTAGCCGGTCTCGTAGGTCATGAAGCCGGGGACCTCGGTGGCCACGATGGTCGCCGTGACCAGGCCGAAGAGGAACGGAACCAGCGTGGCGACCTGGGCCAGGAACGCGGCGGCCATCACCTTGATGCCGGGGGTCTCGCGGGGGATGTAGCGCGACCAGTCGCCGAGGAAGGCGCCGAAGGAGACCGGGTTGGACATCACGATCAGCGCGGCGCCGATGAACGAGGGCCAGTAGAGCGCCTGGGTGGCGGCGTCGGCGCCGTCACCGAAGATGCCCGCGTACCCCGGGTCGAAGCTGCCGCCGAAGGCGATGGCGCCGAGGATGAACAGCGCGGTCGCGGCGATCACGGCCACCTTGTTGACCAGCAGCATGAACCGGAAGCCGTAGATGCAGACGATCAGCACCAGCACCGCGAAGACGCCGTAGGCCAGGCCGAGGGTGAGGTCGTTCTCGGGCAGGCCGACGGCGCGGTTGGCGCCGCCGACGAGCGCGTCGCCCGAGCTCCACACCGAGATCGAGAAGAACGCGAACGCGGTGAGCAGCGAGAGGAACGAGCCGACCACCCGGCCGTGCACGCCGAGGTGCGCGGAGGAGGAGACGGCGTTGTTCGTGCCGTTGCGGGGACCGAAGAGCGCCAGCGGGGCGAGGATCGCCGCGCCGAGCAGGAGGCCGGACAGCGTCGCCAGCAGCGAGTCGCGGAAGGAGAGGCCGAAGAGGATCGGGAAGGTGCCGAGCACCACGGTCGCGAAGGTGTTCGCGCCGCCGAAGACGAGCCGGAAGAGGTCGAGCGGCGTGGCGCTGCGCTCCGCGTCCGGGATCGACTCGACGCCGTGCGTCTCGACCTCGGTCGCCTTCGGCGGCGCCGCGTGCACGACGGCACTGGTGGGGGTGGACTGGGCGTTCATCGGGTCACCGCCGGGGAGAGGTGTTCGTGGACAGCGAGGAGGGCGTCGCCGACGCGGCGGAAGACGATCGTCTCCCGCTCGGTGACGGTCTCCTGGGAGCGGGCGCTGTCGCCCGGGAGGTCCCCGGGGACAGAGGTGGTGGTGCGGACGTCGTGGGTGAACACGGCGACGTCGCCGAGGAGCTGGACCTGGCGGTCGCTGCTGACGCAGGACTCGACCCGCCATCCGTCGGCCAGCCACTCGGCCCAGAGGGTCTCGTAGGCCGCGCGATCGCCGAGCCGCGCGGGCTCGGGATGGAAGACGAAGGTCGCGTCCTCGTCGAAGCAGGCGAAGTACGCCGCCGTGTCGGTGGCCGCGAACGCGGCCACCAGGCGGTCGGCCGCCTCGTGCACCTGTGCGGCGCTCAGCGGCGCCGTCAGCAGATCAGTCATCCGGGGTTCTCCTCGTGGGTGGTCCGGGTCACCCTAAGAAGCGTCACCGTGACCTGCCAAACATTTCGATCGGATAACGCCGCCCGAATCTTTCGATTCGACGGCACAGCGCTACTTTTCCGGCATATCAGCGTTCGCCAGTAGGATCGCGATGTCCGATCAGCACTAGGAAACGGGTGGAAAGATTGTCTGGCAAATTCGCGCCCGAGGTCCTGGACGCCATCGACGAGCGGATCGTCTCCCTCCTCGAGCTCGACGGCCGGCTCACCCACCGCGAGATCGCCGAGCAGGTCGACCTCTCCCGCTCGGCCGCGGCGACCAGGATCCAGCGCCTGATCGGCGAGGGCCACGTCGCCGTGCGCGGCGTGGCGCACCCCGCCGTCCTCGGCCGGCCCTCCCTGGCCCACGTCTCGATCGCCGTGCACGGCTCCGCCGCGGCCGTCGCCCGTGCGGCGGCCGAGCGGGAGGACACCGCGTTCGTCTCGCTGGTCGCGGGGCGGTACGCCGTCGTGGCCGAGATCCGCACCGCGGGCCAGGCCGAGATCGAGGCCGCGCTCACCGACCTGCGCGGCCTCCCGGGGGTCGGTGCGATCGACACGATCCTCTACACCGAGGTCCTCCACGACGTCGCCGGACCGGTCGGCGAGGTGACCGCGGACCTCGACGACACCGACCGAGCCCTGCTGCGCGTCCTCCAGGAGGACGGCCGCGCCTCCTACGTCCGGCTCGGCGGGGAGGTGGGGCTCAGCGCCGCCGGCGCGCGCCGACGCGTGGTCCGGCTGGTCGAGGGCCAGGCGGTCCGGATCGCCGCCGTACGGCGCCACAGCGGCAGTGACCGCCGCAGCGCGATGGGGATCGGCCTGCGGCTGGCCGGCGACCACCCCGAGGTGCTCGCCGACCTCGCCGCACTCACCCCCGTCGTCTTCGCGGCCCGCTCGGTCGGGCGCTGCGACGCCGTGCTGACCGTCAACGCCGCCACCACCGGCGAGCTGGCCGCCGTCCTCGACGCCGCCCGCGCGCACCCCGGCGTGCGCGGCGCCGAGTCCTGGAGCCACCTGGAGGTGGTGAAGGAGACCTACGCGTCGGTCCGGCTCTGACGTTTCGCGTCGTCACATGCCGATTGGTCGCGCTCCGGCCCAGAACCCGACCGATCGGGATGTGACGACGCGTCTCGCCGGCCTGCCCGCGGTGGCTCCGTCGCCGGCCGTTACGGTGACCCGATGCGGATCGCCACCTGGAACGTGAACTCCCTGCGCACCCGGATCGACCGCGTCGAGGCCTTCCTCGACCGGCACGACGTCGACGTGCTGGCGATCCAGGAGACCAAGGCCCGCGAGGACCAGTTGCCGCTGATGGGCCTGCAGGCCAAGGGGTACGACGTCGCGGCGGTCGGCTACAACCAGTGGAACGGCGTGGCGTTGGTGAGCCGGGTCGGCCTCGAGGACGTCGAGGTCGGCTTCCCCGGGATGCCGGGCTTCGGTGAGGAGTCCGCCGTCGAGGCCCGCGCGATCGGCGCCACCTGCGGCGGCGTGCGGATCTGGAGCCTCTACATCCCCAACGGTCGCAAGCCCGACGACCCGCACTACGTCTACAAGCTCGACTGGCTGGCGCGGCTGCGCGAGGCGGCGAGCCCGTGGCTCGACGGCCAGACCGCACTGGTCGGCGACTGGAACGTCTGCCCGACCGACGAGGACGTCTTCGACGTCAAGCAGTTCGCGAGGTCGACCCACGTCACGCCGCCCGAGCGCGCCGCGTTCCAGGCCTTCCTCGACGACGGGTACGCCGACGTGGTCCGCCCGCACTGCCCGGGCCCGGACGTCTACACCTACTGGGACTACTACCGGCAGCGCTTCGAGCGGAACCGCGGCCTGCGGATCGACTTCGTGCTCGGCTCCCCCGCCTTCGCCGACCGGGTGACGGGTGCCTTCATCGACACCGACGAGCGCGACCCCGCGCAGGGCACCGGCGCCCCCTCGGACCACGCGCCGGTCGTGGTCGACCTCGACTGACGACCTGACCAAGCCGGCGCCCACTGGTCCAGACCGCCCGGACGGTGCCGACAACACCGGGACGGGCACGGCCGGCGCCGCTACCTTCTCGCCTCATGGGCGACGCGAGCGAGAAGTACCACCCCCAGCCCCCGGTGTGGCGCAGCGAACCGGAGAACCGGGTCTGGATCGGAGCCTGGGTCGGCATCATCGCCGCGGTGGTCGGCCTGATCGACGGCGCCGTGATGGCCCTGAAGCGAGTCGTCGCCGACTGCCCGAACGGGAAGTACTTCCCCGAGGGGACCACCGACTTCACCTGCTACGCGCACCCGAAGGCCGAGCTCGGGATCGCGGTCATCGCGGTGTCGGTCGCGCTCGGCGTCATCGTCGTGCTCGCCGCCGTCGCGGCGAGCGCCGCCGTGCGGCCGCCGGCCGAGTAGCCCCGGACACGTTCAGAGCCCCTGCCACGCCGGCTTGGCGTCGTACACCTCGCGGTAGTGGTCGCGCCGCGCCAGCAGCTTCGCGGCGCCGTCGTCCGCGAGCACCGTCACGTGCGGGTGCAGCTGCAGCACCGATGCCGGGCAGGAGGCCGACAGCGGCCCCTCGACGGCGGCGGCGAGGGCCTCGGCCTTGCCCTCGCCGGTGGCGATCAGCAGCAGGTGCCGGGCGCGCAGGATGGTGCCCAGCCCCTGCGTCAGCACGTGCTGCGGCACCTCCTCGACCGACCCGAAGAACCGGGCGTTGTCCTCCCGCGTCTGCTCGGTCAGCGTCTTGATCCGGGTCAGGGACGCCAGCGACGAGCCCGGCTCGTTGAAGGCGAGGTGGCCGTCGGTGCCGATGCCGAGGATCTGCACGTCGACGCCGCCCGCCTCCTGCAGGGCCGCCTCGTAGCGCTCCCCCGCCGTCGCCAGGCGATCCGGCGAGGGGTCGGGACCGTGCACGCGTGACGCCGGGATCCCCAGCGCGTCGGTCAGCTCGCGGGCGATGGTCGCCCGGTAGGACTCCGGGTGCCCGGCGGGCAGCCCGACGTACTCGTCGAGGTTGAAGCACCGGACCCGCCCGTAGCCGGGTCCGGTGCCGTCTCGGTGGCGCCGGATCAGCTCGGCGTACGTCGGCAGCGGGGTCGACCCCGTGGCCAGCCCCAGCACGGCGTCCGGCCGGCGTCGGACGACACCCTCGACCACGTCGGCGGCGAGCGTCGCCACCTGCTGCGCACCGGCGAGCGGCACGACCTCCATCAGCCCATCCCTCCATCGGTGTGGTGCACGACGCGACCACCGACCACGGTCGCCACCACGTCCAGCTTCTCGTCGACCAGCGTGACGTCGCCGCGCGCGCCCACCTCCAGCCTCCCTCGCGCCCGGTCGTCGATCAGGTCGGCGGCGGTCCGGGTGCAGGTGGCGGCCACGTCGCTCAGCGACCAGCCGGTCGCCGCGCGCAGCTCGCGCAGGCACTGCGCCAGCGCGGCGCCGGAGCCGGCCAACGTGCCGTCGGCCAACCGGACCGTGCCGCCGGCGACCACGACGTGCTGGTCGCCCAGCCGCGCCGGGCCGTCCGGCAGGCCCAGCGCCGCGGTGCAGTCGGTGACCGCGAGCAGCCGCTCGGGCCCCAGCGCGGAGGCGTACGCCGCCAGCGACGCCCGGTGCAGGTGGTGGCCGTCGGCGATCACCCCGGCGGTCACCCGCGCGTCGCCCAGGGCGACGCCGGCCGGTCCCGGATCGCGCGCGAGCACCGGCGGCATCGCGTTGCCCAGGTGGGTGACCATCCGGGCTCCGCGGTCCAGCGCCGCCAGCACCAGGTCCGAACCGGCCGTGGTGTGCCCGATCGAGACCACCACCCCTGCCGCGACCAGCGCGGAGATGACCTCCAGCGCGCCGGGGAGCTCGGGGGCGATGGTCACCATCGCGACGCCCGCCTGCCGTCTCCAGCCGTCGACGATCTCGGGCGCCGGTGCGCGCAGCCAGCGTGCGGGGTGGGCGCCCTTGCGCTCCTCGGCGATCATCGGGCCCTCGAAGTGCAGGCCGAGTGGCATCGCGCCCGCCCAGCCGGCGGGCGGGCCGTCACGGAGCGCGGCCAGCGCACGCTCGCGCGCCTGCGGCGCCGAGGTGATCACGGTCGGCAGGAACGCGGTGACGCCGTACGTCGCCAGCGCGGCCGCCGCCTCCCAGAGCCGTTCGGGCTCCAGGGTGAGGTCGATCCCCGCGACGCCGTTGACCTGCAGGTCCAGCCATCCCGGCAGCACGGTCAGGCCGGTCGCGTCGAGCACGCCGGCCCCGGGCGCCGCCGCGGCCGGGGAGGCGATCCTCCCGGCCGCGATCGTCACGTCGCAGGAGGCGCCGTCGGCCGCGCTCCCGCCGCGGATCACCAGGTCGCCCGTCATCGCGCCCCCAGGAGCGCGGCGCCCAGCGCGGCGACCGGGACGTCGCGCGGCACCAGGGTGAGCCGGGCGGCCAGGTCGAGCGAGCGCAGGAACTCCGAGCCCGCGGCCTGGTCGTTCAGCGCCCACGCGACGGCCGCGTGCAGCCGGCTGCCGACCTGCGCGACGCCGCCGCCGAGCACGATCGACTCCGCGTCGACGGTGAGCGCGACGAGGCGCACGGCATCCGCGACCCGGGTCGCGAAGGCGTCCCGGACCGCGATCGCCGCGCCGTCGCCGGCGGCCGCCGCATCGAAGAGCGCCTGCGCCGGCGGGACGCCGGCCGCGCCGGGCCAGGCGGCGGCCAGCGCGGAGCCCGAGGCCGCGGTCTCCAAGCAGCCCCGCTGACCGCAGGCGCAGGGCAGCCTCTGCGGGTCGACGGGGATGTGGCCGATCTCGCCGGCGGCGTTGCCGCTGCCCCGGCGGAGCCGGCCGTCCAGCACGAAGGCGGCGGCCAAGCCGGTGCCCAGGCTGACGTAGGCGAGATCCCGGCGGCCGGTGACCGCGGCGACGCCGAGCGCTGCGGCGTTCACGTCGTTGTCCACGGCCACGGCGGTGCCGAGGCGGTCGGCGAGCAGGTCGCGCAGCGGGAACCGGTCGCCGTCGATGCCGAGGTTCACGGCGTGGGACAGCGTGCCGGCCTCCGCGTCCACCAGGCCCGGTACGCCGACGCCGACCGCGCCGATCAGCGGCGCGCCGGCCCGGGACCGGAGGGCGTCCACGACGGCACCGGCGGCCGCGACGACGTCCGCGCCGCCCCGCGGCGTGCTCACCCGGACCTCGGCGACCACGCGGCCGTCGGGGCCGGCGGCGACGCCGAGCATCTTGGTGGCGCCGATGTCGATCCCGACGCTCAGGCCGACCGCGGCCCCGGTGGTCGCGCCACCGCTCCTCACGACACTCGGCGCCGTCACCGGTCCCACCCCGCCTCTCGCATGAGCTCCTCGACCGCCGCGATCACGGGAGCGGCGTTGCCCCGGGTGCAGATCCGCGCCGGCGGCCGCTCCGGCCCCTCGTCCGACCAGCCGGTCCGCGGCCCCGGCCAGCCCCACTCCACGACCAGCGCGGGTCGGGCGGCCGCGAGCATCGCGCCGATCTCGGGCCGGCGGTGCGCGTCGCGCACCTGGACCACCAGCGGGCCGTGGCCGTCCGGCACCGGCTCGCCCGGGGCGACGACCAGGTCGGGCTCGACGCCCCACCGGCCGGCGCCGACGGCGATGTTGGCCGGCGTGTCGACGCTGACCACGACCGCGCCCCGCAGGTCGGGCAGCGTCCCCTCGGCGATCAGCGCGCCGCGGGCGGCGGCGCGCACCCGCCCGGGGTCGGGGACCGCGGGAATCGTGGCGCCGGCCTGCGACGTACCCGGCGTGGCCACGCGGAGCCGGTCCACGCGCCCCGCGGCGTCCCTCAGCCGCGCCAGCGGGAGCCGTCCGTCGGCGACGGCGGCCACGATCGATGCCTGGATCTCGCGGATCAGCGCGGCGTCCTTGTCGGGGCCGACGCAGAGCAGGTCGGCACCGGCGCCGAGCGCCAGCACGGCCGCCTCGGCGATGCCCCGGCCGGCGGCGCCCTCGCCGGAGGCGCCCGCCATGTCCAGCGCGTCGCTGACGATCGCGCCGTCGAAGCCGAGCGCGCGGAGCCGGTCCAGGATCGGCGCCGAGAAGGTCGCCGGCCGGTCGGGGTCCAGCGCCGGCACGACCAGGTGGGAGGTCATCACCGAGGCGGCGCCGGCCCCGATCGCGGCCGCGAACGGCGGCAGCTCGCGCGTGGCCAGCGTCTCCGCGTCGGCGTCGAGGACCGGCAGCGTCAGGTGGCTGTCCTGCGCGGTGTCGCCGTGGCCCGGGAAGTGCTTGACGCAGGCGGCGACGCCGGCCGACTGCACGCCCCGCACCCAGGCCGCCACGTGCCGGGCGACGAGATCGGGGGTCGCGCCGAAGCTGCGGGTCCCGATCACGGGGTTGTCGGGGTGGGAGTTGACGTCGGCGACGGGGCCGAGGTCGAGGTCGATCCCGAGCGCGGCGAGGTCGTCACCCACGGCCCGACCCGTCGCCTCGGTGAGGTCCACGTCGTCCACCGCGCCGAGCACGGCGGCGCCGAGCACGGGGCTCGCGGTGCCGGTGTGCAGCCGGGTGACGTCGCCGCCCTCCTCGTCGACGGCGACCAGCGCGCCGGGCCGGGCGGAGCGGACGGCGTCGACCAGCGCGGCGGTCTCGGCGCGCGTTCCGGTCAGGTTCGAGCCGAAGAGGCAGACGCCGCCGAGCCCGTCGGCGAGCAGGTCGCGCCACTCGGCGGGCAGGGTCGGCCCGGCGAAGGAGGCGAGCAGCACGCGCAGGGCCAGCGCCTCCGCGGAGGGCGCGGTCATCCCTTCACCGCCCCGGCGGTCAGCCCGGAGACCATCCGGCGCTGGACGATCATGAAGAAGATGACGACCGGGATCGTGATCAGCGTCGAGCCGGCCATGATCGCCGCCCAGTCCACGCCGCGGCTGCGGGACTCGGAGAACCCGATCAGCCAGACCGGCAGCGTCTCCTTGGCCGGGTCGGTCATCACCACCAGCGCGAGGGTGAACTCGTTCCAGGCCTGGATGAAGCCGAAGAGGCCGGTGGCGACCAGGCCGGGCGCCAGCAGCGGCAGCGTGACCGTGAAGAAGGCGCGCACCCGGGAGCAGCCGTCGACCATCGCGGCCTCCTCGAGCTCACGCGGCACGCCGTCCACGAACCCGCGCAGCGTCCACACGGTGAACGGCAGCACGGCGGCGACGTAGACGAGCGTCAGGCCGATGATCGAGTTCAGCAGACCGAAGCCCTCGAGCATCTTGTACTGGCTGATGAACAGCCCCTCGGCGGGGATCATCTGGATCAGCAGCAGGGTCATGATGAAGGAGCGGCGGCCGCGGAACCGGAACCGGCTGACCGCGACGGCGGCGAGGAACGCGAAGAGCAGCGCGACGCCGACCGTGAGCAGGGTGACCATCAGGCTCGTGGTCAGCGCGTCGCGGAACGCGTCGCCGGCGAGCACCCGCCGGTAGGCGTCCAGGTTGCCCCCGGTGGGGAACCAGACCTGCTCGGTGCCGCGGATCTCGTTGCGGGGCAGGAAGGAGCGGGAGACCATCCAGTAGACCGGGAAGACGCTGATCACCAGCACCATCAGGCCGACCGCGTTGGCGGCGTACCGGACCGGGGTCGGGGTACGACGGGCCATCAGTCGTCCTCCTCCTGCTTGAGCATCATGCGGATGTAGGGGGCGGTGATCACGACCGTCAGGACGAGCATGAACATCGCGGCGGCGGCGGCGAGGCCGAACTCGCCGCCCTTGATGCCGAGCGAGTAGATGTAGGTGCCCAGCAGGTTGGTGTCGCGGGTGATGCCGCCGGCCTTCTGCAGCGTGTAGATCTGGGTGAAGACCCGCAGGTCCCAGATCAGCTGGAGCAGCAGGACGACGAGCAGCACCGGCCGGATCGAGGGCAGCACCACGTGGCGGAACCGCTGCCAGGGCCCGGCGCCGTCGATCTCGGCGGCCTCGAGCACGTCGTCGGAGACCTGGGTGAGTGCGGCGTAGAGGGTGAAGACCACGAACGGCACGCTCATCCAGACCACGACGATGGTGGCCACCATGAAGAACGAGAGCGGGTGCAGCAGCCAGGAGTGGCCGGCGTAGTCGCCGCCGAGCTCGACCAGCACCCAGTTGACCAAGCCGTACTCGGTGTCGAAGAGGAACTGCCAGATCGTCATCGCGGCGACCACCGGCGTGGCCCAGGCCAGCAACAGGCCGACCTGGGCGGCGACGCGGACCCAGCCGCTCATCCGGGCCATCAGGACGGCGATGCCCATGCCCAGGCCGAGCGTCAGCCCGGCGTTGACGAAGCAGAAGGCGACGGTGCGCCCGACGACGGCCCACAGGTAGGGATCGGTGAGCAGCGCGCGGTAGTTGCCCAGGCCGATCCACTCGGGCGGCTGGCCGAACTGCTGGGCCAGCCCGAACTCCTGGACGGAGAGGACGACCTGCCGCACCAGCGGGTAGCCGAGCGCGAGGACCAGCAGCGCGGTGGCCGGCAGCACCAGCCCGATCGGCAGCGGCGTACGTCGGGCGGCGCGCCCGCGCGACGCGGTTCTTCCCCCTCGTGGGCTCCTGGTCACGGGGCCATCCTGGTCGGCGCGGTCCGCTCTCGGACCCCGGGTGCGGGTGCGCCGGGAGGTCCCGGCAGGACTGGTGGTGGTCACGTGCGGCTCCCGTGAGGGGACGCGGCCCGGGCGAGGATCTCCCGCCCGGGCCACGGCCCAGCTCGATCAGTTCAGCGGATCAGTTCAGCTCGTCGGTGATCCGCTCGTCGGCCTCGGCCGCGAGGGTCGTGACGTCGCCGCCCTGGGCGATCTCGCTGAACAGGTCCTCCAGGATCCGGGTGCCCTCGACGGTCGCCCAGTTCGCGGCGGCCGGGGTGAGCTTGGCGTTCGACGCGGCCGCGATGGTGGCCTGCGCGAACTCGTCGTCGCCGAGCAGGCTGGCCAGCGACTCCCGGGCCGGGGTGAGGCCCTGAGCGGCCATCAGGCCCTGGTACTCGTC
The DNA here is from genome assembly GCF_004919105.1 of Nocardioides sp. GY 10113. Lineage (GTDB taxonomy): Bacteria > Actinomycetota > Actinomycetes > Propionibacteriales > Nocardioidaceae > Nocardioides. The sequence continues at coordinate 41,001 of NZ_STGK01000009.1, forward strand.
GCTGAGCATCAGCGCGAGGGCCTCGCGGGCGAGGTCCTGGTTGGGGGACTTGGCCGGCACGGCGATGTCGGAGCCGCCGAGCAGCACCGGGGCGGGCTGGCCGTCGGAGCCGGGCAGCGCGAAGACGCCGATCTGGTCGGCCAGCTTCGGGCAACCGCTGTCGGGGTCGGCGAGCATGCCGTAGACCCAGCCCGGGCGGGACATCATCGCGACCTTGCCGGCGCAGAACGGGGTGACCGGGTCGGCCTCGTTGGCGTCGGCCGGGGCGCCGGAGGCCTCGGTGAAGAGCTTCTGGACGGTGGCCAGGCCGGCGAGGGACTCGTCGCTGGACAGGGTGCCCGCCCAGCCGTCGCCCTCCGGCGCGGCGAAGTCGCCGCCGGCGTCCCACAGGAACGCGGCGCCGTCGCGCCAGTCCTGGCCGGGCAGCCAGTAGCCGGAGAAGTCCTTGGCGCCGTCGGCCTTCTTCAGGGTGATCGCGGCGTCGACGAACTCGTCCATCGTGGTCGGCACGTCGACGCCGGCCTTCTTGAACAGGTCCTTGCGGTAGAAGACGTACGTCGAGCCCGCGTAGTACGGCACCGCGAAGGTCTTGCCGTCCACGGTCGCACCGTCGACGAAGCCGCCGAGCAGGTCGTCGCCGCCGAGGTCGTCGAGGTCACCGGTCAGGTCGCTGAACGCACCGGCGGTGGTGAAGGTCGGGGCCTGGGTGTTGCCGACCTCGACGATGTCGGGGGTCTGGTCCTCCGAGGACAGCGCGGTGGTGAGCCGCTCGACGAGACCGTCCCACTCCTGCTCCTGGATGGTCAGGGTGGAGCCGGGGTTCTGCTCCTCGAACGTCTCCTTCAGCCAGTCGCGAGCCTCCTGCGGGGTGTCCGCACCGTTGAGCCAGACGACGAGGTCGGCGGTCTCGGGACCGCCGTCGGCCTCGGTGTCGTCCGACCCGCACGCCGCGGTCGCGCCCAGCAGGGCGGTGACGGCCGCCAGGGCCAGGGTCTTCTTCATGCGCACCGTGTGTTCCTCTGCTTCCTTGACGGGACGCGGCTCCGGGAGCGGACCGCGTGATCGGTGGAGTCGTTGGCTCCGAGAGGGGTCACGAGACCCCGAGCTCGCCGGCGAGGACCAGACCGGTCGCGCCGACGAGGACTCCGTCGTCGCCGAGCTTGGCTGCCCGGACCACGAACTCTTCTGCGGTGACCGGCATGACCCGTGCCCGCACGGTGTCACCGGCCACCCGTGCCAGCGGGTCGACCAGGTCGGCCGGACCGCTGAGCACCAGCTCACCGAGGTTGAGCGAGGCCACGACCGGCGCGACGGCCTCGCCGAGGATCCGGCCGGCTTCGGCCAGCACCTCCCCGGCGGCGGGCGCCCCCGCGGCGGCAGCCATCCGGCGACGCAGGCGCGGCACGGCCAGGAACGTCTCCAGGCAGCCGCGGCGGCCACAGGCACAGTCGTCCCCGTCGGGGTCGACCACCACGTGGCCGATCTCGCCGGCCGCGCCGTGGTGGCCGTGCAGCACCGTGCCGCCGAGCACCAGGCCGGCACCGACGCCGGTGCTCAACCGCATCAGCATCAGTCCGCCCTCGTCGCCGCCGCCGAACGTGTACTCCCCCACGACCGCGGTGTTGGCGTCGTTCGCGACGTAGACGGCCTGGCCCAGCGCCTCGCCCAGGCGGGCGGCCAGGGGGACGTCGTGCCAGCCCAGGTTCGGCGCGTCGACGACGACGCCGTCGCGGCTGACCACACCGGGGGTGGCCACGCCGATGCCGAGCAGCGGGCGGTCGCTCTGCGCGACCAGGTGCGCCGCGAGGCCCTCCACCGCGACCACCGCGTCGTCGCCGCGGCGGCCCTCGAGCGGCCGGGACTCGCGGGCGACGACCTCGCCGGTCAGCGTGAGCACCGCGCCGACGACCTGGTCGTCGACGGAGAGGTCGATGGCGACCACGTGCTTGGCGTCCGCGACGAGACCGACCAGCGTCGGGGGCTTGCCGACCCGGCTCTCGGCCGGCGCGCCGAGCTCGACGACCAGGCCCTCCTCGAGCAGCCCGGCGACCAGGTCGGAGACCGTGACCCGGGTCAGGCCGGTGCTGCGGGCCAGGTCGGCGCGGCTCGCGGGCCCGGCGCTGAACAGGTGCTGGAGCAGCATCGACTGGTGGTGACGACGCGAGTCGGCACGGTCGAGCTTGGTCCGCTCACGCAGCGGACGCTCGGTGGGGCTTCTCCAGGACATGTTTGTTAGTTCAGCACACTTACATATACGGTGGCAAGCACTTCAGAGATCCGGATCACATGAGAGCCTCGCCACGCCGAGCGTGGCGGCCCCCGAGGAGGCAGTGATGGCGAGCATCACCTTCGACCGCGCCCAGCGCTGGTACGCCGGCGCGGAGTCCCCCGCCGTGCCCGGCATCGACCTGGAGGTGCGCGACGGCGAGTTCCTCGTCCTGGTCGGCCCGTCCGGCTGCGGCAAGACCACCACGCTACGGATGCTCGCCGGACTGGAGGAGGTGGACGGCGGCCGGATCCTGATCGGCGAGAGGGACGTGACCCGCGCGGCCCCCAAGGACCGCGACATCGCGATGGTCTTCCAGAACTACGCGCTCTACCCGCACAAGTCGGTGCGCGACAACCTCGCGTTCCCGCTGCGGATGTCCGGCGTCGACAAGGAGCAGCAGGACCGGCGGGTCGGCGAGGTCGCCGCGATGCTCGGGCTCGACGAGCTGCTCGACCGCAAGCCCAAGGCGCTCTCGGGCGGGCAGCGGCAGCGGGTCGCGATGGGGCGCGCGATCGTCCGGCAGCCGCAGGTGTTCTGCATGGACGAGCCCCTGTCCAACCTGGACGCCAAGATGCGCGTGCAGACCCGCGGCGACATCGCCCGGCTGCAGCGAGAGCTCGGCGTGACCACGGTCTACGTCACCCACGACCAGGTCGAGGCAATGACCATGGGCGACCGGGTGGTGGTGATGAACGCCGGCGAGATCCAGCAGGTCGACACCCCGCTGCGGCTCTACGACGCCCCGGCGAACCTGTTCGTCGCCGGCTTCATCGGCTCCCCGGCGATGAACCTGCTGCCCGGCCGCACCGAGGGCGGCCGGCTCCGGCTCGGGACCGTCGAGGTCGCGGTCGACGCGGCCACCTCGGCCGCGCTCACCCCGGAGGTCACCGTCGGGGTCCGAGCGGAGGGCTGGCAGGTCGTCCCCGCGGGCGAGGGCATCCCGGTCCGCGTGGACCTGGTCGAGGAGCTCGGGGCGGACAGCTTCGCCTACGGCACCGCGGACCTCGGCCCGCACGGCGAGGTGCCGGTGACGGTGCGGCTGCCCGCCCGGGACCGCGGGCGCCCCGGCGACGCGCTGAACCTGGCGGTGGCCCCCGGCGCCGCGCACGTCTTCGACACGGTCTCCGGTCGCCGGATCAACGCCTGACCGGGGCGGCAGGCGCGGGTACATTGCCGGGTACGTGCCGCGGGCGCACGGGGGGCGCGGTCCGCGACACCGACCCAGCACCCTGCCGCGGGAGTCCGGATGCCGCCTCGTCGTACGACGATCCTCCTGGGCGGCGCGCTCGCCGCCGTCCTGCTGACCGCCGGTGCGCCGGCCGCCGCGGCATCCCGGGCGACGTCCGCGGCGGACGACCCCCGCGTGGCGCTCCCGGTGACCGCGTCCGCGGTCAGCGACGCGACGACGGTGCTCTCCGTCCCGGTGCCGACGGGCGTCGAGCCGGTCGCGCTGACCGCGCGGCTCAGCGCGCCGGACGACTGGTCGGGCCGGGTCGCCTTCTCCGCCGACGGACGCCCGCTGAGCACCGCCCGGGTCCCCGGCCCCGAGCGCGTGCGGGTGCCGCTGGACCGCGCGCCGCTGACCGACGAGCACACGATCGAGATCGAGATCGCGCCGCGCACCGCGGCGGCGGAGCGCACGGACGCCTGCTACACGCCGACCCGCCTGGTCACCCTCGACGACGTCGAGCTCGCCTTCACCGGCGACGAGAAGGTTCCGGACACGGTCGCGGACTTCCTTCCCGTCTACGCCGACACCGTGGACGTGAAGGTCGCCGACGACGCCGACCCCGACCTGCTGGCTGCGGGGCTGACCGCGGTCGCCTCCGTCGGCGCGGTGACCAGCGACGCGACGACGGTGCGGCTGCGCGGCGAGTCGACCCCCACCCCCATGGGGCCGGGCAACCGCGTGATCGACCTGGTCGCCGGCAGCGGTGACGCGGTGACCAGCATCGGCCGTGTCGACGGCGTGCCGACGCTCACCATCGAGGGCTCTCCGGACGCCCTCCTCGGGGCGTCCCGGGCGCTCGGCAACGAGGCGTTGGCCCTGGCCGACGCCGCCGAGACCACCGGCCTGACGGCGAGCGCCGGCGAGCCCGGCACCCGCTCGGAGGTGACGCTGGACGATCTCGGCTACCCCGAGCTCGACCTGGCCGGCTGGGGGCAGTCGGAGGCCTTCCTGTCGGTGCGGCAGGACGCGTTCGGCGGGCCCGTCTCCAGCCTCGACCTGCACCTGGTCGGCGCCCACACCGCGCTCCCGGACGACGCCCGCGGGCAGCTCGACGTGTACGTGAACGACACCCTGGTCACCTCCGCGGCGCTGACCGAGGACCCCGCCCTCGACCTGGAGGCAGAGATCCCCTCCGGCCTGCTGCGGGGCGAGAACGCCGTCCGCCTGGCGCTCAGCACCGCGCCGCCGACGGGCGACTGCGACGGGCCGGCCTTCCAGCTCCCGTTCGAGCTGACCATCGACGGCGCCGAGTCGACGGTCGAGGCGAAGCAGGGAGAGGCCGAACCGGGCTTCGCGGCGTTCCCGCAGGCGCTCGGCGGCACCCTGGCCGTCGGCCTGCCGGACGCCGAGCCCCTCGACGCGGCCTCCGACGCGGCCCGGATCCTGATTTCGCTGCAGCGCGCGGCCTCCCAGCCGCTGGTGGTCGAGACCCTCAGCACCGACGCGTTCCTCGACGACGACCGGCCCGGCCTCCTGGTCGGTGCCGACGAGGAGAGCAGCCGCGCCCTGTCGGCCCCGCTCCGGCTCTCGGAGACCCGCGAGGTGACGGACGGCGAGCAGACCTTCACGGTCGGCACCGACACCCCCTACGCCGCGCTCGAGGCCTTCCAGGACGACGGTCGCGACGTGCTGCTGCTCGGGTCCTGGTCGAGCGAGGGCACCGCCCCGGACCTGACGGCCCGCCTCGCCGCCGCGGTCGGCGAGGAGCAGTGGAGCACGCTCTCCGGCGACCTGCTGGTGACGACGCCCGACGAGGACCCGATCGCCCTCGACTCCGCATCGGTGGCCGCGCAGCAACCGGGCGACGACGGCATCGGCCGCGGCTGGTGGTGGGTGGTGCTCGCGCTGGTGGCGCTGACCGTGCTGGTGGCGGTGCGGGCGGTGATCGCCCGGCGCCGGACCGACGACCCGCCGCTGCCGCCCGAGGCGGACACCGGCGACGCACCGGGCCCCGCCCCGGGGACCCCCGGAACGGGCGCCGAGGCCGGCGCCGACACCAGCACGGACACCGCCACCGAGACCAGCACCGAGACCAGCACCGAGACCAGCACCGAGACCAGCACCGAGACCAGCACCGAGACCAGCACCGAGGGCCGGACGGACTGATTCACCCACGGCCGGGCTTCCCCGAAATATCGCCCCGGCCCACTGGTCCAGACGGTTTACTGTTCCCCTCGCGCCGGCGCGCGTGGCCCCGCTCCGGGACGCAGCGCCGGGACGAGGGACGATCACGCACAGCATCTCGGGGGATGACTGGAGCCCCGAGCATGCCCGAGAAGACCCGCACCGCGCCGCAGCGGCGCGGTGTGCGCAGCTCCTTCGACAGGTTCCTCCTGCTGCTCGCCCTGAACGCGCTGCTGCTGACCATCGTCCTCCACGGCTGGGCGCTGCCCGAGTGGACCCCGATCGGCGCGATCGCGCTGGCGATCGTCCCGGTCCTGATCCGCTTCGGGATGGCGATCGAGACCCCGGCCGGAACCCTGCGGGTCAGCTACGCCCCGGCTCTGCTCTTCGCCTACCCGATCAGCGGCCCGCCGACCTACTTCCTGCTCTGGTCGCTGGTGGTGCTGACCAGTTGCGCGACCTTCTTCGGCCGCCGCGGGGTGGGCCGAGGCAGCGCCGAGGTGCTGGGCGGGCTGGCGATGCTGCTCGCCGCCCAGCACGTCGAGACCGCGCTGTGGCCGGTGGACCAGGTGCTGGTCGCCAACACCGTCTTCGCCGCCGTGATCGTCGCGCTGGAGATGCTCCGGGTCGGGACCGTCGACCTGCGCGGGACGCTGCTCGGGGTCCGTGGCGGCGATGTGTCCGCGGTCTTCGGGGTGTTCGTGCTCGCCTCCACGATGGTGGTGCTGCTGCGGCAGGCCTACGGCGACTCCTCGGGGGTGACCGCGGCGTCCACCGCCGGCGCCAGCCTGCTGCTCTTCGTGATGGCTCAGATCCTGCTGACCCGGCTGCAGGCCCAGGCCCGCGGGGTCGGCGTGCTGAGCACCGCCGCGGCCGCGATGCCGTGGCCCGCCGACCAGGTCGAGCAGATGCTCCTCGACTACGCCGACGGCGCGGGACGGGCCGTGCGGGTCGAGCTGAGCGACGCACCGGGCGCGCCGCACCAGATGACGGTCGCGGTGCCGGCCCTGGGGTACCTGGTGGTCACCCGCAGCCGCGGCGACCACCCGTTCACCAAGGCCGACCGGCGGCTGATCGTCGCGCTGGCCCGGATGGCCGACGCCTCCCGGACCCATGGCCAGCAGGAGCAGCAGCTCCGCCACCAGGCCACCACCGACGAGCTCACCGGCCTGAAGACGTTCGCCCACTTCCGCACCAGGCTCGACGCCCTCGCCCCCGAGCGGGCCGCCGGTCGCCCGGTCACCTTCGTCTTCGCCGATCTCGACGGCTTCAAGCAGCTGAACTCCAGCCTCGGCCACCTCGAGGCGGACCGGGTCCTGGCCGGCGTCGGCCAGCGGCTGCGCCAGCTCCCCGCCGACATCCAGTGCTGCCGGTTCGGCGGCGACGAGTTCGTCTTCGTCAGCACCAGCGCCGGCGACGAGCTCGCCGTCCAGTCCCTGGTGGGCCGGATCCGCACGGCCATCGAGCAGCCGCTCGCCGTCGGCGAGCAGCTGGTCCAGGTCTGCGCCTCGCTCGGGGTCGCCACCTCCCGGCGTGCCGAGGAGAGCCTGGACACCGCGCTGCGCCAGGCGGAGCTGCGGATGCGCACCGCGAAGCGCGACCGCACCGGCCCCCGGACCAAGGCGCGCGCCGACCTCATGCGGGACCTGCTGGGCCCCGACGGGTTCACCGTCGTCTACCAGCCGGTGGTCTCCGTCCAGACCGGCGACCTGTACGCCGTGGAGGCGCTCCTCCGCGTCGCCGACAAGACGTTCGGCCAGCTCTCACCACTGCTGGTGGTCGACTCGGCCTTGCGCGACGACCTGCTCGACCAGCTGACCGAGGCGATCCTGCGCAGGGCCGCGCCCGTCGTGGCACAGGCCAGCACGACCATCGGCGGGCCGGTCGCCCTGACCCTGAACCTCGAGTTCGGCCAGCTGCGCGAGGACAACCCGCTGATGGGGGCGCTCATCGAGGTCGCCCGGGAGCACGACGTGCGGATCGTGCTGGAGCTCTCCGAGCGTGCGTTCAGCGGCTGGACGGCCGAGCACGCCGCGCTGGCGAACCGCCTGCACGCGGCCGGGGTCTCGCTGGCCATCGACGACTTCGGCGCCGGGTACGCCACGTTCGCCCTGCTCAACCAGTGGCCGTGGGAGATGGTGAAGATCGACCGCACCCTGGTCGCCGACCACGCCCCGGCCGACCGGCGCCTGCTGACCCACGTCACCAGCCTGCTCGACGACCTCGGCCTTCCCGTCGTGGCGGAGGGCATCGAGACCGGCGAGCAGATGCGGCTGGTCGACCACCTCGGCGTCGCCTGGGCGCAGGGCTGGTGGATCTCCGCGCCGCTCACCGCCGAGGCCCTGCTCGCGGCGATCGAGGCGGCACCACGCTTCTCGATCGCAGTCGACGGCTCCGGCCCGGATCCCGACGGCGACTCCGACGGGGAGGGACCGGCGCGCCGCACGCCGACCGTCCCCGCCAGCACCTAGCGTGGTCGCCGTGACCACCGTCCGTCGCCGCGCCCGCCCGCAGTGGGAGCAGGGCCGGGCGACCGGGCGCGACGTGGTGAGCCTCAGCGTCGCCCTGATCGGCACCGCCCTGGTGATCGACCTGGCGCTCTCCGAGGTCCTGGGGATCTTCTTCGACCTGGCGTTCGTCACCATCTGCCTGGGCGCCGCGCTCGCCGTGCGACATCGTGACTTCTTCGCCATCGGCACGCTGCCGCCGCTGGCGATGGTCGCCGCGGTGGCGCTGGTCGCGCTCACCGAGCCGGCCGCGGTGGCCGATCCCCGCGACGGCGCGGTGCAGGCCACCCTCTCCGGACTGACCCACCACAGCATCGCGCTGGTCTGCGGCTACGGCCTCTGCCTCGGCGCACTGGGGGTCCGGCGCGCGCTGGCCGCGACGGACGCGGCCGACCAGCGCACGCCGCGGGGATGAGCCGGGCTCAGGCGAACCGGTCCGGGTCGCCTGCCCCGCGTCGCACCAGCTCGGGTACGCCGGAGGAGTAGTCCACGACCGTGGTCGGCTCGGCCGGGGTCTCCCCCGCCTCGACCACGATGTCGATCTGGTGGTCCAGCTCCTCCTTGATCTCCCAGCCCATCGTCCGCGGCTCGGTCTCTCCCGGCAGGATCAGCGAGCTGGACAGCAGCGGCTCCCCCAGCGCGTCCAGCAGGTCATGCACGAGCCGGTGGTCGGGGATCCGGACGCCGACCGTGCGCTTCTTGGGGTGCATCAGCCGGCGCGGCACCTCCGGCATCGCGGGCAGGATGAAGGTGTAGGGACCCGGCGTCGCCGCGCGGATCGCCCGGAACGCGGAGTTGTCCACGTGCACCATCTGACCGAGCTGGGAGAAGTCGCGGCAGAGCAGGGTGAAGTGGTGCCGCTCGTCGAGGCCACGGATGGCGAGGATCCGGTCCCGACCCGCCCGGTTGCCCACACGGCAGCCGAGCGCGTAGCCGGAGTCGGTCGGATAGGCGATCAGCGCGTCGTCGTTGAGTGCGTCGACGATCTGCTGGAGCAACCGCGGCTGCGGGTTGTCGGGGTGGACGTCGAGGTAGCGCGCCATCGTGCGGTCCGGCTCAGACCCGTACCGGGGTCTTGGTGGATCGCCCGGCAGCCTTCAGGTCGCGGTGCAGCTCCTTGGGCAGCGAGAAGGCGAGCGTCTCCTCCGCCGTCTGCACGGCGCGCGCGTCGGGGTAGCCACGCTCGGCGAGGAACGCCAGCACCTCGGTGACCAGGTGGTCGGGCACCGACGCCCCGGAGGTCACGCTCACCGTCGCGACGCCGTCCAGCCAGGCCTCGTCCAGCTCGCTCACGTCGTCGATCCGGTACGACGCCTTGGCGCCGGCCTCGAGGGCCACCTCGACCAGGCGGACCGAGTTCGAGGAGTTCGCGGAGCCGACCACGATCACCAGGTCGGCGTCGGCGCCGATCTCCTTCACGGCGACCTGACGGTTCTGGGTGGCGTAGCAGATGTCGTCGCTCGGCGGGTCCTCGAGCTGCGGGAACTTCTCCCGGAGGCGCCGGACGGTCTCCATGGTCTCGTCGACGCTGAGCGTGGTCTGGGAGAGCCAGGCGAGCTTGGCGTCGGCCGGGAACTGCAGGCCGGCGACGTCGTCGGGGTGCTCGACCAGGACGGTCTGCTCGGGCGCCTCACCGGCGGTGCCCTCGACCTCCTCGTGCCCGGCGTGGCCGATCAGCAGGATGGTGTAGCCCTCGCGCGCGAAGCGGACCGCCTCACGGTGCACCTTGGTGACCAGCGGACAGGTGGCGTCGATCGTCTTGAGGTCGCGGGCCTCGGCCTGGCTGACCACCGCCGGGGAGACGCCGTGGGCGGAGAAGACGACCGTCTCCCCCTCCGGCACCTCGTCGAGCTCCTCGACGAAGATCGCCCCGCGGGCCTCGAGGTTGGCCACCACGTGCTTGTTGTGGACGATCTGCTTGCGGACGTAGACGGGAGCTCCGTAGAGGTCCAGGGCCTGCTCCACGGTCACCACCGCGCGGTCCACGCCGGCGCAGTAGCCGCGCGGGGCCGCGAGCAGCACCTGCCGCTCGGAGTCGTCGGTGGGCAGTAGACGGGGCATCCCGACGTCGGTGCTCATGGCGACGATTCTACGGACCACCGCTGCGCGCGCGGAAAAGCAGCGGACCGGTGCACCCCGAGGGGTGCACCGGTCCGACAGCGATCAGGCGGTTCAGGCCTTCTCGGCGTCCTCGGCGGGGGTCTCGCCGGTCTCCTCGACGGCGCCACCCTCCTCCTCGAGCACCTCGGTCGCCTCGGCCTCGACGGCCACGTCGGCCTCGACCTCGGCGGCCTCCTCAGCCACGGGCTCCTCGACCACGGGCTCGGCCGGAGCGGCCGGAGCGGCCTTCGGCGCGGCCGGGGTGTAGGCCTCGGTCACCAGCTCGATGACAGCCATCGGGGCGTTGTCGCCCGCGCGGTTGCCGATCTTGGTGATCCGGGTGTAGCCACCGGGGCGCTCCGCGAAGGTCGGCGCCAGGTCGGCGAAGAGGGTGTGCACGACACCCTTGTCGCGGATGACCTTGAGGACCTCGCGGCGCTGGTGCAGCGGGTTCTCGCCGGCGTGAGCCTTCTTGGCCTTGGTGATCAGCTTCTCGGCGTACGGGCGCAGGGTGCGCGCCCGGGACTCCGTGGTGGTGATCCGGCCGTGCTCGAACAGCTGGGTCGCCAGGTTCGACAGGATCAGCCGCTGGTGAGCCGGGCTACCGCCGAGGCGGGGGCCCTTCTTGGGCTTGGGCATTGCTTCTTCTCTTTCTTCCCCGGCCGTGTCAGGTACCGGGGTCCGGCCGTATCAGGTACCGGGTAGTGGTTGATCCGTGCCGGCCGAGGCCGGCGCGGTGTCAGCTCAGAACTGCTCGTCCTCGACGAAGGACTCGCCCTCGTCGTCGTCCTCGCTGTAGGAGGCCAGCGCGGCGTGCGGGTCGAAGCCCGGGGCGCTGTCCTTGAGCGAGAGACCCATCTCGACCAGCTTGGCCTTGACCTCGTCGATCGACTTCGCACCGAAGTTGCGGATGGCGAGCAGGTCCTGCTCCGAGCGGCTGATGAGCTCACCCACGGTGTGGATGCCCTCGCGCTTGAGGCAGTTGTAGGACCGGACGGTCAGCTGGAGGTCCTCGACCGGGAGGGCGAGGTCGGCGGCCAGCTGCTCGTCGACGGGCGACGGGCCGATGTCGATGCCCTCGGCCTCGACGTTGAGCTCACGGGCGAGGCCGAAGAGCTCGACGAGGGTCTTGCCGGCGGACGCGATCGCGTCGCGGGGCAGGATCGAGGGCTTGGTCTCGATGTCGATGACCAGCTTGTCGAAGTCCGTGCGCTGCTCGACACGGGTGGCCTCGACCTTGTAGGTCACCTTGAGGACCGGGCTGTAGATCGAGTCGACCGGCATCCGGCCGATCTCGTTGTCCGCGCCCTTGTTCTGGACGGCCGAGACGTAGCCGCGGCCACGCTCGACGACGAGCTCCATCTCGAGCTTGCCGTTGTCCGACAGGGTGGCGATCTTCAGGTCGGGGTTGTGCACCTCGACACCCGCCGGCGGCGCGATGTCCGCGGCGGTCACGTCACCGGCACCCGACTTGCGCAGGTACATGGTGACGGGCTCGTCGTGCTCCGAGGAGACCACGAGGGCCTTCAGGTTCAGGATGATCTCGGTGACGTCTTCCTTGACGCCGTCGATCGTCGAGAACTCGTGGAGCACGCTGTCGATCTTGATGCTCGTGACCGAGGCACCCGGGATCGAGGACAGGAGGGTCCGACGCAGGGAGTTACCGAGCGTGTAGCCGAAACCCGGCTCCAGGGGCTCGATGACGAAGCGCGACCGGAACTGGTCGACGGACTCCTCCGACAGGGTGGGGCGCTGTGCGATGAGCACTGGTTTCGTTTCCTTTCCGGGCCACCCGCTATTTGACGACCCAGACCGACGAGGACATGGTCCTCAGGTTTTGATATCGGACGAAAACTCCTCCGAGCCCCGGCCCGCCGTCCGAGGACGATGGGCCGGGGGCTCGGCGGTGGTCACTTCTTGGAGTAGTACTCCACGATGAGCTGCTCCTGGACCGGGATGTCGATCTGCTCGCGCACCGGCAGCTGGTGCACCAGGATCCGCATCCGGTTCGGGAGCGCCTCGAGCCAGGCCGGGACGACGCGCTCGCCGTGGGTCTCACGAGCCACGATGAACGGGGTCATCTCGAGCGACTTCTCGCGCACGTCGATGATGTCGTACTGGCTGACCTGGTACGACGGGATGTCGACCTTCTTGCCGTTCACCAGGAAGTGGCCGTGGACCACGAGCTGGCGAGCGTGGCGGCGCGTGCGGGCGAAGCCGGCACGGTAGACCACGTTGTCGAGGCGGGCCTCGAGCATCTGGAGCAGGTTGTCACCGGTCTTACCCTGGCGGCGCGAGGCCTCCTCGTAGTAACGGTGGAACTGCTTCTCCATGACGCCGTAGGTGAAGCGAGCCTTCTGCTTCTCCTGCAGCTGGGTGCGGTACTCGCTCTCCTTGATCCGCGCGCGGCCGTGCTGGCCCGGCGGGTAGGGGCGCTTCTCGAACGCGGCGTCGCCGCCGATCAGGTCGACACCGAGACGGCGCGACTTCTTGGTCATGGGACCGGTGTAGCGGGCCATTTCCTTCGCTCTCCTTCAGTCTCGGTGGGTCAGACGCGCCGGCGCTTGGGCGGGCGGCAGCCGTTGTGCGGGGCGGGGGTCACGTCCTGGATGGTGCCGACCTCGAGGCCGATCGCACCCAGGGAGCGGATCGCCGTCTCGCGACCCGAGCCCGGGCCCTTGACGAAGACGTCGATCTTCTTCATGCCGTGCTCCATCGCCCGACGACCGGCGGCCTCGGCGGCCATCTGCGCGGCGTACGGGGTGGACTTGCGCGAGCCCTTGAAGCCGACGGTGCCGGCAGAGGCCCACGAGATCACCGCACCGGTCGGGTCGGTGATCGTGACGATGGTGTTGTTGAACGTGCTCTTGATGTGGGCTTCGCCCTGAGCGACGTTCTTCTTCTCCTTGCGGCGCACCTTCTTCGCTGCCGCACGAGCCTTGGGAGGCATTCGTTTCTCCTGTAGAAAGCTGGTCAGTTCCGGTGGCCGGGCTGCTGCGCCCGTCACCACCGAGGATCAGTGGGCCTTACTTGGCCTTCTTCTTGCCGGCAACCGTGCGCTTCGGGCCCTTGCGGGTACGAGCGTTGGTCTTGGTGCGCTGACCGCGGACCGGAAGGCCCATGCGGTGACGGCGACCCTGGTAGCTGCCGATCTCGATCTTGCGACGGATGTCGGCCTGGACCTCGCGACGGAGGTCACCCTCGATCTTGAAGTTCGCCTCGATCTCGTCACGGAGCTTGACCAGCTCCTCGTCACCCAGCTGGTGCACGCGGAGGTCCGGGTTCACACCGGTGGCCTCCAGCAGCTGCTGGGCGCGGGTACGGCCGATGCCGTAGATGTAGGTGAGAGCGACCTCGATGCGCTTGTCACGCGGGAGGTCGACACCAACGAGTCGTGCCATGTTCGGCGGTTCTCCTTGTGCTGCACGGTGGTGTGGTCGTGGCGCATCCCGATCGCAGCCCCTCTCGCGAGGTGGTGCCGGGCCCCGGCCATCCGTTCCGGGGGTGGTTCACCGCTGATGGTCAGCGGCTGAGCGCACACGTCATGGTTGTGTTCAGTTGTCCGCCGGCCCGAGGGCCGGCGGTCGCACCGGGGCTCAGCCCTGGCGCTGCTTGTGGCGCGGGTTCTCGCAGATCACCATGACGCGGCCGTGGCGACGGATCACCTTGCACTTGTCACAGATCGGCTTCACGCTCGGGTTGACCTTCATGTGTCAGCCCTTTCTCTTGCGGCTGGTGGCTACTTGTAGCGGTAGACGATCCGACCGCGCGAGAGGTCGTAGGGCGAAAGCTCCACCACGACCCGGTCCTCCGGGAGGATCCGGATGTAGTGCTGGCGCATCTTCCCGCTGATGTGAGCCAGGACCTTGTGGCCGTTGCTCAGCTCAACGCGGAACATTGCGTTCGGGAGGGCCTCCACGACGGAGCCCTCCATCTCGATGACGCCTTCTTTTTTCGCCATGTCCTCACACATCTGATCGACATCGTCTTCCGGCCGGCCCGGGAACCTCCGCCCCACCCCGCGGGGTGGTGCAGTGGACCTCGTCGAGCCGTGTCACGCGCCCCCGCCGGAGGTGTTCCGACCGGCAGCCGCGAGCATCGCGACACAGACCCACGTTGGGCCGACACGCCAGTCTAGGGCGGCGGTCCAGCGAATCCCTAATCATCGAACACCCCTCGCCCCTCGTGTGGTAGGTCGGGGGGCGAGTCGCCCGGAATCCCGTCCGGGCGACGCTCAGGCGTCGGCCAGCAGCTCGAGCGTGCGCTCCCGCGCCGGGGAGGCGGTCGGGTCCGTGCCCTCCGGGCTGCCCGCGACGGGCTGCACCATGACCTCGTCGACGCCGTACTGCGCGGCGAGATCCGCCACCTGGGCCCGCGCGGCGGCGGGGTCGGCGACCACCCAGCGCTGGCGCATCGCCAGGGCCAGGTCGCGGTGCGCGGGCGGCAGTGCGGCGAACCGGGCCTCGGCCTCCTCGACGCTCGGCTGCGGGGTCAGCTCCTGACCGGTGCGCAGGGCCAGCATCTGCAGCAGGTTGGGCAGCACCAGCCGCTCCGCCTCGGCCGCGGTCTCGGCGACGACGGCGTTCACCGTCAGGAACGTACGAGGCTCGGCGAGCTCGGCGGAGGCCTTGAACGACGAGCGGTACAGCTCGAGCGCCTCCGCGGTGCCCTGACCCGAGAAGTGGTGCGCGAAGACGTAGGGCATCCCCTTCTCCGCGGCCAGGCGCGCGGAGTAGTCGGAGGATCCGAGCAGCCAGATCGCCGGCACCGACGTGGCCTGCGGGGTGGCCCGCAGCACGTGGGTGCGCTCCCGCAGCGCCAGGCCGACGCCGGCCGGCTCCATCATCGCGAGCACGTTGTCGACGTACTCGGGAAAGTGGGCGACCGCCTGGTCGTCCACGCCGCCCGCCCCGTGGCGCAGCGCCCAGCTGGTCACCGGGTCGGTGCCCGGCGCCCGGCCGATGCCGAGGTCGATCCGCCCCGGGAACGCGGCCTCGAGCAGCGCGAACTGCTCCGCGACGACCAGCGGCGCGTGGTTGGGCAGCATCACGCCGCCCGAGCCCACCCGGATCCTCTCGGTGCGGGCCGCGAGCATCGCGATCAGCACGGGCGGGTTGGTCGCGGCGACGGCGGGCATGTTGTGGTGCTCGGCCACCCAGTAGCGGCGGTAGCCGAGACGGTCGGCCGCCCGGGCGAGGCCGACGGAGGACTGGAGCGCCTGGCCGGTGGTCTGGTCGGTGCGCACGGGCACCAGGTCGAGAACTGAGAGCTGCGGAGACATCGATGCTGTTCAAGGCGCGACGGCCCCGATTCATTCCCGCACCGCGAGTGGGTCCCGCGCACCGTCCGAGTGGGTCCCCAGCACCGCCCGAGCCTGCAGGAGCGTCCGCGCCGACGGGCGCCGACGCACGACTCGGACGGCGCTCACCACCCATTCGGACGGCGCTCACCGCCCACTCGGACGGCGCTTGCCACCCACTCGCGGGGTCGGGGGGTCAGCGCCAGTCGGGGCCCGGGGTGTCGTCCACGTCGGTCGGGTCGGGACCGTCGCCGGCCACCGCGACCTCCGGCTCTCGGCCGGACTTGACCAGGCTCGCCACCGCGGTGACGACCAGGGTCACGATGATCACCGCCAGGCTGAGCAGCGAGGAGATCTCCGGCACCGAGACGTGCTCGCCGCCGTTGATGAACGACAGCTCGTTCTCGTGCAGGGCGTGCAGCACCAGCTTCACGCCGATGAAGGCGAGGATGAACGCGAGCCCGAGCGACAGGTAGACCAGCTTCTTGAGCAGCCCGCCGAGCAGGAAGTACAGCTGCCGCAGGCCCATCAGCGCGAAGACGTTCGCGGTGAAGACCAGGTACGGCTCCTGCGTGACGCCGAAGATCGCCGGGATCGAGTCGAGTGCGAACAGGACGTCGGTGACGCCGAGCGCGATGATCACGATCAGCATCGGCGAGACGACCCGCACACCGTTCTCGCGCCACCACAGGGTGAGGCCCCGGTACTCGGTCCCGACGTTGAGGTGCCGTCGCGAGAACGTCACGATGGCGTTGTCCTCGGGGTGCTCCTCCTCGTGCGTGCTGTAGGCCTTGACCAGCTTGACCGCGGTGTAGATCAGGAACGCGCCGAAGACGTAGAAGACCCAGCTGAAGTTCTCCACCAGGGTGTAGCCGATCGCGATGAAGACTCCGCGGAAGACCAGCGCGAGGATGATGCCGACCATCAGCGCCTCCTGCTGGTACTTCAGCGGCACCTTGAGCGCGCTCATCAGCACCAGGAAGACGAAGAGGTTGTCGACCGACAGGCTCTTCTCCACCAGGAACCCGGTGAAGAACTCGACGCCGTAGTCGTGGCCGTGGAAGACCATCACCCACACGCCGAACGCGGCGGCGGCGGCCATGTAGATGATGAACGAGATCGTGCACTCGCGCATCGTGGGCTCGTGCGGGTCGCGAGAGATCACCCAGACGTCGAACGCGAGCACCGCGATCGTCAACGTGAGGGTGATGGTCCATTCGAGGGCAGAGACGTCCATACGGGTCCTTCGTGCTGCGAGAGCGGTCGAGTCATCGCCCGAGGTCTCTTCCGCCGCCAGGATCACCGTGACGACCGACGGGCCCGGACCGGCAACCACTCTGCCGGTCGTGATGACGACCCCGAAGCGAAGGAGTACTCCCCTCAGTGGCGCCATCCTTCCACGGCACCGCAAGGAACCGCCAACTCCCCGGGCGCCGAGCGCCGACCCCGCGGGCGGGTCGCGGCACCGCTCAGGGCAGGCCGGTGACCCGCGCCATCGTCGCCAGCTTGGCGCCGGTCTCGCGGACCTCCGAGGCGGGGTCCGAGCCGGCGACGATCCCGGCACCGGCGAACAGCCGCAGCCGCTCGCCGTCGATCACCGCCGCGCGGATGGTGACGGCGAACTCCCCGTCGCCGGAGCCGTCGACCCAGCCGACGCACCCGGCGAAGTAGTTGCGCAGGTCGCCCTCGAGCGCGGCGATCGTCGCCTGCGCCGCCTCCAGCGGGACGCCGCCGACCGCCGGCGTCGGGTGCAGGAGCTGGGCCAGGCGCAGCGCGCTCGGACCCTCCACGCCGGCCGCGAGCCGGGCCCGGACCGGGGAGGCCAGGTGCCAGACGGTGTCGGTGCGCATCAGCTCGGGTGAGGCCGGGGCCTCGACGTCGACGCAGACGTCCTTGAGGGCGTGCACGATCGCGTCGACCACGAAGGCGTGCTCAGCCAGGTCCTTGGCCGAGGAGAGCAGACGGGCCCCGCGCTGAGCGTCCTCAGCCGGGTCCGCGGAGCGCGGCACCGAGCCGGCCAGCGGCGTGCACTCGATCACCTCGCCGGCCCGACGGACGAGCAGCTCGGGGCTGGCGCCGACGAGCAGCGGTCCTGGGCTGTCACCCTCGGTGAGCGGGACGGAGAAGACGTAGCGGCCGGGGCGCGTGGTCAGCAGGCGGTCGATCACGTCGGCGGGGTCCAGCGGCGGCTCGCTGACCACATCGAGGCAGCGCCCCAGCACGACCTTGTGCAGGCTGCCCGCCTCGATCTGCTCCAGCGCGGAGCGGACCATGTCGGCGTACTCGGCGGCCGTCGGGAACTCCCGCACCCGCCACTCCCGGTCGACCGGCGCCGTGCCCGGGCTCACCAGAGCGCGCTCCTCCCCCTCGACCTGGTGCAGGATCCCCGGGGCACCCGACTCGAACGAGAGCGCGCCGACGGCGCGCTGGCCCGGCTCCAGCGCGGCGACGACCCGGTCCGCCCAGGCGGCGTCGGCGCCGTCGGGGCTGATCCACGTCCGCACCACCCGATCGGCGATGTAGGCGTTCTCGCCGGAGGCGAAGAGCAGCGGTCGTGCTGCCAGGCCTGCCGGGGTGAGGACCTCGTGTTGGCCCACCCCGGTCAGTCCTCCCCGCCGTACGGCGCGCCGAGCGCGGTCAGCCGCTCGCGCCCGCCGTCCAGCGCGGTCAGCACCCAGACGCCGTCCGGGGTGAGCGCGAAGGTGTGCTCGTAGTGGGCCGCCCACGTGCCGTCGAGCGTGACCACGGTCCACTCGTCCTCGGCCACGCCGGTCTCCTGGTCCCCGAGCACCACCATCGGCTCGACGGCCAGCGCGATGCCCGGCTTGAGCCGCGGGCCGCGACCGGGGCGGCCGTAGTTGGGCACGTCGGGCGCCATGTGCATCGACGTGCCGATGCCGTGGCCCGTGTAGTCCTCGACGATGCCGTAGTCGCCGGCGCCGCGGACGAAGGTCTCGACCGCGTGCCCGATGTCGGTGACCCGGCCGCCGTTGCGCACCGCGGCCAGGCCGGCCCACAGCGACTCCTCGGTGACGCGAAGGAGCTCGGCGACCTCGGGGCGCACCTCCCCGACCGGGACCGTGATCGCCGCATCACCGTGCCAGCCGTCCACGATCGCGCCGCAGTCGATCGAGATCACGTCGCCCTCGGCGAGGCGGCGCGCGCCGGGGATGCCGTGCACGACCTCCTCGTTCACCGACGCGCAGATGCTCGCCGGGAACGGCGGCTCGCCGTAGCCGAGGAAGGACGGCTCGGCGCCGTGGGATCGGATGCTCTCCTCGGCCAGCCGGTCCAGCTCGGCGGTCGTCACCCCCGGAGCCACCGCGTCGCGCAGCAGCTCCAGGGTGCGACCGACCACCAGCCCCGCGGCGCGCATCGAGCGCACCTGGTCCGGGGTCTTGATCTCGACCCGGCGATCTCCGAACATCATCGGCGGGCCTCCGACCTTCTCGTCCTGCTCAGTTCCCGGCCACGTCGTCGAGGACGGCGGCGATCCGCTGGGTGACCTCGTCGACCTCGCCCATCCCGTCGACGGCGCGCACCAGGCCGCGGGCGTCGTAGACCGCGATCAGCGGCTCGGTCTCGGCCAGGTAGACCTCCTGGCGACGACGGATGACGTCCTCGGTGTCGTCGGCGCGGCCCTCGATCTGGGCCCGCTGCAGCAGCCGCGCGACCAGCTCGTCGGAGTCGGCGGTGAGCACGACCACCGCGTCGAGCTTGTGGTCGGAGGCGGCGAGCATGCCGTCGAGCTCCTCGACCTGGGCCAGCGTCCGGGGATAGCCGTCGAGCAGGAAGCCGCCCTCGGCGTCCGGCTCGGCGATCCGGTTGCGGACCATGTTGTTGGTGATCTCGTCCGGGACGTACTCGCCGGCATCCATGTAGCGCTTGGCCTCGACACCCAGCGGCGTGCCCTGGCCGACGTTCGCGCGGAAGATGTCGCCGGTCGAGATCGCCGGGATGCCGAACCGCTCGGCGATGAACCGGGCCTGGGTGCCCTTGCCGGCCCCCGGGGGGCCCATGATCAGAAGACGCATGATTACCGCAGGAATCCTTCGTAGTTGCGCTGCTGGAGCTGGCTCTCGATCTGCTTCACCGTGTCGAGAGCGACGCCCACCATGATCAGGATGGAGGTACCGCCGAACGGGAAGTTGGAGTCCGCATTGATCATCACGAACGCGATGATCGGGACCAGGGCGATCAGACCGAGGTAGAGCGCGCCGGGCAGCGTGATGCGGGACAGGACGTAGGACAGGTAGTCCTGGGTCGGCTTGCCCGCCCGGATCCCGGGGATGAAGCCGCCGTACTTCTTCATGTTGTCGGACACCTCTTCGGGGTTGAAGGTGATCGACACGTAGAAGTAGGTGAAGAAGATGATCATGGCGAAGTACAGCGCCATGTGCACCGGGCTGGCCTGGTCCACGAGGTAGTCGTTGACCCAGCCCAGCCACCAGGAGTCGCTGTTCTGGTTGAACTGCACGAGCATCGCGGGCAGGTACAGCAGCGACGAGGCGAAGATGACCGGGATGATGCCGGCCTGGTTCACCTTCAGCGGGATGTACGTCGAGCTGCCGCCGAACATCTTCCGCCCGACCATCCGACGCGCGTACTGGACCGGGATCCGGCGCTGCGCCTGCTCGATGAAGATGACCGCCGCGACGATCGCCAGGCCGATCAGGACCACGACGCCGAAGGTCCACCAGCCCTGGCTCTTCTGCACGGCCCACAGACCGGCCGGGAAGGTCGCCACGACCTGGGTGAAGATCAGGATCGACATGCCGTTACCGATGCCGCGCTCGGTGATCAGCTCGCCCAGCCACATGATCACGGCGGTACCGGCGGTCATGGTGACGACCAGGATCAGGAACGTCTTGGTGTCGTCGCTGTGCAGCAGCGGGTACTCACAGCCCTGCAGCAGGTTGCCGGAGCGCGCCAGCGCGACGATGCCGGTCGCCTGGAGGACAGCGAGGCCCAGCGTCAGGTACCGGGTGTACTGGGTGATCTTGGTCTGGCCGGCCTGGCCCTCCTTCTTGAGGGCCTCCAGCCGCGGGATCACCACCACCAGCAGCTGCAGGATGATGCTCGCGGTGATGTACGGCATGATGCCGAGCGCGAAGACCGTCAGCTGGAGCAGGGCGCCGCCGGAGAACAGGTTGACCAGGCTGTACAGGCTGGCGTTCTCGCCCTCCTGGACCAGGTTGATGCACCTCTCGACGTTGGCCACGTCGACCCCGGGCGCCGGGATCTGGGAGCCCGCCCTGAAGATCACGATGATGAACAGGACGAACAGCAGCTTGCGCCGCAGATCCGGGGTACGGAAGGCGTTCACGAACGCGCTGAGCACTCGGGTCCTCTTTCTATTCCTGGCCGCCGCGGGTGGTGCTGCGGGTCTGGTTCTGCTCGACCACTGATCTCGCATGCGAGCGGCCGCGGGAAGCCTAACAGGCGGGTAGGCGCATGCCCCTCCCGCCATCGGTAACGGGTCTGCGCAGCGACCCCGGCGCCGCTGCCCGCGGGCACCGGCGCGACCGGGGTCCGGATGCACGAAAGGCGCGGCGGGGCGGCTCTACGCCGCCTCGCCGCGCCTTCGCAGCCGAGGTCACAGGACCGTGACGGTCCCGCCAGCACCCTCGATCTTGTCCTTCGCGGAGGTCGAGAACGCGTTCGCGCTCACGGCCACCTTGACGGTCAGGTCGCCCTGACCGAGAACCTTGACCGGCTCGCCCTTGCGGACGGCGCCGCGCGCCACGAGGCTCTCCGGGGTGACGTCGCCACCCTCGGGGAACAGCTCGCTGATCCGGTCCAGGTTGACGACCTGGTAGGTCACCTTGAACGGGTTCTTGAAGCCCTTGAGCTTCGGGAGCCGCATGTGGATCGGCATCTGGCCACCCTCGAACGCAACCGGAACCTGGTTGCGCGCCTTGGTGCCCTTCGTACCGCGACCCGCGGTCTTACCCTTCGAACCCTCACCGCGACCCACACGGGTCTTGGCCTTCTTCGCACCCTCCGCCGGGCGGAGGTGGTGGAGCTTGAGAGTCATTGTCACTCGCCTCCGACAACCTCGACCGTCACGAGGTGACGGACGGTGTGGACCATGCCCCGGATCTCCGGACGGTCCTCCTTGATCACGACATCGCCGATCCGCTTGAGACCGAGGCTGCGCAGGGTCTCGCGCTGGTTGGCCTTGCGGCCGATCGTCGACTTGGTCTGCTGCACCTTCAGCTGCGCCATCAGACGTTCACACCTTCCGGCGCCTTGGCCGCGGCCGCAGCAGCGGCCTCGCCCTCGGCCTTCGCCTTGAGCAGCGCCGCCGGGGCGACGTCCTCGACCGGCAGGCCACGACGGGCCGCGACGGTCTCGGGCTGCTCGAGCATCCGCAGAGCCTCCACCGTGGCGTGCACGATGTTGATCTGGTTCGACGAGCCCAGCGACTTGCTGAGGACGTCGTGGATGCCGGCGCACTCCAGCACCGCACGCACCGGGCCACCGGCGATAACACCGGTACCGGGGGCGGCAGGACGAAGGAAGACCACGCCAGCGGCCTTCTCGCCCTGCACCGGGTGCGGGATCGTGCCCTGGATGCGGGGGACGCGGAAGAAGTTCTTCTTCGCCTCCTCGACACCCTTGGCGATCGCCGCGGGAACTTCCTTGGCCTTGCCGTAGCCGACGCCGACCAGACCGTCACCGTCGCCGACGAC
The DNA here is from genome assembly GCF_004919105.1 of Nocardioides sp. GY 10113. Taxonomy (GTDB): domain Bacteria; phylum Actinomycetota; class Actinomycetes; order Propionibacteriales; family Nocardioidaceae; genus Nocardioides. The sequence continues at coordinate 63,226 of NZ_STGK01000009.1, forward strand.
GACCAGGGCGGTGAAGCTGAAGCGACGACCGCCCTTCACGACCTTGGCAACTCGGTTGATCGCAACGACGCGCTCGACGTACTGGTTCTTGTCCGCGCCACCGCGACGGTCGTCACGACCGCCGCGACCGCCACGGTCGCCACCCGAACGCTGTCCGCGCTGGGCTCCGCTCATGAGTCTGTCTCCCTTGTCTTTCTCGCGGTCAGAAGCTCAGGCCGCCCTCGCGGGCGCCATCAGCCAGGGCCGCGATGCGACCGTGGTACTTGTTACCGGCGCGGTCGAACACGACCGCCTCGACACCGGCGTCCTTCGCACGGGCGGCGACGAGCTCGCCGACCTTCTTGGCCTTCGCGGTCTTGTCGCCATCGAAGGCGCGCAGGTCGCCCTCCATGGTCGACGCCGAGGCGACGGTCTTGCCGACCAGGTCGTCGACGACCTGGACCGAGATGTGCTTGGTCGACCGGGTGACCACCATGCGCGGACGCTCGGCGGTGCCGTTGATCTTCTTGCGGCCCCGGATCTGGCGGCGCAGCTTGGAGCTGGCGCGCTTCGAGAGGTTCCGCTGGTGCTTGAGGGTGATCGCCATGGTCACTTACCAGCCTTTCCGACCTTGCGACGGATGTGCTCGCCGGCGTACCGGACGCCCTTGCCCTTGTACGGCTCGGGCTTGCGGAGCTTGCGAATGTTCGCCGCGACCTCTCCGACGAGCTGCTTGTCGATACCCACGACGCCCAGCTTGGTCGGACCCTCGACGGCGAAGGTGATGCCCTCCGGCGCGTCGAAGATGATCGGGTGCGAGTAGCCGAGCTGGAACTCGACCTGGGTCGGGGTCTTGGGGAGCACCCGGTAACCGACACCGACGATCTCGAGCTTCTTCTCGTAACCCTCGGTGACGCCCACGACCATGTTGTTGATCAGGGTGCGCGAGAGGCCGTGCAGGGCCTTGCTCTCACGCTGGTCGTCGGGACGCTTGACGTCCAGGACGCCATCGCCCTTCTCGACGGTGATCGGCGCGGCGACGGTGTGGGACAGGGCACCCTTGGGGCCCTTCACCGTGACGGTCGCGCCGTCGATCTGAACGTCGACACCGGCCGGGACCGGGACGGGCAGCTTGCCAATGCGAGACATTGTTCTGCTTCCTTTCCTGGTCTCGTCACCAGACGTAGGCGAGGACTTCCCCACCCACGCCCTTCTGGTTCGCCTGGCGGTCGGTCAGCAGGCCCTGGCTCGTGGAGATGATCGCCACGCCCAGGCCACCGAGGACCTTCGGCAGGTTGGTGTGCTTGGCGTAGACCCGCAGACCGGGCTTGCTGATCCGGCGCACGCCAGCGATGGAACGCTCGCGGTTGCGGCCGTACTTCAGCGTGATGGTCAGCACCTGGCCAACGCCGTTGTCGTTGTCGGCGACGTCGAAGGAGGTGATGTAACCCTCCTGCTTGAGGATCTCAGCCACGCCCTGCTTGAGCTTGCTGTACGGCATGGTCACCGCGTCGTGGTACGCCTGGTTGGCGTTGCGCAGACGCGTGAGCATGTCTGCGATCGGGTCAGTCATCGTCATGATGCGTTCTTTCTCGAAGTGGTTTCGCCGGTGCCTGGGGCCCAGCGACCTGCTACGTGTGTGAGTTGATTACCAGCTGGACTTGGTGACGCCGGGCAGCTCGCCGCGGTGCGCCATCTCCCGCAGGCAGATCCGGCACAGGCCGAACTTGCGGTAGACGGCCTTCGGACGGCCACACCGCTGGCAGCGGGTGTAGCCACGAACCGCGAACTTCGGCTTGCGCGCGGCCTTCACCTTCAGCGCAGTCTTCGCCATGTCTGTCTCTCCCTCTGCCTGCTCAGCGCTCGGCGAACGGGAAGCCCAGCTGCTTGAGCAGCGCGCGGCCCTGGTCGTCGGTCGTGGCGGTGGTGACGATCGTGATGTCCATACCGCGGCTGCGGTCGATCTTGTCCTGGTCGATCTCGTGGAACATGACCTGCTCGGTGAGACCGAAGGTGTAGTTGCCACGGCCGTCGAACTGCTTCGGCGACAGACCGCGGAAGTCACGGATACGCGGCAGAGCCAGGCTCAGCAGGCGGTCCAGGAACTCCCACATCCGGTCGCCGCGCAGCGTGACGTGCGCGCCGATCGGCATGCCCTCACGCAGCTTGAACTGCGCGATGGACTTGCGGGCCTTGGTCACGGCCGGCTTCTGGCCGGTGATCGCGGTGAGGTCGCGGATGGCGCCCTCGATCAGCTTGGAGTCGCGAGCAGCCTCGCCGACACCCATGTTGACCACGATCTTGACCAGGCCGGGGACCTGCATGACGTTCTCGATCTCGAACTCGGACCGCAGCGCCGGGAGGATCTCCTCGCGGTAGCGGGTCTTGAGCCGAGGCGTCACCTTCTCGGTGGTGGTCTCGGTCATCTCAGATCTCCTTACCGGTCTTGCGGGAGATGCGGACGCTGCGGCTGGAGGAGTACTCCGAGCCGTCGGGGCGACGCTTGGTCACCTCGACGCGCTTGTAACCCACGCGGGTCACACCGTCGCCCTCGACCAGCATCACGTTGGACACGTGGATCGGCGCCTCGGTGGTGACGATGCCGCCGGTGCTGCCGGCGCGGCCACCCTGGTCGACGACCTTGGTGTGCTTCTTGATGCGGTTGACGCCCTCGACGATCACGCGCTGCTCCTCGCGGAGCACCTTGATGACCTTGCCCTCGGCGCCCTTGTCCTTGCCCGCGATCACCTTGACGGTGTCGCCCTTCTTGATGCGGAGGTTGGGCTTCTTCATCACAGCACCTCCGGCGCGAGCGAGATGATCTTCATGAACTTCTTCTCGCGCAGCTCACGGCCGACGGGGCCGAAGATGCGCGTGCCACGGGGCTCGCCGTCGTTCTTGAGGATCACCGCAGCGTTCTCGTCGAAGCGGATGTAGGAACCGTCGGGACGGCGCCGCTCCTTGACGGTACGCACGACGACCGCCTTGACGACGTCACCCTTCTTCACGTTGCCGCCGGGGATGGCGTCCTTGACGGTGGCGACGATGGTGTCGCCGATCCCCGCGTAGCGGCGACCGGAACCGCCGAGAACCCGGATGCACAGGATCTCCTTGGCACCGGTGTTGTCGGCGACCTTCAGTCGCGACTCCTGCTGAATCATCGATTTCTCCTGATTGTCGTGCCGGTTCTCGTCCGCACTACGCGGGACGAGCCTGGCCGAACTGGTGAATTACTTGGCGCGCTCGAGGATCTCGACGACGCGCCAGCGCTTGGTCGCCGACAGCGGCCGGGTCTCCATGATGAGGACGCGGTCGCCGACGCCACAGGCGTTCTGCTCGTCGTGGGCCTTCAGCCGGCTGGACCGGCGCATGACCTTGCCGTAGAGGGGGTGCTTGACCCGGTCCTCCACGGAGACGACGACGGTCTTGTCCATCTTGTCGCTGACGACGAGACCCTCGCGGGTCTTGCGCGAGTTGCGCTCCACGGCCTCGGCCGAAACGTTCTCGCCCATCAGTTCTCCTCCTCAGCTGCACCCGGCGCGGTCCGGATGCCGAGCTCGCGCTCGCGCACCACGGTGTAGATCCGGGCGATGTCCTTCTTGACCGTACGAAGCCGACCGTGGCTCTCAAGCTGACCGGTGGCGGCCTGGAAGCGCAGGTTGAACAGCTCCTCCTTGGCCTCGCGGAGCTTGGCCTCGAGGTCGATGTCGTTGAGCTCGTCCAGTTCGTGGGCGTGCACTGCGTTCGCCATCAGAACTCACCAGCCTCTCGAGTAATGAAACGGCACTTCATGGGCAGCTTGTGGATGGCCCGGCGCATCGCCTCGCGGGCGACGTCCTCCGGAACACCGGACAGCTCGAACATGACGCGACCGGGCTTGACGTTGGCGACCCACCACTCCGGGGAACCCTTACCGGAACCCATGCGGGTCTCGGCCGGCTTCTTGGTCAGCGGGCGGTCCGGGTAGATGTTGATCCAGACCTTGCCGCCACGCTTGATGTGGCGGGTCATGGCGATACGAGCGGACTCGATCTGGCGGTTGGTCACGTAGTGACCCTCGACCGCCTGGATACCGAAGTCACCGAACGCCAGCGAGGTACCGCCCTTGGCAGCGCCCCGACGCTTGGGGTGGTGCTGCTTGCGGTGCTTGACGCGACGCGGCATCAACATGTGTCAGGACTCCGTTCCGGTGGTCGGCTCGGCGGCGACGGTCTCGGCAGCCTCCGCGGGAGCGGTGCTGGCCTCACGGTCCGAGCGGCTCGGGCGGTCCCCGCGCGACCCACGGGTCGGACGGTCACCACCGCGGTTGGGGCGACCGCCGCGGCCGGGGACACCGGCGCGAGCAGCGGCCTGGGCCTGGCGCTCGGCACGGGTGCCGGCAACCTCGCCCTTGTAGATCCAGACCTTGACGCCGATGCGGCCGAAGGTCGTGCGGGCCTCGTAGAAGCCGTAGTCGATGTCGGCCCGCAGCGTGTGCAGCGGAACGCGACCCTCGCGGTAGAACTCGGTGCGCGACATCTCGGCGCCGTTGAGGCGGCCCGAGCACTGGATCCGGATGCCCTTGGCACCGGAGCGCATCGCGGTCTGCATCGCCTTGCGCATGGCGCGGCGGAACTGAACGCGGCCCGAGAGCTGCTCGGCGACGCCCTGGGCGACGAGCTGCGCGTCGATCTCCGGGTTCTTGACCTCGAGGATGTTCAGCTGGACCTGCTTGCCGGTCAGCTTCTCGAGCTCGCCGCGGATGCGGTCGGCCTCGGCGCCACGGCGACCGATGACGATGCCCGGGCGGGCGGTGTGGATGTCCACACGGACCCGGTCGCGGGTGCGCTCGATCTCGACCTTGGCGATGCCGGCCCGCTCCATGCCCTTGGAGAGCAGCTTGCGGATCGCGACGTCCTCACCGACGTACGACTTGTACAGCTTGTCGGCGTACCAACGCGACTTGTGGTCGGTCGAGATGCCGAGACGGAAGCCGTTCGGGTTGATCTTCTGACCCATTACTTGGTGCTCCCCTTCTTGACGGCGTCCGCCGGCTGCACGGCCAGGGTGATGTGGCTGGTCCGCTTGTTGATGCGGGTGGCCCGGCCCTGGGCACGCGGGCGCCAGCGCTTCATCGTCGGACCCTCGTCCACGCGGGCGACCGAGACGACGAGGTCGGCGGCGGCCAGGCCCTCGGTGGTCTCAGCGTTCGCGACGGCGCTCTCGAGCACCTTGTAGACGGTGGCGGCGGCGGCCTGCGGCAGGAACTGCAGCGTGGTCAGCGCCTCGTCCACGGGGAGACCGCGGACCAGGTCGACGACGCGGCGCGCCTTCATGGGGGTGATCCGCACGAAGCGGGCGGTGGCGAACGCACCCGGCTGGTCGCCGAGCAGCGACTCGCGCCGCGCGCTGGTGCGGTGACGCTCGGTGGTGCTCATCGACGGCGTCCCTTCCGGTCTTCCTTGACGTGTCCGCGGTAGGTGCGGGTCGGGGCGAACTCGCCCAGCTTGTGGCCGACCATCGAGTCAGAGATGAAGACCGGCACGTGCTTGCGACCGTCGTGGACCGCGATCGTGTGACCGATCATCGCCGGCACGATCATCGAGCGGCGCGACCAGGTCTTGATGACGTTGTGAGAACCCTTCTCGTTCTCGGCGTCCACCTTCTTCATGAGGTGGTCGTCGACGAAGGGACCCTTCTTCAGGCTGCGAGGCATCGCTGGTTACTTCCTACCCTTGCCGGACTTACGACGACGGATGATCTGGGCGTCCGAGGCCTTGCGCTTGCGCGTGCGGCCCTCGGGCTTGCCCCAGGGGGAGACCGGGTGGCGACCACCGGAGGTCTTGCCCTCACCACCACCGTGCGGGTGGTCGACCGGGTTCATGACGACACCGCGGACGGTCGGGCGCTTGCCCTTCCAGCGCATGCGGCCGGCCTTGCCCCAGTTGATGTTGGACTGCTCGGCGTTGCCCACCTCGCCGACGGTGGCGCGGCAGCGCACGTCGACGAAGCGCATCTCGCCCGAGGGCAGACGCAGGGTGGCGCGGGAGCCCTCACGGGCGACCAGCTGGGCGCTGTTGCCGGCCGAGCGAGCCATCTTCGCGCCTCCGCCGGGGCGGAGCTCGATGCAGTGGATCGTGGTACCGACCGGGATGTTGCGCAGCGGCAGGTTGTTGCCCGGCTTGATGTCGGCGCCGACTCCGGCCTCGACGGTCATGCCCTGCTTCAGGTCCTTCGGCGCAACGATGTAGCGCTTCTCGCCGTCCGCGTAGTGCAGCAGCGCGATGCGAGCGGTGCGGTTGGGGTCGTACTCGATGTGAGCGACCTTGGCCGGCACGCCGTCCTTGTCGTAGCGACGGAAGTCGATGACCCGGTAGGCCCGCTTGTGACCGCCACCCTGGTGCCGGGTGGTGATCCGGCCCTGGTTGTTGCGGCCGCCCTTCTTGGGCAGCGGACGGGTCAGCGACTTCTCCGGCGTGGTCCGGGTGATCTCGACGAAGTCGGCCACCGAGGAGCCACGACGGCCCGGGGTGGTCGGCTTGTACTTACGGATAGCCATTATCTCTTCAGTCCTTTACCCGCCCGGTCAGGAGACCGGACCTCCGAAGATGTCGATGCGGTGGCCCTCGGCCAGGCTGACGATCGCGCGCTTGGTGTCCTTGCGCTTGCCGATGCCGTAGCGGGTCCGACGGGTCTTGCCCGGACGGTTGAGGGTGTTGACCGACGTGACCTTGACGTTGAACACCTTCTCGACCGCGATCTTGATCTCGGTCTTGTTGGCGTCCGGGTGCACCAGGAAGGTGTACTTGTTGGCGTCGAGCAGGCCGTAGCTCTTCTCCGAGACGACCGGCGCGATCAGGATGTCGCGGTGGTCCTTGTGGAGCGTGCTCACTTGTCGTCCTCCTTGGTGGCGGCGCCCACGAGAGCGTCGAAGGCGGCCTTGCTGAACACCACGTCGTCGCTGGAGAGCACGTCGTAGGTGTTGAGCTGGTCGACGGCCACCAGGTGCACCTCGGGGGCGTTGCGCAGCGACAGCCAGGTGATGGTGTCGGTGCGGTCCAGGACCACGAGGAACTTGCGGCGGTCGGTCAGCTCGAACAGAGCGGTCAGGGCGGTCTTGGTCGACGGCTTGTCGCCGGCGACCAGGGCCTCGACCACGTGGATGCGGTCGTGGCGCGCCCGGTCGGAGAGGGCACCGCGCAGGGCGGCGGCCTTCATCTTCTTGGGGGTGCGCTGGCTGTAGTCGCGCGGCTGCGGGCCGTGGACGGTGCCACCGCCGGCGAACTGCGGGGCGCGGGTCGAACCCTGACGGGCGCGGCCGGTGCCCTTCTGCTTGTAGGGCTTCTTGCCACCGCCGCGGACGGCGCCGCGGGTCTTGGTGGCGTGGGTGCCCTGGCGCGCAGCAGCCTGCTGGGCGACGACGACCTGGTGGATCAGGGGGACGTTGAGCTCGACACCGAAGATCTCGGCGGGGAACTCGACGGAAACGGTCTTGGCCATGGTGTTCAGCCCTTCTTCGCAGCCGTGCGCAGGACCACGACGCCACCCTTGGGGCCGGGAACGGCGCCCTTGAGCAGGATCAGGCCCTTCTCCACGTCAACGGCGTGGACGGTGACGTTCTGGGTGGTGACGGTGTCGGTACCCATGCGACCAGCCATCCGCAGGCCCTTGAAGACGCGGCCCGGGGTGGCGCAGGCGCCGATCGAGCCGGGCTTGCGGTGGTTGCGGTGGGCACCGTGCGAGGCGCTCACACCGGCGAAGCCGTGGCGCTTCATGACACCGGCGAAGCCCTTGCCCTTGCTGGTGCCGGTGACGTCGATGGCCTCGCCCGCGGCGAAGGTGTCGACGGCCAGCTCCTGGCCGATGGTGTAGTCGGCGGCGTCGGCGGTGCGGATCTCGATCACGTGGCGGCGCGGGGTCGTGCCGGCCTTGGCGAAGTGACCCGCCTGCGGCTTGTTGACCTTGCGGCCCTCGATCTCGCCGAAGCCGATCTGGATGGCGTTGTAGCCGTCCGGCTCAGGCTGGCGGACCTGGGTCACCACGTTGGTGGAGGCGGCGACGACGGTCACCGGGATCACCCGGTTGTTGTCGTCCCAGAGCTGGGTCATGCCGAGCTTCGTGCCGACAAGCCCCTTGACGTTGCGTTCGAAAGTCATAGAAATCAGCCTTCGCGTCAGAGCTTGATCTCGATGTCGACACCGGCGGGGAGGTCGAGCCGCATGAGGCTGTCCACCGTCTTCGGGGTCGGGTCGATGATGTCGATGAGGCGCTTGTGGGTGCGCATCTCGAAGTGCTCGCGCGAGTCCTTGTACTTGTGCGGCGAGCGGATGACGCAGAAGACGTTCTTCTCGGTCGGCAGCGGCACCGGGCCGGCGACCTTGGCACCCGTGCGGGTGACCGTGTCCACGATCTTGCGCGCCGAGGTGTCGATCACCTCGTGGTCATAGGCCTTGAGCCTGATGCGGATCTTCTGTCCCGCCATAGGTCTCTCTCGTCCTTCTGTGTCGTAACCGGAACTGCCAGCCCCGACCCCCGAGGTCGGGCGTGTCGCGTATTCGGAACATGCGCGACCGCACTGGTCGTGGGTGGAACTCGTGTGTTGTGGGCCGCCCGACACCCACTCCTCGACGAAGCTGGTGTCGGACTGATCGGGTCTCCCCCGAGCGTCTCCCCCTCGTCCTGCAACCAGGACTCGGGGCTTCTCTGTCGGGATCGGGATGCGACACACGACGACAACTAAGAAGGCTCACCACGGATCAGCGAAGGATCCGCGCGGGAGACACGATTCAGGAGTCAAGGTGTGGTGCACCCCGGCGACCCGCCGGAGCAACTTGACTATCTTCGCAGAGATCCCGGGGACGGCCAAATCGAAGAGGAGCCGATCGTGGCCGGCCCATGCCCTCCGCCCGCGAGGTGTCCTAGATCACCGTCCGAGGGTGCCGGCCAGGAAGCCGACCGACTCCGGTCGGGCCGACCCGGTCAGCGCCAGCGCCCCGGCAGCGCCGGCCGCCAGCACGACCGCGAGGAAGATCGCGGTCCACAGGCCGGCCGGCAGCGGGGTCAGCCGGCCCAGCTGGTCCGCGTCCGAGCGTCCGGTGCCGGGGGCGCCCCGCTGGCGGCGCCGCTCCGACCACAGCTCCAGCACCGCCCGCGGCGCACCGAGCAGCAGCACCCAGGCGACCACGTGGGCCACCGTCGAGCGCACGGCCGGGTCGGCCCACCACGACAGCAGGACGACGCCGGCGCCGGCGAGGAGCAGCACCAGCAGGCCGTACAGGTTGCGGATCATCAGCAGCATCGCGGCCAGCAGCAACGCCGTCACCCACAGCGCGCCGGCCGCGCGGCCGGCCGCCAGCATCGACGCGGCGGCCAGGCCGACGAGGGCCGGCGCCGGGTAGCCCGCCGCCACCGTGAGCACCATCCCCGGGCCGGTCGGCCGGCCGCGGGAGACGGTCACGCCCGAGGTGTCGGCATGCAGCCGGATCCCGGTCAGCCGGCGGCCCGACAGCAGCGCGGCGGCGGCGTGGCCGCCCTCGTGGGCGATCGTCACCACGTGCCGGGTACGCCGCCAGGCCGGCCCCCAGGCCACCAGCAGCAGCGCGAGGGCCAGCGTCCCCCAGACCACGCCGATCCCGGGCGCGGCGTCGACGGCGACGAGGTCGCCAGCGATCCGTCGTACCACCTCGGCTGCGTCGTCCACGAGGACGGACCCTAGCCGGGCGGGCTCAGGCGCGTGGCCGGGCGGCGATCGCCTCCACCTCGACGAGCTGGTCGGGGTAGCCGAGCACCGTGACGCCGACCAGCGTGCTCGGGCAGTCGTGGTCGCCGAATCGCGCGCGCACCAGCCGCCAGGCGGCGACCAGGTCGGCGCGGTCGGCCGAGGCGACGTACACCGTCGTCCGGGCGACGTCGGTGAGCGCGCAGCCGGAGGCGGCGAGCGCGGCGACCAGGTTGTCCATCACCCGCGTCGCCTGGGCGGTCACGTCACCGGGCGCCACCACCTGGCCGCGCTCGTCGAGGGGGCAGGCGCCAGCGGTGAACACCAGGTCCCCGACGCGGCTGGCGTAGGCGTAGGGGACGTCGTCGGCCAGGCCCGGCGCCCGGAGCAGCTCCACGGTCATGGGGCCAGCGTGCCAGGCCGGGGGCCGCCGCGGTCAGCGGCGCAGCCGCCGGATCACCAGCACCACCAGGAGCAGGCCCAGGAGGCCCATGGCGACCTGCTTGCCGTACGACTTCACCAGCACCGGTACGACGGTCGCGCCGAGGTCGAGCGCGTCGCCCGCGGGCGGGGTGGCCGGTGGCGCCGGCGGCGCGGCCGCCACACCCGGTTCGCCGGCCGCCGCGGCCGCCGCGGCCTGCGCCGGGGTGACCCCGGCCGACGGGTCCTCCGACCGGTCGGTGGCCGCTGCCTCCGCGGCCGGCCCGTCCGCGCGCTCCTCGCCCGCGGGTTGCTCGCCGGCCGCCAGCCGCTGCTCCAGGCAGGTCATGAACTGCCCGAGCAGCTTGTCGGAGACGTCCTGCATCACGCCCCGGCCGAACTGGGCCGGCTTGCCGGTGATGGCGAGGTCGGTGACCACCTCGACGTGGGTGGCCTGCTCCCCCTCGGCGGTCATCGCGACCGTGACGGTCGCCCCGGCGGTGCCGTTGCCACGCTTGTCGCGCCCCTTGGCCTCGACCACGAACCGGTGCGCCTCCGCGTCCCGCTCGACGAACGACCCGGCCCCGGCGTACACCAGGGCGATCGGCCCGAGCTTGACCTTGACGCTGCCCGCGAAGGTCGGCATTCCGGCCTCGTTCTCCGCCACCGACGTGATCTGCGCCCCGGGGAAGCACTCGGCGAGACCGCCGATGTCGCCGAAGTGCTCCCAGGTGGCGTCCAGGCCGGTGGGGACGGTGAAGGAGTGGGTGAGGTCCACGCCGGCGTCCTCAGGCCCCGCCGGCCGCGGCCAGCACCGCGCGTCGGGTCAGCACCGTCGCCAGGTGCCGCCGGTAGTCGGCGGCCCCGTTGAGGTCGCTCGGCGGGTTGGTGCCCTCGGCGGCGAGCGAGGCCGCGGCGGCGACGCTCTCCTCGGTGGCCTGACTGCCGACCAGCGCCTGCTCCGTGGCGCTCGCGCGCAGCGGGGTGGGGCCCATGTTGGTCAGACCGACCCGGGCCTCGGCGATGGTGTCGCCCTCCATCCGGACCGTCGCCGCGACGGCGACGATCGGCCACTGGTGCGCGATCCGCACGAACTTCTCGTACGCCGCCCCCCAGCCGTCGTGCTTGGGCACCCGCACCTCGGTGAGGATCTCGTCGTCGGAGATGTCGGTCTCGAAGAGGTCGACGAAGAACTCCGCGGCCGGCACCGTGCGGGTGCCGCCGGCCCCCTGGATCACGAAGGTCGCGTCCAGGGCGAGCGCCGGCGCACCGAGGTCGCCGGCCGGGTCGGCGTGGGCGAGCGCGCCGCCGAAGGTGCCGCGGTGGCGCACCTGCGCGTCGGCGAGGTGGGTGATCGCCTTGCTGATCAGCAGGGCGTGCTCGTGCACCAGCGCGCTGTGCCCCACCTCGTGGTGGGTGGTCATCGCGCCGATGGCGAGGTGGTCGCCGCCGTCGCAGACGCCCCTGAGCTCCGGGATCCGGCCCAGGTCGATCACCCACTCGGGGGCGTTGAGCCGCATCCGGAGCACCGGCAGCAGGCTCTGCCCGCCGGCGATGATCTTGGCCTCGTCGCCGTGCTCGGCCAGCGCAGCCAGCGCCTCGTCGACGGTGGTCGGTGCGACGTACTCGAACGCTGCGGGGATCATGCCTGGCCTCCGGTCTCGTCGAAGTGAGGTACGGCGGACCCGGTGGTCTCCGCGTCCGGTGCGCCGTGATGGATCGCCCGCCAGACCCTCTCGGGCGTGCAGGGCATCTGGATGTCGTTGACCCCGAGGTGGCGCACGGCGTCGACCACGGCGTTGACCACCGCGGGGGTGGACGCGATCGCGCCGGCCTCGCCCACCCCCTTGGTGCCGAGCGTGTTGGTGGTGCACGGCGTGTAGGTGTGGTCGATGTCGAACGAGATGGTGTCGGCCGCGGTGGGCAGCAGGTAGTCCACGAACGAGCCGGAGACGAGCGTCCCGTTCTCGTCGTAGACCGCCTCCTCCCACAGCGCCTGCGAGATGCCTTGCACCAGGCCGCCGTGCACCTGGCCGGCCACGATGAGCGGGTTGATGATGTTGCCGATGTCGTCGCAGCAGGCGTAGGCCCGCAGCTTCACCGCCCCGGTCTCGGTGTCGACCTCCGCGGCGCACAGGTGGGTGCCGTGCGGGTAGTTGAAGTCGACCGGGTCGAACGTCGCGTCCGCGTCCAGCCCCAGCTCCATCCCCTCCGGGTAGTCGTGGCCGGCGAAGGTCGCGGTGGCGAGCTCCGCCAGGGCCATCCCCTGGTCGGTGCCGCGCACCGTGAACCGGCCGCCCGCGAACTCCAGGTCGTCGACCGAGGCCTCGAGCAGGTGCGCGGCCAGCGGTCGGGCCTTCTCGATCACCTTGTCGGCCGCGCGGACCAGCGCCTCTCCGCCGACCACCAGGGAGCGCGACCCGTAGGTGTCCATGCCGCGCGGCGCGACCAGCGTGTCCCCGTGGTAGACCTCGACGTCCTCGAACGGCACGCCGAGCCGGTCGGCCACGATCTGGCTGAACGCCGTCTCGTGGCCCTGGCCGTGGGCGCTCGCCCCGGTGATCACCTCGACCTTGCCCAGCGGCGTCATCCGGACGCTCGCCGCCTCCCAGCCACCGGCACCGTAGTTGAGGCTGCCGAGGATCCGGGAGGGCGCCAGGCCGCACATCTCGGTGAAGGTGGAGACGCCGATGCCGAGCTGCACCCGGTCGCCGTTGGCGCGGCGCTCGGCCTGCTCGGCCCGCAGCGCGTCGTACCCGATCATCTCCTTGGCGCGCGCCGTGGCCGCCTCGTAGTTGCCGCCGTCGTAGGTCAGCCCGGCCACGGTGGTGAACGGGAACTCGTCGTGCTTGATCCAGTTCCGCTCGCGGATCTCCAGGGGGTCGACGCCGACCTCGGCGGCCAGCTCGTCCATCATCCGCTCGATCGCGAAGGTGGCCTCCGGGCGACCGGCGCCGCGGTAGGCGTCGGTCCACGTCTTGTTGGTGAGCACGCCGAGCACCTGGAAGCGGTAGGCGGCGAACTTGTAGATCGCGTTGTACATGAAGGCACCGAGCACCGGAGTGCCGGTGCCGAGCAGGGAGACGTAGGAGCCGAGGTCGGCGAGCAGGTCGGCCTTGAAGCCGGTCACGTTGCCGTCCTTGTCGGCGGCGAGCGTGAGCCGTTGCCACTGGTCACGGCCGTGGTGCCCGGAGAGCAGCGACTCCGAGCGGGTCTCGGTGTACTTGACCGGCTTGCCCAGCCGCCGCGCCACCGCCCAGGCGATCCACTCCTCGGGCGTGACCTGCAGCTTGCCGCCGAAGCCGCCGCCGACATCGGGCGCGATCACCCGGATCTTCGACTCCGGCACCCCGGTCGTGGCCGCGAGCGCGAACCGGACGATGTGCGGGATCTGCGTGGCCGACCACATGGTGAGCTGCTCACCGGTCGGGTCGACCACCACCGACCGCGGCTCCATGAACGCCGGGATGAGTCGCTGCTGGCGGAATTCGCGCTCGATGAGGATCCCGTCCTCGCGGGCCCGCGCGATCGCCTCCTCGACGTCGCCCCCCGTGCCGGCCTCACCGGAGTCGAAGACCCAGAACGCCGACCTGTTGGTGCCCAGGTCCGGGTGGGCCAGCACCCGGTCCTCGGCGGCCTCCTTGAGGTCGAGCGCGGCCGGCAGCTCGTCGTACTCGACCTCGACCAGCTCCGCCGCGTCGCGAGCGGCGGCCGCCGAACGGGCGACGACCACGGCGACCACCTCGCCCGCGAAGGTGACCCGGTCCGCGGGCATCGGCGAGTGCGTCGGGGCCACCTGGTCCTCGGTGACCGGCCAGGCGTTGATGCAGACGCCGAGCTCCTCGCCGAAGTCCGAGCCGGTCAGCACGGCCGTGACGTTGGGGGCGGCCTGGGCCGCCGCGGTGTCGATCGAGGCGATGGTGGCGTGGGCGAACGGGCTGCGCACCATCGCCAGGTGCAGCATGCCGGGGAGCACGATGTTGTCGGTCCACCGGGTGCGGCCGGTGATCAGACGCTGGTCCTCCTTGCGGCGCCGCTCGCGGCCGATCTCGGCGGCGGCGGAGTCCTGGGTGGCGGTCATGCCGTCACCCCCTCGCCGGCGCCGGAGGACGGTGCGGACTGGGCCGCCGCGGCGTGCTGCACGGCCCGGACGATGTTGTGGTAGCCGGTGCAGCGGCACAGGTTGCCCTCGAGCCCGAGCCGGATCGCCTCCTCCGAGGGGTCCGGGTTCTCGTTGAGCAGGTCGATCGACTGCATGATCATGCCCGGGGTGCAGAAGCCGCACTGCAGGCCGTGGCACTCGCGGAACGCCTCCTGGACCGGGTGCAGGGTGCCGTCGGCGGCGGCCAGCCCCTCGACGGTGGTCACCTCGGCCCCGTCGGCCTGGACCGCCAGCACGTTGCACGACTTCACGCTGGTGCCGTCGAGGTGGACGGTGCAGGCGCCGCAGCTGCTGGTGTCGCAGCCGACGACGGTGCCGGTCTTCCCGAGCTTCTCCCGCAGGTACTGGACGAGGAGCATCCGGGGTTCGACGTCGTCAGCGACCTGCTGACCGTCGACGGTGAGACTGATCCGGGTCATGACTCTCCCTTGAGCGCGTGGGACCTGTGACGTGGCTCACGCTAGGAAGGGCTGGTTGGTTCCCGGTAGGTCAGCGGCCCGCGACCGCGAGGCGGGCCTTGAGCAGGGCGGCGACAGGGTGCCTGCGGCCCTCCCGGTCGAGTCGTTCCAGGCACGCCTCCAGCACCGCGGTGTCGTACGGCGCCAGCTCGCTGAACCGCAGCACGGCATCGGGCTGGGGGTCGGCCAGCAGCGCCTCGCGGACCGCGACGGCGACGTACTCGCCGGTCTCGATCAGCGCCGGGCTCTCGGTGCCCGGCAGCAGCTCGCCGCCGTAGGCGTCGACCGCGGCGGCGACCCGTCCGCACCGGAGCAGGGTCAGCACCTGGTCCACGTCGGTGGTGATCGGCATCGGCAGCCGGTAGGGGCGGGAGGCGAGCTGGCCCGACAGCGCGTGGCGCAGGTGCGAGACCTCGGCCTTGAGCGTGGAGAAGGTCACCGCGTGGTCGCCGTAGAGCATCGCGTGCAGCTGCTCCAGGGAGAGGCCGTCGGGGTGCAGCGCCAGCAGGGCGAGGATCTCGGTCTGGCGGCGGTTGAGCAGCAGGGGCTGACCGTCCACCCGGACCACGGTGCTGCCGAGCAGCCGCAGCACCAGGCCGGGCTCGTCGGCCCGGGCAGCGCCGGCGGCCGGGGCGGCCGGGTGCATGCGGCTCAGCGGCATCGCCTGCTCCAGCATCCGCGCCAGCACGCGGACGGTCGCCATCCCGATCGGGTGGGTGCGGTCCCAGGTGGTGGAGATGTCGATGACCCCGAGCCGCGCGCCGGTGGCGGGGTCGTGCAGCGGCGCAGCCCAGCAGACCCAGTTGTGCACGATCGGCGCGAAGTGCTCGGCACTGAAGACGGTCGCCGGCCGGTCCAGCCGGTTGGCCAGGTCCAGCGCGTTGGTGCCGACCGACCGGTCGTCCCAGCGCCCACCGGGGACGAAGTTGACGGTCTCGGCCTTGCGCCGCATCGCCCGCCCGCCGTAGGTCCACAGCAGCCGGGTGTCCGGGTCGGTCACCGCGATCACCAGGTCACCGTCCTCGGCAGTGCGGCGCAGGTCGGCCTCGACCCGCTCGACCGCGACCTGCAGCGGCGAGCCGCTCCAGTAGGTGCTCGTCTCCTGCTCGTCGGCGAGCGGCGCCCCGATCAGGTCGGGCGCCACCGCGCGCCCCGAGCGCGCCCAGCTGGCGAGGATCTCGGGCCGCACGCTCGACGCCACCCGGTCGCCGTCCTCGACGAAGGTCGCCCAGGCCGCCAGGGTGTCCCGCCGGCGCTGGTCGAGTTCCCTCATGCCGCCAATCTAGCCCGCAGTGTGACGGCCATCACTCGTCTAGATGGGGGATGCGCCACCCTTCCGCGAGTGTCAGTGGGTGGGGACTCGCCCCTCGCCGTGGATCCGGCCCGAGAGCGCCGCCAGCGGCTCCCCCGACCCGCCCCACCGCCGGGCCACGATCTCCGCGGCGATGCTGACCGCGGTCTCCTCCGGGGTGCGGGCGCCCAGGTCGAGCCCGATCGGGCTGGACAGCCGCGCCACCTCGGCGTCGGTCACGCCGGCCTCCCGCAGCCGGGCCAACCGGTCCTCGTGCGTACGGCGCGAGCCCATCGCCCCGACGTACCCGACCGCCGGCAGGCGCAGCGCGACCTCCAGCAGCGGCACGTCGAACTTGGGGTCGTGGGTCAGCACCGTGATCACGGTGCGGGCGTCGATCCGCCCGGCGTCGCGCTCGGCGGCCAGGTAGCGGTGCGGCCACTCCACCACCACGTCGTCGGCGTGCGGGAACCGGCTGGTGGTGGCGAACACCGGACGGGCGTCGCAGACGGTCACGTGGTAGCCGAGGAACGCGCCCACCCGGGCCACCGCGGCGGCGAAGTCGATGGCGCCGAAGACCAGCATCCGCGGCCGCGGGGCGAAGGCCCAGACGAAGACCCGCATCCCCTCGCCGCGGCGCTCGCCGTCGGGGCCGTAGCCCAGGGTCGCGCTGTGGCCCGCGGCGAGCAGGCCGAGCGCGTCGTCGCGGACGGCGTCGTCGATGCGCGCGCTGCCGAGCACGGCAGCGGCCTGCTCCGCCGGCGCCGGGTCGTCGGGGCGGATCACCAGCCGCCGCCCGACGTACGACGGGTCGGGGTGCTCGACGACGGTGGCCACCGCGACGGGCCGCCCGGCCTCCAGGTCGGCGGCGATGGCACCCAGCTCGGGGAAGGTCTCGCGATCGACCTTCTCGACGTACACGTCGAGGATGCCCCCGCAGGTCAGGCCGACCTCGAAGGCCTCGTCGTCGGAGACGCCGTAGCGCCGCAGCACCGGCTCGCCGGCGCCGACCACCTCCTGCGCCAGCTCGTAGACGGCCCCCTCGACGCAGCCTCCGGAGACGGAACCGACGGCGGACCCGTCCGGCCCGACCAGCATCGAGGCGCCCGGCGGGCGTGGAGCGGAGCGGAAGGTCGCCACCACCGTGCCGACCCCGACGCTCTCGCCGGCCTCCCACCAGGCGAGCAGCTGCGGCATCACCTCACGCATCACGCACCACCTCCAGCAGCTCGGTGAAGGTCGCCAACGAGTGCCCGGCCAGGAGCGCGTCCACGTGCGGCAGCACCGCGGCGATCCCCCCTTGCACCGGAGCGTAGCCCGGCTTCCCGCGGTGCGGGTTCACCCAGACCACCCGGTGCGCGACCCGGCGCAGCGCGGCCACCTGCTCGCCGAGCAGGCGCGGGTCGCCGCGCTCCCAGCCGTCACTGACGACCACCACCACCGCACCGCGGGCCAGCCCACGCCGGCCCCAGCGGTCGTTGAACGCCCGCAGCGTCTCCCCCAGTCGGGTGCCGCCGGACCAGTCCGGGACGGCCTCGCCGGCGGCGGCGATCGCCCGGTCCGGGTCGCGCCGCTCCAGCGCGCGGGTGAGTCGGGTGAGCCGGGTGCCGACGCTGAAGACCTCGACCGCGCCCCGCCCGTGCGCCGCCGAGCCGGCCTCGACCATCCGGTGCGCCAGCCGCAGCAGCGCCTCGACGTACCCGCTCATCGACCCGGAGACGTCGACCAGCAGCACGACCCGCCGGTGCCGCACCGATCGGCGCCGGCGGTGGATCCGGGCCGGCTCCCCCATCCGGCGCAGGCTAGCGCGCAGGGTCCGGGAGGCATCGACGACGCCGCGCCGGTGCGGCGTACGACGGACCGCCGACCGGCGGGGCAGCACCACGGGGAGGGCGGAGAAGAGCAGGGCCAGCCGGGCCCGCTCGGCGGCGTCCAGGGTCGCGATGTCGCGGTGCCGCAGCACCTCCACCTCGCTGGCCGCCGCGCGCACCGGGTCGCCCCGGTCGTCCTCGCCGGCACCCTCGGCTCCGTCCTGCTCCGGCAGGAGCGTGGTCGGCGGCGGTCGGCGGGGGTCGCGGGGCCGGGAGGTCGGGCCGCGCAGGTCGCGGCGGAACCACTCCTCGAAGACCCGGTCGTGGCGCTCGAGGTCCTCCGGGGAGGCGCACAGGGTGGCGTGGCCGGCGGTGCGGAGCGCGGCCGGGTCGCCGAGGCCGACCAGCGCGGCGGCGGCCAGGTAGGAGTGGGCCCGGTCCTGCGTGACGGCGACGCCGGCGGCGCGCAGCGCCCGGGTGAAGCCGAGCAGCACCTCGTCGGGCTGGCGGGCGACGGGCGCCTCGGTCGCCGCGCTCATCCGGCCAGCATCCGGTCCAGCGCCATCTTCACCCGGTCGGCGTCGTCGCGGTACTTCACCAGGGCGCCGAGCGTGCGGGCCGCCGACGCGACGTCCAGCTCGACGGTGCCCAGGTGCTGCAGGGCCCGCGCCCAGTCCAGGGTCTCGGCGACGCCCGGCGGCTTCAGCAGGTCGGCCTCGGCGCGCAGCCGCTGCACCACCCCGACCACCTGACGGGCCAGCTCGGCGGAGACCTCCGGCGCGCGGGAACGGACGATCGCGACCTCCCGGTCGAGCCCGGGGTGGTCGATCCAGTGGTAGAGGCAGCGCCGCTTCAGCGCGTCGTGCAGCTCGCGGGTGCGGTTCGAGGTGAGCACCACCGTCGGCGGGGTGGCGGCCTGGATGGTGCCGAGCTCGGGGATGGTCACCTGGAAGGTCGAGAGCACCTCCAGGAGGAACGCCTCGAACTCGTCGTCGGCCCGGTCGACCTCGTCGACGAGCAGGACCGCCGGGCTGCGCTGCAGCGCGGCGAGCACCGGCCGGGCGAGCAGGAAGCGCTCGTCGTACAGGCTCTTCTCGGCCTCCTCGACGGTCTCGTTCCCGCTGTCCCGGGAGAGCGCCTCGAGAGCCCGCAGGTGCAGGATCTGGCGCGGGAAGTCCCAGTCGTAGAGCGCCTGGGTCGCGTCGATCCCCTCGTAGCACTGGAGCCGGATCAGCGGCTGCCCGAGCGCCTCGGCGATCGCCTCCGCCAGCGCCGTCTTGCCGGTGCCGGGCTCACCCTCGAGCAGCAGCGGGCGCCCCATCTCCAGGGCGAGGAAGAGCACCGTGGCCAGGTCCTCGTCGCAGAGGTACCCGGTCGCCTCGAGGCGCGCGGCGAGGTCGGCGACGCGGGGTTCCATGACGGCGAGGCTAGGGAGCGCGGCGTTGGTCGCCGGTTGGCTCGGCGCGCGGGTCGCGGGGTCGGTCCACGTCCTCGCCGCTGGCCAGGTCGCCGCACTCGACCAGCACCACCTCGTGGGCGGCCAGGTAGTCGCGCGCGCCGTGGTCGCCGACCGCGGTCTCCAGCACGTGCGGCCAGTGGTCGCGGCCGATCAGCACCGGGTGGCCGGGCTTCCCGTGGTACGACGCCCGCGCCAGCGTCGAGGCGCTGCCGCCGCCGGTGGCCGAGAGCACCCGGCGGACCACGTCGGGGCCGACGTCGGGGAGGTCGACCAGCAGCACCATCGCCGCGGAGGGTGAGCCCGGACCGGTCGGGCGGGCGAGCAGGGCGCGGAGCCCGGCGGAGAGCGAGGCGCCCAGCCCGGCGGCCCAGTCGGCCGCGTGCACGACCTCCACCTCGGGCGGTCCGCCGTGCTCGGGGGCCAGCACCGCCTCGGCCTCCTCGGCGGCGGCGCCGAGCACCACGGTCACCCCGTCGCAGCCGCCGCGGCGCAGCGCCGCGATCGCCCGCCACAGCCAGGGGCGGCCGTCCCCGTCGCGGATGAGCGCCTTGGGGGTGCCCATCCGGCGTCCGGCGCCGGCGGCGAGCAGCAGACCTGTGGCCATGGGTCCGACGATGCCACGGAACGCGGCGGTTGGACCCCACGAAATGGCCACAGGGCCCCCGCCGGAGCGGAGGCCCTGTGGTTGCGTTCTGCCGAACGACGTGGATCTGATCAGATCAGAAGTCCATGCCGCCCATGCCGCCCATGTCGCCGCCACCGGGCATGGCCGGAGCCTTCTCCGGCTTGTCGGCGACGACGGCCTCGGTGGTGAGGAACAGCGCGGCGATCGACGCGGCGTTCTGCAGCGCCGAGCGGGTGACCTTGGCCGGGTCGATGATGCCGTTGGCCAGCAGGTCGACGTACTCGCCGGTCGCGGCGTTGAGGCCCTGGCCCGCGGGGAGCGAGGCGACCTTCTCCGCGACGACGCCACCCTCGAGGCCGGCGTTGACGGCGATCTGCTTCAGCGGCGCCGAGACGGCGGCCTTGACGATCGAGGCACCGGTGGCCTCGTCGCCGGTGAGCTCGAGCTTCTCGAACGCGGCGGCGGCGGCCTGCACCAGCGCGACACCACCACCGGGGAGGATGCCCTCCTCGACGGCAGCCTTCGCGTTGCGGACGGCGTCCTCGATGCGGTGCTTGCGCTCCTTGAGCTCGACCTCGGTGGCCGCGCCGACCTTGATGACGGCCACGCCGCCGGCCAGCTTGGCGAGGCGCTCCTGGAGCTTCTCGCGGTCGTAGTCGGAGTCCGACTTCTCGATCTCGGCGCGGATCTGGTTGACCCGACCCTCGATCTGACCCTGGTCGCCCGCACCCTCGACGACGGTGGTCTCGTCCTTGGTGATGACGACCTTGCGGGCCTGGCCCAGCAGGTCGAGACCGGCGGTCTCGAGCTTGAGGCCGACCTCCTCGGAGATGACCTGGCCGCCGGTCAGGATCGCGATGTCCTGCAGCATGGCCTTGCGGCGGTCACCGAAGCCCGGGGCCTTGACGGCGACGGACTTGAAGGTGCCCTTGATCTTGTTGACCACCAGGGTGGACAGCGCCTCGCCGTCGACGTCCTCGGCGATGATCAGCAGCGGCTTGCCCGACTGCATGACCTTCTCCAGCAGCGGGAGCAGGTCCTTGACGGTCGAGATCTTGGAGTTCGCGATGAGGATGTAGGGGTCCTCGAGGACGGCCTCCATGCGCTCCAGGTCGGTGGCGAAGTACGCCGAGATGTAGCCCTTGTCGAAGCGCATACCCTCGGTGAGCTCCAGGTCGAGGCCGAAGGTGTTCGACTCCTCGACGGTGATCACACCCTCCTTGCCGACCTTGTCCATCGCCTCGGCGATGATCTCGCCGACGGTGGAGTCAGCGGCGGAGATGGAGGCGGTCGAGGCGATCTCGTCCTTGGTCTCCACGTCCTTGGCCATGCCCAGGAGCTGCTCGGAGACAGCGTCCACGGCGGCCTCGATGCCGCGCTTCAGACCCATCGGGTTCGCGCCCGCGGCCACGTTGCGCAGGCCCTCGCGGACCAGCGCCTGGGCGAGGACGGTGGCCGTCGTCGTGCCGTCACCGGCGACGTCGTCGGTCTTCTTCGCGACCTCCTTGACCAGCTCGGCGCCGATCTTCTCGTAGGGGTCCTCGAGCTCGATCTCCTTGGCGATCGAGACACCGTCGTTGGTGATCGTGGGGGCGCCCCACTTCTTCTCCAGGACGACGTTGCGGCCCTTGGGGCCGAGGGTCACCTTGACGGCGTCAGCGAGCGTGTTCATGCCACGCTCGAGGCCGCGCCGGGCCTCCTCGTTGAAAGCAATCAGCTTCGGCATAACTCTTGCGATTCCTCACGCATTCGAGTCGTGGTGGACCGGTTCGCTGCCCGCGACGGACGGCCAGGCCGTTCCGATGGACCCTTCCCACCGACGCTGCTGACCTCAGCTCCCCGGACCGGGGGTCTGGTTGTCACTCTCCGACGGAGAGTGCCAACGTCATGTTTAGCACTCGGCCTAGGCGAGTGCAAGGAGAGGGCGCCGCCCGGACCGGCCCGGGCTAGCGCAACCGGGCGGCGACGAGGTCGGCGAACCGGTCGGCGTTGGCGGGGTCGACGTCGAGGTAGAGTCCCGGCTCGATCAGCTCCAGCTCGCTGACCGCCCAGACGCCGTCGTACGGCAGCAGGTCGACCCGCGCGTAGGCGAGGTCGGCACCCCGCAGCTCGCGGGCGGCGGCGACGGCCGCCTCGGCCGTCCGCGCCCGCTCCGGGTCCGCCGCGACGACACGGCTGCTGCCGCCGTACTGCTCGTGCACGCGGACCTCGTCCTGCGCACCCTCGCCCGCGACCGCCTTGTCCACCTGGGCGACCGCGCGGCCGTCGAGGACGTAGACCGACGTCTCGCCGAGGACCCGGATGTCCGCGACCAGCGGCTGCACCACCCAGGGTGCCGGCGTGAGGCCGTCTAGCCGCGGGTCGTCGAGCCGATCGGCGACCACGAGACCCACGCCGCCGGCGCCGGTGCGGGGCTTCACCACCACCGTCCCCCACCGGGCGAACGCGGCGCCCAGCCCGTCGACCAGCGTCTCGTCGTCGACCGGCGCCGTCGGGATCACCGGGAGGCCGGGGCTGGCGGCCGCGAGCTCGGCCAGGTAGGTCTTGTCGGCGTTCCAGGCGAACACCTCGGCGCCGTTGAGCAAGAGGGTCTGCCGCTCCACGCGGCGGGCCCAGTCGAGGAAGGCGGGCAGCCGCCGGTGGTAGTCCCAGGTGGAGCGGACCGCGACCAGGTCGGCCGCGGCCCAGTCGACATCCGGGTCGTCCCAGCGGACCCACTCGGCGGTGATCCCGCGGTCGGCCAGGGCCTTCGGCAGGAGGTCACCGCCGGGCTCGCCGTCGGGCATCAGGGCGAAGGTGGCAAGCAGCACGTCGGGCACGCCCGAAGCCTAGGAAGGGGCGCCCGCCGACCCCTCACCCGGGGCGGGCGGATGGTGCCCGAACGGCACCGCGTCGTTCTCCCCGAGCGCGGTGAGGAGCGAGGGCAGCAGCGCCTTCGCCGTCCGCTTGTAGCCGGTCGCGCTGGGGTGGAAGCGGTCGGTGCTGAACATCTCCTCGGGGTTGCTGATGAAGAACGGCCCGACCACGTGGGCCAGGGAGATCGCGTGGGCGCCGCTGCGGACCGAGGTCGCCGCCTGCGCCGCGGCCAGCTGACGCGAGGCGCGGGAGCCGAGGGTGCGCAGCGGCTGCGGCACCGGGCGCAGTGCGCCGAGGTCCGGGCAGGTGCCGACCACGACGTGCGCGCCGCGCTCGCGGAGCAGGCCGATCGCCTCCTCGAGGTGGCGCACCGAGGTCGGCACCGGGACCCGGTGGGTGACGTCGTTGCCGCCGACCACGATCACCGCGAGTTCGGGCGCGTAGCCGTGGGGCAGCCCGTCGATCTGGCCGGCCAGCGCCGAGGACTCGGCGCCGACCACGGCGGCGGTGCGCAGCCGCACCGCTCGCCCCAGCTCCTTCGCCAGGCCGCGGGCCAACCGGCCGCCCAGCGTGTCCTTGGGACGCTCGGCACCGAGGCCGGCGGCGATCGAGTCGCCGAGCAGCAGCAGGTCCAGCGGGTCGCCGTAGGACCCCTTCCAGACCCGGTCGGCGTCGGGCGCCCGCTCCCCCAGCGGCTTGCCGATGGCACGGCGGGCGATCGAGGCCTGCCGGGTGAGCAGCACCCGGGCGCCGCCGGCCGCCGCACCGGCGACGAAGCCCGCGCCGGCGAGCGCGGTTCCCGCCATCACTGCGGTACGACGGGGAACCATGTCTCCGTTGTGCCAGACCCGGCTGAACGGATCGTTGCCCTCCGGTGGCGCGCAGCCTGCCGGTGGTTGAGGTGCGAGCGAAGCGAGTCCTCGCGGTGGTTGAGGTGCGAGCGAAGCGAGCCCTCGCGGTGGTTGAGGTGCGAGCGAAGCGAGCCCTCGCGGTGGTTGAGGTGCGAGCGAAGCGAGCCCTCGCGGTGGTTGAGGTGCGAGCGAAGCGAGCCCTCGCGGTGGTTGAGGTGCGAGCGAAGCGAGCCCTCGCGGTGGTTGAGGTGCGAGCGAAGCGAGCCCTCGCGGTGGTTGAGGTGCGAGCGAAGCGAGCCCTCGCGGTGGTTGAGGTGCGAGCGAAGCGAGCCCTCGCGGTGGTTGAGGTGCGAGCGAAGCGAGCCCTCGCGGTGGTTGAGGTGCGAGCGAAGCGAGCCCTCGCGGTGGTTGAGGTGCGAGCGAAGCGAGCCCTCGCGGTGGTTGAGGTGCGAGCGAAGCGAGCCTCGAAACCACCACCCGGGGCGCCTCGGTCTCGAGCCTCGCACCTCAACCAGCGGCGGCGACCACGATCTCCGGGTCGTGACGGACGGGGAAGTTGACCGAGGCCGCGATGAAGCAGTTCCTGCTCGCCTCGGCGTGGATCTCCCGGGCCAGGCCGACCAGCCCGGGGTCGGCGATGGCGACCCGCGGGCGGAGCAGCACGTCGGTGAAGCGCCCGCCGTCTCCGGACTGGCTCATCGTCCCGACCGGCGCGTCGTCGTACGCGGTGACCACGATGCCGTGGCGGACCGCCGAGTGCAGGTAGGAGAGCAGGTGGCACTGGGACAGCGCGGCGACCAGCAGCTCCTCGGGGTTCCAGCGGGTCCGGTCGCCGCGGAAGGTGGGGTCGGCGGAGGCAGCGAGGTCGGGCTTGCCCTCGGCAGAGAGCAGGACGTCGCGGCCGTAGTCGCGGTAGCCGCTGGTCCCGGTGCCGCGGTTGCCCTGCCAGGTGACGTCGAGCCGGTAGCGGTGGTCCACGCACCCGATCCTGCCGGAACCGGCGGCCACGTCGGCACCGCTCACCGCGAATCGGTGGCGAGAACACGTTCCACTTGGCACGCTGGACCTGTGACCGAGACCACATCCGCCCGCAACGAAGCGGCCGCGAGCAGCCCGCGACCGCTCAACCTCGCCGACGTCCTCGAGGCGATGGCCGACCGGATCCCCGACCGGACGGCCGTCTTCACGATGGCGCACGCCTTCTCGTTCGCCGAGATCGACGAGCGCTCGACGCGGCTCGCCAACCACCTGGTCGAGCTCCGCATCAAGCCCGGCGACCACGTCGCCGTGCACGCGCCGAACCGGATCGAGTGGGTGGACGCCTTCTACGGGTGCCTCAAGGCGCGCGCGGTCCCGATCAACATCAACTACAAGTACCTCCACGACGAGCTGGCCTACCTCTACGACAACGCCGACTGCGTGGCCGCGATCATCGCCCCGGAGTACGTCGACGCCGTGGACGCGCTGGACCTGCCGAGCCTGGCCACGCGGATCGTGCTGGGCCCCGACTACGACGCGGCGCTCGCGGCGGCCTCGCCCGAGCGCCGGATCACCGGCCGCTCCGGCGACGACCACTACGTCATCTACACCGGCGGCACCACCGGCAACCCCAAGGGCGTGGTCTGGCGGATCGAGGACCTGATGCGCGGCGCCCTCAACGCCGCCCGGTACGGCGCCCCGCTGGACTCCGTCGAGCAGCTGGTCGAGGAGGCCGTGGCCGTCGAGAACCCGATGGTGCTGCTGGCCTGCGGCCCGATGATGCACGGCGGCAGCCAGTGGATCCTGGGCAACGGCCACGTCGCCGGCCACACCGTGGCCCTCTACGTCGAGCCGCACTTCGACGCGGAGAAGATCCTGGACCTGGTCGAGGCCGCGAAGGTCGTCTCGTTGACCTTCCTGGGCGACGCGATGGGGCGGCCGGTCGCCGAGGCGATCCTGGCCGAGCCCGACCGGTGGGACCTGAGCAGCCTCGCCGCCGTCTCCAACGGCGCCGCGCCGCTGTCGGAGGGCGTGCGGGCCGAGATCCGGAGGGCCCTTCCGGGCCGGTTCATCCTGGACTCCTACGGCGCCTCGGAGTCGGGGGCCGCCGGCTCGCGGGTCGACGACGGTTCCGAGGGCCCCGTGGGCGCCCCGAAGTTCGACGTCAGCGACCAGGTCGAGGTGTTCACCCCGGACATGAAGCCGGCCCCGGTCGGGGTGGACGGCATGCTGGGTCGGTCCGGTCCGGTGCCGCTGGGCTACTACAAGGATCCGGTCAAGACCGCCGCGACCTTCAAGGAGGTCGACGGCGTGCGCTGGGCGATCCCCGGCGACTTCGCCCGCCGCGAGGAGGACGGCAGGGTCACCGTCCTGGGCCGCGGCTCGGTCTGCATCAACACCGGCGGCGAGAAGGTCCACCCCGAGGAGGTGGAGGCCGTCCTGCTCCGCCACGACGACATCTTCGACGCGGTCGTCGTCGGCACCCCGCACGAGCGCTGGGGCCAGCAGGTCACCGCGCTCGTCCAGCGGCGCGAGGGCAGCGCCATCGACGCGGAGGCCGTGCGCACGCACTGCAAGGCGCTGATCTCCAACTACAAGGTACCCAAGCAGGTCCTGTTCATCGACGAGGTGCCGCGCACCCCGGTGAGCAAGGTCGACTACCCGGCCAGCGCGGCGCTCGCCGCCGAGCTGCTCGGCTGAGCCCGGAGCCACCGCACCGCCCCCGGTCCGATCGGACCGGGGGCGGTGTCGTTGCGAGGGGCGGGCTCAGCAGCCGCCGGCGACGGCCGGGATCACCGAGATCTCGACGCCGTCGGGCGTGGGCGTGGCCAGGTCGTCGAGGAAGCGCACGTCGTCGTTGCCGACGTAGACGTTGACGAAGCGGCGCAGCTTGCCGTCCTCGTCCACGATCCGGCCCTTGACCCCGGCGAACCGGGCGTCCAGGTCGTCGAGCACCTCGGCGAGGTTGGCGCCCTCGGCGGTGACCTCGGAGTCACCCCCGGTGTAGGTGCGCAGGATGGTCGGGATGCGGACGCTGACGCTCACTGGCTGGAGACCTCTCTCTGATGCAGTTCTGTGCCGGATCGCGCTCAGGCGATGCCGGTGGCCTTGAAGGCCTGGTACGTCGGGGCGATGGTGGCTGCGGCGCCGACCTGACCGGAGACCGCGTCGAGCGTCTTCAGGCCGTGGCCGGTGTTGATGATCACCGTCTCGAGCTCCGGGTCCAGCTGGCCGGTCTCGACGAGCTTCTTGGTGACCGCGGTGGTGGTGCCGCCGGCGGTCTCGGTGAAGATGCCCTCGGTGCGGGCGAGCAGCACGATGCCGGCGCGGATCTCCTCGTCGGTGACCTCCTCGACCGCGCCACCGGTACGGCGGGTGATGTCGAGGACGTAGATGCCGTCGGCGGGGTTGCCGATGGCCAGGCTCTTGGCGATCGTGTCCGGCTTGACCGGGCGGATCGCGTCGGTGCCGGCCTTGTAGGCGGTGGCGACAGGGCCGCAACCGGTCGCCTGGGCGCCGAAGATCTTGTACGGCTTGTCCTCGACCAGGCCGAGCTTGATGAGCTCCTGGAAGGCCTTGTCGACCTTGGTCAGCTGGGAGCCGGAGGCGACCGGGATCACGACCTGGTCGGGCAGCCGCCAGCCGAGCTGCTCGGCGATCTCGTAGCCGAGCGTCTTCGAGCCCTCGGCGTAGTACGGGCGGACGTTGACGTTGACGAACGCCCAGCCCTCCTCCTCGCCGGCGATCTCGGAGGCGAGCTTGTTCACGTCGTCGTAGTTGCCGTCGACGGCGACCAGGTTCTCGGTGTAGATCGCGGAGTTGACCTGCTTGGGCTGCTCGAGGTTGCTGGGGATGAAGACGACGGTCTTGATCCCGGCGCGGGCGCCCGCGGCGGCGACGGCGTTGGCCAGGTTGCCGGTGGACGGGCAGGCGAAGACCTTGGCGTCGAGCTCGCGGGCGGCGCTGAGGGCGCAGGCGACGACGCGGTCCTTGAACGAGTTGGTCGGGTTGGTCGAGTCGTCCTTCACCCACAGGTTGGCGATGCCGAGCTCGCGGGCCAGGTTCTCGGCCTTCAGCAGGCGGGTGAAGCCGGGCTCGGTGTTGGGGCTCGTCTCGATGTCGGCGGGCACCGGCAGCAGCGCCTTGTAGCGCCAGATGTTGCGCGGGCCGGCCTCGATCTCCTCGCGGGTGACCGCGGGGAACTCGTAGGCGATCTCCAGCGGGCCGAAGCACTCCGGACAGGCGTAGAACGGACCGAGGGCAGTGCGGTGGCCGCACTCGCGGCAGGCGAGGGCGACGGCATTGCCGAAGGCACCCTCGCGGGGGCCGGAAGCGGTCGTGGTGGTGACGGCTTCGATCACAGGGGCGCTCATGGATCCTCCCTCTCATCTGTCCCGGCGCGTACCTCGCGTCAGGTCGGATTTGGCACCTTTTCCACGACCGCGTGCACCGGGGTGCAGGCGGGGGGTTCGTGGCGGTTGCCGGGACTTCACTGGGCCGTTCCCTCAGTCCCTCTGGATGAGCGGGATCAATCTACGGGCAGGTCCGGCGGGCAAGAAATCGAGATCCCACCATTCGATATGGTCGACCACATAGTGAGACCCGCGAGCCCGCGCGCCGCCTGGGACGCCGACCCGGTGAGGGGTAGGTCTCAGGAACCGCCGCGCGCGGCGCGCGCGTCGCGGGTGAAGGTCCGCAGCAGGTCGAGGACGCCCTCCGGGCCGCGGACCACGACGTCGGACTGCTCCAGCAGGGCGCTCTCCTCGCGCGAGGCCGAGCACACCCGGAGCGCGGCGAGCCCCTGCTTCTCCAGCGCGGCCACGGCCTCGAACGCCTCCAGGTCACCCAGGTCGTCGCCGGCGAACAGGAAGCCCTCGGCGTTCAGCTCCGCGGCGAGCCGCTCGACGACCAGGCCCTTGTGGGCGCCGGCGGAGCGGACCTCGATCACGTTGCGCCCCGGCTCGACGATGAGTCCGTGCCCACCCGCCAGCGACCGCAGGGGCGGCAGCAGCCGGTCGAAGGCGGCCACCGGGTCCGGCAGGCGGCGGGTGTGCACCGCCACCGCGAGGCCCTTGTCCTCGACGTAGGCGTCCGCGGCGTCCGCCTGGCGCAGCACCCGGGGCAGCTCGCGCTCGAACGTGGCCAGCCCGCGCGGCGGCCGCGGACCGACGATGCGGCGTCGGTGCGAGGTCCACCGCTCGTTGCCGTACTGCCCGAACAGGTAGAGCTCCTTGCCGGCCTCGCTGATCGCGTCGCCGACCTCCTCCAGACCGCCGAGGTCGAGCGCCTGGCGCGCCGGCCGGCCGGTGATCACCGCGATCGCCGCCACCTCGGAGGCGAGGTCGACCAGCACCTCGCGTGCCGCGGGGTGGATGTGCGCCTTCGTCGGGTCGTCCACGATCGGCGCGAGCGTGCCGTCGAAGTCCAGCCCGATCACCGCGCCTGCGGCAGCGCGCACGAGTCCGGCGTAACGACGTTCACCCTCGATGGACGAGAACAGCACGTCCCCATCCCACCACGGACGGGGAGGGCCGCGGTGTCCGGGAGGCGAAACTCACCCCGTCGGGGCGCTCACCGGTCCTGCCGACCGGCCGAGCGGTTCAGTCCAGCGGGCCGGTCAGGATGACCGTGAGGTTGGTGCTGCTCATGTCGCTGTCGGCATCGGCCGCGATCACCCGCTGGATCCCCAGGTCGAGGGCGAGCTTGCGGGCGGCGGCCTTCATCCCCTGCGGGTAGTAGACCGTGGTCGCGAGCACGGTGCCGTACCAGTTGTCGGCGGCGACGAAGCTCCAGCCGATGGCGCCGACCTTGGCGCCCACCTCGCCGGCCAGCCCGGTGATCCCGGAGTTGTTGAACACGACCACTCCGACATCGCCCCGCTTGACCTGGGGCTTCGGCTTCCTCGGCGGCTCGGCCTCGGGCTTCTCGGTGGCCTGCTCCGCCGCCTTGCCGCGGGCCGGGTCGCCGGTGGCGTCGTCCGAGGCCTCAGCGGCGCCCGAGGGCACGGAGCCGGTGTCGGCGACCGCGGTGATCTCGCGCTCGGTCGACGTCACGTCGCGGGTGGTGATGAACGCGACGGCGGCGGCGACGACGGCGAGGATCGTCAGCAGCACCACCGGCGAGGGCAGCACGGCGCCCCGCTGGTCGCGGCGGCGCAGCCGGTCGCTCAGCCGGTCGCTCAACCGGGCACAGCGTCGGGGATCGAACGGGGTGGGCCAAGTGGGGAAGGTCATGGCCGCACTCCTTCCTGGGAGGGGGTGGGCTCGTGGTTCAGATCTCGAAGCCGAGGCGCCGCGCCGAGCGCTGGCGCTGGCGCTGCGAGCGCAGCCGGCGCAGCCGGCGCACCAGCAGCGGGTCGGCCGCCAGCGCCTCGGGGCGGTCGATCAGCGCGTTGAGGACCTGGTAGTAGCGGGTCGAGCTCATGTCGAACTTCTCGCGGACCGCGGACTCCTTGGCGCCGGCGTACTTCCACCACTGGCGCTCGAACGCGAGGATCTCGCTGTCCCGCTCGCTCAGCCCGGCGGGCGCCGCGCCCTCGGCGTCGACCGTCTCGGGGCTGCTGCTCCGTTCGGCGTTCATCTGCGTCCTCCACCTCGCGCGGCGGGCCCGCCGCGCATCTACCCGGTTGTGGGTACCCACTGTAGACGTCGAATGACAACGATGTCATTCAGAACGGACACGCGTCGCGGCGGAGTACGTTCTGTCCATGAGCGACCGCGAGATCGGCTGGGGGATCCTGGCCACCGGCAAGATCGCCCGCACCTTCGCCCGGGACCTGGCCCTGGTGCCCGGGGCCCGGCTGGCCGCCGTCGGCTCGCGCAGCATGGGGTCCGCCCGTGCGTTCGCGGCCGAGCACGGCGACGCCGACACCCGTGCGCACGGGACCTACGAGGACCTGGTGACCGACCCGGCGGTGGAGGTGGTCTACGTCGCCACCCCCCACTCCTTCCACCTCGACAACGCGCGCGCGGCCTTCGAGGCGGGCAAGCACGTGCTGTGCGAGAAGCCGGTGGCGCTTGCGACGGCGGACGCCGCGGAGATGGTCCGGCTGGCCGGCGAGCACGACCGCTTCCTGATGGAGGCCATGTGGATGGCCTGCCACCCGGTCGTCCGCGAGCTGCGCGCCGAGCTCGCGAGCGGCCGGTTCGGGGCACCCCACCAGGTGCAGGCCGAGCTCGGCTTCCGCGTCGACGCCGGCCCGGAGAGCCGGATGCTCGACCCCGCGCTGGGCGCCAGCGCGCTGCTGGACATGGGGATCTACCCGCTCACCTTCGCCCACCTGATGCTCGGCCCGGCCGAGGAGCTGACCGCCACGGCGGCGCTCAGCGACCGCGGGATCGACCTCGACATCGCGATCGCCGGCCGCTACCCCGGCGGCGCGCTCGCGGCGCTCAACGCCTCGATGACCTCCTGGTCCTCGCGGCGCGCCGCGATCGCGACCGACCTGGGTCGGATCGACGTCGGCCCCGAGTTCCACCACCCCGCGTGGGCCGTGTTCACGCCGTACGAACCGGGCGCGGGGCCGCAGCCGGACCGGGCGGTGACCCTGACCGGCACCGAGCCGGTGATCGGCCAGGGCTACGGCAACGAGATCGCCGAGGTCAACCGGTGCCTGCGCGAGGGCCTGCGCGAGAGCCCCCTGGTCCCGCACGCCCAGACCCTCGCGATCCTCGGGCAGATGGACGACCTGCGCCGGCAGGTCGGCGTGACCTTCCCCGACGCCTGACGCGACCGGGGCTAGGGTGTCGGTGTGGCCCACGACCTGGTGATCGTCGCCAACCGCCTCCCCGTCGACCGAGTGACCGACAAGGACGGCGAGGTCTCCTGGCGCCCCTCCCCCGGTGGCCTGGTGACCGCCATCGAGCCGGTGATGCGCGCCGGCGACGGCGTCTGGATCGGCTGGCCCGGCGGCACCGAGCAGCACCTGGAGCCGTTCGAGGCCGACGGGCTGCACCTGGTCCCCCTGTCGATGACGCAGGAGGAGATCGAGGAGCACTACGAGGGCTTCTCCAACGCGACGCTGTGGCCGCTCTACCACGACGTGGTGGCCAAGCCGGAGTTCCACCGCGAGTGGTGGGACCGCTACGTGAAGGTGAACCGGCGGTTCGCCGAGAAGGCCGCCGAGCTGGCCGCCGAGAGCGCCACCGTCTGGGTGCACGACTACCAGCTGCAGCTGGTGCCGCAGATGCTCCGCGAGCTCCGCCCCGACCTGCGGATCGGCTTCTACCTGCACATCCCGTTCCCGCCGGCCGAGCTGTTCGCGCAGCTGCCCTGGCGGCGCCAGATCCTCGAGGGGCTGCTCGGCGCCGATCTGGTCGGCTTCCAGCTGCCCGGCGCCGCACAGAACTTCGTGCGGCTGGTCCGCCAGCGGGTCGGTCACCGGACGCACCGCGACCTCGTCTACCTCCCCGACGGCCGCGAGGTCCGCGCCGCGGCGTTCCCGATCTCGATCGACGCCGCCGGCTTCGAGGAGCTCGCCCGCTCGCCCGAGGTCGCCGAGCGGGCCAAGGCGATCCGCGAGGCGCTGGGCAACCCCCGCAAGATCTTCCTGGGCATCGACCGCCTCGACTACACCAAGGGGATCTACGCCCGGCTGAGGGCGTTCGGCGAGCTGATCCGCGACGAGCACCTCAGCGTCGAGGACGCGGTCTTCGTCCAGGTCGCGGTGCCCTCCCGGGAGCAGGTCGAGCAGTACCGGATCCTTCGCGACGACATCGACCGCCTCGTCGGCCGGCTCAACGGCGACCTGGGGCGGATCGGGCGCCCGGCGATCTCCTACCTGCACTCCTCCTACCCGCGCGAGGAGATGGCCGCGCTCTACCGCGCCGCCGACATCATGGTGGTCACGCCGTACCGGGACGGGATGAACCTGGTCGCCAAGGAGTACGTCGCCTGCCGGATCGAGGAGGACGGCGCGCTGGTGCTGAGCGAGTTCGCCGGCGCCGCCGACGAGCTGCGTCAGGCCTGGCTGGTCAACCCCTA
The DNA here is from genome assembly GCF_004919105.1 of Nocardioides sp. GY 10113. GTDB lineage: Bacteria > Actinomycetota > Actinomycetes > Propionibacteriales > Nocardioidaceae > Nocardioides. The sequence continues at coordinate 95,796 of NZ_STGK01000009.1, forward strand.
CGACATCAACGGGATGAAGGCCGCACTGCTGGAGTCCTACCGCGCGCAGCCCAAGGAGCTGGGCCGCCGGATGCGGGCGATGCGCAAGCAGATCTCCCAGCACGACGTGAAGGCCTGGGCCGACAGCTTCATGACCGAGCTGGCGCACGAGCGCCACGACTGAGCGGCCACGGAACCGGGACTTACGCACCGACCCGCACCCGGCGGCCGCATCCCGATGTGACCCAGGATACTTTTCGGGCATGGACCTGGTGCCGAAGCCCTCCCAGGTCGCAGCGGCAGTCGGCAACGTGGCGCACCGGGTGCTCCGCGGCGGCCTGGCCGACCTGCGACCGATGCCGCGCACGCTCATCGACGACGGCCCTCGGCGGGAGGTCTACCACTACCGACCGAGCGCCAGCGTGCCCGAGAACGGCGACCCGGTGCTGCTGGTCGCGCCCCTGGCCGCCCCTGCGCTCTGCTACGACCTGAGGCGCGGCTGCTCCCTGGTCGAGCACTTCCTCGAGCAGGGTCGGCCGACCTACCTGGTCGAGTACGGCGAGGTCTCCCTGCGCGACCGCGAGCTCGGGCTCGACCCGTGGGTCGACGACGTGCTGCCGGCCGCGATCCACGCCGCGTTCCAGCACTCCGGCGGCCGTGCCGTGCACCTGGTCGGCTGGAGCCTGGGCGGCCTCTTCGCCCTGCTCACGATGGCCGCGCGGGCCGGCGGCGCGCTGCCGGTCGCCTCGGTGGCGGTGCTCGGCTCGCCGGTCGACGTCAGCCGGGTGCCGATGGTCGCGCCGGTCCGGCCCCTGCTGACCGGCGACGACCTGCCCGCTCCGGTGACCCGGGGCTACCGCCTGCTCGGCGGCGCCCCGGACCCGCTGGTCGACTGGGCGGTCCGACTGCCCGCGGTCGACCGCCTGGTCACCCGCCCCCTGGCGCTCGCCGCGCACGCCGACGACCGGGAGTTCCTGGCCCAGGTCGAGGCCGTCCAGCGGCTCGGCGCAGCCATGACCGGGTACCCCGGTCGCGCCTACGGCCAGCTCTACCACCGCTTCGCCACCGGGAACCAGCTGGCCACGGGCAGCATGGAGGTCGGCGGTCGCACCCTCGCGCTGGCCGAGGTCGACGTACCCGTGCTCGTGGTGGCCGGGGCGAGCGACGCCATCGCCCCGATCGACGCGGTCCGCCCGGTGGTCGGGATGCTGAGCGGCGCGCCCGAGGCGCAGCTGGAGGTCGTTCCCGGCGGCCACCTCGGCCTGCTCACCGGTCGCGGCGCCCGCACGTCGACGTGGCCGGCCCTCGACGAGTGGATCTACCGCTGGTCCTCGCCCACCGGCCACCCCACCCTGGGCACCGACCCGCACCGGCGGCACTCGTCGGCCTCCTCCCGGACGTTCGGGCGGTGAGCGCGGCGACGACGCCGGGGGTGGCCGGCCCGGGCACGAACGAGCTCCCCCGCCGGGTCCGGATCGGGTACGGCGCGGGCTCGGTGGCCACGGGCGCGTTCGGCACGGTTCCCGGGCTGATGCTGCTGCCGTTCCTCACCAACGAGCTGGCCGTGCCGGCGCTGGCGGCGGGCGCGATCGTGCTGCTGCCCAAGGCCTGGGACGTGGTGCTCAACCCGATCGCCGGCCGGATCAGCGACCGCAGCACCGACCCGCGCGGCCCGCGGCGCCCCTGGCTGCTGCGCGCCGGCGTGGTGCTCGCGGCCTGCTTCGCGCTGCTCTTCGCCGGACCCGACCTCGGCTCGCCCGCGCTGGACGCGACCTGGGTGCTGCTGATGTTCGTGGCCTGCGCCAGCGCCTACGCCTTCTTCCAGGTGCCCTACGTGTCGATGCCGGCCGAGATCGCCGGCACCGCCGAGGAGCGGACCCGGCTGATGACCTGGCGGGTCGCGATCCTGGCGTTCACGATCATGCTCGCCGGGGCCAGCGCTCCCGCGCTGCGCGACGCGATCGGGGGCCGCGACGGCTACCGGGTGATGGGCGTGGCGATGGCGCTGCTGATCCTCACCGGCGTGCTGCTCTCCTACCGCGGCACCCGGAACGCCCCGATCGGCGCGGTCGCCGCGGGCTCCGGCACGCTGCGCGACCAGCTGCGGATCGTGGCCGGCGCACCCGACTTCCGGGCGCTGCTGACCACCTTCGTGCTCCAGGCCCTGGCCACCGGCTGCATGCTGGCCGGCGTCGACTACCTGGCCGGCGACGTGCTGGGCACGGCCGGCGCCGCGACGGTCCTCTTCGTCTGCTTCGTCGGCCCGGCGCTGCTGCTCACGCCCGCGTGGGCCGCGCTCGGGCACCGGGTCGGCAAGCGCCGCGGCTACCGGATCGCCTCGCTGGTGCTGGCGCTGGGCGCCGCCCTCGCCGCCGTCGCCGGCCTGGTCGACGGCGTACCGGCGGCCGGCGTCTACGCCGCGGTCGGGGTGGTCGGCCTCGGGTACGCCGGCATCCAGGTCTTCCCGCTGGCGATGCTGCCCGACGCGGCGGCCGTCGACGCCCGGCGCACCGGCTCCTCGCGGGTCGGCGTCTACACGGGCGTGTGGACCGCGGGCGAGACGCTCGGGTTCGCCCTGGGCCCCGGGCTGTTCGCGGTGGTGCTGGCGCTCGGCGGCTACCGCTCCTCCGCCGGCGGCGACGTGGTCCAGCCCGACAGCGCGCTGACCGCGATCACCCTCGGCTTCTCGCTGCTGCCGATGCTGCTCGTGCTGGCCAGCCTGTGGTGGCTGCGCCGCTACACCCTCGACGAGCGCACGGTCGACGCCCTCGCCGGCGGCGACCTCGCTCTCACCCCCACCCCCTCCGAAGAAGGAACCCGATGAACCCGACCGAGATCCGCGCCCGCCTCGACGAGTGGCAGGCCGGCGACCTGCCGGTCCACGGCGGCCGCACGCTGGCCTACGTCTACGACGCCGGCCTGGCCGAGGTGGACGCCCTGGCCCGCGAGGCGGTCGCCGCGTTCGCCGGCAGCAACGGCCTGGACCCGACCGCGTTCCCGAGCCTGCTGTCGATGGAGAACGAGCTGGTCGGCTTCGCCGCGGACCTGGTCGACGCCCCGGAGACCGCCGTCGGCACGCTCACCTCGGGCGGCACCGAGTCCTGCATGCTCGCCGTCCAGGCCGCCCGCGACGCCCTCCCAGAGCTCGCCCGCGCCGGGACCCGCGCCTCGATCGTGGTGCCGGACACCGTGCACGCGGCGTTCCACAAGGCGGCGCACTACTTCGACATGGAGGTGCGGGTGGTCCCCACCCGCGAGGACCACCGGGCGGACCCCGCCGCGACGGCAGCGGCCTGCGACGACACCACCGTGCTGGTCGTGGTCAGCGCTCCGTCGTACGCGCACGGCGTGATCGACCCGGTCACCGAGATCGCCGCCGCCGCGGCGGAGCGCGGCATCCGCTGCCACGTCGACGCCTGCATCGGAGGCTGGGTGCTGCCGTTCAAGGCGCGGCTGGGCCGCGACGTGGCGCCGTGGACCTTCGCGGTCGAGGGCGTCACCTCGATCTCGATGGACCTGCACAAGTACGGCTACGCGCCGAAGGGCGCGTCGGTGCTGCTGCACCGCTCCGCCGCGCTGCGCCGCCCGCAGTACTTCGCGCACGCCGACTGGCCGGGCTACACGATGCTCAACTCGACCCTGCAGTCGACCCGGTCGGGCGGCCCGGTGGCCGGCGCCTGGACGACCGTCCGCGCGATCGGCGTGACCGGCTACCTGGACCTCACGCGCCGGGCGCTGGAGGCCACGGACCGGATCATCGCCGGCGTCGCTGGGATCGACGGCCTGACCGTGGTCGGCGAGCCCGAGTCCACGCTGGTGGCGATGGTCGCCGACGACGACCTCGACGTGTTCACGGTGGCGGACGAGATGACCGAGCGCGGCTGGTTCACCCAGCCGCAGATGGCCTACCGCGGCCAGCCGCCGTCGCTCCACCTGTCGCTGTGCGCGGCGACCCTGGACTCGGTCGAGGAGTTCCTGGCCGCGCTGGCCGACGCTGTCGCCGCGGCCCGGGCGGCCGGACCGGTCGCGGTCGATGCCGGCGTCGTGGAGCTGCTCCAGACGCTCGACCCGGCGACGCTGACCGAGGAGGAGTTCGACGGGCTGCTCGCGGCCGGCGGCCTCGGCGGCGACGACGCGGCGGGCGGCCCGGCACTGCCGAAGCGGATGGCGCCGGTCAACGCGCTGCTCGACGCGGCACCGCCGACGCTGCGCGAGGCGGTGCTGGTCGCGTTCCTGGACCGGCTGGCCCGACCCGTCCGCGGCGCCGGCGCCTGAGCCGCACCCGGACGGCGGGGCCTCCTAGTCCGGTCGGACTAGGAAAGGCGGTCCGGGCGCCGGATGCGCGACACGGCCGCCGGCCGTAGATTGCTCATCACGAGGTGGCTCGCGGGCCCCGGCGTACGCCCTCCGGAGGGAGGAGGACGAGGCCGGTGCCGCGGGAAACGGCCCACCTCCACGAACCGAGACCGCCCACGGCGCCGGCCACCCCCTAGGGTCGACGCCGTGGGCGGACTCGCGCAGCTGACCGAACAGGGACTGATCGCACCCGACTGGGCCGAGGCGCTCGCACCGGTCGAGGATCGCGTGGTCGCGCTGGGCGACTTCCTGCGCGCGGAGGTGGCGGCGGGTCGGGGCTACCAGCCCGCCGGCGACCGGGTCTTCCGCGCCTTCGCCCGGCCGCTGTCCCAGGTGCGGGTCCTCGTCGTCGGCCAGGACCCCTACCCGAACCCTCGGCACCCGATCGGGCTCTGCTTCGCCGTCGAGGCCGACGTGCGGCCGCTGCCGCCCAGCCTGGTCAACATCTACAAGGAGCTGGCCTCCGACGTCGGCGTCACCCCGCCCGAGCACGGCGACCTGTCGGCCTGGACGGACCAGGGCGTGATGCTGCTCAACAGGGTGCTGACGGTGCGCCCCGGCGACTCCGGATCGCACCGCGGCCAGGGCTGGGAGCACGTCACCGCGTGCGCCATCGAGGCGCTGGTCCGCCGGGCCGAGGCGGGCGCGCCGATGGCGGCGATCCTGTGGGGCTCCGACGCACGCGGCCTGGCCAAGCACCTCGGCCCGATCCCGGCGGTGGAGTCGGCGCACCCGTCGCCGCTGTCGGCGTACCGCGGGTTCTTCGGGTCCCGGCCGTTCAGCCGGGTCAACGAGCTGCTGGTCGCCCAGGGCGCCGAGCCGGTGGACTGGTCGCTGCCGGCCTGAGCCCGGATCCACGCCGAGCCTTGCGGCGACGCCACCCCCGGAATAATGTTTAATCTTCAATCATTGGAGATGGCATGAATGCGACGCCGACCAGCGACCCGATGCCCGCCCTGTACATCGGGCACGGCGCTCCCCCACTGCTCGACGACCCGATCTGGTCGGGACAGCTGGCGGCCTGGGCGGCCGACCTTCCGCGACCGAAGGCGATCCTGATCGTCAGCGCACACTGGGAGTCCGCGCCGGTCTCGCTGTCGGCGAGCGGCGCCGACCTGGTCTACGACTTCGGCGGATTCGCGCCGAAGTACTACCGGATGACCTACCGCACCCCGGATGCCACCGCGCTGGCCGGCCGGATCGCGGCGATGATGCCGGACACCGAGCCGGTCCACCAGCACACCTCACGCGGCCTGGACCACGGCGCCTGGGTGCCGCTGCGGATCATGTATCCCGACGCGGACATCCCGGTACTGCAGATGTCACTGCCCACCCACGACCCCGAGCGCCTGCTCCGGCTCGGGGAGCGACTGCGCCCGCTGCGCGAGGAGGGCGTGCTCATCATCGGCTCCGGCTTCCTCACCCACGGCCTGCCGTTCCTCACGGAATGGCGGATCGACGCCGCGGCGCCGGGCTGGTCGACCGAGTTCGACGCCTGGGCCGGCGAGGCGCTGGCCCGCGGCGACGTGGACACGCTGGCCGCCTACCGGTCGAAGGCCCCGGGGATGCCCTACGCACACCCCACGGTCGAGCACTACAGCCCGCTCTTCGTCACCCTCGGCGCAGCCACCGACGCCGCGGCGCCCGGGATCCAGGTGATCGACGGGTTCTGGATGGGGCTGTCGAAGCGGTCGCTGCAGGTCGCCTGAGCAGCGGCCGCTCAGGTTCGGAGACGGGCGCGGAGCGCCTCGTTCTCCCGCCGCGCCCGCGCCAGCTCGCCCTCCAGCTCGAGCACCCGGGCCACGCCCGCCAGGTTGAGCCCCTCGCCCAGCAGCTCCCGGATCCGCCGGAGCACCACGACGTCCTCGGCGCTGTAGAGGCGGGTCCCGCCGGCGGTGCGGGCGGGAGTGACCAGCCCGCGGCGCTCGTAGACGCGCAGGTTCTGGATCTGCAGCGAGGCCATCTCCGCGGCGACGGAGATCGCGAAGACGGCGCGCGAGCCCTCCATGGATCGACCTCCTCCCGCTGCGACATGCCCGGGCGCCATCCTACTTGACACGCCTGGAATAGAAGATCTATATCAGTGGTTACAGATATTGACTCTGACGACCACCAAGGAGGACCGCCATGCTGCTGCGCACCACCGACCCGTTCCGCGACTTCGACCGCCTCACCGCCCAGCTCCTGAGCGGCGCTTCCGGCACCACCAACCGCCCGGCCGTCATGCCCCTGGACGCATGGCGCGAGGGCGAGCGGTTCGTGCTCGAGTTCGACCTGCCGGGCGTCAGCCCCGAGAGCATCGACATCGACGTCGAGCGCAACGTGCTGACCGTCCGCGCCGAGCGCGCCAACCGCAACGGCGACTGGCAGCACCTGGCCGCCGAGCGCACGCACGGCCAGTTCACCCGCCAGCTCGTGCTCGGCGACAACCTCGACCTCGAGGGGATCGAGGCCTCCTACGACAACGGCGTGCTGCGCCTCGTCGTGCCGATCGCGGAGCGGGCGAAGTCCCGCAAGATCGAGATCGCCGGCGTCACCCCCGCCGAGCAGCCGGTGCCGATCGAGTCCTGACCGGGCGAGCAACGCGCAAGGGGGCGGCCTCGGGGCCGCCCCCTTCGTCGCTTCCCTGACGCGTTCAGCGCACCCGGAGCCGCTTCATCAGCTTCAGGCTGGACAGCATCTGCTTGACGTACGCGTCGTACCCCTGCCCCGGCCGCGGCCCCATCACCTGCTTCTTCAGCACCGCGACGTTCTTGACGTCGGTGTACTTCAGCAGGCCCTGGTCGCCGTGGCGCGCGCCGACGCCGGAGTTCTTCACGCCACCCGAGGGCGTCCCCTTCGAGGCGTACGCCGTGGCGAGCGCGTCGTTGATGTTGACGTTGCCGGACTCGATCCGGGCGGCCACCGCCTCGGCACGGGCCAGGTCGGTGCCCCAGACCGAGGCGTTGAGGCCGTAGTCGGTGTCGTTGGCGAGCTTGATCGCCTCGTCGACGGTCCGATAGCGGTGCAGCGCGACCACCGGACCGAAGGTCTCGGTGCAGCCGGCGACCATGTCGGTGGTGACGCCCTCGAGCACCGTCGGCTCGAAGAACGCCGGGCCGATGTCGGGGCGGGCCCGCCCACCGGTGAGCACGGTCGCGCCCTTGGCCACCGCGTCCTCGACGTGGGAGGCGACCCGGTCGCGCTGGTCGGTGGAGACCAACGAGCCGATCTCCGGACCGAAGTCGTACGCCGCCCCGATCCGCAGGTTCGCGGCCCGCTCGACGAAGGCGTCCCGCAGCTCGTCGTACCGGCTCTCCGGCAGGTAGATCCGCTCGATGTGCATGCAGATCTGGCCGGTGTTGCCGAAGACGCCGAACGCGGTGCCCTCGACCCACTCCTCGACGTTCACGTCGTCGAGGACGATCATCGGGTTCTTGCCGCCGAGCTCGAGGCAGCAGCCGATCAGGTTGCGCCCCGCGCGCTCGCCGATCACCCGACCGGTCGCCGTGGAGCCGGTGAACATGATGTAGTCGGCGTTGTCGATCAGCGTCGGGCCGACGTCGGGGCCCTCGCCGCAGACCACCTGGAAGAGGCCCTCCGGCAGCCCCGCCTGCTCCAGCAGCGAGATGCCGAACAACGGCGAGAGCGCGGTCTTGTTGTCCGGCTTGACCACCACCGCGTTGCCGGCCATCAGCGCCGGGATGGCGTCGGAGAGGCCCGTGGCGAACGGGAAGTTCCAGGGCGCGATGATGCCGACGACGCCCTTGGGCACGTGCACCTCGGTGGAGGTGGAGACGAACGGCACCGGACCGCCGCGCTTCTTCGGAGCCAGCACCTTCGGGGCGCGCCGCAGGTAGTGGCTGATCACCATCGGCGGGTCGCAGGTCTCCTCGATGGCCATCCGCCGGTTCTTGCCGCTCTCGACCTGGATCAGGTCGGCGGTGACGTGGGCGTTGTCGACCAGCAGGGCGTGGGCTCGGTCGAAGACCTCCAGACGCCGCTCCAGCGGCCACTGGGCCCACAGCCGCTGCGCGGCCCGCGCCGTGGCGAAGGCCTCCTCGATGTCCTCGGGCGTGGACTGCGGGAGCTCGACCAGCACCTCCCCGGAGTAGACCTCGGTCAGCTTCCAGGTCGCGCCGCCCGAGCCCGGGACGCGGGCGACCAGGCGCTCGAGGAGCTCGTCGGTGACGCTCGCCGGCCGGGTCGGGGCTCCGGCGGTCGCGGCGGTGTCGGTCATGGTCAGGCCCGTCCCAGGATGAAGTCGACGGCGCGCTCGCCGATCATGTAGCAGGGCGCGTTGGTGTTGCCGCCGGTGATCGACGGCATGATCGAGGCGTCCGCCACCCGCAGCCCCTCGATGCCGCGGACCTTGAGGTCGGGGCCGACGACGGCCCGCTCGTCCACGCCCATCCGGCAGGTGCCGACGCCGTGGTAGACCGAGGTGGACCGCTCCTTGAGCGCGATCCGGAGGTCCTTGCCGTTGGGGATCCCGGGGCCCGGGTGGATCTCGGCCTTCACACCGCCGCCGAACGCGGCGCCGGCCATGATCTCGCGGATCATCTCCGTGCCCTGGGCGAGCACCTCGACGTCGTCGGGGTGGGTGAAGTAGCCGTAGTCGATCAGCGGCGCGACCGTCGGGTCGGAGGAGGCCAGCCGGATGGTGCCGCGACTCTTGGGGTAGATCAGCGTCGAGAAGACCGTCAGGCCCGGCCGCGGGTCGGGCATGTGCCGGATCGGCTCGTCCTGGTTCGGGCTGGGATAGGTCCACGGCAGCGCGTGGAACTGGATGTCCGGGATGCCCTGGGCCAGCGAGCTGCGCACGAAGCCGACCGACTCGAAGACGGAGTCGTCGAGGAACGAGCCGCCGATGGTCCAGTCCCGCAGGACGCCCTTGGCGAAGGTCCACGGGTTGCCGCGGTACTCGACGCTCGGCACGTGGTACGACATCGGGTGGAACAGGTGGTCGTGCAGGTTCTCGCCGACAGGGAGGTCGGCCAGCACGTCGATGCCGAGGCTGGCCAGGTGGTCGGCGGGACCGACGCCGGAGACCATCAGCAGCTGCGGGGAGTTGATGAACCCGGCGCTGAGGATCACCTCCTTGCCGGCGCGGATGAGCCGGCGCGTGCCGCCCTTCTTGCCCTGGTCGAGCACCTCCACGCCGGTGGCGCGGCCGTTCTCGATGACGATCCGGGTCGCCAGCACCTCCGTCTGCAGCTGGAGGGTGGGCGGGTTCAGGTGGTGCACGTAGCCACGGGACGAGGAGTAGCGCAGGCCGCCGACGGCGTTCTGCTGCATCCGCGCGATGCCCTCCTGCTCGGCGGCGTTGTAGTCGTCGAGGATCTTCACGCCGAGGGTGTCGGCGGTCGACTGGATGAACTGGAGGGTGGCCTCCTGCGGCCTCTTCTTGCGGCCGATCTTGATCGGACCACCGGCGCCGCGGTACTCGTTCTCGCCGTCCTCGAAGTCCTCGAAGCGCTTGAAGGCCGGGTTCACGTCGTCGGCGGACCACCCGACGTTGCCCTCGGCGGCCCAGGAGTCGTAGTTGGCGCGGTTGCCGCGGACGTAGACCATGCCGTTGACCGACGAGGAGCCGCCGACGACCTTGCCGCGCGGGGCGGGCATCCGGCGGCCGTCGAGACCGGGCTGCGCGACCGAGCGGTAGCCCCAGTCGAACTTCGCCTCCAGGCTCGGCTCGGAGTGCATCGGGCCGATCATGCCCGGCTTCTTGGTGAAGTAGCCGTGCATGCCCTTGTCGTCGGACTTGCCGGCCTCGAGCAGGATCACCGTCGCGCCGGACTCGGCCAGGCGGCCCGCGATGATCGATCCGGAGCTGCCCGAGCCGACCACGACGTAGTCGGCCTCGTTGCTGTACGGCGCGCGCTTGGCCATGTGCTGTCCCATCCTCGTCGACCGGGTCCCCGAGAGCTCACTATGAGCCTCGTCACTGTAACGCGTTCTACTTTAGACGTACATGTGTCAGTTCCGCACGAAAGGCTTTCGCATCGTGGTCGCCCGCGCGGGCGCCGGGTGCGGTCGCGGCGCGCGGCACGGCAGGCCGGGGTGGGATGATGCGCGCATGCAGATCCTGTCGGTGCAGTCCTCGGTCGCCTTCGGCCATGTCGGCAACTCCGCGGCGGTCTTCCCGCTGCAGCGCCTCGGCCACGAGGTCTGGCCGGTCTTCACCGTCCACTTCTCCAACCACACCGGGTACGGCGCCTGGCGGGGCCCGCTGCTCGACCCCGCCGACGTGCGCGAGGTCGTGATCGGCATCGAGGAGCGCGGCGCGTTCCCGACCGTCGACGCGGTGCTGTCGGGCTACCAGGGCTCCCCCGAGATCGCCGACGTGATCCTGGACGCCGTGGCCCGGGTCAAGGCCGCCAACCCGGCGGCGACCTACACCTGCGACCCGGTGATGGGCAACGCCAAGTCCGGCTGCTTCGTGAACCCGGCGATCCCGCCGATCATCTGCGAGAAGGTCGTCCCCGCCGCCGACATCGTGACCCCGAACCAGTTCGAGCTCGGCTTCATCACCGGCCACGACTCGTTGGGCGAGCCGTCGGCGCTGGAGTCGATCCTGGCCGCCGCCGACGAGGTCCGGGCACTCGGCCCCTCGACCGTCCTGATCACCTCCGTCGACCGCGCCGAGGTCCCCGACGAGGAGATCGAGATGATCGCCGTCACCGGCGACGGCGCCTGGTCGGTGCGGACCCCGCGGCTGCCGATGAAGGTCAACGGCTCCGGGGACGTGACCGCCGCGCTCTTCACCGCGCACCTGCACACCACCGGCTCGCCGGCCGAGGCGCTGGGCAAGACCGCGGCGTCGATCTTCGGCGTACTGGAGGAGACGCTGGCCTCGGGCCACCGCGAGCTGCAGATCATCGCGGCCCAGGAGGTCATCGCGAACCCGCCGGCGCGGTTCGAGGTCACCCAGGTCCGCTGAGACGCGCACGAGTCGGCAGAAGCTGTCTGCCGGCTCGCGGCGTCCTGGGAGCCGGTGACAGGAGTCGAACCCGCGACATCCTCTTTACAAGAGAGGCGCTCTACCAACTGAGCTACACCGGCGTTGTCGGCGTACCGACGCCGGTCATCCTAGAGCCGCGCCGACGTCGCCCCGCCGGAAGGGTGGCTCAAGCGGGAACGAGCTCCGCCGGCATCTCACCCGCGAGTACGCCGCGTGGCGCGCCACCTGCGCCTCCCCACCGCCCACCTGCGCGGCGCCGGCCCACCGCGCGGGCCCGGTGTCGAGGGTCGGGACTAGCCTCGGCCCCGTGGACCTGCCCGTGATGCCGCCCGTCGACCCGATGCTCGCCAAGGCGGTGAAAGGCGTCCCCGACCCGGCCAAGGTCGACCCGGTCGGCCTCTCCTTCGAGCCGAAGTGGGACGGCTTCCGCTGCCTGGTCTTCAAGGACGGCGACGAGGTCGAGCTGGCCAGCCGCAACACCAAGCCGCTGACCCGGTACTTCCCCGAGCTGGTGACCGCGATGTGCGAGCAGCTGCCCGCGCGTTGCGTGCTGGACGGCGAGATCTTCGTGGCGATGGACCGCCGCGACGGCAAGGGTCGCCTGGAGTTCGAGGTGCTGCAGGAGCGGATCCACCCGGCCGCCTCGCGGATCAGCCTGCTCGCCGAGCAGACGCCGGCCAGCTTCGTCGCCTTCGACCTGCTGGCGCTGGGCGACGAGTCCTACGTCGAGCGCCCGTTCCAGGAGCGCCGCGCGGCGCTGGAGTCGGCGCTGGCCCACCTGGACGCGACGGGCCCCTGCCACCTGACCCGGACCAGCACCGACCCGGCCGTGGCCGAGGAGTGGTTCCACGTCTTCGAGGGCGCCGGCCTCGACGGCGTGATCGCCAAGCCGCTGAGCGCGCCGTACGCCCCCGGCGCCCGGACGATGCTCAAGATCAAGCACGAGCGCACCGCGGACGTGGTGCTCGCCGGCTACCGCGAGCACAAGACGAGCACCCCGGAGAAGCCGCTGATCGGCAGCCTCCTGCTCGGCCTGTACGACGACGGCGAGCTGCAGCACATCGGCGTCTCGGCGTCGTTCACCGCCGCTCGCCGGGCCGAGCTCTGGCAGGAGCTGCAGGAGCTCGTGGTGCCGATCGAGGAGCACCCGTGGGGCCGCTGGCAGGAGTTCCTGATCGCCAACCCCGGCCGCCAGCCGGGCACCCAGAGCCGCTGGAGCCAGGGCAAGGACCTCTCGTTCACGCCGCTGCGGCCCGAGCGCGTGCTCGAGGTCAAGTACGACGCGATGGAGGGCCGGCGGTTCCGCCACACCGCCCACTTCAAGCGCTGGCGGCCCGACCGCGACCCCGCGTCCTGCGGCTACGACCAGCTGGAGCAGCCCGTGCGCTACGACCTCGCCGACGTCCTCGGGGGCTGACCTCCCCGGTTGGGGTTCCCTCCGCCCCGGATGGGTGTAGGACTGGAGACATGGAGATCGGAACGGAGAGCACCGGCGCCACCCCCGCCCCGGGCGAGGACTACGACGTCGTGCTGCTGGTGGAACAGGGGCTGACCGACACCGACGCGGCGCAGGTCCGGTCGCTGCACGAGGGCCTGGACGTCCAGGTCACCTACCACGTGCTGCTCCCGATGACCGACGCCGCGGCAGCGGTGGAGGCCTCGCTCGGCGCGATCGGAGCGGTGGACATGGTCTCGCCCTCCCAGATGCCCGACCCCGAGGAGCTCGCCGCACTGCGGGAGGAGTTCCACGAGCAGGCCGAGCACGAGCTGGCCAGCAGCATCCTGGCGCTGACGAAGGCCGGCGCGAAGATCGGCAGCACCACCGTCGTCGAGGGCTCCCCGGTCGACGCCCTGACCGAGACGGTGCAGAAGGTCGACGGCCGGGAGGCGATCATCCTCACCCGCCAGCACCTGGTCGCCGAGTTCTTCCACCTCGACTGGACCCACCGCGCCCGCCGCAAGCTCGGCGTCCCGGTGCTGCACCTGCTCGAGCACGAGACGTTCGACGAGCAGGCGGGCGGCGGCGAGGGGATCGAGATCCTCTAGGCGGCCGCTGCTCCCCGCCGCCGGGCCTGGACGGGTCCGGTCGGGCGTCCGCGCCCGACGCTCGTCGGCGTCCGACGCTCGTCGGCGACGATCGCTGGATACGTCTGCCCATCCGCGCGTCGCAGTGCAAGGATGCGTCGGACGTGACTCGCGTCACACGCCCGCGCCCGCCCGTGGCCCCCACCGCCAGGAGACGCCCATGTCGACCGACCAGCGCACCCTCTGCACGGCCTTCCAGCACACCGCGTCCCTCCGCCCGTCCGGCGTGGCCCTGCGCACGCCCGACGGCGGCGTCGAGATCACCTGGGAGCAGTACGCCGCCCGGGTCCGCGACGTCGCCGCCGGCCTGGCCGGCCTCGGCGTCCGTCACGGCGACGCCGTCGGGATCATGCTGACCAACCGGCCGGAGTTCCACGTCGTCGACACGGGCGCGCTGCACGCCGGCGCCACGCCGTTCTCGATCTACAACACGCTGGCGACCGAGCAGATCGCCTACCTCTTCGAGAACGCCGGCAACCGGGTCGTCGTGACCGAGCTGCAGTTCCTCGAGCGGTTGCGTCAGGCCAACACGAACGGCCAGGTGGAGCACTTCGTGGTCGTCGACGGCGGGGACGCCGGGGGGATCGACGGCGCGATGAGCCTCGCCGACCTGGAGGCGGCCGGCAGCCCGAACTTCGACTTCGAGGCGTCCTGGCGGGCGGTCCAGCCCTCCGACGTACTGACCCTCATCTACACCTCCGGCACGACCGGCCCGCCCAAGGGGGTCGAGCTCACCCACGCGAACCTGATGGCGGAGATGGACGCCCTCGAGGACTACTTCCCGCTGACCCTCGACGACTCGCTGGTCTCCTACCTGCCCGACGCGCACATCGCGAACCGCTGGGGGGCGCACTACAGCAACCTGCGCTACGGCATCCAGATCACCACGGTCGACGACCCCAAGCAGCTGATCGCCGCGCTGCCGTCCGTGCGTCCGACGTCGTTCGGCGCGGTGCCCGCGGTCTGGTACAAGATCAAGGCCGGCATCGAGGCCGCCGTGGCCGCGGAGCCGGACGAGCGCAAGCGCAGGATCGCGACCTGGGCGCTGGCGACCGGGACGAGGGTCGCGTGGCTGAGGTCCGACGGCAAGCGGGTCCCGCTCACCCTCCGGGCGCAGCACGCCGTCGCCGACCGCGTCGTGCTCAGCAAGCTGCGCGAGCGGATGGGTCTGGACCGGGTCCGGGTCGCCGCGACCGGCGCCTCCGCGATCGCGCCCGACGCCCTCGCCTTCATGCTCGGACTCGGCATCCCGGTGCTGGAGGTGTGGGGCATGTCCGAGACGTCGGCCGTGGTGACGATGAACCCGCCCGGCGCGATCCGCATCGGCACCGTCGGGAAGGTCGTGCCGGGCGGCACCGAGATCATGCTCGCCGAGGACGGCGAGCTGCTCGTCCGCGGGCCGCTGGTGATGCGCGGCTACCGCAACGACCGCAAGCGCACCGAGCTGGCCATCGACGGCGACGGCTGGATGCACACCGGCGACATCGCCACCATCGACGAGGACGGCTACGTCCGCATCGTCGACCGCAAGAAGGAGCTGATCATCAGCTCCGCCGGCAAGAACATGTCGCCGCAGAACATCGAGGGCGCGGTCAAGGTCGCCTGCCCGCTGGTGCTGAGCGTGGTGGCGATCGGCGACGACCGCCCCTACGTCACCGCGCTGCTGACGCTCGACCCCGACGCGGCGGCCGTCTTCGCCGAGAGGGCCGGCCTGGCCGACGCCTCCCCGTCGGCGCTGGCCACCGACCCGGCGGTGCTCGCCTACGTGCAGTCCGGCATCGACGCGGCCAACGAGAAGCTCTCCCGGGTCGAGCAGATCAAGAGGTTCCGGATCCTGCCGACGGTCTGGGAGCCCGGCGGGGAGGAGCTGACCCCGACGATGAAGCTCAAGCGGCGGCCGATCGCCGAGAAGTACGCCGCGGAGATCGACGAGCTCTACGCCTGAGGGGGTCGGCCGGGTCCGGCACTCAGGTGCCCTCGACCCGGTTGCCGTCCTCGTCCCAGTGCTCGGCGACCTTCTTCGACGGCTGCACCCGGGGCGGCTCGCCCGGCATCTTCGGATAGTCCGGCGGGAAGTTCAGCTCGCCCTCCCCGGCCTCGACCTGCGCCTCCCACAGGTCCAGCAGCGGCTGCAGCGAGAACGCCTCGGCGTCGATCTCCGCCCACGGGTCGCCGTCGGCCACCCGCTCGGGGACGGTGAACAGGTTCAGCGCGCGGGGATCCTTCAGGTCGGCCAGCTCGGCCCAGGTCAGCGGCGTCGAGACCGGGGCGCCGGGCTTCGGCCGCAGCGAGTACGCCGAGGCGATCGTGCGGTCGCGGTTGTTCTGGTTGAAGTCGACGAAGATCCGCTCCCCGCGCTCCTCCTTCCACCACGCCGTGGTGACCTGGTCGTCGCGCCGGGCGAGCTCGCGGCCCAGCCCGATCGCGGCGTGCCGGACGTCGAGGAACTCCCAGCGCGGCTCGATCCGCACGTAGACGTGCACGCCGCGGTTGCCGGAGGTCTTCACGAAGCCGGTGATGCCGAGCTCGGCCAGCAGCTCCCGTACGACGCCCGCCACCCGCACCGCGTCCCCGAACGTCGTGCCGGGCTGGGGGTCGAGGTCGATCCGCAGCTCGTCGGGCCGGTCGAGGGAGCCGGGGTCGTCGGTGCGGCGTACCGGCCAGGGGTGGAAGGTCAGCGTGCCCATGTGGGCGCACCACACCGGGACGGCGATCTCGGTCGGGCAGATCTCCTCGGCGTGCCGGCCCGAGGGGAACGTGATCTCGACCGACTCCAGGTAGTCGGGCGCTCCCTTGGGCACCCGCTTCTGGTAGAACGCCTCGGCGTCCTTGTCGAACGGTCCGGTGGCCAGCTTGAATCCCTCACGCACCCCCGAGGGCCAGCGCTCCAGCGCGGTGGGCCGGTCGCGCAGCGCGCGCATCAGCCCGTCCTCGACCGATGCGAAGTACTCGGCGACCATCAGCTTGGTCACCTCACCGGTGGCGTCGGTGGCCTCGTAGATCACCCGGTCCGGGCTGGAGACCCGGACCTCCCGGTCGCCTGCCTGGACGGTCGCCGCCGGGGTCTTCGCCATGCCTGGACCCTAGTGCGGCGGTGGTTTCGAGGCTCGCTCCGCTCGCACCTCAACCACCGGCCGCCGCCGGTTGAGGTGCGAGGAGCGCTGGCGACGAGCCTCGAAACCGAGGCGCTCAGGCGTCCTTGGGCTCCAGCGTCAGGCTGATCGAGTTGATGCAGTAACGGTCGCCGGTCGGCGTGCCGTAGCCGTCGGGGAAGACGTGGCCGAGGTGGGAGCCGCAGTTGGCGCAGCGGACCTCGACCCGCTTCATGCCGTGGCTGTTGTCCTCGAGGTACTCGATGGTGTCGGTGATCGGCTGGTAGAAGCTCGGCCACCCGCACCCGGAGTGGAACTTGGTGTCGGACTCGAACAGCTCGGCCTGGCAGGCCTTGCAGCGGTAGACACCCTTGGTCTCGGTGTCGGTGTACTCACCGGTGAAGGCACGCTCGGTGCCGGCCTGGCGGAGCACCTGGAACTCCTCCGGGGAGAGCTCCTCGCGCCACTCCGCGTCCGTCTTGTCGACGTTGTAACCCATGCCGCGAGATTACCTGGGAGCACCAGTCGTCCGCCCGGTCGGCGGCGCGGTCGTGTGCCTCACACCCCGCCCGGACGGGTGATGGGGCACACGACCCGTTTCCGATCAGGGCAGGTAGTCGAGCACCTCGGCGGCGTCCACCCGGCGGCCGGTGTAGAACGGCACCTCCTCGCGCACGTGGCGGCGGGTCTCCGAGCCGCGCAGGTGGCGCATCAGGTCCACGATCCGGGTCAGGTCGTCGGCCTCGAAGGCCAGCAGCCACTCGTAGTCGCCGAGCGCGAAGCTGGGCACGGTGTTGGCGCGCACGTCGGGGTAGCCGCGGGCCATCTGGCCGTGCTCGGCGAGCAGGCGGCGGCGCTCGCCGTCCTCCAGCAGGTACCACTCGTAGGAGCGGACGAAGGGGTAGACCGCGACGTAGTCGTGGACCCGCTCGTCGGCGAGGAACGCCGGCAGGTGGCTGCGGTTGAACTCCGCGGGCCGGTGCAGGGCCATCTGCGACCAGACCGGCGCGAGCCGCGAGCCGAAGGCGGTCCGGCGCAGCCGGTGGTAGGCGCGCTGCAGCTGGTCGCTGTCGGCGGCGTGCCACCAGACCATCAGGTCCGCGTCGGCGCGCAGGCCGGCGACGTCGTAGAGGCCGCGGACCACCACGTCCTCGGCGGCCAGGTCCGCGAGCAGCTGCTCGAGCTCGGCGAGCTCGGTCTTGCGCTCGACCTCGGCGTCGGGGCCGAAGGGGCGCTCGAGCTTGAACACCGACCACATCGTGAACCGGATGGTCTCGTTGAGCTCGTTGATCTTGGCGGCGTTGCTCTTGATCGCGGCCTGCGGGTCGTTCGCACCGGGCTGGGTCTCGCTCATGGCCCCATTCTGCCCGGCGCCGCGCGCCCGACCCAGCCGCCGACCAGCCGTCGGGCGGCGAGTCCGGTCACACCCGGCTCACACCCGGCTCACGCCCCGTCGCGCCCGTAGCCGGCCTCGCGCGCCTTGACGATGGCGTCGGCGCGGCCGGTCGCGTGCAGCTTGGTGTAGATGCCGGAGACGGTGTTGCGGACGGTCTTGTTGGAGACGTACAGCGCGCCGGCGATCTCGTCGTTGGAGCGGCCGCGGGCAAGCAGCCGCAGCACCTCCCGCTCCCGCTCGGAGAGGTCCGGGAACGGCTCCTCCGGTGCCGCCGGCTCGCTGCGGGCACCGGCGAAGAAGGCGGCGACCCGCGCCGCCAGGGACGCGCCGAACACCATCCCGCCCTCGGCGGCGGCGCGGATCGCGCGCTCCACCTCCGCGGCGCCGGACCCCTTGAGCAGGTAGCCGACCGCGCCCGCCCGGATCGCCGCCAGGATGGTCTCGTCGTCCTCGTTCATGGTCAGCATGACGACGCGCAGTCCCGGGTGGCGGCCGACCAGGAACCGGGTCGCCTCGATGCCGTCCAGGTGCGGCATCTGGATGTCCATCACCACCACGTCGACCCGCGACCCGCCGACCGGCCCGCCGACCGACCCGCCGGCCAGCTCGCCGACCAGGTGGACCGCCTCGCGGCCGTCGCCGGCGGTGCCGACGACGGCGATCCCGTCCAGCGCGGCGAGCAGGGCCGCCAGGCCCTCGCGGACGATCTGGTGGTCGTCGACCACCACCACGCGGATCTCCGAGCCGATCGTGCCGTCCTCAGTCATCGTTCCCCTCCTGTCGCAGCGGCAGCCAGGCCCGGACCACGGTGCCGCCGCCCGGCGGGCAGGCGACCTCGCTGCGTCCACCCAGCTCGTCGGCGCGCTCCCTGAGGCCGACCAGGCCGACGCCGGCGGGCGTGCCGTCCGCGATCCCGATCCCGTTGTCGGCGACCTCGAGCAGCAGGTGCCCGTCGGCCACGGCGAGCCGGACGGCGCAGGCCGTGGCGCCGGCGTGGCGGGCGGCGTTGGTCATCGCCTCCCCCGCGATCCGGTACGCCGCCACCTCGACCGCCGCGGGCAGCGGGCCGAGCGCGCCGGCCTCCACGGTCGCCGGCGGGTCGAGCAGGTCGGCCTGCTGCCGCAGGGCGCCGACCAGGCCGCGGTCGTCCAGCGCCGGCGGCCGCAGGTCGTGCACGAGGCGGCGCACGTCGGCGACCACCTCCTGCACATGGCCGGTGACGGCCTCGATCTGGGCCGTCGCGGCGTCCGGGTCACGGTCCACCAGCAGCCGCGCGGACTCCAGCTGGAAGACCACCCCGCCCAGCGCCGGCCCGAGCCCGTCGTGCAGGTCGCGCCGGATCCGCCGACGCTCCTCCTCCCGGGCGGTGACCAGCCGCTCGCGGCTCTCCTGGACCTCCTCGGCAAGGCGGCTGGTGCGCGCCGCGGCGACGGCCTGGCGGACCAGGTCGCCGACCAGCGCCTCGTCACGCGCCGTGAGCCGGCTGCGCAGCCCGCGCGCGGGCAGCACCAGGACGCCGACCTGCCGGCCGCGGTAGGTGATCGGCAGGCTGCGCACCGCCGCCGGCCGGGTGCCGTGGCTGGTCACCCGCCGCGTCCCGACCCCGCCCCCGCCCACCTCCAGGCTGACGAACCGGACCCCGAAGGCGGCGGCGACGGCGCGCGCCGCGGCGGCCAGCTGCTCCTCGGGGTCGTCGGTGGCCTCGAGGGTGGCGGCGAGGCCGGCCACGGCGTCGTACCGGCTGCCGCGCTCGCCGAGCATCAGGCGGCGTACGGCGGCGGAGAGCCGGGAGCGCAGCGGGCCGTAGAGCAGCACCGCGACCACCAGCACGACCGCGACCACCTGGGCCTGGGTGAGGGCGTCGTCGAGCGCGACGGTGAGCGCGGCGAGCACCGCCACGTCGGCGGCGGCGAGCGCGGCCAGCACCACGGCGAGCACGATGGTCCGCCCCAGCAGGTCCTGGATCGGGACCAGTGAGGGCCGCACGATCGCGACCGTCATCGCGGCCGGCGGCAGCACGGTGACCAGCAGCAGGACGACGTAGTCGGTGCCGGGCAGCCGGACCACGAGGCCGGCGGGCACCGCGACGAGCAGCACCACCGCGCTCCAGGCCAGCCAGCGCATCTGGTCCCGCGCGGCGCCGCTCGTCCGCCGGTACCGGACCACCACGGTGACCAGCGCGAAGAGCAGTGTGCCGACGAGCGCCGCCTGCGCCAGCGCGACCAGCGGGTCGACGAGCCCCGCGAGCGCGTCGATCGTGGTGGGATCGGGGTCGACGTCCGGCGGCAGGTCGGCGGGGACCCGGTCGGCGGACGGGACGACCAGGAACGTCAGGCCCGCGACCGCCACCAGCGCGACGACCGCCCGGCACCACGTCCGCCAGCGGCCGGGCAGGAACCGGCCGGTGGGGAAGACCATCAGCAGGATCGCCGTGATCACGGTGAGGTAGGCCCCGAACCGGTTGAGGAACCACAGCGCGAAGGTCATCCCCGGCCACGACCCGGTGGCGGTCAGCCCGGCGTGGACGTAGCTCTGGGCGAGGCCGTCGAGTGCCCAGAACAGGCCGAAGCCGGCGAGCACCCAGCCGAACACCTGGCGGCGGTCGCGGGCCAGGACGACCCCGGCCAACGTGCCGAGCAGCGCGCCGATCAGGGTCCACGGCCACCCGGGGCCGCCGGCGATCTCGGCCCCGGGACCGGTGGCCGGGGCACCGGCGTCGAGCCAGGCCGCGAGGGGGACCAGGGCGACGCAGAGCGCCGGGAGCAGCAGGGCGGCGGCCGGACTGCCGGCCGCTTCGCCGGTCCGGCCGTCGGTGCGCACCGGCACATTGTGCAGCCGGTCCGACCCGCGACGGGTCGGACCGGCCGAAGTGTCCCGCAGGACCACGCGCATCCGCGCCTCAGTCCCCGGTCAGGCCCGGCCGCGGAACGCCCGGTCTCCGACCAGGAAGCCGAGCGCCACCACGATCAGGCCGAGGGGGGCCACCATGCCGGCCATGTACTGCAGCGGCGAGACGCCGAGCAGCAGCGTGAGGCCGCCGCCGAGCAGGCCGACCACGCCGAGCCAGCGCGGCACGCCGCCCGCCCGGGACAGCGGGAACAGCGCGACGCCGGAGAGGCCGAGCAGCCCCCAGCACCACGGGATGGTGCCGATCCAGTGGTTGAAGAAGACCGCGGCCTCGGGCACCACGAGGTCCTCGCGGCCGACGGCGAAGATGAACTCGGTGTCCAGCCCGGTGCCGAGCAGAAGCACGAAGGCCGTGCCGACCGCGCCGAAGGTGGCCACGAGCGGGGCGATGCTGTCCGCCGGCGCCGCCGCGCGCAGCCGGCGGAACAGCCCGGCGGAGAAGACCAGCAGCAGGATCGCGCTGGCCATGCCGAGCAGGTGGAACGCCAGCATCTGCGGCACCTGGTCGCCCAGCGCCTCGTTGATCGCGACCGCGTCGCCCTCGAGGGCGGGGTCGTAGACCGCGGTGACCGCCATCGAGGAGGCGATCGCGCCGGCCCCGGCGAGGCCGGCGAGCAGACCGGAGAGCGCCCACCCCCGCGGGGCGCGTCCGAAGGCGTCTCCGTCCGCCGCGCCGGAGGCGCGCCCGGCCCAGGCGGACCAGCTCCGGGCGGTCTCGGCAACCTCGGCGACCTCGACGACCTCGCTGCGGGCCGGGGTGGTGGTGTCGGTGGTGTGGGTGCTCATGGCTGAGCTCCTTCTCGTGAGAGGGGTGTGTCGATGACCCGACCCTCACGGGCCCGTTGTCCCGACCGACAGGGACAACGGGGCACACCTCAGCCTTCCGGGCTGTCCCCCGTGTCCCCCGCGCACGACCCCGCCACGAGCTCGGCCGCCGCCCGCTGCGCCGAGGCGATCACCGCGGGGATCCCGACGCCGTCGTACGCCGCCCCGCAGACCGCGAGGCCGGGCACCGCGGCCACCCCGGCACGGATCCGCGCGACGCGGTCGAGGTGGCCGACGGCGTACTGCGGGAGGCCGCCGCCCCACCGCTGGACCCGGGCGTCGACCGGCTCGGCGCTGAGCCCCGTGGCCTCGGCGAGGTCGGCCAGCGAGGCGGCGACCAGCTCCTCGTCGGGGACCTGGAGGGTCTCCTCCTCCCCGATCCGGCCCACCGACGTCCGCAGCACGAGCAGATCGCCCTCGGGGGTCGCGCCGCCGGCGCGGACCCAGTCCCACTTGGCGAAGGAGAAGGTGGCGGCCTTGATCCGCCGACCGTCGACGGGAGGCACCAGGAAGCCCGAGGCGCCGACGTCCAGGGCCGCACGCACACCGGGATCATCGGCGTGGAAGGCGAAGGTGACCACCGCGGTCGAGGCGTACTCGACGCGCGCGAGCTCGCCGGAGGCCGCCGGCGCCACGGTGGCGAGCAGCCGGGCGGTCGGCGCCGCCGGCGTCGCGAGCACGACCTCGTCCGCCGTCTCCAGCCGCTCGTCCCCGGCGGTGCGGACGGTCACCTCGAAACCGTCCGCCGTACGCCGCAGGCCGGTGGCCATCGCCCCGGTGCGGATCTCCACCCGGCCGGTCGCGACCAGGGCCCGGCCCAGCTCGACGGGCAGGCGCCACATGCCGCCCGGGATACCGGTGAAGATCGAGCCGGCGGCGCTGGGGGGCACTCCCCCGGCCTGGGCGGTGATCGACCCCCGCTCGGCGAGGTCGAGCAGGCTCGGGATCGCGGCCCGCACCGAGATCTCCCGGGCGCGGCCGGCGTAGACGCCCCCGAGCAGGGGCTCGACCAGCCGGTCGGTGACCTCGGGTCCGTAGCGCCGGTCGACCAGGTCACCGACGGAGAGGTCGGTCTCGGCCTCGGTCAGCGTGGTCGCGGCCAGCTCCGGCTCCCGGCGGGCCGCCCGCAGGCCCTCGTCGCCGAGCACCCCGGAGTCGGCCAGCTGGGCCAGGTCCAGGGGCGCGCCCATCAGGGTGCGCGGCAGCGGGCGCAGGGCGCCGCGGGTCCAGATCCGGGAGGTCGCGGCGCTCGGGCGGACCAGTCCGATGCCGAGCTCACGGGCCAGCGCGACGCCCTCGGGGCGGCGGTTGACGATCGCCTCGGCACCGACGTCGAGGGTGATCCCGGCGACCTCGCCGCGGCGCAGCTTGCCGCCCACCGTGGGACTGCCCTCCAGCAGCAGGACAGTCCGCCCGGCGGCCGCGAGCTCACGCGCGGCGACCAGTCCCGCGATGCCTCCGCCGACGACCACGACACGCTGATCCACGGCACCCACTCTCGCATCCGGCGTCCCCACCGCCGTGGGAGGGTGGCGCCATGACGACCAGCAGCCCGACCCCGAACGTGCGTGTGGCCGTCCTCATCGACGCCGACAACACCTCCCCGCGGCACGCCAGCGCGCTGCTCTCCGAGCTCGCGCAGTACGGCGTGGCGACCGTCAAGCGCGCCTACGGCGACTGGACCACCTCGCAGCTGACGGGTTGGAAGACACAGCTCAACCAGCACGCGATCGCGCCGGTGCAGCAGTTCGCCTACACGACGGGGAAGAACGCGACCGACTCGGCGCTGATCATCGACGCGATGGACCTGCTCTACTCCGGGAACCTGGACGCCTTCGCGCTGGTCTCCAGCGACAGCGACTTCACCCGGCTGGCAACCCGGCTGCGCGAGGGCGGCAAGACCGTGTACGGCCTCGGCCTGCGCAAGACCCCCGCCTCCCTGGTGGCGGCCTGCGACACCTTCATCTACCTGGAGCTGCTCGGCGACGACGCCGACGAGGAGCCGACGGACCAGGCGACCGGCTCCGCTCCCGAGGGCGAGGACCCGCCGCTGCCGAACCTGCAGAGCCTGCTGACCCGGGCGGTGAACAAGCAGTCCCAGGACGACGGCTGGGCCGACCTCGGCGCGATCGGCCAGTACCTGCGCTCCGCGAACTCCTCGTTCGACCCGCGCCTGTACGGCTTCGCCAAGCTCGTCGACCTGGTCGAGGGGCAGCCGTACCTCGTCACCGAGAAGTCCGGCAACGGCGTGCAGGTCCGGCTCAAGGGCGGCGCGCCGAAGAAGGCCCCGGCGCGCCGGTCGACCGCCAAGAAGAGCGCGGCCAAGAAGGCCGACTGACCCGGCGGGTCAGCGCGGGTAGGACTGCACGAACTCCGTCAGCCGTGCCAGCTGGTCGGGGTCGGTGCTCGGGATGACCCCGTGGCCCAGGTTGAAGATGTGGCTCTTCGCGGCCCGGCCGGCCTCGATCACCTCGGCGGCGCGAGCGGTCATCACCTCGGTCGGCGCGAAGACCAGCGTCGGGTCCAGGTTGCCCTGGACGCCACGGTCGCCGACCACCTCGATGGCCCGGTCCAGCGGGGTGCGCCAGTCCACGCCGACGATGTCGGCACCGGCATCGCCCATCTCGGCCAGCAGGTTCGACGTACCGACGCCGAAGTGGATCCGCGGCACGCCGAGCTCGCCGACCTCGGCCAGCACCCGCGCCGAGTGCGGCTTCACGTAGCGCACGTAGTCGGCCGGGGTGAGCGCGCCGGCCCAGGAGTCGAAGAGCTGGACCGCGGAGGCGCCGGCGGCGACCTGGGCGGCGAGGAACGCCGAGGAGACACCCGCGATCTTGCGCATCAGCGCGTCCCAGACGTCGGGCTGGGAGAACATCAGCGCCTTGGTCTTGGCGTGCTCCTTCGAGGGGCCGCCCTCGACCAGGTACGACGCCACCGTGAACGGCGCGCCGGCGAACCCGATCAGCGGCGTGCCGCCGTTGATGGTCGCGAGCTCGCCGACCAGGCCCTGAACGGCCTCGGTGATGAACCCGATGTGCTCGGGCGTCAGGTCCGGGATCGCCTCGACGTCGGCCAGCGTGCGCACCGGGTCGGCCACCACCGGGCCCACGCCGGGGACGATGTCGAGGTCGACGCCGACCGCCTTGAGCGGCAGCACGATGTCGGAGAAGAAGATGGCGGCGTCGACGCCGTAGCGGCGGACCGGCTGCAGCGTGATCTCGACGATCATCTCCGGGTCGGCGCAGGCGTCGAGCATCGCGACGCCCTCGCGCACCTTGAGGTACTCGGGCAGCGAGCGACCCGCCTGCCGCATGAACCAGACCGGCGTGTGGGGGGCGTCCTCACCCCGGGCGGCCTTCAGGAATGCGCTGTCCACGAGATCCGTCACGCCCCCAAGCGTCGCAGGTCGACGGCGTGGGGTGCACATCGAGAGCGCCCGTAGCGCCTACATTGAGGGCATGGTGGCCCGGCAGGAATCGCTCGGGGGGTCAGGCAGCGCCGCGCCCCCGGAGTTCACGACGGCGGTGGCCCGCCTGCGCGCCGCCCGGTTCCGCCCGGAGGTCTTCTGCGAGGAGATGCCCGCGCCGCAGCGGATCGCCCCGCACGCGACCGCGCTCTCGGCCGACGTCACCGTGGACGACGAGGAGGTCGCCACCGGACGCCTGGTGGTGCTGCACGACCCGGCGGGCAACGACGCCTGGGAGGGCACCTTCCGGTGCGTGGCCTACTGCCGCGCCGAGATCGACGCCGCCCTGGCCACCGACCCGATGCTGACCGACGTCGGCTGGACCTGGCTGATCGAGTCGCTGGAGGCCCACGGCGCCGAGCACGTGGCCGCCTCGGGCACGGTCACCCGGGTGGCGACCGACAGCTACGGCGCCATGGCCGACGAGCCCGGCACCGCGCAGCTCGAGATCCGGGCGTCGTGGACCCCGGTCGACCCCGGCGACCTCGCCGCGCACGCGGAGGCCTGGGGCGAGCTGCTCTGCACCGCCGGCGGACTGGAGCCGGTCCCCGAGGGCGTCGCCGTCATCCCCTCCCGCCGTGGACAGCGAGGCTTCACCCCCTGATGGCTGAACAGATCGAGGGCGCGGCAGAGGCGCCGGAACCGGCGCCCCTGCTCCGTCTCGCCGACGGCCTCCCGCCGGTGATCGAGGACGAGGCCGCCCTGGCCGCCTACTGCGCCGCGGTGGCCGCTGGCACCGGTCCGATCGCGATCGACGCCGAGCGCGCCTCCGGCTACCGGTACTCCAGCCGGGCCTACCTGATCCAGGTCAAGCGCACCGGCGCCGGGATCGGCCTGATCGACCCGATCGCCTTCGACTCCCTGGCCCCGCTGCAGGAGGCCTTCGGCGACGCCGAGTGGATCCTGCACGCCGCCACCCAGGACCTGCCGTGCCTGGCCGAGGTCGGGCTGCGGCCCGCCGCGCTCTTCGACACCGAGCTCGCCGGGCGGCTGCTGAACTACCCCCGCGTCGGCCTGGCCACCCTGGTGGAGACCCTGCTGGGCCGGCAGATGCTCAAGGAGCACTCGGCGGTGGACTGGTCGACCCGGCCGCTGCCCGAGCCCTGGTTGGAGTACGCCGCCCTCGACGTCGAGGTGCTGGTGGAGCTCCGCGACCTGATCGCCGACCAGCTGGTCGAGGCCGGCAAGGACGACTGGGCGCGGCAGGAGTTCGAGTACCTCCGCGGCTTCGAGCCGACCCCGCGCGTGGATGCCTGGCGGCGTACGTCGGGCATGCACAAGGTCCGTGGACGGCGCTCGCTGGCGGCGGTGAAGCTGCTCTGGGAGGCGCGGGACTCGATCGCCGCCGAGCGCGACGTCACCCCCGGGCGCCTGATCCCCGACTCTGCGATCGTGGCGGCCGCCTCGGCCATGCCGAGCAGCCGGGGCGGCCTGATGGGCACCCAGGGGTTCCACGGCCGGGGCGCCTCGCGCTACGCCTCGACCTGGGTGGACGCGCTGCAGCGCGCCGCCCAGCTGCCGGAGGACGAGCTGCCGGCGCGCAACGCGCCCAGCGACGGCCCGCCGGTGCCGCGCGCCTGGGCGGAGAAGGACCCGGTCGCCGCACGACGTCTCGAGCTGGCCCGGGCCTCGCTCTCCGCGATCGCCGAGGAGCACGACCTGCCCACGGAGAACCTGCTCACCCCCGACCACCTGCGCCGGGCGATGTGGACCCCGCCGAAGACCCGGGAGCCGGTGGCGCTGCTGGAAGGCCTGATCGACCAGCTCTCCGTCCTCGGCTCGCGCAGCTGGCAGGTCGGGCTGACCGCCCCGGCCCTGGCCCAGGCCGTGCTGGACGCCGACGCGAGCTGACCGGTCGGGCTAGTCCGTCGGGGAGGGCGTGGCGCTGGCATCCTCCGTGCGCAGCGTGGGGTCGAGCAGCTGGCGCGACGTCTCGTCGATCGCGTCGAGGCGCACGTCCAGGTCGTCCAGCACCGGGCGCATCAGCAGCTGACGCAGCTGCGGGCCGACCAGCGCCTCCAGCTCGTCGTAGTCGTCGCGCAGCGGCAGCATCTGGATGTCGCGCAGCGCCTCGATGAACACCTCGGCGTTGTTCGGCCGCAGGCCGGGCTGGCGGAACGCCTCGGAGAAGGCGACCTCGAGGTTGGCCGGCTGGAGGTAGCCGAGCCGGGCGACCGTGGCCACGGACTCGTCGCCGACCAGGTAGATCAGGAAGTCCGCGGCCTTCGCGACCGAGTGCTGCTTCGCGGTGGCGCCGAGGCAGACGCCGGTCAGCTCGCCCAGCGTGTCGGTGGAGCCGAGCGAGGGCATCGGCATCACGTCGAAGCGCAGGCCCTCGACCCGGCGCAGATCCGGGGTGAGGCTGCGGTAACCGGCGACCATGCCGACCTTGCCCTGCTCGAACCACTCCAGGCCGGACCTGCGGGCGAGCTGGGCGCTGCTGAGGGTCAGCTGCGGGTCGCGCAGCACCTCCAGGGTGCGACGCATCGCGTCGGTGGAGTCGTTCTCGCCCAGCGCCAGGGAGGTCGGGCTGGTGGTGTCGTTGAACAGGTCGCCGCCGCCGGAGAGCACGAAGGGCGCGAGGCCCTCCAGCGTCGGCTCGATGTAGACGCCGCGGGTGCCGCGGCGGGGGCGGCTGGCGAACTCGGCCGCATCCCGGAACTGGTCGAGCGTCCAGCCGCGACGGTCCTCCTGCGGCACCTGGAGGCCGCGGGCGGCCATCTTGTCGAAATCGACGAGGTCGGTGTTGTAGTAGATCACCATCGGCGAGGAGCCATAGGGCATGCACTGCAGGTCGTCGTCGGCGGAGAACGCAGAGATCGAGTCCCGCGAGTAGTCGTCGCCGATGTTCAGGCCGCGGGCGTCGAGCAGGTCGAGCAGCGGCACGCTGCGCCCGTTCTCCAGCGTCTCGGCGAGGTCGTCGCGGCGCAGCAGGAACAGGTCGGGTTGCGCGTCGCCGGAGCGCACCGCGGCGTTCATCTCCTCGGCCGTGGGCCACGAGCGGATCACCACGTCGACCCCGGCGGTCTGCTCGTTGTAGGTGTCGACGACCTGCTGGTAGGCCTTGATCTCGGGGTCGGTCCCCCACACCGCGAACTCCAGCCGGGTGTGCCCGGGCGAGCTGGTGGTGTCCCCCGAGGGCGCCGGGGGGCGTTCGGCCCGCGGCTCGGGCCGGGTCTCGGAGATGGCCACCATCGCCGCGACGACCGCCAGCACCACGATCACGACCACGAGGGTCGTCCGCCAGCCCACACGCGCCGAACTCATCCGCTGACCACACCCCTGTTCCCGCGAGCGGCTGCTCGCGCGCGGGCCACCCTACCGAGGGCCACCCAGGCCGGCCCAAGCGAGCGGAGGGGCTGTGAGGGCAAGCACACCGGACCGGGAGCGCCTCACGGCGCAGGGCCGCTCGTAGCGGCTAATTTTGGGACCCGGGGCTGCCGCGGCCCGGCGTGCTTGCGGTTCCCAGTCTAGGCGTTGGGGCCAGATCCGCCGGAATTCGGAGAAGGCCGTCGAGGCCGGACCTAGCCGAGGCTCTGCGCCATCTCCAGGTGCCCCGCGGCCTCGAGCTGCTCGGCCAGCACCAGCATCCTCCGCACCCCCTGCTCGTCGGCGCCGGGCAGGTGCGCGCGACCGACCGCCACCACCCGGGAGAACGCCGAGGCGCGGAACAGCACGTCCGCGAAGTCGGCGCTGCCGATCCCCCGCAAGACGGCGTCGACCATGACTCGCAGCTCGTCCGGCCCGGGCGGGTCGGCGACCCCGGCGACCACCTCGGCGACCTCCGCGCTGCGCCGGCCCGCGTCGAACTCGCGGGCGACGCCGGCGGCGTCGGCGTGCACCCAGGACCGCAGCACGAAGAGCCGCCACAGGCAGCCCGCCAGCGAGTCGGCGGGGGCACCCGCCCAGACCTCCGCGATCGCCTCGATGCCCTCGGTGTCGGCCAGGCGCACGATCCGCTCGGCCACCGCCGCCTCGTCGGCGCCGCGCGCGCCGCGCACCAGCAGCGCGGCCGCCTGGTCGGCCGCCTCGCTCAACGCGGCCGGGTCCGTCCCGCCCTCGAACCCCTCGAAGAAGCCGCCGTCGCGGCGGGCGGGGCGGTGGTGCGGCCGGGGGCCGGGCGTTGCTTCTGGCACCGATCCAGCCTAGGTCGCGGCGCCAGCATCCGTGGCTTTGCGAGCGAGTTTCCGCGCCGACCTGGCAAGGCGGAGGAGCGAAGGCGGGACGGAGTCCCTCCGAGCCACCGACAACGCGGCCAGGTCGGATGCGGAGGCTCGCGCAGCAGCCACGGATGCACCCACCGCGGCCCTGGTCGCCGTGGGTGACCCGATGGCATCAACGGCGAACTCGGGCCGACGGCCGCCGCGGGCGGCCGGGGTCAGCCGAGCCGGTCCAGCGCCTTGCGGATCCGCACGTCGCTGACCTTGCCGTCGGTGCCCAGCGAGGACGCCCACAGCGAGACCCGGTACTCCTCCAGCATCCACCGGACCTCCTCCAGCGCGGGCCCCGCGGGCCGCCCCGCCGGGAGCGCCGCCATCCGGTGCAGGTACGCCTCCTGAAGCGGCCCGACCAGGCTCATCGCGTCGCGGTCCTTGACCACCGCGCCCATCCCCTCGCCGAGCCGCGCCCGGCGCTGCCGCATCGCCGCGAGGTACGTCGGGTAGCGGCGCAGCCGGGCCGGGCCGGTGCCCGCGCTGCTGCCCTCGGCGGCGCCGCCGATGAAGCCGTCGAAGACCAGCCGGCCGGCCTGGGCCTGCAGGTCGGTCACCGCCGGCAGCGCGGGCATCTCGACGCGACCGCTGAGCGCCTTGTCGGTCTCCCGCCACGCCTCCAGCGCCCGCAGCACCAGCTGCAGGTGGTCGCGGACCGCATCGGCGGCCCGGCCGCGGACGTCGCCCAGCAGGGCGTCGTACGCCTCCTTGCCGCGGGGCACCCGCTCGGCCAGCCGCTCCAGCACGACCGCCCTCAGGCAGTCGGCGAGCAGCGCGTCGATGCTGCGGTAGGGCGAGCCGGCCAGCGCCAGTCGGTCGGCCATCGGCAGGGCGTCGAGCTGCCCCTTCAACGGCGCCGTCCCGAGCGCGAGCAGGAGCAGCCGGGCCACGCCGTGCCGGTGCCGGTCCTCGGCCTCCTCGGCCGACCCGAAGATCTCCACACCCACCGTGCGGCCCTCGTCGACCAGCGCCGGGTGGGCCGTGACCTGGTGCCCGGCGCGAGTCTCGGTGACCTCGGCCGGCAGGTCCCCGAAGACCCAGGCGGTCTCGCCGCTGCGGGCCAGCCCGGTGTCGGTGGCCACCGCGGCCAGCGCCCTGGTGAACTCGCCGGCCAGCGGCGCCTTCAGCGCGGCCAGGTCCTTGCCGCGCGACTGCTCCCGGCCGCGCTCGTCGACCACCCGGTAGGTCGGCCGCAGGTGCGCGGGCAGCCCGACCAGGTCCCACGACTCCCGCGGGATGTGCACGCCCCGGGTGGAGCGCAGGTAGCGCTCGAGCGCGTCCAGCAGCGGCTCGTCGCCGGGCGGGACCGCCTCCAGGAACTCCCGGGCGGTGTTGGGCGCGGGCACGCACTGCACCCGCAGCGCCTTGGGCAGGCCGCGCAGCAGCTCGGTGACGAGCTCGACGCGCAGGCCCGGCACGTGCCAGGAGAAGTCGTCGTCGGCGACCCGGTTGAGGGTGGCCACGGGGATGTCGATGGTCAGGCCGTCGTCGCGGGCGCCCGGCTCGAAGTGGTAGCTGATCGGGAAGGTCAGCCCCTCGGCGGAGGCCCACTGCTCCGGGTAGTCCTCGGCGCTGACCTCCTCGGCGGCGTCGTGGGTGAGCATCGCGGGATCGAAGGTCAGCAGGTCGGGGTCGGCGCGCCGGGCCTGCTTCCACCACTGGTCGAAGTGGGCGCCGGAGACGACCTCCTTGCCGACCCGGGCGTCGTAGAAGTCGAAGAGCGCGTGCTCGTCGACGACCAGGTCGCGGCGGCGGGCGCGGTGCTCGAGCTCCTCCGCCTCGGCCAGCAGCCGACGGTTGTGGCCGAAGAAGTGGTGCCGGGTGGACCACTCGCCGTAGACCAGCGCGTGCCGGATGAAGAGCTCGCGCGAGAGCTCGGGGTCGATCCGGCCGTAGTTGACCGGGCGGTCGGCCACCAGCGGGACGCCGTACAGGGTGACCCGCTCGCGCGCGACGACCGAGGCGCGCTTGCGCGACCAGACGGGCTCCGAGTAGGTGCGCTTGACCAGGTGGGCGCCGATCCGCTCGGCCCACTCGGGCTTGATCTCGGCGTTCTGGCGGGCCCAGAGGCGCCCCGTCTCGACCAGCTCGCCGGCCATCAGGAACTGCGGGTTCCTCCGGGCCAGGCCGGAGCCGGGGAAGATCGCGAACTTCGCGCCGCGGGCGCCGAGGTACTCCCGGGGGCCCGGACGGCGCTGGTCGCGGCCGCGCTGGTTGCCGCGGCCCGGCGCCGGCTTCTCCCTCTCCTCCAGCGCGCCGATGTGGCTGAGCAGGCCGGAGAGCAGCGCCTGGTGGATGCCGTCGGCGTCGTAGGCGGCGGTGGTTTCGAGGCTCGCTTCGCCTCGCACCTCAACCACCGGTTCGATGGTCAGCCCCATCTCCTTGGCCACCCGGCGCAGCTGCGACTCGAACTCCTGCCACTCCCGCACCCGCAGGTAGTTGAGGAACTCGCGCCTGCACATCCGTCGGAAGGCGCTGGAGGAGAGGTCGCGCTGCTGCTGGCGCAGGTAGCGCCACAGGTTGAGCCAGGTCAGGAAGTCCGACCCCTCGGCCTTGAACCGGGCATGGGCCTGGTCCGCCTGCGGCTTCTGCTCGGCGGGTCGCTCACGGGGATCCTGCAGCGAGAGGGCCGCGGTGATCACCAGCACGTCGCGCACGCAGCCGAGGCGCTCGGCCTCGATCAGCATCCGGGCCAGCCGCGGGTCGATCGGCAGCCGAGCCAGGCGGCGCCCGGTCTTGGTCAGGCGACCCGCGCCCGTCATCGCGCCGAGCTCCTCGAGCAGCTGCGTGCCGGCCTGCACGTTGCGGCGGTCCGGCGGCTCCACGAACGGGAACCGGCCGATGTCGCCCAGCCCGAGCGAGGTCATCTGCAGGATCACCGAGGCCAGGTTGGTGCGCAGGATCTCGGGGTCGGTGAACTCCGGGCGGCCCTCGAAGTCCTCCTCCGCGTAGAGGCGGATCGCGACGCCGGCGGCGACGCGGCCGCACCGGCCGGAGCGCTGGTTGGCCGACGCCTGGCTGATCGGCTCGATCGGCAGCCGCTGCACCTTGGTGCGCGCCGAGTACCGCGAGATCCGCGCGACGCCGCTGTCGACGACGTACCGGATGCCGGGCACCGTCAGCGAGGTCTCGGCGACGTTGGTGGCCAGCACCACCCGGCGCCGGGAGGTGGCGGCCGGGGCGAAGACGCGGTGCTGCTCGGCCGCGGAGAGGCGGCTGAACAGCGGCAGCACGTCGATGCCGCGCGGCCCCTCGGCCAGCGGGGAGAGGGCCTCGGCGGTGTCCCGGATCTCCCGCTCGCCGGGCAGGAAGACCAGGATGTCGCCGGGCCCCTCCGCGGAGAGCTCCTTGACCGCGTCGACGATCGCCTCGGTCTGGTCGCGGACGACCATCTCCCCCTCGTCGTCATCCTCGGCGACGTCCATCAGGGGGCGGTAGCGGACCTCGACCGGGTAGGTACGGCCGGAGACCTCGATGATCGGCGCCGGCTCGCCGTCGGCGTCGGCGAAGTGCTCGGCGAAGCGCTCCGGGTCGATGGTCGCGGAGGTGATGATCAGCTTCAGGTCGGGGCGACGCGGCAGCAGCTGCTTGAGGTAGCCGAGCAGGAAGTCGATGTTGAGGCTGCGCTCGTGGGCCTCGTCGATGATGATCGTGTCGTAGCGGCGCAGCTCGCGATCGCGCTGCAGCTCGGCGAGCAGGATGCCGTCGGTCATCAGCTTGAGCCGGCTGGCCTTCGAGGTCCGGTCGGTGAACCGGACCTGGTAGCCGACCAGGTCGCCCAGGTCGACGCCGAGCTCCTCGGCGATCCGCTCGGCCACCGAGCGCGCGGCGATCCGGCGCGGCTGGGTGTGCCCGATCATCCGCGGGCGCCCGTCGGGTCCCTCGCCGCCGCGGCCCAGCTCGAGGCAGATCTTGGGCAGCTGGGTGGTCTTCCCGGAGCCGGTCTCGCCGGCGACGATGACCACCTGGTGGTCGCGGATGGCCTCGGCGATGTCGTCGCGGCGACCGCTGACGGGCAGCTCGGCGGGGTAGGTGATCTTCACAGCGCCGCCCATTGTTCCCGATCCGGACCGGCGAGTGGGTTTCGGTGAGGTCGTGGGCTACGGTGGCCGCACAGATTGTCAGACAATCTGGCGATACCGCATCGACGAGGGAGGCCCGATGACCACGATGATTCCGACCGCGCCCACGAGCACGCCGGAGGCCGTGGAGCGGGCCGAGGCCCGCACGGCGCACAACTACCACCCGCTGCCGGTGGTCATCGAGCACGCCGAGGGCGCCTGGATGACCGACGTCGACGGTCGCCGGTTCCTGGACCTGCTGGCCGGCTACTCCGCGCTCAACTTCGGGCACAGCAACCCGCGACTGGTCGAGGTCGCCCGCGAGCAGCTGGGCCGGCTCACGCTGACCAGCCGCGCCTTCATCCACGACCACTTCGCCGACTTCTGCGCCGGGCTCGGCGACCTGTGCGGCAAGGACCTCGTGCTGCCCATGAACACCGGCGCGGAGGCCGTCGAGACCGCGATCAAGGTCAGCCGCAAGTGGGGCTACGAGGTCAAGGGCGTCGCCGACGACCGAGCCCGGATCATCGTCGCCGCCGGCAACTTCCACGGCCGCACCACCACCATCGTCGGCTTCTCCGACGACCCCGACGCGCGGAACGGGTTCGGCCCGTTCACGCCCGGCTTCGACATGGTCCCGTACGGCGACCTGGCGGCCCTCGAGGCCGCGATCACCCCCGACACGGTGGCCGTGCTGATCGAGCCGATCCAGGGCGAGGGCGGCGTCGTGATCCCGCCCGAGGGCTACCTGCGCGGCGTCCGCGAGGCCTGCACCCGCCACGACGTGCTCTTCGTCGCCGACGAGATCCAGGCCGGACTCGGCCGCACCGGGCGCACCTTCGCGTGCGACCACGAGGGCGTCGTACCGGACCTCTACGTGCTGGGCAAGGCGCTCGGCGGCGGCATCGTGCCGGTCTCCGCGGTGGTCGGCGACCGCGACGTGCTCGGCGTGCTCCGACCCGGCCAGCACGGCTCCACGTTCGGCGGCAACCCGCTGGCCTGCGCAGTGGGCACCGAGGTGGTCCGGATGCTCGCCGACGGCGAGCCGCAGGCGCGCGCCGCCGAGCTGGGCACGCTGCTGCGCGAGCGCCTCGAGGCGATGGTCGGCCGCGGCGTGGTCGGCGTCCGGGTGCGCGGACTGTGGGCCGGCGTGGACATCGACCCCTCGATCGGCACCGGACGCGAGGTCTGCGAGCGGCTGATGGCGCGCGGCGTGCTGGCCAAGGACACCCACGGATCCACGATCCGCCTGGCTCCGCCGCTGACGATCTCGGCCGAGGACCTCTCCTGGGGCCTGGACCAGCTCGAGGCGGTGCTGGCGGCCGAGCGCGCCGCCTGACCCGCCTGACCCGGCTGACCGGCCGCGGCCTGCCGGCGCCGGTCAGCCGAGAGCGGCGACCAGCGCCGGCAGCGCGTCGCTGAGGATCCGCACCACGTCGTCGCGGGTCAGCCCGTCGGGCTCCGCGCACCACGCGAGCACGGTCTCCTCGGCGAAGGCCGCCCACCCGCGCACCAGCAGCCGGGTGGCCGGGGTGTCCGGGATCAGCTCGCCGGCACCCTCGGGCCGGAAGATCCGGTCGGTCAGCGCGGCCCGCGCCTCGTCGTAGATCCGGCGCAGGGTCTCGTTGCCGCCGGCCGCGGCGCGCACCAGCGACCGGTACCCCGCGAGGTTGTCGACCACGTAGTCGACGTACGCCGCCATCGAGTGCCGCAGCCGGACCATCGGGTCGGGGTCCTCGCTCGGCGCCGTCTGCGCGACCAGGTCGTCGGCGGCGCACTGGACGACCGCCTCGTAGAACCCCTGCTTGCTCCCGAAGTAGTGGTAGAGCAGCCCGCGGGAGACGCCGGCGACCTCGGCCAGCCGGTCGATCGAGATCTCCTCGATCGAGCCCTGGCTGAACAGCTGCACGCCGAGCGCGAGCAGCTGCTCGCGGCGCCGCTCGGGCGACAGACGCACCCGCGCCGTCCCGGAGGTATGGGGGCTCGAGGCGGTCGGGGGCATCCACCCACCCTATTGGCATTCGTTCAACAGAGTCTATTGACATCTGTTCAATAGCGCCCGTAGCGTCGCGCCCATGCAGCGGACCGACGTCGACCACCTGATCATCGGCGCGGGCTTCGCCGGGCTGTGCACGGCGATCAAGCTCCAGGAGGCGGGCGAGACCGACTTCCTCGTCATCGAGAAGGACGACGACGTCGGCGGCACCTGGCACGCCAACACCTACCCCGGCGCCGCGTGCGACGTGCCCAGCCAGCTCTACTCGTTCTCGTTCGCACTCAACCCGGAGTGGTCCGCGGCGTACTCGCCGCAGCCCGAGATCCTCGCCTACCTGCGCAGGGTCGCCGCCGACTCCGGCACGCTGGACCGGTTCCGCCTCGGCACCGAGGTGCTGGACGCCCGCTGGGACGCCGGGCTCGGGCGCTGGATCGTCACCAGCACCGCCGGGGAGTACGCCGCCCGGACGCTGATCGCCGGCGCCGGCGGGCTGTCGGAGCCCCGGCTCCCCGAGATCGAGGGCATCGGCTCCTTCGCCGGCCCGGTGTTCCACACCGCGCGCTGGGACCACGACGTGGAGCTGGCCGGCCGGCGGGTCGCCGTGATCGGCACCGGCGCCTCCGCGATCCAGGCCGTGCCCGAGCTGCGGAAGGTGGCCGCGCGGGTCGACGTCTACCAGCGCACCCCGAACTGGGTGATCCCCCGCAACGAGCGGCGCACCAGCGACCTGGAGAAGCGGCTGTTCCGGCGCGTGCCGGCGGTGCAGCGGGCGGTCCGCGCGGGCGTCTACACAGCACTGGAGGCGCGGGTGCCGGCGTTCGTCCGGTTCCCGAGGCTCCAGGCGCTGACCGAGGCCGCGGCCAAGGCCAACATCCGGCGCGGCATCACCGACCCCGCGCTGCGCGCCGCGGTGACACCGGACTACCGGGCCGGCTGCAAGCGGATCCTGATCTCCAACGCCTGGTACCCGGCGCTCGCCGCCGACAACGTCGAGCTCGTCACCACCCGCATCGACCGGATCACCCCGGGGGGCATCGTCGACGCCGACGGCACCCACCGCGAGGTCGACGTACTGGTGATCGCCACCGGCTTCCACGTCACCGACCCGCCGATCGCGGAGCGGATCACCGGTCGCGACGGCCGCACCCTCGCCGAGGTGTGGACCGAGACCGGGATGCGGGCCTACAAGGGCACCACGATCCACGGCTTCCCCAACCTGTTCCAGCTGGTCGGGCCGAACACCGCGCTGGGCCACTCCAGCATGGTCTTCATCATCGAGTCCCAGGTCCGGTACGTCGTCGACGCCGTCGACGCGCTGCGCCGATCCGGCTGGGCGCCGGTCGAGCCGACGCCCGCCGCCCAGGAGGCCTGGAACGAGCACGTCCAGGAGCGGATGGGCAGCACGGTGTGGACCACCGGTGGCTGCGCGTCGTGGTACCTGGACCGGTTCGGCAACAACACCACGCTGTGGCCCGGGCATACCTTCACCTTCCGCCGCCACCTGGCCCGCTTCGACCGGGGCGCCTACCAGGTGGTCGACCCCGCACCCGCCGTCCAGTCAGACACCCCGCCCGGCGCACAGCCCGGCACCGAGAAGGAGAGCGTGACCGCATGAAGACCCTCAAGAACAAGGTGGTCGTGATCACCGGCGCCGGCTCCGGCATCGGCCGGGCGCTGGCGGTCAACTGCGCCCGCCGTGGCGCGCTGCTCGCGCTCTCCGACGTCGACGAGGCCGGCCTGGACGAGACGGTCGCGCTGGTCAAGGACGCCGGCGCCCCCGAGGTGCGCGCGGACCGGCTCGACGTCGCCGACCGGGAGGCCTTCACGGCGTACGCCGCGGCGGTGGCCGAGCACTTCGGTCGGGTCAACGTCGTCGTCAACAACGCCGGCGTCGCGCTGGCCGGCGACGCGGTCGACCTGACCTACGAGGACATGGACTGGATCGTCGGCATCAACTTCTGGGGCGTCGTGCACGGCACCAAGGAGTTCCTGCCGCACCTGATCGCGTCCGGCGACGGGCACCTGGTCAACCTCTCCTCGCTGTTCGGCCTGATGGCGATGCCGGGCCAGAGCGCCTACAACGCCACCAAGTTCGCGGTCCGCGGCTTCACCGAGGCGGTCCGCGAGGAGATGCTGATCGCCGGGCACCCGGTCGGCGTCACCGCCGTCCACCCCGGCGGGATCAAGACCGCGATCGCCCGCAACGCCCGGGTCTCGGCCAAGGAGGACAAGGCCGCCACCGCCAAGCTCTTCGACGAGAAGCTGGCCTCGATGACGCCGGAGAAGGCCGCGGAGATCATCGTCGGCGGGATCCTGAAGAACCGGGCCCGGGTGCTGGTCGGCCTGGACGCGCACGCCCTGCACACGTTCCAGAAGTTCACCGGGTCGCGCTACGAGGACGTGGTGGCGCTGGTGGCGCGCAAGGTGATGCCGGCGAAGACGAAGGTGGTCTGAGCCTGCGAGGGGTGCGCCCAGCTCGACGCTTCAGCACGCGGGCGGGGCGTCTGCTCGACGTCACAACCGGATTGGTCGAACCTCGGGCCTTCGGTTCATGCGGTGAACGCAGTGCGATCACCGGCCCTCGAACGCCGAGCCGGTGGACCCCGACCGCCGCGTGCGATCGCAGTCCCCACTGCACCGCAAGACGCTCCCCGGGTTCACGGGACGTGTGCTCGTGCCGGCAGTGGTGGCGGGGGTCGTGTGCCTGAGAACCCGCCATTCCGGGATGTGGGGCACACGACTCGAGCCTGCCCGCGGGGCGGACGGGGTCGTGTGCCGAGCCGCTTCTCGAGGTCGTCGAGTCCGATGGTCACCATGACGGTGGTGGCGTCGCCGCCGTGCTCGGGCAGCGTCGCCGGGTCGAGCCGGTCCAGCAGCGCGCAGAACGCGTGCCCGAGGGTGCGGTGGCGCGGCAGTCGATCGAGGTCGGGGTTCGTGCCGCCCGCGATGCGGGGTGAGGTGAGCGCGTCGAGGTAGGTCGCCAGGCGGGTCGCGGTCGCGTCCGGGAGCGTGATGGTGATCCGGGTGGCGCCGTCGCCGAGCGGTTTCATCCGCACCGACAGCGCTGCCTGGGCTTGGGTCTCCTCCTCGTGCACCCGGCGGGCCTCCTCGTCCTCGGCGACCTCCTGCGCGACCACGTCCAGCACCCGCCGGCCGAGGACCCGCAGGTGCTGGGGCAGCATCCCCAACCCGCCGCACTCGAACGCCTCCCCGGTCCCGAGCGCGACCAGCCGCGCCTCGGCATCGGACCGGACGTCGGCCCCGACCCGCTCCGGGAGCACGTCGAGGGCGTGCACGATGACCTTGGCCTGGTCCAGCGACAACCGCCCGTCCGCCATCGCCGCGCCGACGCGGGGCCAGCGTTGGTCGATCGCCTCCGCCAGCCGTCCCTCGCCGCGGACCCGAGCGACCTCGACGTTGGCGCGATGGGCCAGCCACCCGGCCACGTCCCTCGCCCCGTGCGCATCGGCCACGTCCGACGACGCGGCCATGGTCCGCAGCCGCAGCTCGGCGACCTGGGCGTCCAACGCGACCAGGTCCGCGAGCAACGTCTCCTTCTCCCCGGTCGCCAGGTAGGCCGCCTGTGCGTCGGCGACCCCGGCCAGCTCGGCCCGGCAGACGGCGACCGCACGGGTGATCCGGTGCGGGACGGGACCGGGGAGCAGGGTCATGGTGCGGCCTTCGGGAGCGGTGGCGGCGTACGCCGATTCTACGCGGGAAACGAACTGGAGTTCGATCGTCAGAATCGGTGAAACGCCGGGCCCGCCGCCGCGCAGGGGCTCAGGCGGTCGGCCCCTGGCCCTCCCCCGAACCCGCCTCCCGCGCCTCCCGCGCCTTCCGGATCTCCTGCAGCGAGATCTCCACCCGCGCCGGTCCCAGATCGGGCTCCGGCGCCTGCTCCGGCTCCACCTCTGACTCCACCCCGGGCCCGGCCTCGACCTCGGATTCCGGCTCCAGCTCCGGCCCGGACACGGCCCCCGGCTCGGCAGCGGACGCGCCGTCCGGATCAGCCTCGGCATCCGCGAGCACCTCGGTCCGCTGCTCCCGGATCTCCTGCACGTCGCCGGTCGGGATCAGCACCGTCTCGGCCTCCTGCGCCGCCCGCTCGGCCGCGCGCTCCCGCTTGAGCAGCGCGCGGGTCTTGCTCCGGGTGACGCCGACCAGGCGCGGGCCCGAGAGCCGGATCGGCACCTTGCGGGCCTCGCGAGCGACCGGCTGGGCGACGTACTCGCCCAGGATGACGCCGGCGGCCAGCGCGATCGCGATCGAGAACGCCGTGACCATGGCCAGGATGCCGTCGGCGGTCGCGGCGTCGTTGCCCTCGCCGATCAGCGCCAGGCCGCGGTAGATCGACAGACCGGGCAGCAGCGGCACCATCGCCGAGACCACCACGATCAGCGGCGGCACCTGCAGCCGGCCCGCGACCCGGTAGGCGAGGAGGCCGATCGCGAACGCCGCGAGGCCGACCGCCCAGGCCCGACCGAAGTCCTGCGTCTCCACAGCGAAGGTGACCGTCAGTGCCAGCGCGGCCATCGCGCCGATCGGCGCCAGGGTCCGCATCGGCGCGTACGAGGCATAGCCGAACGACGCCGCCGCGAAGGCGGCGCCGAGCGCGGCGACGCCGATGCCGACCAGGTCGGTGCGGGCCGGCTCCAGGCGCGGCATGTCCAGCCCGATCGCCGCGGCCAGGCTGAGGCCGCCGCCGACCCCGGCGATGACGCCGATGGTGGCCAGCATGGCCTCGAGCATCCGGGCGCTGCCGGTGACGTAGAACCCCGACAGCGCGTCCTGGACGGCGCCCATGAAGCCGATCCCGGCGAGCAGCATGATGATGTTCGCGCTGACCACCAGCGAGGCGTCGAGATGGACCCAGGCGTCGGCGACCCGCGTGGTCAGGGCGGCGAGCACCGTCGCCAGCGCACCACCGGCGATCTGCTGGTAGAAGAACGGGATCAGCCGCCGCGTCATCAGGTGCTGCAACCGGTCGATCGCGACCGCCGCCAGGAAGGCGGCGATCACCACCGTCCCCGAGCCGCCGAGCTGCACACCGATGCCGGCACACATCCCGCCCCAGCCGAGCGTGGCGGCCCAGCGGGGCCGCGCATGCCCGGAGGAGACGATCCGAGCCACCCGGGCGCGGGCCTCGACCAGGTCGACCCGCTCCGCGATCACGTCGCGGACCAGGTGGTCCACCCGGGTCAGGTCCTCGTAGTCGATGTCACGGTGGGTGACCTGCCGGATCTGGAAGAGCGACGGCTCCTCGGGGCCCTTCTGGACGCTCATCGAGAGCGACGTGAACGTGACGTCGATCTGCGGGTGACGGATCCCCAGCGCCTGCGCCAGCGCCCGCATCGTCGCGGTCACGTCGGCCGCGCCGGCGCCCGACGAGAGCAGCACCTCCCCGACCCGGAGGCAGAGGTCGAGTGTCTGCACCAGACGCCGGTCGTCACTCATCCCGTGATGGTGACAGAACCGCGGGAACCAGCCCACCCACCGGGGGTATCGGGCCGGCGGCGACCCGCATCAGCACGCGGACCGGGTCAGCGCCCGGGCGGTGGCAGCGCGTCGGTGGCCTCCAGCTGGTCCATCCCGGTGACCAGCAGCATGTCGACCGTGATCGAGCGGACCTGGGCCAGGATCGCGGCGCCGGTCAGCTCGCTGGTCCGCTCCACCAGCCCCGTCGCCATGCCCAGCGCGAGCAGTCCGTCGCGCGCGGCGACCGGCATCCGGTTCCCCGCCAGCTCGGCCGCGACCTCGTCGACCGCCAGCGCCAGGTCGGCGGTCAGGTCGGCGTACGAACCCGGGACCTCGCGCCGCCGGTACGCCGCCACCGCGACCTGCCGGACCAGCACCCGGGTGCTGCGCAGCGCCCGGTCCAGGGGGTCGACCAGCTCGGCCATCTGCCGCACCGGCTCCCGGTGCCGCCGGCGGAACGGCGAGGAGCTGACCACCGACATCCCCTCGCTGGCGGCGGCCTGGAGCTCGCGGATCATCCGGTCGGTGGCCCGGGCGTCGGCCAGCAGGTCCAGCGCGGGCTGGCTCTCGCCGTCGATCATCACCTGACTGGCCGCGCGCAGCAGCGCGGCGATCTTGCGGGCGACCGCCGCCGCCTGCTCGCGGGGCCGGCGCAGCGGCGCAGCGGGCACCACGGCCGCGGCGACCAACGCCACCGCGCCGCCGATCAGCGCGTCGGTCCACCGCGTCAGTGCGTCCGCCGGGTTGGTGATCAGGGTGGCCACCACGATCGACTGCACCGCTGCCTGGTTGACGAAGAGGATGCCGGCATCGAGCAGCAGCGCGGTCGACATCGCCAGCGCCACGATCAGCGACAGCTGCCAGGCGCCGGTGCCGAGCCAGAGCACCAGCACGTCGGCGATGAAGACACCGATCGCGACGCCGACCGTCACCTCGGCCACCCGCCGCAGTCGCTGTCCGTAGGAGGTCCCGAGCGAGACCACCGCGGCGACCGGCGCGAAGAAGGGAGTGGTGTGGCCGAAGACCTCCGTGGCCACCAGCCATGCGACCCCTGCCGCGATCGAGCACTGCGCGACCGCGAACATCTTGCCGCGCCAGCGGCTCACCCGCTGTCGCGCCGAGAGTCGCCCCCGCGCCCACAGCCGGTCCAGGGGCGCGTCCATGGCCCGATCTTTCCACGCCATGCCCTGCCGAGGTCCGCGCCGGACGCGTGGTGTGGAACGCTTTGGTCGTGCGGATCGACTTCCACGCCTCCCCCGAGCCGACGCTGGGCGTCGAGTGGGAGTTCGCGCTGGTCGACCGCCGTACGCGCGACCTCCGCAACGACGCCGCCCACCTGTTCGCCCGCGCCAAGGCGCGGATGCCGGACCCGAGCCGGCTGCACAAGGAGCTGCTGAAGAACACCATCGAGGTGGTCACCGGCGTGCACCCGACCGTGCCGTCGGCGATGGCCGAGCTGCGCGACACCCTCTCCTACGTGCTGCCGGCCTGCGACGCGCTCGACCTGGACCTGTTCGGCGCGGGCACGCACCCCTTCGCCTCCTGGACGGGCCAGCAGCTGACCGAGGGGGTCCGGTACGCCGAGCTGATCAACCGCACGCAGTGGTGGGGGCGCCAGATGCTCATCTGGGGCGTGCACGTCCACGTCGGGATGCCGGCCGTGGAGCGGGTGATGCCGGTGCTCTCCGCGCTGCTCACCTACTACCCCCACCTGCAGGCGCTCTCCGCCTCCTCGCCGATCTGGGCGGGCGTCGACACCGGCTACGCCTCCAACCGGGCGCTGATGTTCCAGCAGCTGCCGACCGCCGGGCTGCCCTTCCAGTTCGAGCGCTGGGAGGAGTTCGAGGGGTTCGCGGAGGACCAGCTGGTCACCGGGGTGATCGACGAGCTCAGCGAGATCCGCTGGGACCTGCGCCCGGCGGTGAACCTCGGAACGCTGGAGAACCGGATCTGTGACGGCGTCTCCACGTTCGCCGACCTGGCCCCGCTGGTGGCGCTGATGCACTGCCTGGTGGTCTGGCTCGACGAGCGGGCCGCGGCCGGCGAGCAGCTGCCGACGATGCCGCCGTGGCACGTGCAGGAGAACAAGTGGCGCGCCGCGCGCTACGGCATCGACGCGATCGTGATCCTCGACGCCGCCTCCCACGAGCGCCTGGTCACCGACGACCTCGTCGAGCTGGTCCCGCGGCTGATGCCGGTCGCCGAGCGGCTCGGCTGCGAGGCGGAGCTGGCGGCGGTGCTCGACATCGTCGAGCGCGGACCCTCCTACCTGCGCCAGCGCCGCGTCGCGGAGCGGACCGGCAACGACCTCGTGGCCGTCGTCGACTCCGTCGTCTCCGAGCTCCGCGCCGACCTGCGCTAGGAGTCAGTAGCCCTCGGCGGGCGGCGCCATCTGGAGGCGTACGCCGAGCAGCCGCACCGGCCGGTCCCGCTCCACCCGGTCGAGCAGCGCCGCGGCCTCCTCGGCCAGCACGTCGGCGTCGGGGGTCGGGGCGGGCAGCTGGTGGCTGCGGGTGATCGTGAAGAACGGCACGTAGCGCAGCTTCAGCTCGACCCGTACCGCCGGCCGGCCCTCGGCGCGGATGTCCGCGGCGACCAGGCGGGCGATCCGGCGTACCTGAGCGGCGACCTCGTCCCAGTCGGTGAGGTCGGTCTGGAAGGTCTCCTCGCGGCCGTGGCCGCGGGGCACCCACGGTGTCGGGTCGACCGGGCTCGGGTCGACGCCGCGGCCGAGGCGGCGCAGCCACGGGCCGGTCCTGGGGCCGAACGCGCCCGCCAACAGCGCGGGGTCCGCGCGGGCCAGGTCCTCGACCGTGTCGATGTCGAGTTCGGCGAGCCGGGCCGCCGTCCGCGACCCGATCCCCCACAACGCGCGCGTGGGCCGCTGCCCCAGCAGCGGGAACCAGGTGTCGTCGCCGATCCGGGCGACGCCGGAGCCGGCCACCGGGCCCTCGCCGGGCTCGCCCGGCCGCGGCTTCGCCAAGCCGGTGGCCAGCTTCGCCTGCAGCTTGTTGTCGCCGATCCCGACGCAGCAGGAGAGCCCCTCGGCGGCCAGCACCGCTGCGCGGACCGCCGCCGCGACCCGCTCCGCGGGCTCCGGCTCCGCGGGCTCCGCTCCCTCGGGCGCGGCGCCGTCGCCGGGGTCCGCGCCGAGGAACGCCTCGTCCCAGCCGAGCACCTGCACCAGCAGCGGCCGCCCCGCCCAGGTCAGGGCTCGGATCGCGTCGAACACCCGAGCGGAGACCTCCTCGTAGTGTCCCCGGTCGACCGGCAGGAAGACGGCGTCGGGGCACCGGCGGGCGGCGATCCGCAGCGGCGTGCCGGAGCCGACGCCGTACGCGCGCGCCTCGTACGACGCGGTCGACACCACGCCCCGCTCGCTCGGGTCGCCGCGGCCACCGACGACCACCGGCCGCCCCGCCAGCTCGGGGTGGCGCAGCACCTCGACCGCGGCCAGGAACTGGTCGAGGTCGACGTGCAGGACGGGGGTCATCCGACCGGCACGTCGGCCGTCCGCTCGACGTACCCGCCGCCGTGCCGCTCGGCGACCGCGCGGAGCCGGGCCCTGGTGATGGCGGCGACGGTCGGGTAGCCGGCGCGCGCGGCGTTGCTCCCGGGGCGGGTCGGCTCCGCCGAGTTCACCGACAGGCAGGTGCGGGTGCCGCCGTCGGCGGTGTTGGCGAGCGCCACCGCGTGCCCGGTGGTGCCGCTCCCGGCGAAGAAGTCCAGCACCCGGGCGTCGGCGGGCATGGTCTCCAGGATCCGCCGGACCAGGCCGGTCGGCTTCGGCGACTCGAAGACGTGACCGACGAGCGCCTTCAGCTCGGCCACCGCGGTGTCGGTGGAACCGACCTCCTCGGCCAGCCAGATGGTGCGCAGCTTCTTGCGGCGACTGGCCCCGTCGGCCGGCTGCAGCCAGTCGCGCTGGAAGACGTCGACACGCTCGCCACGGGCCCCGCGGACCACCCGGCACTCCAGATCGTCGGCGCGCTCCTCGATCCGCGGCACCGACCAGCGCCAGACGGCGGGCCGCCCGTCCCCGAAGACGGGCTCGACCCGGGTCGCCCCGGTGAACGGCGCGGCGGCGACCCGGCCCGTCGTGGGGT
Organism: Nocardioides sp. GY 10113; assembly: GCF_004919105.1. Taxonomy (GTDB): domain Bacteria; phylum Actinomycetota; class Actinomycetes; order Propionibacteriales; family Nocardioidaceae; genus Nocardioides. The sequence continues at coordinate 140,694 of NZ_STGK01000009.1, forward strand.
CGCCCCAGAGCGGGAAGTGCAGGGTCGGCGCGGTGGCGGGGTTGAACTTCTTGTTGGTGTTGCGCAGCGGCAGGCGCCGGTAGCGGCGGCCGTCGTCGGTGAGCAGCGGGAAGTCCGACTCCATCACCCCGGTCGGGCTGGAGGCGTCGAGCACGCAGCGGGGCAGGTCGCGGGCGTAGGCCAGCAGGTACTCGTGCGACGTGGCGAAGCCGCGTCCGAGCTGGCGCCCCTTCGGATTGAGGTTGACCACGATCTGGCCGAGCAGGTTCGCCTCGCCGAACACCTCGTCCATCAGCAGCCGCAGGTAGGCCACCTCGTGGTCGTCGATGCTGACGAAGATCGCTCCGCCGGGCGCCAGCACCCGCCTGGCCTCGTCCAAGCGGGGTCGCATCATCGCCGTCCACGCGCCGTGGCGGCCGACCGCACCGCTGCCGCGCCCGCCGCGGAAGTCGTCGTGGTAGGCGAAGTCGTTGCCGGTGTTGTAGGGCGGGTCGACGTAGATCAGGTCGACCGACCCGGCGGCCAGGGTGGGCAGCACGTCGAGGTTGTCCCCCTCGACGAAGGTGTTCCACGGCGCCGGCACGCTCCCATCTTCGGCGATCCGCGCCATCGGCAGGCGGTTTCCCGTGGTTGTCCGCGCGCCGCCGACCTCGACGGCTGGCCTCCCGGAGACGCCTCCGGCGCCGCAGGCAGGGCCTGCGGCGCCGGAGGTCGCGCTCCCGCGGGCTCGCGCCCGCGATCCTCGGTCAGTACCGCACGAGGATCTCCACCCGCCGGTTCGCGGCCTTGCCCTGCGCGGTCGCGTTGTCCGCGACCGGGTCGTCCAGGCCGAACCAGGACTGCTCGCTGTCGATGCCGCCGCGGGCGTCGAGGTAGGCGGCGATGTTGTTGCTGCGCCGCCGCGAGAGGTCGAGGTTGTAGGCGATCGAGCCGTCCGAGTCCGTGTAGCCCGCCAGGTGCGCGGTGTGGAACCCGATCCGCTGGATCTTCCGCACCACCCGGTTCAGCGCCCGACGCTGGGCGCGGGTGAGGGTGTCCTCGTCCGGCTCGAAGTAGACGGTCGCGATCAGGACCTCACCGGTGCCGACGGTCGCCGCGCGGACGTTGGCGGACCGGGTCAGGTTCTTGCCGAGCACCTCGACGGTGACCTTGAAGTCCGGACCGAGGACCCGGTCCACCGTGCAGCTGAGCCGAGCCGTCGTGCAGATCGCCTCGCCGTCGACGCGGACGCGGTAGCCGGCGTCGTCGGTCCGGGCCTTCGACCACGCGACGGTGGTGCCGTCGCTGGTCAGCGACCGCGTCGCGGAGCGCACCGGCTGCGGACGCACCCGGTCGCGCAGCGTGGCGGTCGCCGTGCCGCCGGCGCCGTCGGTGACCGTCAGCTCGACGTCCGCCTTGCCGGAGACGCGCGGCGCGGCCGTGACCCGGACGGTCATCCCCTCGACCTTCACCCGGACGCCCTCGGTGCGGGACCGAGCGGCGAGGACCAGGTCGTCGCCGTTCGGGTCCGTCGCCGAGACCTCGACCTGGACCGTGCTGCCCGCGAGCTGACGCGTGCGGACGTCGGAGACGGTCGGGGCCGCGTTGCGGACGGTCACCCGCACCACGGCGGTCGCGGTGTCACCGCTGCCGTCGGTGACGGTGTAGGTGAGCGTGTCCGCACCCCGGTAGCCCTCGGCCGGCAGGTAGGAGACCTTGCCGGCGCTCAGGCCGGCGGTGCCGTGGGCGGCGCCCGTGACCGCGGTCAGGGTGAGGCCGGCCGGGTCGTTGGCAAGCACGTCGAGCAGCGGTCGGTCACCGTCGAACGAGGCCCCGTCGACGGTGACCCGGTCGTCGGCCGGGTCGGCGAAGACGACGGTACGACGGACCGGGTCGGCCGCGGCCCACAGGTCGTCGCCGGCCTGGGTGGCCTCCAGCACGCAGGTCGTGGCGCCGGTGGCCGTGGCCTGGCCGTCGGCGACGGCGCAGTCGCCGGAGACGACGGTGACGGCGACCGGCAGCCCGGAGCTGGCCGAGGCGTCGACGTCGACGACCGCGTCGGTGAACGCCCGGTCCCGCACGGTGACGTCGATCGTCTGGGGGCGGTCGGCCTTGCTGACCACGATGGTCAGGCTCTCGCCCGGCGCCGCGGCGTAGTCCTCGTCACCGGCCTGGGCGAACTCGATCACGCAGGAGCCGGCGGCCAGCATCGTCACCGAGCCGGTGTCCGGGTCCACGTCGCACACGTCCGGCGTGGTGTTCGTCCACGCCACGTCCAGCCCCGAGTCGGCGGTCGCGGTGACCGTCACGCCGTCGCCGGCGAGTGCGGTGGACGGGCCGTCCACGTCGATGGCCTGGTCGGCCTTCACGCCGACGATGGTCAGGCTCGTGCCCGGCGCCGCCGCATAGGTGCCGTCACCGGCCTGCGCGAAGGTGATCACGCAGTCCTCGACCGCCACGATCGTCACCGACCCGGTGTCGGGGTCCACGTCGCACACGTCCGGGGTGGTGTTCGTCCACGCCACGTCCAGCCCCGAGGAAGCGGTCGCCGTGACCGTGCCGGAGGCACCGAACGCGAGCTCACGGTCCGCGTTCGGACCGCTCACGGTGATCGTCTGCTCGCGCAGGTCCGCCGCGAACGACCGGGTCACCCGCTCCGCCGCCGCGTGGTCGGCGTCGCCGGCCTGGTCGGCCGCGATCACGCAGGTGCCGGCCGCCAGCACGTGGACCTGGCCGTCCACGACCGTGCACACGCTCGGGGCCAGGCTGCTGAACGCAACCGTGAGCCCGCTGGACGCGGTCGCCGACAGCGACTGGTCCGCATCACCCATCGTCATGCCGTCCAGCGCGTCGAACGTGATCGACTGCGCGGCCTTCACGCCAGCGATGGTCAGGCTCGTGCCCGGCGCCGCCGCATAGGTGCCGTCACCGGCCTGCGCGAAGGTGATCACGCAGTCCTCGACCGCCAGCATCGTCACCGACCCGGTGTCGCGGTCCACGTCGCACACGTCCGGGGTGGTGTTCGTCCACGCCACGTCCAGCCCCGACGAGGCCGACGCGGTGACCGTGCCGGAGGCACCGAACGCCAGCTCACGGTCGCCGTTGGGACCCGAGACGCTGATCGTCTGGCTCTTCTTGTCGATCGCGAACGACCGGGTCACCCGGTCCGCCGCCGCGTGGTCGGCGTCGCCGGCCTGGTCGGCCGCGACCTCACAGGTGCCGGCCGCCACCGCGTGGACCTTGCCCGCCACCACCGTGCACACGCTCGGGGTGAGACTGGTGAACGCCACCGCCAGCCCGCTCGACGCCGACGCCGAGAGCGCCTGATCGGCGTCACCCATCGTCATGCCGTCCAGCGCGTCGAACGTGATGGTCTGGCTCTCCGGGGCCGAGTCGGTCGTCGTGAAGGACTTGATCTCGCCCTCGTTGGTGCCGACGGCGTTCTCGGCGACGGGGCGGTAGTAGTACGTCGTACCGGGGTCGAGGTCGGTGAGGCCCGCCGTGAAGTCGGTCGGCGAGGTCCCCGTGATCGAGCCCGGGGTCGCGGCGACGGTCGTGCAGCCGTCCAGCGCGGGGTCGGTTCCGACGCAGAACGAGAGGGTCGCGGTGCTGTTGTTCGCGGTCGCGTTGCCGGTGAGGGTGGCGGTGGTGTCGCCGATGTTCGTCGCGGCGCTCTTGCTGTCGTCGACCTCGGGCACGTAGGGGCTCACCGCGTCCGGGCAGGTGGCACCGTCGTTGGAGGCCGCCAGCTTCGGGGTCGTCGGGCCGCCGCCGACCAGGACGGCGGTGGGCTGGGCCGAGGACCCGGTCGCCTTCGCCAGCTCGGCCGCGGTGACCAGGAAGACCTGGCCGTCGCTGTTGTTGTAGAAGAACGCGTTGCCGGAGGAGTCGCTGTAGGCGGCGCCGTAGTTGCCGTTGGTCGGGCCGCTGAGGATCCGGGTCGACACCTGGCGGGTGTCCATCTTGACGATGTAGAGCGTCTGGTCGTTCAACCCGTAGGCGACGTCACCCTGGACGGTGAGGTCGGCGGCGTACCAGTCGCCAGCGGGCGCGAAGCCGTTGGCGGCCGCGGTCACCGAGAAGGTCGTCGAGGCAGCCGTGGCGACGTCGACCGACGACCAGAGACCGTTGCCGAGCGGGGCGGTGATCAGCTTCCCGCCGTAGAAGTCACCGGCGACCGCCCCGGTCCCGGCCCCGTTGAAGGACCCGGTGATCGCGGTGCCGCCGGTGTAGGTGCCGGTGGCGTCGATGCGGTACAGCTTGGAGCTCGCCACCCCGTAGATGTAGTCGTCGGCGGTGTTGTAGCCGATCGCGTTCATGCCGCTCGCGGCACCCGAGCCCACGCGGCTCATCGCGTTGGTGCCCGCGTTGTACTCGTAGAACCCGCCGTTGCTGCTGCCGCTGACCTGGAAGAACCTCTGCGGGCAGGCGAACGGCGTGCCGGTCGCCGCGCCGGCGGGCGCGGAGAGCGCCGCGAGCGGGACCTGCAGCCCGACGGCGGCCAGTACGACGGCCAGGATCAGGCGGAGCGGGGCGGTGAGTCGTGGTCGCACGGTGTCGGCGCGCCTTTCGCAGGTGCTGGTTGCCGCGGGCGCCTCTCGCCCGCTCGGAGGCGGCGGGCCCCCGGCACGGCGCACCACGGAAGCCGAGAGGCGGTCACCAGCGGGCTCTGGCGGTCCGCGGCACGGAGGCGTCCTACGCCGCCCCCGCCCCTCGCTCCCCCAGCACCGGGCCGCCCTTTCGCAGAGCACTCGGGCGGCCCTATCGGTCACGGGGCGCGCGAACTGAAGACCCTGGGCTGTGGGCTGGGTCACACCAGGAGACGACCTCCGCCACCCCGGGCCGCGATCGCCGGGCGCGCCGCCCGAGGTCCCGGGAAGGTCGACCCGGCGTACCTAGCATCGGCTGCCATGCGTCGCCGCTTCCCCGTCCTGCTGCTCAGTGCCGCCCTGGCCACCACCACCGCAGCGGTCGTGGTCGACCGCCCGACACCGCCGGCCGCGGCGGACGTCGCGGCCCTGAGCTCCGCGCTCGCGCCGCCGGTCGACCTGTCGACCGGGCGCTCGACCGAGGACGGCACCCGACTCCGCCCGGCCGGTTCGGACCCGTCGACCTGGCAGACCTCGGACCGCGTGATCGGCCCCCACGTCACGCCCCGGGCGGCGCGCACCCTGGCCCGGGCCACGGTCGAGCGCGAGTACCGCTACCGGGTCGCCCCGGGAGTGGTGGCCTCCGCCTACCGGGAGACGTCGGCGGAGCGCCGGATCCGCTACCACGTGCTGACCGCGAAGTGGCGCAAGCCGGGCGTCGGGATCCGCGTCGCCCACCCGAGCGCGGTGGCGCGGACCGCGCCGACGACCCGGATGGTGCGCCGCACCCGCGACGGCGTCGCCGGCGTCAACGGCGACTTCTTCGACATCGGCGACACCGGCGCACCGCTCGGGGTCGGCGTGGACGAGGGGCGGCTGGTCAACGGACGGACCAGCGGCTGGAACGCGGGGTTCTACCTCGACGCCCGGGGCGTGCCGCGGATCGGACAGGTCCCGGTGACGATCGCGATCGGGAACCGGGCCCAGGTCGCCGTCACCAACTTCAACTCCGCCCAGGTGATGCCGAACGGCATCGGGATCTACACCCCTGCGTGGGGCACCACGTCCGGCTTCCGCTGGACCGACGGCCAGCGTCGGGATGTGCGGATGCTGCGGGTGGAGGACGGCCGGATCGTGGAGAAGCGCACGGTCTTCCCCGCCGGCCAGGAGTTCACCGGCCGGATCCTGGTCGCGCGCGGCGCGCTGCCGGCCGCCCAGTTCGACGCGCTCGCGGTCGGCGACCGGGTCCGCACCACCGGGCGCCCGGCCGAGGGGATCCGCACCGCGGTGACCGGGAACGAGATCGTGCTCGACAAGGGCGAGGTCCTGGCCACCGAGGACAGCGAGCTGCACCCGCGCACGGCGATCGGCATCGACCGCCAGCGCGGCCGGATCATCCTGCTCGTCGTCGAGGGCCGGCAGGAGAGCAGCGACGGCTACACGATGGTCGAGGTGGCCAAGAAGCTGCGCTCCCTCGGCGCCGTGGCCGGCCTGAACCTCGACGGCGGCGGCTCCTCGACGTTGGCCGGCCTCCGCGAGGACAGGATCCGGCTGCTCAGCTCCCCCTCGGACGGCCGGCAGCGCCCCGTCGCCAACGCCCTGGTGGTGGCCTACCACCGGCCCGGCGACTGAGCCCGGGCTGAGCCGCCCGGGCCGATGCGGCAGGGTGGAGGCGTGGCGCGCCGAACCTTCTCCCGGGCAGAGCTCGAGTCCTTCCGGGACGCGGTGGTCCCCGACCTGCTGCCCACGCGCCCCGAGCACGAGCTGCGACTGCTCTTCGTCGGGATCAACCCCGGTCTGTGGACCGCCGCGACCAGCACCCACTTCGCCCACCCGGGCAACCGGTTCTACCCCGCGCTGCTGCGCGCCGGCGTGATCACCACCCCGATCGACCCGGCCGCCGGGATGGACGACACCGCGCGCGACCTGCTGCGCGAGCGCGGCATCGGGATCACCAACATCGTGCACCGGGCCACCGCCAAGGCCTCCGAGCTCTCCGACGACGAGCTGCGCGCCGGCGGCGCCGAGCTGACCGCCCTGGTGGAGCGGGAGCGGCCTCGGGTGGTGGCGGTCGCCGGCATCACGGCGTACCGGACGGCGTTCGGGCGGCGTACGGCGAGGCCGGGCCGGCAGCCCGAGCCGATGGGACCCGCTGAGCTGTGGGTGGTGCCGAACCCGAGCGGGCTGAACGCCCACGAGACCGTCGACTCCCTGGCCCGGGCGTACGCCGAGGTGGGCGCCGCCGCGGGCCTGCTGCCCGAGCGGGAGGCCTAGCGAGCGGGGCTGGCGGCGCCGATCACCAGCGGCACCCACGCGCTGCCGCCGGGCATGTCCAGCTCCTCGACCTCGACCAGGTCGAACGGGGAACGGCCGACCGTGTCGAGGAAGTCCCGGTTGGGCCGGCAGCCGTCGCCCAGCCGGCGCTGGACCGGGGAGATCAGGTCGTGGACCACGCCGCGCGCGCCGCGGCCGCGGACGTGCTCGTGGAAGAGGAACGTGCCCTCCGCCCGCAGCACGCGATGCACCTCGCGCAGCGCCAGGTCGGGGTCGTCGAGGGAGCAGAACACCAGCGACGCGGCGACGGTGTCGAAGGAGTCGTCCTCGAACGGGAGCCGGTAGGCGTCGCCGTCCAGGATCTCCCAGCGCGGTGCGCGGATCCGGCCGACCACGCCCTGCAGCTGGCCCCGCAGCACCGGGTTCGGCTCGACCATCACCAGCTCGGCCACCTCCGCCGGGTAGTGCGGGACCGAGTAGCCGTTGCCCGTGCCGAGGTCGAGGGTGCGGCCGCGCGCCCGGGACAGGTGCCGCGCCCGGAGCGCGCCGTGCGCGCCGCGCTCGGCCCGCTCCATCACCCGGGGGTAGATCCGGGCGAAGACCCGCTGACCGAGGGTGCCTCGCTCCGAGCTCATCTCCCGATCATGACACCCGGCCGGGTGCCCCGTCGGTCCGTTCGAGGTAGTCGGCCACGACCGCTGCCGGCTCCCGGTCCACGTCGAGCACCAGGCCGGGCTCGTCCGCGTCGAGCGGCTCGAGGGCGTCGTACTGGGAGTCGAGCAGCGCGGCCGGCATGAAGTGGCCGGGGCGGTCGGCCTGCCGGCGCGCGATGGTGGCGCGGGCGCCGACCAGGTGGACCAGGCGAAGCCGCGGCGCGTGCTCGCGCAGCCGGTCGCGGTAGGCCCGCTTCAGCGCCGAGCAGGCGACCACCCCGCCGTCCCCGTCGCGTCCCGCGAGCCAGCCGCCGACGGCGTCCAGCCACGGCGCGCGGTCGGCGTCGTCGAGCGGTACCCCGGCGCTCATCTTGGCGACGTTGCCCGGCGGGTGGAGGTCGTCGCCGTCGACGAACGGGACCCCGAGGCGCGCGGCCAGCGCGGCGCCGACGGTCGACTTGCCGGAGCCGGACACGCCCATCACCACCAGGAGCGGTCGCTCCTCGGGCACCCGCGCGCTGGTCATGCCGCCAGTCTGCCCGCCGGCCGGGCTCAGCCGACGTCGGCCCACCCGGTCAGGTCGTCAGGGGTGATCACCCACAGCTCCCGGTCGTTGGCGACGTGCACCGGCCAGCCGCCGGGCGAACCGGCCAGGAGCCGCGCCCACGCGACGTCGTCGCCGCTGCGGGTGCGGCCGGGGCGGGCGAAGAGGAACGCCAGCTCCTCGTCCGCGGCGACCACGTCCCGCAGCAGGTCGAGCAGGCCGGCCACCTCGCCGGGCTCGGGTCGCAGCGGCGCCGCCTCCACCTTGGTCAGCCCCAGCGGGCGCCCCTCGGCCAGGATCATCACCCACAGCTGGGGCCCGGCGAACCCCAGCGGCCCCATCAGGGCACGCCAGGTGCGCTCGAGGCTGCGCTGGTCGACGATCGGCGGCATCTGGTCGGGCGGGAGCAGCGGCGGGAAGCCGGCACGGTCGTCGGGTGCACGGTCGTCGGGGGCACGGTCATCGGGGGCGCGGTCATCGGGGGCGCGGTCATCGGGAGCCATGCGCCCCACCCTGGAGGATCTCGCGCGACGATGCCGGGCGCTCTCCACAGGGTCGGCGCACCTAGGATCAGGTCGTGAACCAGCCGCCCGCCACCACCCCGCGGCGCGCATGGCTGGTCTGGGGCGTGGCGCTCGCCATCTACGTGCTGGCGGTCTTCCACCGCACCAGCCTCGCGGTCGCCGGCTTGGCCGCGACCGACCGCTTCGGGCTGTCGGCGAGCCAGCTGGCGTCGTTCACCATGCTGCAGCTGATGGTGTACGCCGGCATGCAGATCCCGGTCGGCCTGCTGGTGGACCGCTTCGGCCCGCGCACGGTGCTGACCGCCGGCGTCACCCTGGTCAGCCTCGCGCAGACAGGGTTCGCCCTCGCGGGCTCCTACCCGGAGGCGCTGCTGGCCCGGACGCTGGTCGGGATGGGCGACGCGATGACGTTCATCTGCGTGCTCCGCCTGGTCAGCAGCTGGTTCTCGGCCCGTCGGATCCCGCTGGTGGTGCAGCTGACCGGCAGCACCGGCCAGATCGGCGCGATCGCGGCGGCGGTGCCGATGACCTGGGCGCTGCGCGAGCTGGGCTGGAGCGGCGCCTACCTGACCGCTGCCGCGGTCGGGCCGGCGCTCCTGGTCCTGCTGCTGCTCGTGGTCGACGACTCCCCCAGCCGGCGCCACGAGCGCGGCCACCCGATGTCGCGACGGGCCCTGCTCGGCAGCCTGCGCGACTCGTGGGCCCAGCCCGGGACGCGGCTCGGCTTCTGGGTGCACTTCAGCACCCCGTTCAGCGCCCACCTGCTGGCGCTGCTGTGGGGGTTCCCGTTCCTGGTGGTCAGCGAGGGCGTCTCCGAGACGACCGCCGGCGCCCTGCTGACGCTGATCGTGGTCGCCACCGTCGCCTCGGGGCCCGCGCTGGGCTGGCTGGTCGGCCGCCACCCGTACCGGCGCTCGACGGCGGCGCTGGTGACCGTCGCGGCCACCGCCGGCACCTGGACCGCCGTCCTTGCCTGGCCCGGCCAGGCGCCGCTGTGGCTGCTCGCCGCCCTGATGGTGGTGTGCGGCTGCGCGGGTCCGGTGTCGATGATCGGGTTCGACGTGGCCCGCACCAGCAACCCTCCGCACCGGCTCGCCAGTGCCAGCGGGATCATCAACCAGGGCGGCTTCGTCGCCGCCCTGCTGGCGGTCTTCGGCGTCGGCGCCGTGCTGGATCTGCTGACCCCGGGCGCCTCGACCGACTACTCTGCCGAGGCATTCACCGCTGCGATGTCCGTGCAGTACCTGCTCTGGGGGCTCGGTGCGGCGCAGATCTGGCGCCACCGGGTCCGGATCAGGCGCCTGATCCCGCGGGAGACGGTCGAGCGCGGCTCCACCATGGTGACCTGAGGGACGTCTCAGGACGTTTCGAGGACGGACGACGAGGAAGGTCGGCAAGCACCATGTCCTGGCAGATGCAGGCGATCGGGCTGTACACCCGCGCCACCCGCAAGCGCCGATTCGCCGATCCGCTCGGCGGGGAGCGGCTGCTCTCGGAGCCCAAGGGCTCGCCCGAGCCGCCGGCGAAGGTGGTCGACGGGCTCCTGGTGAGCATGCACGACATCGCGGGCTTCCCCGCCTACGCGGTGACCCGGGAGGACACGGCGTACTACGACGTGCCGACCGTCGTCTACGCGCACGGCGGCGCCTTCGTCAGCGAGATCGTCGGTCCGCACTGGCAGTTGATCGCGCAACTCGCCCGCGAGGTCGACGCGGCGGTGCTGGTGCCGATCTACGGCCTGGCGCCGCAGCACACCGCCCGCGAGGCGAACGAGATGATGGCCACCATCGTCGACCGCAGCAACGGCGAGGGGCGACCGACGTACCTGGTCGGCGACTCCGCCGGCGGCAACCTGGTCCTGGTCGCCGCCCAGCAGGCCGCGGCGCGGGGCGCCACCTGCATCCGCGGCGTCACCGCGATGGCGCCGTGGCTGGACCTGACGATGTCGAACCCCGAGGTCGAGGCGCTGGAGCCGCACGACCCCTGGCTGGCGCGCGCCGCACTGCACGAGGTGGCCCGGGTGTGGGCCGACGGCACGCCGCTGGACGATCCGACGATCAGCCCGCTGTTCGGGCCCGCCGACGGTCTGCCGCCGGTCGACCTGTGGATCGGGGACCGCGACATCTGCGCGCCGGACGCCCGGCTGTTGCGCGACGCCCTGCGGGCGGCCGGCAACGACCTGACCTACCACGAGCAGCCGGGGGCGCTGCACGTCTACCCGCTGCTGCCCACGCCCGAGGGGCGCCGGGCACGCGCGGAGATGATCGACCACATCGGCTACGCCCTCGCCTAGCCCCTCGGAGCCGGAGCGGGTGCCCGCGGGCTGCGCCGGTACGCCGAGACCGTCGGGTCGCCCTCGAGCCAGAACCGCCACGGCACGTCGGCGGCCCGGGACACCCCGACCCGGGGCCCCGCCGCGACCGGCAGTCCGTGGTCGACGGCCGGCCCGAGGCGCGGGGCCTCGGCCTCCGGCTCGGCGAGCTCCCTGCCGGCGGGTGGGGCCAGCAGGTCCGTGCCCTTGTCCGCCAGCGTGATCGCGAGGGCCTGGGCGAGGTTGCCGGGGCCACGGGCCAGCCGGGCGTCGGCGACCCCGCCGCGGCGTACCCGGGCCAGGTCCAGGCCGGCGACCACCTCCCCGGACCGGACCAGCACCGCCGCGCCGTGCTCCGTCGGGCCGGTGACCACGTTGGCGCAGTGGTGGATCCCGTACGAGCGGTAGACGTAGAGCCGCCACGGCGGGCCGTACATGATCTCCGAGCGCGGGGGGCGGGTGAAGGCGTGCGAGGCCGGGTCCCGGCTGCCGCCGTACGCCTCCACCTCGGTGATCCGGACCGCGACGCCGTGGGCGGAGAGCACGCGGCCGAGCAGGCCCCGGGCCGCGGCTGCCACGTCGTCGGTCTGCATGACGCAATTCTCACCGCTTCCGATGGCGTGTCGTTCACCCTTTGGGGCTACCGTCGGGATCGTCATGGAGAGCAGCACAGAACAGCCCGAGCCGCTCGGCACGCTCATCGAGATCCTCGAGGATGCCGAGTACAAGGTCGAACAGCCGCTGCCCGGGGTGCTTCGGGTCCAGGGGCGGTTCTCCAACACCGAGCGGATCGCCCTCCAGGCCGCCGCCGACGCCGGCGACCAGCCGGTCGCGATCTGGGCGATCAGCCATCACGACGACTGGACCCTGGCCGCCTGGGACCGGCCCGAGCTGGTCACCATCACGCAGCGCGGACCGGCGCCGCAGCGCTGGCGTCACCGCCAGCTGCCGCCGCAGCTGCAGCCGAACGCGCCGACCTTCCTGGAGGGCGCCGCGTCCCGGTTCGACATCGTCACCCGCCCCAAGCACCGCCCGACCGACGCGGCCCGCGCGGTGCTCGAGTCGTTCGGGATCACCGAGCCCGCCCCGCCGGGCTGGGAGCCGCCCGTGGTCGAGGCGCCGCCGGTGGTGGAGTCGACGGTGCCGGTCGACACCAAGCCGACCCGGAGCCCGTCCGGTCGCACCCGCACACCCAAGGAGCCGAAGGCGCCCGCGAAGCCGGAGCCCGTGGTCGCGGTCTGCCCGACCTGCTTCATGGCGCTGCCCGCGACGGGCGTCTGCGACAACTGCGGCTGAGCCCGAGCCGGGGGTCAGGCCCCCGCGAGCCGGGGGTTGAGTCCCCGCGAGCCGGGGGTTGAGTCCCCGCGAGCCGGGGGTTGCGGCCGCCTCACATGCCGAGGTAGCGGCCCGGCCGGTGGTTGAGGGCCAGCACCAGGTTCAGCGCCACCGCGCCGACCGCGGAGATCGCGACGATCCGGAGGTCGCTCACCGCCAGCGCACCGAGCACGACCCCGGCGTCCAGCGCCATCTGCACGTAGCCCGCGCGCAGGCCCAGCCGCTCCTGGGCCAGGATCGCGACGATGTTGAAGCCACCCACGCTGGCGCCGTGCCGGAAGAGGACGAGCAGGCCGAGCCCGGCCAGCAGGTTGCCGAGCAGCGCGGCGTACAACGGGTCGATCGAGGCCAGGTCGATGAAGCGCGGGTGCACCTCGGCGAGCGCGGAGACGATGCCGACGCAGGCCAGGCTGGTCAGCGTGAAGCGCCATCCCTTGCGGCGCAGGGCGAGGGCGAAGAACGGCAGGTTGATCACCACGAACAGCACGCCGAACGGGATCGCGGTGCCGTAGGAGACCAGCAGGGAGAGGCCCGCGGTGCCGCCGGTGACGACCTCCGCCTGGCGCAGCAGGAGCAGGCCGAAGGAGATCGTCAGGGTGCCGGTGACGATCGCGAACAGGTCGTCCACCAGCGAGTGCGGCGGCGCGCTCGATCCGTCCACGGGCTGCTCCGACAGGGGCGCTGCGTCGTCGATCTCCACGGTGCTCACATGAAAACCCTGCCGGCCACGGCACGCCGACGCCCACGCGACGGCGATGTGATCCGAACCACGGGCCGCCGGCGGGCGGTCGCGCCGTGGGCACGGCGCCGTCCGGCACGCAGCGATCGGCGATCTCTCGCCTCGCCGCGCAGATGCGGGCAAGATCGGAGGCATGAGCGAGCGCAACGTGCTCGGCGGCGACCTGGAGCCGTGCGGCACCGACCCGATGACCGGCTTCCATCGCGACGGCAACTGCGCGTGCGGCGAGCGAGACGTCGGGCTGCACGCGGTCTGCGCGGTGATGACCACGGAGTTCCTGGCCCACCAGCGCGAGGTCGGCAACGACCTGAGCACCCCACGGCCGGAGTGGCGCTTCCCCGGCCTCGTCCCGGGCGACCGGTGGTGCGTGGTAGCGGCCCGCTGGCTCCAGTCGTACGACGCCGGCGTGGCCGCGCCCGTGCTGCTGGCCTCGACCAGCGAGCTGGCGCTGTCGGTGGTGCCGCTGGAGGCGCTGCGGGAGCACGCCGTCGACGTGCCCGACGACCCGCGCAGCCTCGACGCGCACTGAGTCACCCGGGCCGCGCCCGGGGGCCGACCGGCCCTGTCCGACGTGGCGGGGAGGCGACGAGACTGGCGGGCGTGCCGCTCCTCCGCACCCGCGCGGTCCGCCGCCCGCTGGCCCTCGCCGGCTGCCTGGTCGTGTTCTGGATGCTCCTGCTCCCCCCGGCGGCGGGCGCCGACCCGGCGGGCACGCCCCCGGCACGAGCCTGGACAGGGCAGACCCCGGCGGGACGGCACCCGGCCGGCGAGGCCCGGACGGAGCAGGACCAGGAGCAGCAGCTGGCCGAGCGGTTCGCGCCGGTCGTCCGCCTGGTCCACCATCCCGAGGAGTGCGGGCCGGGCGAGCCGTACCGGCCCTCCGACGTCGACGCGCTGATGGACAACGACTCGGTCGCGCTGCGCGGCCCGTGGACCTTCGACGACCTGGTCACGGTGGGGCCCGGCGCCGAGGAGCTGTCCCGCGGCCTGAGGGACTGGTCCCTGGACTTCCCCGGCGACCCCCTCAAGCCCGGCTGCGCCTACGAGAAGTGGGCGAACCGCGTCTTCGCGGGGACGCCGAGCACGGTCTACGCACACGTCGCGACCCAGCCCGACGAGCCGGGGCGGCTGGCGCTGCAGTACTGGTTCTTCTACCCCTTCAACGACTTCAACAACAAGCACGAGGGCGACTGGGAGCGGATCCAGCTCGAGTTCGACGTCGGGACCGTGGCGGAGGCGCTCCAGACCGAGCCCGTGCTCGCGGTCTACAGCGCGCACGAGGGCTCCGAGCGCTCCGACTGGGACGACCCCAAGCTCAGCCTCGCCAACGGCACCCACCCCGAGGTGTACGTCGCCTCCGGGTCCCACGCGAGCCACTTCACCTCGGACCTGTTCCTGCTCCGCTCCACCACCCAGGGCTTCGGCTGCGACAACACCCTCGGCACCAGCGCGATCACGCCGGTGGTGCGCACGATCCCGTCCGACGCCGAGCGGGCCGTCGCGCAGTACCCCTGGATCGGCTACCTGGGGCGGTGGGGCCAACGGGAGTCGCCGGCGTTCTACAGCGGCGCCACCGGCCCGGCCTCGAAGGGACAGTGGACCGAGCCGTTCACGTGGTCGGCCGGCAGCGGCGACAGGAGCTACCCGGTGCCCGGCGGCTCGGTCTACGGCGCCAAGACCACGGACTTCTTCTGCGACGTGGTCGGGCAGGGCTCGGTGCTGCTGCTCCGGTTCACCGACGCCCCGGGGCCGACGCTGCTGGTCCTGGCGGTGCTCCTGGGCGCCGCGGGATGGTTGGTCCGCCGTACGTCGTGGAAGGCGGCCCGCGCCTGGCCGGCGACCGCCGAGCGGCCGCTCGGGCAGACGCTCGCGGTGGCGTGGTGGGTCTACTGGACGCGGTGGCGCCTCTTCGGGGGCATCGGCGCCGGCGTGGCGGCGGTCTCCCTGGTCACCGGGGCGATCGGCCAGTTCGCCCAGGGCCTCACGTCCACGGTGGTGGCGTCGGTGGCCCTGATGATCGCGATCCTGTTCGCCCAGGCCGCCACGGCGACCGCCTTCGGCGAGCTCGACGCGGGACGTACGGCGACCGTCCGCCGGTCCTACGCCGCGGCGACGGCGCGCGCCGGGGCGCTGCTCGGCACCGCCGTGCTGTGGACGGTCGCGCTGGTGCTGCTGCTGGCGACGCTCTGGCTCGCGCTGCTGGCGCTGCTGTTCTTCACCGCCTGGAGCCTCTTCGTGATGGTGGTGCAGCTCGAGGGCGTCTCGGGGGTGGCCGCACTGCGCCGCAGCTGGCACCTGGTCCGCGGCCAGTTCGTGAAGGTGCTGCTCCTGCTCGTGCTCGGCGCCGCCCTGTCGACCCTGGTCGGCGGGTTGCTGGGCTCCCTCGTGCTGGTGGTGGCGCAGGCCCCGTTCGTGCTGGTCAACCTGGTGCCCGGCGTGGTCGCCGGGCTGCTGGTCCCGTTCACCACCCTGGCCATGACCTACGCCTACTTCGACGGCGTGGCGCGCACGGCGCGGCCGGCGCCGCCCACGCCGCCCGCAGGTGCGGAGGCACCGGAGCCCGCCGCGCCCTGACCCACGACAGGGGTCAGGCCCCGGCCGCCAGGCTCTCGACCTCGGCGGTCACCTCATGGGTGGTGGCGGCGACGCCGCCGATGGCGGTGCGTGCCTGGTCGACGGCGGAGAGCTGCTCGGTGGCCAGTCGCGCGATCGACTCCTGGGCACCCGCCACGGAGGAGAAGACGTCGGCGATCTCGGCCGCTGCCGAGAGCACGTCCTGCGTGCCGGCGCGCACCTGCGCCAGCACCGACTCGATCGAGGCGGTCGCCCGCGAGGTCTCCGCGGCGAGGTCCTTCACCTCGCCGGCGACGACCGCGAACCCGCGGCCCGCGTCCCCGGCCCGCGCGGCCTCGATCGAGGCGTTGAGCGCGAGCAGGTTCGTCTGAGCGGCGATGCCGGCGATCGTCTGGGAGATGGTGGCGATCTGCGACACCGACTCCTCGAGCCGCGCCACCACCTCGCGGGAGTGCGCGACGCTGGCGTGCGCCGAGCCGACGACCTGCGAGACGCCGCCGGCCGCACCCTCGATCTCGGCGGCCGACGTGACCAGGCCCGCCATCACGGACTCCGACTCGGCCACACCCGAGCGCAACGACTCGCCGGCGGCGTGGAGCACGGTCATCCGCTGCGCCAGCACGTCCGCGCGCTCGCGGCGGGCGTCGAGCTCGGCCCGGGCGGCCTCGGCCGCCTCCGCCTGCTGCTGGGCGAGCTCACGCTCGGCGAAGGACTGTGCCGCCGCGGTCTCCTCGGCGCGCGCCTGCTGGGTCCGACGGGCCTCCTCGGCCTTCTCGGTGGCCCGCCAGCCCGCGGCCAGCGCGGCGCACTCCCCGAGCAGCAGCACGGCGTGCAGCAGCGCGAACACGACCGGGTGCGCCCGCGCCCGCGGGTCGGAGAAGACCATGTCGGCGGCGGCCAGCCCCATGCCCACGTGGTGGACCGCGACGATGCCGATCGCCAGCAGGAAGGGCGTCCACATCTGGTACAGCGCGACCAGGGCGACAGTCACAAAGAAGTGCAGGTGCATGTCGGTCATGCCACCGGAGATGTGCACCAGCAGCACCGACGACAGCACGAGGGCGCTGGACACGGCACCGGCCCGGAGCGCCTGATCGCTCGCCTGCTGCCCCACCCGCAGCAGCACGGCCATCAGACCGAGGCCGGCGAACACCGTCCACAGTCCCCCGCCGTGCGCCTGGTGCTCGGCACCCGCCGGGTTCCACAGCAACGCGAGCGCCGCCAGCAGCGGGATGTGGCACCAGGCGACGAGCGCGATCATCCGGTGTCGGGGGAGGAACTCCTCCTCCGACAGCCGGACTCCGCGCGGGAGCCAGGCGAGCGGCCGGCGTACCGCGTCCTCGGGACCCTCCGGGGACGGCGGGACAGCCTGCCCCCCTGCGGCGGGCGCGGCGACGGGGGCGCGGTCGATGGTCAGGCTCATGCGTCGGTCTCCTCGGGATCGATCACGCGCATCACTGCGGTGGTCCTTGTCCCACCCCATCGGTACGGCGCTGCACAACCTGAGCCCGGCACCCGGGACGTCCCGCTCCCCGATCGGCCGCCTTGCGCGACCGCGGCGCGAGAGCATAGGCAGGACGCGGTCGGCCCGGCCGCTCGAGCGGAGGTGGGATGGAGCTCTTCGTCGCGTTCGCGCTGACCCTGATGGTCGCCGTCCTGGTCTCCGGGCGGGCGCACCGCTCGATCCTGTCCACGGCGGTCGTCTTCCTGGCCGCCGGCTTCCTGATCGGGGACGGCGGCTTCGGCTGGCTGCACATCAGCCCGACCGACCCGCTGGTGATCGACCTGGCCGAGGTCGCGCTGTTCGCGGTGCTCTTCACCGACGGCATGCACGCCACCCGGGCGCAGCTGGCGAACGTGTGGCACCTGCCGGGACGGGCGCTGACCATCGGCCTGCCGGTCACGTTCGCGCTCGGCGCGCTCGCCGCGCACTGGCTGGTCGGGCTGGGCTGGGTGGAGGCGATGCTGCTCTCCGCCGTGCTGGCGCCGACCGACCCCGTCTTCGCCGAGGCGATCGTGGGCCGCCACGAGATCCCGGCCCGGCTGCGCACCCTGCTCAACGTCGAGTCCGGGCTCAACGACGGGCTCGCGCTGCCGGTCGTGATCCTGCTGATCGCGGTCTCCGAGCACGACAGCCCGCACCTCGCCGTGATCCTCGGCGAGCTGGCGCTGGGTGTCGCGTTCGGCTTCGTCATCCCGTGGGTGCTGCTGAAGCTCGAGGCCTCGCGCTGGTTCAGCGCCCACGGCCGGTACCAGCCGCTCAACGTGTTCGCGATCGGCCTGGTGCTCTTCGCCGCCTGCGAGCTGACCCATGCCAACGCGTTCCTGGCCGCCTTCACCGCCGGCGCGACCGTGGTGGCCGTGGCCCCGCAGATGCAGCAGGCGTTCGAGCAGTTCGGCGAGCTGGTCGCCGAGCTGGTCAAGCTGGCCGCGATCCTCGTCTTCGGCGCGCTGCTCTCGGTGTCGCTGTTCACCGGGATCGGGGCCGCCGGGTGGGCGCTCGTCGTCGTACTGCTGGTGGTGGTGCGGCCGGTGGCGCTCGGGGTCGCCCTGCCCGGCAAGCTGCCCAGGCGCGAGTTCATGGCCGCGGCGTGGTTCGGACCGAAGGGCTTCGCCTCGGTCACCTACGGCCTGCTCGTGCTGACCTCGGGCTCCCCGCACGCGACGCAGCTCTTCGAGCTGGCGGCGGTGACGATCGCGGTCTCGATCATCGCTCACTCCTCCACCGACGTCGTCGTCGCACGGTGGTTCGCCGGCTCGGACGACGCCCCGGAGCCTGCCGGCGCCCGCGACGGGTAGGCGGGCGGGACGCGCGCCGACCCTGGGCCGCCGGACGCCCGACGGCCCGGCCCGGGAACCCCGGGCCGGGCCGTCGCTGGCGTGGAACCGCCTACCTCAGAGGAAGCGACCGCAGTAGGGCCACGGGGAGCGGCCGCGTGCGGCGTAGAGCTTCTTGGCCCGGAAGGTCTGCTCGGACGCCGAGGCCTGGCTGGGGATGCCGGCGCCGCCGACGCTGCGCCAGGTGCCGAGGTCGAACTGGTAGAGGCCGTAGTAGCCGGCGGGGTTGACCGCGCGGGGGTTGCCACCGGACTCGCAGCGGGCGAGGCCGGCCCAGTTCAGGCCGCCGGTGCCCGAGACGCTCCGCCGCGCCTGGCCGACCAGCACGACGCGCGGCTGGGGCTTGCGGACCCACCGCGTGCGCACCTCACGGCTGAGGCGGCGGCCGTTGCGCCACTCGCTGTGGACGCGGATCTTGCGCACGCCGTCGCGGCCGCGCTGCGCGACCTTGCGCTTGCCGGGGGCCAGCGAGGCGACCTTCCGGGTGCGCTGGCCGTGGTCGACGTCGACGGTGCGGACGCGGTTGATGTGGCGCACCCGGACGACCTTGACCAGGTCCCCCTGGCGCAGCTCGCGCCGCTCGGCGGAGCGGACCGTGCGGCCGTCGCGGACCAGGCGCACCTTGTCGTCGCCGTCGACCCGGACGCCGGCGTCCTCCAGCAGTCCCTGGGGACGGGCGGCGTCGGTCTTCACGCGCTCGCGGGCCTTGCGGCCGACCTTGAGGCGGACGGCGATGCGGTCGTCGACCACCGGGACGCTCGCGTCCGGGGCGGGCGGCTCGGTGGTGACAGTGGGATCGCTCGTCGGCTCCGCGGTCGGGGTCGACGGGTCGGTCGGGTCGGCGGTGGCCGCCGCGGCGAGGCCGACGACGAGCGCGCCGGCCACGATGGAAGTGGCGCCGCCTCGCACGGCGCGGGTGATGGCACGCATGGGCATGCGTCTCCTCACTCGTAGGGTGTGTCCGGGCAGCGCTCACCGCCGGCGGTGACTCGGGGTGCCCGAGGCAGGCCGAACTGCGGCCCCATGCCTCGCGGCTCGCGCCACGCTCCTCGCCCAACCGGCCCCTCCTGTCGGGGCCACCACCATCGGGGCCACCGCCTTGGGGGCCACCGCGAGTCGGCGGCGGGACGAGCCACCGGACCTAGCCGGCGAACCACGTGCGCGCCAACGACGGTAGGTGACGTCGGAGGCCACCTGAAATCGCTCCGGCCGCCAAACAGCGCGGATCCGGGTCGCCGAAAGTGGAACTCGCAGGCCAGAAGGCATCTTGACGTGTGATAAAGGCCACATTTGAATGTGGGCTAGTCCGGCCCTCCTCCGCTACCGGCGGCCCGCCTGCGCGGCCGTGCTAACGTCCGCGCGCAGCCGACGGACCGCTGCCGAGGGGGGAACAACGGTGAGGCGACGTCGACGATCTCTGGTAGTCGCGTCCGCGCTCCTCCTCGGCGCCATCGGGGTGACCGATCCACCCGCCGCCGAAGCCGATTCCGAGCTACAGGTGTGGGCGAGCCCCCGCGTGGTCGACTCCAGCGCGACCTTCAACGCCACCGGCTTCGTCTCGGCCTCCGCGTTCGACTTCACCATCGACGACCGCCCGGCCGGGATCGCCACCTCGCTGCCGGCGACCTACGACGTCTCCGGCCTGACGGAGGGCGTCCACACCGTCCGTCTCGATGTCAACGGCCTGTCCGCGTCCACCACCATCGTCGTCGACCACTCTCCGCCGACGCTGACGGTCGCGCCGACCGACGGCGGCGAGGGCGACCCCGCGTTCTACCCCGAGGTGCGGCCGCCCTACTGGGACATCGTCGTCTCCGACAGCGCCTCCGCGGTGACGGTCCGGTGCACGATCACCAGCGCCGCCGGCTACCACAGCGGCGACGCCTGCTCCGCCGGAACGCCCTACCACCCGACGCTGTCGTTCGGCAGCTGGGTCCTCGCGGTGACGGCGACCGACGAGGCGGGGCACACCACCACCGTCACCCGGTCGTTCACCTACCAGCGCCATCCCGATGCCCCTGTGATCGACGGAGCCACGCTCACCGGCCCCGCGGCGTCGTTCGCGTTCGCCTCGCGAGTCCCCGGCGTGACCTACGAGTGCCGGCTCGAGGGGAAGGCGTGGCAGCCGTGCACCAGTCCGGCGGCGTACACCGGGGTGGCCGACGGCGGCCACACGTTCTGGGTCCGCAGCATCCTCCCCGACACGACGACGGGACTCACCAACACCTTCGGCTTCACCGTCGACGGCACGAAGCCGGCGTTCCTGGCGAACCGCTTCAGTGCGGCCCCTGCGGAGCTCGTCGGCGCCGACGACGCCCCGCTGACATGGCGCTGGCTGCAGGTCGAGCCACACCCGGCCACGACCGAGTGCAGCCTGACGCCGACCGGAGCCGAGCCCGACTGGCAGCCGTGCGGACGATCGGCCGTGCTGACGCCGACCGCGGGCAGCGGGCCCTACCACTTCCGGGTGCGCGCCATCGACCTCGTCGGCAACGTCGGCACGCTCGAGGACACCTTCGAGTACGACGTGACGCCGCCGACCATCGCCGTGTCGCCGCCCGAGCGGCGTGCGACGCGCAAGCGGTCGTTCGCGATCGCACCCGACGAGCCGCTGACCACCCAGGAGTGCCGGATGGACCGCGGCGAGTGGTCGCCCTGCGGCGCGACCCTCGTCCTCACCGGCATCACCGACGGCCACCACACCCTGACGGTGCGCGGGACCGACCGGGTCGCACTGACCGCCACCGCGTCCCGAAGGTTCTACGTCGACGGCACCGCACCGTTCGTCGCCTTCCGCGGGCATGCCACCCGGACGATGGAGCTCCACGGGCGGCGCTCGGGGGTGAAGGAGGTCGCGATGCGCTCCGACGAGCCCGCGGTCCTGCACTGCTCGCTGAACCGGGGCGAGTGGCGCCGGTGCGGCGGCAGCGCCCGGCGTCCGGTGACTGACGCGACGGTCCGGTTCCGGGTCGGACCGGGCACCCACGACCTCCGGGCGTACGGCGTGGACCGATTCGGGAACCGGGGTTCGGTCAGCCGGCTGCGCTGGCGCGTACGCCGCTAGACCCGACGCACCCTGTCGACCCTCCGACGAGCAGCGGCCCAGGCGGAACGCTCCGCGCGGGTCGGGCCGTTGGTCCCCACCGCCCGCTGACCGACGCCCCTGCCCTCCGGCACCGCGGCGGCGTAGAGATCGAGACATGAGGAGCTCGGGTCGGCGTCGACTCGCGGTCGCCGTGGCACTGGTCGTGGCGGCGGCGCTGCTCACCGCGTCACCGGCCGTCGGCCGGGGCGCGCCGCACATCGACCCGGCGGCGCTGCCGCGCGGCGACGACCCCTCGGTGGCCTACCTGGTGCGCGACACGATCCGCGACGGCGACCGCCGGGTGCCGGCGACGACCCGGGGCCGGCACGAGGCCCTGTGGGTCGTGGCCGGCGGCTACGTGGTCCGCGACTACAACGTCGGACCCCGGCGCCGGGTCGTGCTCACGTTCGTCAGCCGCGCCGGGGAGCGGCGCCGGATCATCCGGTCGCGGAACTGGATCGAGGCGCGAGTGTCGCCGAGCGGGCGGCGGCTGGCGATCCAGTCCTGGCCCGGCAGCCTGCAGGTGCGGTCGGTGGTCTCGGTGGTGCGCCCACGGTCCGGTCGGACCGTCGCGCGCCGCGAGCTAAGGCTGGCCACCCTCGCCGCGGTCACCGACTCCCGCGTCCTGCTCGGCCGGAGGGCCCACTGGCGCGACCCGGCCACCCAGTGGTGGAACTACCGGCGCGACACGCTGCGGCGCATCCACGGGCAGGCGGCCATCGACGCCGACACGCGCCAGGACAAGGTCGTGCTCAGCGCTCCTCGCCGCGGCGAGTTCTGCAACCGCGTCGCCGTGCTCTCGCGCCCGAGCCGGACGCTGTGGCGCAGCTGCCGGCTGCACCCGCACCAGTGGACCGCCGACGGCGAGCACGTGGTCGCGGCTCCGGTCTACTTCGACGCCGCCGGGACCGACCGGTGGTGGGTGGCCGACGGGCGGACCGGTCGGCGCCAGGCCACGATCACCGGCCGCCTCGACTGGCACGCGGTCTGGGAGGACGACGCTCACTTCCTGACCCTGGCGCAGAGCGACGCCGGCCGCGCGGCGATCCTGCGCTGCGACCTCAGCGGCGCCTGCGAGCGCGCCAGCAGGATCTGGCGGGTGCCGCTGCCCGCCGAGCCATCGCTCTACTACGCACCCCCACCCGTGGTGCTCGCCGACCGCTGAGGCCCGGGAGGACTACGATGCTCTGGATCCGTGCCGTCGTCGCCGCCGGGGTCACCGGCCTGCTCCTCGGCGCCGCACCACCGGTCGTGGCCGTCACGATCGACGGCGGTCCGGGGGACGACGTGCTCCGCGGCACGAACGCCGGCGACCTGATCCGGGGCCACGCCGGCGACGACGTCATCCGCTCCCTGCGCGGGGCGGACCGCGTCTACGGCGGCACGGGTGACGACGACCTCTACCTCGGCCCGAACCCGCTGCTCGAAGGGCCCAGCGGCGACCTCGGGTTCGGCGGACCGGGCGACGACCTGGTCTCCGGCGGCCCCGGGTTCGACATCCTCGTCGGAGGTCCGGGGGACGACACGCTGGTCGGCGGCCCCGGCACCAACACCTTCGAGGACCGGGCCGGCCGGGACGTCGTGGTCGGCGGGCCCGACGGCGACGTCGTGTACCTGGGCTCCGGCGCCGACACGGTGCGCCTCGGCCGGGGCTCCGACGCCGTGTTCGTGGGGGTGGACGGTCGCCGCGACGTGATCCGCTGCGGGCCGGGGCACGACCGCGTCTACCGCGGCGACGGCCGCGACCCCCGGGACCGCTTCGTCGGCTGCGAGAAGTTCTCCGCCCATCCCTGACGGCCGGCCTCCGGGCCGAACCACCCCACTTCGACGGTTCCCGGCGCGTCGCTCCTGTGCCACGATCCTGCCTGAGGGCAGGAGTCTCGGGTGACATCAACGCAGATGGACCGGCCGGCCAAGACCAGCCGCTACGTGTACGCCGTCGGGCTGGTGCTGCTGCTGTGCGGCCTGCTGTTCGGCTACGACCAGGGCGTGATCTCGGGGGCGTTGGGCGGGATCAAGGAGGACTTCGACCCGAGCACGCTGGTCATCGAGATCATCACCAGCTGGGTCACCCTGGGCGCGATGGTCGGCGCCCTGGCGGCCGGCGTCATCGCCGACCGGCTCGGCCGGCGCGCGGCGCTGATGCTCGCGGCGGCCATCTTCGTCGTCGGCACACTGCTGGAGGCCTTCGCGCCCGGGACCGTCGTACTGACCATCGGCCGGCTGGTGCTCGGCGCCGGCGTCGGCATCGCGTCGGTCGCCGGTCCGCTGTACGGCTCCGAGAACGCCGCCGCCCGTGATCGCGGCCGGATGGTCTCGATGTACCAGATGGCCGTGACGGTCGGGATCTTCCTCGCCTATTGGGCCAACTACCTGCTGATCGAGAACTCGACGTGGCGGGTGATGCTGGCCATCGCCGCCCTGCCGGCGGTCCTGCTGGTACTGGCGATCGTGCCGCTGCGCGACTCCGCCACCTGGTACGTCAAGGTCGGCCGGATCGAGGAGGCCGAGGACGTCGTGCGCCGGGCCGAGCCCGAGGCCGATCCCGCGACGCGCATCCGCGAGATCTCCGAGGCGATCGCGGCCGACGAGCAGGCCGACTGGGGCGAGGTCTTCTCCGCGCGGTGGCGCAAGCCCCTCGTCGTGGCCGCCGGCCTGGCCGTGCTCCAGCAGCTCAGCGGCATCAACGCGATCATCTACTACGCCAACGTCATCTTCGCGGCCGCCGGCTTCGACTCCCCCACCCAGCAGAGCCTGGCCACGCTGTGGGCCGTCGGCGGCGTCAACGTGGTCGCCACCCTCGTCGCGGTCTTCTGGGTCGACCGCTTCGGCCGCAAGCCGCTGCTCACCATCGGGTCCTGGGGCATGCTGCTCAGCCTGCTGCTGGTCGCCGGCGCGTTCTTCCGTCTCGACAAGGTCACCACCTCGGACGCCGCCAGCGGTGCGCCCGGCAACGCCGGCCACCTGGCGCTGGTGGGCATGGTCGTCTTCATCGCCAGCTTCGCCTTCTCGCTCGGCCCGATCGTGTGGACGGTGATCAACGAGGTCTTCCCGGCCCAGGTGCGCGGCAAGGGCGTCGCGACCGCGACCGCCCTGAACTGGATGGCGGCCTGGCTGGTCACGCAGTTCTTCCTGAGCGTCGTGGAGTTCACCAGCACCTCGACCGCGTTCCTGATGTTCGCCGGCTTCTGCGGCGTCACGCTGTGGTTCAACGCCCGGTTCATCCCGGAGACGAAGGGGCGGACGCTGGAGGAGGTCCAGCGGATGTGGGAGGACCCCAAGGAGCTGCAGCGGGCGATCCGCAACCGGTACTGACGCCGTCCCCGAGCCCAACGGCCCGGTTCTGTGGCCGTTGGGCCCTGGGCCGCCGAGCGACTCGGCGTGAGCGTGGGATGGGGGCTTTCACCGTCGGCTCCGGATCAGCGGGCTTGCCGGCGACCTCCGAGACAAGTCCGCGACGAAGGGGACCACCATGAGCAGCAAGATCGGGATCGGAAGCAGGCACCTGCTGGTCGGCGCGGTCGCTGTCGCCCTGTCCCTGATGGTCGTTGGGGCCCCGCCGCCGGCGGTGGCCGGCAGCGGCCACCCGACGAAGGTGTCGTGCGGCCAGGTGATCACGTCCGACGTGGTGGTGGGCAACGACCTCTACAACTGCCCGGGCAACGGCCTCGTGGCCGGAGCGAGCGGGATCACGATCGACCTCAACGGGCACACGATCGACGGCACCGGTCCGGGGTACGAGCCCCTGCGGTGGGGCATCTACGTGCACCAGCCGTACGACGACGTGACGATCACCGGGGGCGGGCGGATCCAGCAGTTCACCAACGGCATCTGGCTGGACATCACGAACCGGAGCGTCGTGGAGGACGTCACCCTCAAGGGGAACGGGGTGGCGCTCTCGGTCTCCTACGGCAGCGACAATCTCGTCCGCCACGTCACGACCACGGGCAGCACGGGCCTGATCGTCGACTACTCGCGGGGCACGGTCCTGGCCGGCAACCGGATCTACGGCGGTACGTGGGGCGTCATCGTCCGAGCCACGGGAACCAAGGTCGTCAGGAACGTCGTGACGGGCCCCGCCTGGTTCGGGATCCTGTCCGACGGCGTGGAGTCGACGGGCAACCTGATCCAGCGCAACACCGTCGTCGGCGCCGGCAGGTCCGGCCTCGCGCTGACCGGGGGCACCAGCGGGAACCGGGTCGTCGGGAACACCGCCAAGAAGGCGTCAGAGACCGGCATCTACCTCGACGGCACGGTCACCGGAAGCCTCGTGAAGAAGAACCGGGCGATCGCCAACGGCGTCGACGGCATCTGGGTCGAGGCGGGCGCCACCCGCACGACGCTGGCGGAGAACTACGCGGCCTGGAACACCGCCTGGGGCATCGTCGCGTGGGCGCCGGTGCGCGCCTGGGGCAACGTGGCGCGGAACAACGGCGAGCCCGCCCAGTGCCTGGGGTTGACCTGCTCGCCCTGAGCCCGACCAGCCGCCTCAATGCCCCGCACAGCGCCCGCGCCGACGGTCGGCGGGCTCGCCGCCCGGCTGCCATTCGCCGGTGCGGCACTCCGCCCGACAGCGGGCCCTCAGCGGTGCGCCACTTGATCGCGCGGTAGTCGCCGCGCCGTGCGACAGGCCCCACGTCACTGCCCCTTCAGCTCGTCCGCGTAGGCCGCCATGGCGCTGAACCTGACCTTGTCGTCGTCGGCGTACTGCACCACGATCCCGACACCCGCCTCGTACGCCAGTCCAGCCTCGCCGCCGAAGTCGGTCACTTCGACCGCACCGTTGCGGACCTTCGTCTCCAGGTACAGGGCCTGCTCCCAGGCCACGGGCGCGTCCGGGAGGGAGGACTTCACCCCGACGTAGTACGTCGCGCCGTTGCCCGCCCACGTCACCTCGACCTTCGCGAACGCGGCCAGGGCCGGCACCAGCGGGGCGGCGGCCTCGAGGCTCCACTTCTCGCAGGTGACCTTGAAGGTGACCACCTTGAGATCGATCTGACCGCCGATCCGCTTGGCGTCGTCGGTGCACACGCTCGGCGCCCCGCCCACCACCTCGACGTCGACCTGCTGCTCCGGGGTGGGCGCCTCGCTGCCGAAGCACGAGTCGGTCTCGTCGCGGTGCCGACCCAGCGCCGACGAGGCGCTCTCGACGTACCAGAGGAAGGTCTCGACCCGGCCGAGCATCGTGTCCTGGGCGACCTCGCCCGCCAGCTCATGGGCCTCCGGCGTCGCGAGCGTGGCGCGCAGGCCGCTGGCGTGCTTCCAGTAGAGGTCGAGCCAGGTGAGCAGCCGCTCCCTGTACACCTGGGCGCGCGGCAGCCAGTCGGCGAACACCATCCGCGCGTTGGCACAGGAGACGGTCGGACTCTCCTGGCCCCCGCACAGGTACGTCCTCCCCGCCCAGGCGGTGCAGTCGAGCAGCGCCGACTGCGCCTGCCACAGCGCCTCGCTCGCATCCAGCAGCGGCTGGTCGAACTGGTACTCGGTCCGGGTGAGGACGTTCTGGATGTCCTGGACCTGCACCGGCTGGAAGCCGGCCCGCACGGCGAAGTAGTCCGCCTGCCGTTCCGAGCGTCGGCTCCGAACAGCGGAGTGCTCGGCCCGAACGGCGTCGTACGCCGCCTGGTAGTAGCCGTTGCCGTCGGCACCGGTGGCATCGCTGAGGCCGACGAACTGGTCGAGCGTGACGTTCAGCGCCGGGACCGTCGCGGTGAGATCGGTCGCTCCGGACAGGTCGTAGACCTCGGTCGCCGGACGGTAGCTCCGACCGAGCTCGGGGGAACCGGCGATCTCGCTCACGACCGGGTCGGCGCCATCGTCGACCCGCACGGACCGGCGCAGGTGGGGCAGCGCTCCCGCCTTGTCGGGCTGGCAGCGCAGCAGCTCGCCGAGCTGCTGGTGGATGAGAGGGTTGGTCGGGTCGTGGGCCAACGCACGCCGGATCGATGCCTCGGCCCGTCCGTAGTCCCCCATCATCCCCCAGGCATGCCCCATCGTCGCGAGACGGAGCCCCTCCGGATCGGCGCCGACGGCGGGCGGGAGCGGCAGCCCGCCCGCCCGCTCCGTGAACGCGACGGCCCACTCCGAGTGGTCGAGCTGGATGGCCGCCACTGCGGCGTTGGTCAGGTGCACCGCATCGTCGGGCGCCAGCTCCATCCCCCGCAGCGCGGCGGCGAGCGCCGCAGCGGGCCGCTGGTCCACCAGCGCCATCAGGACCAGGTCGTCGATGAGGTCCGCGTCGCCCATCGCGGGCAGCGACCGCCACTCGTCGGCATGCGCCTCGACCATCTGGGCGGCGACGAGGTCCTGTGCCTGCGCGCGGGCCGTCGCGAACTCGGGAACGGTACGTGCCGTGCCGTGCCCGATCGCGGTCCAGCAGAGCAGCCCCCGCCCCGCGACGCCCGCTGGGCTCGTCGTGGCGGCGCGGGTGGTGCGAACGGTGGCCAGGTTGTCGGCGAAGGTCGTACCCCCGGGGTCGGCAACGACCCGGACCTCGGCCACGGCGCTGTCCCGCCGACCATCGACCGTGCGGGTCGCGTCGAGCCGGAGCACCGTGATCCCGGCCGGCGCTCGCCAGCGCAGCCGTACCCAGGTCTCGTCACCCGCCGCGACCGCACCCGTGGCCACCGTCGCCCTCCCATCGGCGAGCGTGACGTCGGACGGCGGAGACACCTGCTCGCCCTCGGTCGGCGCGGTCAGCTCGAGCGAGGACGTCGAGACCGCGGCGCCACCGCCGTCGATGCGGACGGCGAACTCGAAGACCTGCCCGGTACGCACCCGCGTGGGCGCCACCCACCACTCATCGGACGGCGCGTCCTCCCTGGGGGGAGCCGGCGGGGGCACGACCGTGGAGCGAGCCTTGGAGGCAGCACAGTTGTTGCCCTCGCGCGACTCGCGCACCGTGCCGCGCGCGTCGGCGCACACCACCACGAAGTACCGGCCCTCCGGCACCGACCTCGCCACCCGCGCGGTCACCGTGACCCGCGCTGCGCGGGACGGCCCCAGCCTGCGGACCGCCCGCTTGGCCAGCAGGTGATCACCGCGCCCACCCCGACGGTCGGTCGAGAGATACCACCGGACCATGGACCTGGCCGCCCGCGCAGTGCCTCCGTTGCGCACCTTCGCGCTCAAGGCGACCGTCGCGCCCGAGACCATCGTCCTCGGGGCCGAGATCGATGAGACCCGCAGGTCCGGCAGGCGCGCAGCGGCGGACGCAGGGACCGCCGTCAGCCCCAGCGTGGCGGCAAGCAGCAAGACAACCAGAACGGCACAGCGACGCATGGTGCACTCCGATCACGCACGACCGAGACCCGACCGCGCCAGACTGTCGATCCGTGGCACGTGTCCACAACCGCCCCCGGGATGAGACCGATCCACCGCGGGGATGAGTCCGGACACCGTCATCGGTCCGGTCGGCGCTGTCGCGCTCGCCCTGCACACGACCATCGCGGGCCCCGCGCCTGAGTGGACGGTCGGTGCGCCGGAAGGCCCGGCCCCGCCGAAGCGGGACCTGGCCTCCTGCTGCTCGGATCAGCTGTCGTCGGCCATCCATGGCCAACTCCCGGTCACGGAATGTCCGGCAGATCTGGCAGCCGACGCCGTCAGGTCGCTGGCTCCTCGTGAGCCAGAAAGTTGCGCGCGAAGGAACTCCCCCGCGGTGCCGTAAGGCGATCCCGTCCCGGAACGCACCTCCGGACGGCCCTTGCGGGACGCGGCCACCGCCGATGCAGGCGCGGTCCTGCGACGTCCCCACGTGGGGTTCGGCTTACGGGGTGTGCTCGTGCGGGCGCGTGAGGTGGGTCGTGTGCCCGAGAACCCGCTATGCCGGGGTGTGGGGCACACGACCCGCCTCCGGGTCTGCGCCGCCGTGCGGAGGGCCCATGTAACACGCTGCTGCGTGCTCTGACAGGCCGTTGGCGCTGCTTCCAGCCCGTTCCAACGGGATCGAAGCGCCCTCAACGACCGACCAGCGCGTGCAACAGCGTGTTACAGGCCAGCCCAGGCCCCGGGTGCGGATCGTCACGCGGAGCGTGACCGTACGCCGATCGTCCTGCGGAACTCGGGCATGCCTCCGTCAAGCCGCCGCACGACGTGCGCAGCAGCGCTCGAACAGTCGGAGCCGACCTGGTGCGGAGTCCCCCAAGCGTGCAGAAGGCCCGGTCCCGCCGAAGCGGGGCCGGGCCCTCTGGTGGTGCTTCAGGGTCGCCATGTCCGGATTGACCTGAACCTGGACATTCGTGACCGATCCTCGGACATTCGTGACCGGTTCAGCCGGTCATCGAATGTCCGACGACATCAGCTGCAGCCGCTGGTGCTGCCGCAGCCCTCGCAGACGTAGCAGGAGCCGGCGGGGCGCATCTTGGTACCGCAGGTCATGCAGAGCGGGGAGTCGACGGCGTGGCCGCTGATCTTCTCCAGGAGCTCGGCGGTGGTGCGGGCGACCTGCGGGGCGTCGGCGAGGGGGTCCTCGTCGTCGTCCTCGTCGGTGACGATCTCGACCGTGACCGGGGCGACCGTGGTCTTCGGGGCCTTCGGCGCGGCCTCGACCAGCTCGGAGGCCGAGCCGGTCTCCTCGACGGGCTCGTAGGAGCCGGTCTCGAGGTGGCGCTGGCGCTCCTCTGCCGAGTAGATGCCGAGGGCGGCACGCTCGTCGAAGGGCAGGTAGTCCAGCGCCAGGCGGCGGAAGACGTAGTCCATGATCGACTGCGCCATCCGGACGTCCGGGTCGTCGGTGAGGCCGGCCGGCTCGAAGCGCAGGTTGGTGAACTTCGAGACGTAGGTCTCCAACGGCACGCCGTACTGCAGGCCGATGCTGACCGCGATCGAGAACGCGTCCATCACGCCGGCCAGGGTCGAGCCCTGCTTGCCGAGCTTGAGGAAGATCTCGCCGAGGCTGTCGTCGTCGTGGGCGCCGGAGATCATGTAGCCCTCGGCACCGGCGACGGTGAACGAGGTGGTCCGGGCCTGGCGGGACTTGGGCAGGCGCTTGCGGGTCGGGGCGTAGACGACCTTCTCGACGACCTTCTCCACGACGGCCTCGGAGGCCGCGGCCTTGTCGGCGGCGTCCTTCTTGGCCTTGCCGCCGCCGTCGGCCAGCGGCTGGCCGACCTTGCAGTTGTCGCGGTAGATCGCGGTGGCCTTGAGGCCGAGCTTCCACGACTCCATGTAGACGTGCTCGATCTCCTCGACCGTCGCCGACTCCGGCAGGTTGACGGTCTTGGAGATGGCGCCGGACAGGAACGGCTGGCAGGCGGCCATCATCTTGACGTGGCCCATGGGCTTGAGCGAGCGCTCGCCCATGGCGGTGTCGAAGACCTCGTAGTGCTCGGTCTTCAGGCCCGGGGCGTCGACGACGTGGCCGTGCTCGGCGATGTAGTCGACGATCGCCTCGACCTGCTCGGGCTGGTAGCCGAGCTTGGTCAGGGCCCGCGGGATGGTCTGGTTGACGATCTGCATGGAGCCGCCGCCGACGAGCTTCTTGAACTTCACCAGGGAGAAGTCGGGCTCGATGCCGGTGGTGTCGCAGTCCATCATGAAGCCGATGGTGCCGGTCGGCGCGAGCACCGAGGCCTGCGCGTTGCGGAAGCCGTTGGCCTTGCCGAGCTCGACGACCTTGGCCCACTCGGCGGCCGCGGCCTTGTGCACCTGGGCGTCGGCGACGTGCAGCGGACGCACCACGTCGTTGGCGGCCTGGTGCTTGCGCATCACGCGCTGGTGGGCCTCGGCGTTGCGGGCGTACCCGTTGTAGGGGCCGACGATCGCCGCGAGCTCCGCGGAGCGGCGGTACGACGTGCCGGTCATCAGCGAGGTGATGGTCGCCGCCATGGTGCGGCCGCCCTCGGAGTCGTAGCCCAGGCCCATCGCCATCAGCAGGGCACCGAGGTTGGCGTAGCCGATGCCGAGCTGGCGGTAGTCGCGGGTCGTCTCGCCGATCGACTCGGTCGGGAAGTCCGCGAAGCAGATCGAGATGTCCATCGCGGTGATGATCAGCTCGACGGCCTTGCCGAACAGCGCGGCGTCGAAGGTGTCGTCGTCCTTGAGGAACTTGAGCAGGTTCAGCGACGCCAGGTTGCACGAGGAGTTGTCCAGCGACATGTACTCCGAGCACGGGTTGGACGCGGTGATCCGACCGGTCTCGGGGTTCGTGTGCCAGTCGTTGATGGTGTCGTCGTACTGCAGGCCCGGGTCGGCGCACTCCCAGGCGGCCTGGCTGATCTTCTTGAACAGGTCGCGGGCGTCGACCTTCTCGATGATCTCGCCGGTGGTCCGCGAGCGCAGGCCGAACTCGGTGCCGTCCTCGACCGCACGCATGAACTCGTCGCTGACGCGGACCGAGTTGTTGGCGTTCTGGTACTGCACCGAGGTGATGTCGGCGCCACCCAGGTCCATGTCGAAGCCGGCGTCGCGCAGCGCGCGGATCTTGTCCTCCTCGCGCGCCTTGGTCGCCACGAACTCCTCGATGTCCGGGTGGTCGACGTCGAGGACGACCATCTTCGCCGCGCGCCGAGTGGCGCCGCCGGACTTGATGGTGCCGGCAGAGGCGTCGGCGCCGCGCATGAAGGAGACCGGGCCGGACGCGGTGCCGCCGGAGGTCAGGAGCTCCTTGGAGGAGCGGATGCGGGAGAGGTTCAGGCCGGCGCCGGAGCCGCCCTTGAAGATGAAGCCCTCTTCCTTGTACCAGTTCAGGATCGAGTCCATGGAGTCGTCGACCGAGAGGATGAAGCAGGCGCTGACCTGCTGCGGCGACTGGGTGCCGACGTTGAACCAGACCGGGGAGTTGAAGGAGAAGTACTGGTGCGCCAGCAGCCAGGTGAGCTCGTGCTCGAAGATCTCGGCGTCGGCCTCGGTCGCGAAGTAGCCGTGCTCGAGGCCGGCCTTGGTGTAGGTCTTCACGACCCGGTCGATCAGGTCCTTGAGGCTGCGCTCGCGCGCCGGGGTGCCGACGGCACCGCGGAAGTACTTGGTGGTGACGATGGTGGAGGCGTTGACCGACCAGAAGTCGGGGAACTCGACGCCGGTCTGCTCGAAGACGGTCTCGCCGGTCTTCCAGTTGGTCTGGACGACGTCGCGCCGCTCCCAGGTGATCTCGTCGTACGGGTGCACGCCCTTCGTGCTGAAGACGCGCTCGACCTTCAGCCCCTTGGTCGCCCCCGTCTCCGCGGCGCTGCTCACGGTCTCCGTCATTTTCCTTCGCTCTCCCCTGGTTGTGTGCGACTGGCGCTTGAACTGTCGATGCCGCATGAGTCCCATGAATCAGTGTTGCGGTGGGCTCCGACACTGTCGGAGCGCGAGTTTGGGTACCCGGCAGGCAGCTTCCCCACTACCTGCCGGGTAGCTGGTGGTCAGCCCGGCGGTGCCGGACTGAGGGCCCGCTCCGCACGGAGCAGGGCGATCTCGGACTCGAAGTCGTCAGCCGACTCGAAGCCGCGATAGACGCTGGCGAAGCGGAGGTAGGCGACCTCGTCCAGGGCCCGCAGCGGGGCCAGGATGGCCATGCCCACCTCGTGGGCAGCCACCTCCGGGCTACCCGCCTGGCGCAGGTGGTCCTCCACCTCCTGGCCCAGACGAGCCAGCGCGTCCTCCGACACCGGGCGCCCCTTGCAGGCCTTCCGAACACCGGAGATCGCCTTGTCGCGGTTGAAGGCCTCGGTGGTGCCGGACCGCTTGAGCACGGTCAGCTGCATCGCCTCGACCGTGGTGAACCGCTTCTCGCAGGACAGGCACATACGGCGGCGGCGGATCGAGCCGCCGTCGTCGGCCACACGCGAGTCGAGGACCTTGGTGTCGCAGTGCTTGCAGTAGGGGCAGTGCATCGGGCCCTCCTCTCGGCGTCCTGTGGAAATCTGCGGTCTGCTTGTGGAAACCCAGCAGTGACCTGTGCAACTCCAGCACCCGTTCTGTGAACTAGATGTGGAGAACTACAACGCTGTAACTACTAGATGTAGTGGCAACCGTACGCCCGGACCACTAGGCGTGCAAGGTTTCGCGCTCATCAGAATTCGGTACGACGGCACCGAGGGACGTTTGTGCAGGTCAGCCCGCCTTCCGGGCCGATCCGCGGCGCGTCGCGAGCTGCGGAGGGCACCTGAAAGAAAGCCCACCGCGCCGCGCCCGAGGATGGCCCGAGGCGGGGCCGCACAGGGGGATCGGGAACAATGGACGCCGTGGCGGGGAAGCGGGCGGGAGCACGGCAGCGACGGTCGTTCCGACCGGCGTACGCGGTGCTCGCAGTCGGGATCACGCTCAGCGCCCTGGCCTGGGGCTATCTCGTCTACGCCGCCATCGACTTCGGCGCCGCGGCGCGCCAGGACGGCGACGGCAGCGCCTGGGTCTTCCTCGCGATGGCCTCGATCGGCGCCATGGCCTGCCTGTTCCTGGCCTTCATGCTGATCGTGCGGCTGGTCCGGCTGATGGGCATCACCCAGGGCCCCGAGCCCAAGCCGAAGCGGGATCCGGACCTGCCCAAGGGCGGCAAGCGCGCCTCCCGCTAGCCCGAGGACGGCGCTTATACAGGCGCGCCGCACCGCTGTCCCTGATTTGCGCCTCAATTACCCAGTTGCAGGTATGTAACCCCGGCCAGCGGCTCCCGTTGATCACACCAGGGCCGGAGCAGCAGCTCCGACGGCTCGGCCATGAGGACGCCGAGCCCGCGCCAGGGAAGACGGCGCGACCGCTCGACCCGCGGGCAGCCGTGCTCGCGGGCCCACATGACTCCTTGGGGGGAATGCAGCATGAAGAAGGTCACCATCGCCTCTGCCCTGTCGCTCGCGGGCGCCGGCATCGCGCTGACGATGATCGGCGGCGCCGGAGGCGCCGTCCTGGCGAACCAGGTCGGCGACGCCCCGGCACCGACCGACACCGTCGAGTCCGTCGGGTACACCTACGACCTGAGCAACCCGTTCGCCAACCTGACCGACCGGGCCATCGCCTCGCTGCGCGACGCGCTGGACATCAAGGACGGCGTCGACGGCAAGGACGGCGCGCCGGGCCCGAAGGGCGACAAGGGCGACCCGGGCGACCCCGCCTCGGCGGGCATGGCGCACTGGTCGGCGGGCGGCACCGTCCCGGCCGCCAACAAGCCGTACGCGCAGGCCGACCCGACCGACCCGACCTACATGCCCGGCTACGTCGAGGTCACCGCGACCTGCCCCGGTGACAAGCTCGCCGTCGGCGGCGGCTACCAGACCAACAAGTACAAGGGCGGCGTCGTCGCCACCCTGAACAAGAACACCGCCGACGCCGTCGGCACCGCCGGCTACGGCAAGAGCTGGATCGTCGGCTACACCAACTACCTCGACACCCCCGTCAACGTCCGCACCTACGTCGTCTGCATCGACGCGGTGGAGGACGAGCCGAAGAGCTGACCCGCTCCTTGGCTCGAACGGCCCCGGCTGTCCTCGGGGACAGCCGGGGCCGCGGCACTTTTCCACAGGGATCCGGCCGAACGCCGCCGGCGCGGGAGCGATCGCGGTAGTTTCGCGACCCGCTCCCTTCGCACGACTGGCCAGGCGACTCCCAGGAGGAACCGTGCCGAGACGCTCGACCTGCGCTGCCCTGCTCGCCGCCCTGCTCGCCCTCGGCGCCTGCTCTGCCGACGCCGAGCCGGCACCCGCGCCTTCCCCCAGTACGCCGGCGTCGCCGACGGCCGCGAGGCCGACCATCGAGCCGGGGCCGGTGGAGCCCACGCTCCCCGAGGCCGCCCGGAAGGAGAACGCCGCCGGCGCCGAGGCGTTCGTGGCCTACTACTGGGAGGTCGCGTCATACGCCCAGGCCTCTGGGGACACCGACCTCCTGCGGAGTCTGCAGGCCCCCAACTGCAAGTTGTGCACCGGCGCCCGAGAGTGGATTGACGAGGTCTACTCGGCGGGCGGGCATATCCGCGGCGGTCGACACACAGTCACCGATGCGAGCGCAATGCCATTTCCTGAGCATCGCGACCGATGGATCGTGGTGGCCCAGGTGACCGTCAAGCCAACAGTGGATCGCCGCCCCGGCCAGAGCCCGCGACGCTTTGGCGTCGACCGCGTGAGAGTGACGCACACAGTCGCTCGGAGCAACGATGGTTGGCTCATCAGTTCTTGGCGTGATGGTTAGTGGCGACCTGGACGAGGCTGGTCGCGACCGGAGCCACCATCGCATTCATCAGTGCAGCACCCGCCGTCGCGGACACTGATGTACACCCCGGAGAAGGTGGCCTCATGGTCAGTGCCCACGAGCGCACAGGGGACACGGACACCAGCGGGACGGCCGCGGTGAGCGGCAGCAACCCACCGCTGTATCACGAACTGCCGGCTTGCACGGTGGGCGGAGCAACCACCTGCGACGCCCCCGCTTATTGTCCGGACGGGTCAGTTCAGATGGTCTTCTGGACGACCGATCCGGCGACCGGCGAAACCATCTCCGACGGCACCTACTGCCCGACAGACACCACGGTCGAAGATGCGCCCGCCGAGCTCACCCCCGGCCTCGTCCTCGAGGCCTTCCGCCGCCTCCCGCTCCCCGAGGCCCGGCTGATCATCGAGCCGCCCGACGGCCGCACCCTGGTCAACCTCCCCACCAACTTCTACTCCCCCGACCAGACCCTCGACCGCACCGTCACCCTCCTCGGGCGACGCGTCGACCTCCGCATCCGCGTCGCGACCTACCACTGGGACTTCGGCGACGGCACCACCCGCGAGACCACGTCCCCCGGCGCGCCGTACCCCGCCCTCACCCTCACCCACACCTACCTCCGCGCCGCCCGGTACCGACCACGGCTCGACGCCACCTACGCCGCCGACTACCGCGTCGACGACGGCCCCTGGCAACCCGTCGACGGCACCGTCACCATCGCCGGCACCCCCACCGCCCTCCGCGCCCTCGAGGCCACCCCGACCCTCGTCGACTACCGCTGACCGCTCGCGAACGCGCGAGGGGCGGGATCTCCGTGGAGATCCCGCCCCTCGTCTTTCCCCGTGGGCCGTGGCAGGCCCCCGTCCGCCGGGGTCGAGGCGACGGACGTGTCAGTGGGGCGCCCCGTCGGGGCGCCGGGTGGTCACGCGGTGGGGACGCGCAGCTCCTGGCCGGCGTACACGCTGCTGGTGTCGAGCGCGTTGAGCTCCTGGATGCGCCGGATCATCGCGCGGACGTCGGACGAGCCGGTCTCCCGGACCGCCTCGCCAGCGATGCCCCACAGCGTGTCACCGGGGGCGACGGTGACGACCTCCACCTGCGGCGTGCCCTGCTCGCCGGTCGCGATCGATCCGGAGGCCAGCAGGATGCCGAGGCCGAAGGCGATGAGCAGGCCGACCACGAAGACCACGAGGCGACCACGGCGGGTCAGTCGGACGCCGCCCCGCGCGGGCCGGGCCGTGCGGGCGGGCCGGGCGGTCCGGGCGATGCGGGTGACGTTGGCGCTGGTGAGGGTGGTGCTCATCGTGACCTCCGGGGGAAGTGGCTCCGACGTTCGGAGCCTCGGGGCTATCTGCTGTGAACTGGACTCTGCTCGGCCCCTCCGACAGAACTCCGGGAGGAGCTGCGAACCGGCCGTCGATCATCCGTTCGATCGAACACATGTACGAGGTTAGAGCAGGTGTTCGAACAAGGTCAAGGACTGTTCGAAACTTTGTTCGATGAGGTGCTCGAACGCCTGACGGGCGCGACACGACACGCGACTTCGAACACGTGTTTGATCGCCGGCGGCGGTCACGTTACGGTCGGACCACCAGCCCTCGCGCAGTCAGGTTCCTAGGAGGACCCCCGATGACGGACAAGAGAACGGGCGCCAAGAGCGCCGTCCGCGAGCTTCCGGACGGACCACCCGACGCCACCGGGCTCACGCCGCGCCAGCAGCGGATCCTGGCGACCATCAAGGACTCCATCGAGCAGCGCGGCTACCCGCCGAGCATGCGCGAGATCGGCTCCTCCGTCGGCCTGACCAGCACCTCGAGCGTAGCGCACCAGCTGCGCATGCTGGAGGAGAAGGGCTTCCTGAAGCGGGACCCCAACCGTCCCCGCGCGATCGAGGTGTTCCTGCCCGAGGTGATGGCCGCCCGCCGTTCGATCTCGGCCGCCGACGACACCGCGATCGACGAGACCGGGATCGGCGACCTGAACCCCACGGCGACCAACGTCCCCGTCGTCGGCCGGATCGCCGCCGGTGGCCCGATCCTGGCCGAGGAGCGCATCGAGGACGTCTTCCCGCTCCCGCGGCAGCTCGTCGGCGACGGCCAGCTGTTCCTGCTCGAGGTCAGCGGCGAGTCGATGATCGAAGCAGCGATCTGCAACGGCGACTACGTCGTCATCCGCCAGCAGAGCACCGCCGAGAACGGCGAGATCGTCGCAGCGATGCTGGACGGGGAGGCCACGGTCAAGACCTTCCAGCGCAAGGACGGCAAGGTCTGGCTGATGCCGCACAACCCGGCGTTCGAGCCGATCGACGGCACCAACGCGACGATCCTCGGCAAGGTGACCGCCGTCCTGCGTCGGGTCTGACCCCGCGTGTCGTCGGCCGCGCCACCCGCTGCCGACGACACGCCTCGGGCGACGAGGATGTGGCCGCGCCACCACCCCCTGCATAGGGTCGAGGCCGTCCCTCCTCGCCCCACTCGAAAGCCGAGCCTCTCGTGCGCCTTCGACGAACCGCCCTCGGCGGACTGCTGATCGCGATCTCCGGCACGCTGGTGATCGCGCCCGTGGCACCGGCGGAGGTGGCATCCGCCGTGGCGGCCGCCGACGGGGCCGATGCGGCCCCTGCCGCGCCGGACGGCCAGACAAGCCAGGACGACCAGGGCGACCAGGGCGACCAGGGCGACCAGGGCGACCCGGGCGACCCGGGCGACCGGTCCGAGGGCCCCGCCGCCGATGCCCAGACCGAGGTCGAGCAGGCGCAGGAGGCGCTGGCGACCGTCGAGGGCCTGAAGGCCGGCGAGGCGCCCACCGATGCCCAGGGCGCGCCGGTGGACGCGACGCTGGCCCTGCAGGCCCTGGCCACCCAGGCCAGCGCCCTGCCGCGCGCGCAGCGCAAGCGGGCCGCCCGACTGCTGGCCCGCCCCGCCGGCGACGGGCCGACGGGCTACTGCACGACCGCCCAGGTCGACTACTACGACTACGCCTGCTTCAAGCCCTCGGCCACCCCGAACCGCACGTGCAACGCCGAGGTCTGCGTGCACTGGGTCAACACCACCGCCGCCACCCGTGCGGGCGGCATCGCCGAGGGCGACATCCCCGACAACACGAACGGCGTACCGGCCGACGACGACGGATCGGCCGGCGGCGCCTACGCGGGGGTCGCCGGCAACGGGCTCCCCGACTACGTCGACGTCGTGCTCGGCGTGATGGCCAACGTCGCGGGCACCTACCGGAACGCCGGCTACCGGCCGGTCCCCTCGGACAAGGGCTACGGCGGCTCCAACAAGACCGACATCTACCTCGCCGAGCTCAGCTCGCAGGGCCTCTACGGCTATTGCGTCCCGGATGCACCGGCGGTGATCGAGGGCGACCGGTCGGCCACCAAGCACCTGTCGACCTGGTCCTACTGCGTGCTCGACAACGACTACACCGACAGCGCCTACTCCCGGCACACGCCGCTGGAGAACCTGCAGGTCACCGCCGCCCACGAGTTCTTCCACGCGGTGCAGTTCGGCTACGACGTCGACGCCGACGCGTGGATCCTCGAGGCGACGGCCACCTGGGTCGAGGACGAGCTGTACGACGACGTCAACGACAACGTCACCTACCTGCGCTACGGCCCGCTGCGGCGCAACGGCCAGCCGCTGGACACCTACGACCTCTCCGGCTTCCAGTACGGCAGCTGGATCTTCTTCCGGTACCTGACCGAGCGCTTCCCCGCCGAGAAGGGCGGGCTCCCGGTGCTGGTGCGGCGGCTGTGGGAGGCGATGGCCCACAGCGGCCCCGGCCACAAGTCCCGGTACTCGGTCCAGGCGATCCGTCGCGAGCTGGTCCGCCAGGGCACGACGCTGAACAAGGAGTTCGCGAGGTTCGCGGTCGCGAACCGCACCCCGAAGCAGTCCTACGAGGAGGGCGCGGCCAA
Organism: Nocardioides sp. GY 10113; assembly: GCF_004919105.1. Classification (GTDB taxonomy): domain Bacteria; phylum Actinomycetota; class Actinomycetes; order Propionibacteriales; family Nocardioidaceae; genus Nocardioides. Next base: position 180,170 of record NZ_STGK01000009.1, read on the forward strand.
CAGGTACCCGCACGCCGGCCTGCTCAGGAGCGCCACCCTCGACCGCCGCAGGAGCAGCGTCACGAGGAAGTTCCGGCTCAACCACCTGACCGCCCGCCACCTCCGGTTCAAGGCCGGCAGCGGCGCGCAGCGGCTTCGGCTCACCGTGGACGGCACCCGCCCCGCCCAGGGCGGTGTCGCCGTGGTCAGGATCAAGCGGGTCGGGAAGCCGCCGAAGCGGATCCGGTTCAACATCAACCCCCAGGGCCGCCGGACCAAGCGGATCGACTTCGACCGCGGCACCGTGCAGTGGGTGGAGGTGACGGTCGTCAACGCCGGCAGCCGCTACCGGTGCGACCAGGGCGAGGGGCTGACCGCCACCTGCCAGGGCGTCTCCCTCTCCGACCGGCAACCGCAGTCGGTCACCGCGACGCTGATCCGCTGACCCGGCCGACCGGGCCCGGCGGTCCGGTCAGCCGGTCTGCTCGGCCGGCGCCTCACCGGCGAGTCGGCCGAGCGCCTTGCGCACCACCGCGGGATCCGTGGTCGGCCACATCGGCGGCAGGCTGGACGTGAGAAAGCCGCCGTACCGCGCCGTCGCGATCCGCGGGTCCAGTACGGCGACGACGCCGCGATCGGCGTGGGTCCGGATCAGCCGGCCCGCGCCCTGGGCCAGCAACAGCGCCGCGTGGGTGGCCGCCACCTGCATGAAGCCGTTGCCGCCGGCCCGGTCGGCGGCACGCTGCCGCGCGCTCATCAGCGGGTCGTCGGGGCGCGGGAACGGGATCCGGTCGATGATCACCAGCTGGCAGGTGTCGCCGGGCACGTCGAGGCCCTGCCACAGCCCGAGCGTGCCGAACAGGCAGGTGTGCGGGTCGTCGACGAACTGGCGCGCGAGCTCGGGCAGCTGCGCGTCGCCCTGGGCCAGCGTGGTGAGGTGGGGCAGCCGGCGGCGTACCTCCTCGGCGGCCGTCTCCGCGGCGCGACGGCTCGAGAAGAGCCCGAGCGCGCGGCCGTCGGCGGCGTCCACCAGCTCCACGATCTCGTCCAGGTGGGCCTGCGCCAGGCCGTCGCGGCCCGGCTGCGGCAGGTGCTTGGCGACGTACAGGATGCCCTGCTTGCGGTAGTCGAACGGGCTGCCCACGTCCAGGCCGACCCACGGCTCCACGCCCTCGGGCGCCTTCGTGCGCGGCGACCCGGCCTCGACCCGCTCGGTGGGCTTGAGCCCGACGCCGGTGGCCACCGAGGAGAAGTCGCCGCCGAGCATCAGCGTCGCCGACGTCATCACCACGGTCTTGTCGGCCAGCAGCTTGTCGCGCATCGGCCCCCACACCTGCAGCGGCGCGACGCAGAGGCGCGGTGGCAGCCGGTCGGTGCCCTCGGTCATCCAGAGCACGTCGGCGTCGGAGCCGGCGGCCATCCGCTCGGCGGTGGCGAACAGCTCCTGCACGGCACCCTTGGCCTGGGTGAAGGCGGCGTCGGCCTCCCCGTCCTTCTGCTTCGGGAACGCCGAGACGCAGGCGCGGGCAGCGTCGCGGACCAGCGCGAGGGCGTCCGCGATCGCCTCGGGGACCGGGTCGAAGCGGCCCGGCCGCGCCTCGGCCATGGCGTCGCGCAGGGTGTCCGCGGCGTCGCCCAGGTCGGTCGCGGCGTCGCCGTCGGCGTGACGGGCCGCGCGGCGCGCGGTGCGGTCCACCTCGGCCACCCACAGCTCGTCGGTCGCCGCCTGGGTGACCCGGGCGGTCAGCTCGTGCGCCTCGTCGATCACCACCGTGTCGTACTCGGGGATCATCGGCACGCCCTCGATCGCGTCGATCGCGAGCAGCGAGTGGTTGGTGACGATCAGGTGCGAGCGGTGCGCCTTCTCCCGGGCCTGCTCGACGAAGCACTCCTGCCCGAACGGGCACTTCGCGGCGCTGAGGCACTCCCGGTGGCTGACGCTGACCTGGCGCCACTCCTTCTCGGTGTGCCGCGGCGCGGCGTCCTTCTCCCCCGAGCCGCCGTCCTCGGCCTGCTGCTCGGCCCAGGCCCGCAGCTCGAGCACCTTCTTGCCCATCGACCCCTCGGGCAGCTGGATCAGCTCGCCCTGGTCGTCGGGGGCTCCCTCGCGGACCCGGTGCAGGCAGGCGTAGTTGGAGCGCCCCTTGAGCACGGCGAAGGAGGTGTCCACGCCGGGCACGGTGCCGATCGCGTCGATCAGCCGCGGCAGGTCCCGCTCGACCAGCTGGTGCTGGAGCGCCAGCGTGGCGGTGGCGACCACCACCCGGTCGTCGTGCAGCAGCGCCGGGACCAGGTAGCCCAGCGACTTGCCGGTGCCGGTGCCCGCCTGGATCAGCAGGTGCCGCCGGTCGGCCATCGACGAGGCGACCGCCTCCGCCATCGCCACCTGGCCGTCGCGCTGCTGGCCGCCGAGGGCGCCGACCGCTGTCGCCAGCGTGTCGCGGACCGGGCTGCTGGCCGAGGAGCGGGGGGAGGCGGCGGGCTCAGCGGACACCCGAGAACCCTAGCCGCGCGGTCCGACCGCGCCGCATCGACGCTCCACAGGCGCCCGCTCGATCGGGGACCGGCTCAGACGGCGTACGCCGCCAGGTCGCCGGCGAGCGCCTCCGTGGCCAGTCCGGCCACCCGCGTGCCCTCGGCGGTGTGCTCCATGCTGCGGATCTCGCCGTCCTTGTGGATCCGGTCGATCAGGTCGCCGCGGGCGTAGGGCACCAGCGCGTCGAAGGCGACGCCCGGACGGGGCAGGTCGGCCTCGACGGCCTTGATCGCCTCCTCGATCCCCTCGCCGCTGTGTGCGGAGACGGCCACCGAGTGCGGCTCGTTGCGCAGCAGCCGGGTGACCGTCATCGGGTCGGCGATGTCGGTCTTGTTGATCACGACCAGCTCGGGGAGGTCTCCGGCGCCGATCTCGGCGAGCACCCCGCGGACCGCGGAGAGCTGGCCCTCCGGGTCGGGGTGGGAGCCGTCCACCACGTGCACGATCAGGTCGGACTGGGCGACCTCCTCCAGGGTCGAGCGGAACGCCTCGACCAGCTGGTGCGGCAGGTGGCGCACGAACCCGACGGTGTCGCTCATCGTGTAGATGCGGCCGTCGGCGGTCGTCGTACGACGGGTGGTCGGGTCCAGCGTCGCGAACAGCGCGTCCTCGACCAGCACCCCGGCGCCGGTGAGCCGGTTGAGCAGGGAGGACTTGCCGGCGTTGGTGTAGCCCGCGATCGCCACCGAGGGGATCTCGTTGCGCCGGCGCTCCTGGCGCATCGTGGCGCGGGTGCCCTCCAGCGCCTTGAGCTCGCGGCGCAGCTTGGCGATCCGGTCGTTGATCCGGCGCCGGTCGGTCTCGATCTTGGTCTCACCGGGGCCACGGCCGCCGATGCCCTCGCCGCCCGCGGCGCGGCCACCGGCCTGGCGGGAGAGGTTGCCACCCCAGCCGCGCAGCCGCTGCTTCATGTAGTTGAGCTGGGCCAGCTCGACCTGCGCCTTGCCCTCCTTGGACTTCGCGTGCTGGGCGAAGATGTCGAGGATCAGCGCGGTCCGGTCGACCACCTTGACCTTGACCCGGTCCTCCAGGTTGCGCAGCTGGGAGGGGGCGAGCTCGCCGTCGCAGATCACGGTGTCGGCGCCGGTGGCCTGCACGATCTCGCGGATCGCCTCGACCTTGCCGCGGCCGACGTACGTCGCCGGGTCGGGGTTCTGCCGGCGCTGGTAGATCGCCTCGAGCACGTCGGAGCCGGCGGTCTCGGCGAGCAGCGCGAGCTCGGCCATCGAGTTCTCGGCGTCCTCCACCGTGCCCTCGGTCCAGACGCCGACCAGGACGACGCGCTCCAGGCGCAGCTGGCGGTACTCGACCTCGGTGATGTCCTCGAGCTCGGTGCGCAGGCCGGCGACGCGGCGCAGCTGGTGGCGCTCGGCCAGGTCCATCGCGCCCAGCGTGGGGTCGTCCTCGGGGTCGTCGCCGGAGCCGTCGTCGAGCGGGCCGTCGAGCGGATCGTCGTCGAGATCGGCGTCGAGCCCGAGGGACTCGGCGTCGTCCCACGCCTCGGTCGCGTCGAGCTCGGCCTGCAGGGAGAAGTCGTGTGCGTTATTCGTCATGGGTCCGTTCAGGTTAACCACGGGCGGCCCCGTTTGCTTCCCGATTATCCGGCCCCTGCACCGCGTCGGGAGAATCACCGGGTGCCCGTCTCCCCCGCCGTTCCCGGTCCGCCGGACGCCGACCGGCCGCGCAGCGACCGGGTCGGCGCCGCCGTACTGCTGCTGGCGGTGTTGCTGCTCGCCCTCTCGTTGCGTACCGGCATCGGCAGCCTCAGCGTGCTGCTGCCCACCGTCCGCGACGAGCTGGGCTTCTCCGCGACGGGCGTCAGCCTGCTGACCACCCTGCCGCCGCTGTGCTTCGCGGTGGTCGGCCTCGGGGCGGGCCGCCTGGTCCTGCGCCACGGCGTGCACCGGGTCACCGTGGTGCTGCTGCTCGTCATCGCGGCGGGACTGGTCGGGCGTGCGCTGACCGGCAGCCCGATGGTCTTCCTGGGGGCCACCGTGGTCGCGATGGCCGCGGTGGCCGTCGGGAACGTGGTGCTGCCTCCGCTGGCGAACCGGCACTTCAGGCAGCCGGGCTCGCGGATCAGCGCGACGACGGTGAGCTCCCTGTACGGCGCCACCATCGTGGGCGGCGCGACGCTCGCCGCGATGGCCACCGTGCCGGTGGGCGAGGCGCTCGGCGGGTGGCGGGTCGGCCTGGCCTGCTGGGCGCTGGTGCCCGCCGTCGCGGCGGTGCTGTGGCTGCCCACGCTGCGCTCGGACCGCGCCGACGCGCGGGCCGCCGCAGCCGCCGCGTCAGCAGCAGGACCCGCCGTCGAACCCACGGTCGAACCCACCGTCGGACCCACCGTCGGACCCACGGCGACGACGCACCCGCCGGCCGGCCCGGCGCCCGCGATCACCCTGGCCGCCGTCGCCCGCACCCCGCTCGGCTGGGCCTTCGGCGGCTGCTTCGCGATCCAGGCCGGCCAGGCCTACGTCCAGTTCGGCTGGTGGGGCTCGATCCTCGCCGACGCCGGGGCCGACGCCTCCCGGGCGGGGCTGCTGCTGGGCATGATCACCGGCGTCGGCATCCCGGTCACCCTGGCGCTGCCGACGCTGATCCGGATGACCCGCGGCTCGATCGCGCTGCCGGTCCTGTTCGCCGCCGCGACGATCGCCGGCTGGGCGGGCCTGCTGGCCGCACCGCTGGCCCTCGGCGGCTTCCCGTGGGCCGTCCTCCTGGGATTCGGCGGCGGCGCGTTCACCTGGATCCTGGCGATGGTCGCCCACCACAGCCGGACGCCGCAGGGCACCTCCCAGCTCTCCGCACTCACCCAGGGCGTCGGCTACCTCGGCGCCAGCGTCGCCACCTTCGGCGCCGGCGTGCTGCACGACGCCACCGGCTCGTGGACGGCGCCGGTGCTGGTGATGGCGGTGCTCGCGGCCCTGATCGGCGTCTTCGGCGCGGCGATCGTGCGCGGCGGGTCCGTGGAGGACGCGGTCGCGCGCGTGGCGTAGCCGGATCGGTCCGGGAGCCGTGGCTCGGGGTCGACGGCTCGCCGTACCCGACCGCCGGCCGATCCTCAGCCGGTGCGCGCGCCCATCGCCTCGCTGAACACCTTCGGCATGTCGGCGGGGTTCTTCGCGATGTAGGACTGCCCGCCGGTGGCCTGGGCGATGGTGCGCAACGCGTCCTCGTCGGCGTCGCCGGAGATGCCGATCGCGATGATCCGCACCGGACGGGCCGGGTCCGCCAGCTCGCGCAGCTCCGCCAGCAGCTCCCGGAGGCTGATGCTGCCGGGGTCGTCGTTGGCGCCGTCGGTGAAGAGCATCACCGCGTTCGACGCGTCCGGGTCGTACCCCGACAGCACCTCCCGGTACGCCGCCAGCGTGGTGTCGTAGAGCCCCGTGCCGTTGCCCGTGAGGCCGGCCAGGGAGGCCGTGCCGGCCTGGATCGCGTCGCGCTGCGTGCCGTTGCGCACCTTCTCGCCGAGGCCTCGGATCGGCACGAGCTCGCGGTAGTCGGTGTCGCCGTCCAGGCGCTCGGAGAACGCCCACAGGCCGATCGCGGCGGCATCGGGGAACAGCCCGAGACCCTGCGAGGTCGCCGCCATCAGGAGCTGGATCCGCGTCTGGTCGCCGGCGACCGGGTAGTCCATCGACCCCGAGACGTCCACGACGGAGAGGGCGCGGGTCGGCATCACCAGCGTGGTCCACGCGCGCAGCACCGCGCCGACGTCCTCGGCCTTCGCCCTCAGGACGGTCACGTCGCCGACGCCGCCCTTCACCAGGGCGCCGTCGGGGGCGCGGAAGCCGGCCTCGGTGAGCGCCGTGCGCGCCGCGTCGGTGCCGAGCGCCTCCACCAGCGAGCGGGTGGTCTGGTCGATGTCGGCGCGACGCTCCTCGCCCGTGGTGAGCAGCACCGGGTAGTCGAGCATCACGGTCCCGGCGTCGGGGACGGCGGCGACGACGCCCGCGGGAGCGGTGTCGAGGTACTCCTGCTCGCTGACCGCGGTCAGTCCCGCCCCGGCGGAGGCGATCTTCTTCAACCGGGTCACGTCGTCCGGCGCGGCCTGGCGCGCGTCCGCCTGGGACTGGGCCAGCGGGACCAGCGTGGCCGCCAGGTCGACGCCGGTCGCGCGCGCCTCGGCGGAGCCCGCCACCAGCGGGACCGCCGCGGCGGCGGAGGTCAGCGGGTCCCCGGGGATCAGGTCGGTCGAGGAGAGCGCCTCGAGCCAGCTGCTGGGCGGCTCACCGTCCGCGGAGACGAGCACCACCGGCGAGGTGGCCAGCGACTCGACGAGCGGCTGCGGCGTCTCGGGCGCGGCCGTGGCGGCCCGCGCGACCCAGCTGGAGGAGTCCGGGATCCAGACGTCGGGGGTGTCCTTGCCGGCCGCGACCCGGGCGCTGACGAGCGCCGGCGCCACCGGGTTCACGGTGACCTGGTCGCACCCGGCGTCGGCGACGACCCCCTGGAGGGTGGTGGCGATCTCGGGCGCGGCAGCGACCACGATGCTCGGGCCGGGACAGACGTCGGGGCCGGCGCCGCTGTCGGCGTCGGCGCCTCCGGATCCGATCAGGCGCATGGCGCCGGCTCCGAGCACACCGGCGACCACGATCAGCAGCACCAGCGCGACGGGGCCCACGGACCTCCGCTCACGCACCCGCCGGTGCCGGGCCATCTCCTCGCGCACCACGACCTGTCTCCTCCCTGGTTGCTCCCGAGCCGGGTGATTCCCCGAGCGGGGCGGGCGCTCCCTCGCGCCCGCCCCGCAGCCGGGTGCTACTTCGGGGGCATCCTGATGCCGCCGTCGACGCGGATGACCTCGCCGTTCATGTACGAGTTCGTGAGGCACTCCATCACCATGCTCGCGAGCTCGGCGCCCGAGCCGAGGCGCTTCGGGAAGAGCACGCTCTCGCCCAGCTTGGCCTTGAACGCCTCCGCCTGCTCGCCCTCGCCGTAGATCGGGGTGTCGATCAGACCGGGCGCGACGGTGTTGAGGCGGATGCCGGCCGCCGCGAGGTCGCGGGCCACCGGGAGCGTCATGCCGACCACGCCACCCTTGGAGGCGGAGTACGACGCCTGCCCGATCTGACCGTCGAAGGCGGCCACCGAGGCGAGGTTGACGATCGCGCCGCGGCAGCCGTCCTCGTCGGGCTCGTTGAGGCTCATCGCGGTGGCGGCCTGACGGACCATGTCGAAGGTGCCGATCAGGTTGATGGCGATCACCTTCGTGAAGGCCTCCAGCGAGTGCGCGGACTCGACGGTGCCGTCGCGACCGATGGTGCGCTGGGCCCAGCCGATGCCGGCCGAGTTGACGACGGCCCGCAGCGGCGCGATCTCGGCGGCGGCCTTGACCGCGCCGGCGATCTGCTCGGTGTTGGTGACGTCGACCAGGGCGAAGACGCCGTTGATCTCGGCGGCGAGCGCTTCGCCCTTCTCGGCCTGGAGGTCGGCGACCACGACGGTGGCGCCCTTGGCGGCCAGCTGGCGGGCCGCGGCGGCGCCGATGCCCGAGGCGCCGCCGGTGACGATGGCGGAGGATCCGGAGAGTTCCATGGCCGGGAGGTTAGCGACAACTGCCGGAAAACCGAACGGCTGTCCGGGAACCGTCCACGTGGCAGCGCCGTCTGTGCGATATGACCAACGCCCGATCCCTGATGCCGCTGCTGCTCGTCCCGGTGCTCGCGTTCGGCGCCTGCTCCGGTTCCGAGGACTCCTCCGACGCCGGTTCCGCCGCCCCGGCGGCCGTCGACGGCGGCCCCGAGATGGCCGTCGGGGACCTCTCCGACGGCCTGGACGCCGGCGCCGTCGCGCTCGACGAGCCCAGAGCCGGTTCGGCGGCCGACCGGGAGGCGCGCGGCGGCGAGGGGTACGTCGCCGAGAAGGCGATCATCTCCACCGGCAACGTCGCGCTGCTCAGCGATGACGTCGAGCAGTCCGGCTTCGAGGCGCAGCAGGTGGTCGACCAGTACCGCGGGGAGGTCACCGAGCAGACCACCCGTACCGACGACGACGGCGAGGTGCGCTCGGTGCGGATGGTGATCCGGGTGCCCGCCGAGCACTTCGCCGACGCGTACCAGGAGCTGCAGGAGGTCGCCGACCTGGAGCGCTCCAGCTCCAGCAGCGAGGACGTCACCACGCAGGTGATCGACGTCCAGGTCCGGATCCGCGCCCAGCGCCGCAGCCTGCAGCGGGTCGAGGAGCTGCTGGACCGCGCGACCAGCATCGGCGACATCGTCCGGATCGAGTCCGAGCTGACCCGCCGCCAGGCCGATCTCGACTCGCTGGAGCAGCAGCAGGCCTACCTGGCCGACCAGACCTCGAAGTCCACGATCACGCTCACCGTGCAGCGCACGGACGCCGAGCCGGCGCCGGAGCCGGAGGAGGCCCGGGGCTTCCTCGGCGGACTCGCCGACGGCTGGCACGCCCTGGTCGCAGTGGCGGTCGCCGCGGCCACCGTGGCCGGCTGGGCGCTGCCCTTCGCCGTCGTACTGCTGCTGGTGGGGGTGCCGGTGCTGCTCGTCCGGCGCCGCCGCCGACCCGCCACCACCTGACCGACCCGGGCGGTGCCTGACCCCCGGGTCGGGTCAGAGGGTGGTGGTGCCCGCGGCGACGACCAGGGCGGGTCCGGTCATCAGGACCCGGTCGTCGGCGGTCCAGCGGATCGTCAGCGTGCCGCCGGGCAGGTCGACCCGGTAGTCGGTGTCGCGCCGGTCCCCGCCACCGGCCGTGGCGTCGGCCAGGGCGGTGGCGACCGCGACCGCGCAGGCACCGGTGCCGCAGGAGCGGGTCTCCCCCGAGCCACGCTCGTGGACCCGCATCGCGACGTGGGCCGGCCCGCGCCGTACGACGAACTCGACGTTGACCCCGTGCGGGTAGACCGCCGGGTCGTGGACCGGGGCCTCGATCAAGGCGCCGACCTCGGCCAGGTCCCCGCCGGCTCCCGCGTCCCCGAGGAACGCGACCGCGTGGGGGTTGCCCATGTCGACGTGGACCGCGGGCCAGGTCCGCTCCCCGATGGAGACCGCGGTCTCGCCGAGCACCTTCGGGGCGCCCATGTCGACGGTGATCGCGCCGTCGGCCGCGCCGTCGGCGAAGGTCAGCACCTTCACCCCGTCGCGGGTGGCGACCGGGACGGGCCCGACGGGGTCGACCAGGCCGGCCAGCGCCAGGTGGCGGCCGAAGACCCGGATGCCGTTGCCGCACATCTCCGAGATCGATCCGTCGCTGTTGCGGTAGTCCATGAACCACTCGGCGTCCTGGCCGAGGCCGACCCCCGAGATCGACTGGATCGCGGCGGTGCGGATCACCCGCAGTACGCCGTCGCCGCCGATGCCGGCGCGCCGGTCGCAGAGCGCGCGCACCCGCTCGGCGGCCAGCTCGCCGTGAACGGCGCCGTCGTGGTCGGGCAGCAGCACGAAGTCGTTCTCGGTGCCGTGTCCCTTGAGGAACGGGTAGCTCGCTCCGGGCGCGTGGTCAGCACTGTTCATAGAGGCCCTCCGCATATCCGGGTCCGTAGTACTCGTCCAGCTCCGCGACCGTCTTGCCCGACGGCTCCAGCTCGGCGGCGATCACCGCGCGCCGCGGGACCACGCCGTCGGGGTCCCAGGCCTCCGGCTCCCACAGCCGCGAGCGCAGGAACGCCTTCGAGCAGTGGAAGAAGACCTGCTCGATCTCGACCACCACCGCGAGCTGCGGTCGGTGGCCCTTGACCACCAGCGCGTCGAAGAACGGAGCGGCGCTGACCAACCGCGCCCTGCCGTTGATCCGGAGCGTGTCGCCGCGTCCGGGGATCAGGAAGACCAGCCCGACGTGCGGGTTGGCCAGGATGTTGCGGTAGCCGTCCGCCCGCCGGTTGCCCGGTCGCTCGGCGATGGCGATGGTGCTGTCGTCCAGGACGTGCACCAGGCCGCCGGCCGGGTCGCCCTTCGGCGAGACGTCGCAGGTGCCGTCGGCGGCCGCGGTCGACAGCAGGCAGAAGGGCGACGCCGCCAGCCACGCCCGGTCGATCTCCGTCAGCGCGGTGCGCTCCTTGTTCCGGGCGCGCTCGTTCGGCTCGCCGAGGATCTCGACGAGCGCCGCCTCGTCGCCGATCTCGGTCCAGTCGCTCACGCGGACAAGGGTACGGCGCGGGGCGGGGCCGGTGGCTCAGGCCGGACGGTCCTCGGCCAGCGGGCCGAGCACCCGGTACCGCGCCGCGACGAACGCCTTGTTCTGAGTGGCCTCCAGCAGCTCGAGGTCGAGCCGGCGCGGCAGCAGCGGCCGGCCAGCCCCCAGCACCACCGGCGCGACGTAGACGACCACCTCGTCGAGCAGCCCGGCGTCGGCGAACTGGCCGGCCAGGTCGCCGCCGCCGACCACCCACAGGTCCTTGCCGGCGGGTCCGCCGACGGCCTCGAGCATCGCGGCGTGGACGGCACGGACATCCCCACGGGCGAACCGCAGGTCGGCGCCCTCGACCGCCGGGAGGTCGCGGGAGGACATCACCCAGGTGGGCAGCTCGTAGGGCCACGCCTCACCGGAGCGCTCGAGGTTGTCGCGGACCCACTCGTAGGTCGTCGAGCCCATCACCAGCGCCCCGATCCCGGCGATGAACTCCTCGTAGTTGAGCGCCCCCTGGTGGTCCTGCTCCTGGCGCATCAGCCAGTCCAGCGAGTCGTCGGGGTCGGCGAGGAAGCCGTCGAGCGTGGTGGCGGTGTAGAAGACGACGCGACTCATGGGGCCACCGTAGGGCCCGGCGCCGACACTCAGCCCGACACCGAGCCGACGAGCGCCAGCGCCTTCGCGACACGGTCGGGGTCGTCGTACTCCAGCCAGTGGATCCGCGGGTCGTTCTTCCACCAGGCCATCTGCCGGCGGGCGAACCGCCGGGTGGCGATCACCGTGCGCTCCTTGGCCTCGGCCAGGTCGATCTCCCCGGCCAGGTGGTCCATCACCTGGCGGTAGCCGATCGCCGCGGCCGCGGTGCGGCTCTCCGCCAGACCCTCCGTCAGCAGCCGCTCGACCTCGGCGACGAACCCGTCGGCGAACATCAGGTCGACGCGCAGCCGGATCCGCTCCTCCAGTACGCCGCGATCGATCGCGACGCCGATCTGGATCGTCGCGGGGTCGACGTACTCCAGGACAGGCAGGGTGGCGCTGAACGGGCGGCCGGTGATCTCGATGACCTCCAGCGCGCGGACCACGCGGCGGCCGTTGTCGACCTCGATCCGCTCCGCGGCGGCCGGGTCGGCCTCGGCGAGCCGGCGGTGCAGGGCGGGGCTGCCGACCTCGGCCAGCTCCCCCTCCAGCCGCGCGCGCACGGCCGGGTCGGTGCCGGGGAACTCGAACCGGTCCAGGATCGCGCGGGTGTAGAGCGCGGAGCCGCCGACCAGCACCGGCGGGCGCCCGGCGGCCCGCAGCGCGGCGATCTCCGCGCGGGCCCAGCGCTGGAACTCCGCGACGGTCGCCGGGTCGCGGACCTCCAGGGTGTCCAGCAGGTGGTGCGGGATGCCGCGGCGCTCCTCGACGGGCAGCTTCGCGGTGCCGACGTCCATGCCGCGGTAGACCTGCATCGCATCGGTGTTGACGATCTCCCCGCCCAACCGCCCGGCGAGGTCCAGGGAGAGCGCGGTCTTGCCGCTGGCGGTCGGGCCGACGATCGCGACGATCGGGGTCCGACCCGGCTGGCTCGACTGCATGGCACCAGTCTCCCCGGCCGATCGGTCGCGCGCCCAGTCGCCGTAGGCTGTTGCGGCCCGATCAGCCCAGGAGGACCCGATGAGCGTGACCGACCCCGCGACCGGCAAGGTGCGGTTCGCGATCGTGCCGGCGGCGTACGTCTTCCTGCTGCGCGACTGCGTGCACGGCCCCGAGGTGCTGCTGCAGCTGCGGCAGGGCACCGGCTACATGGACGACCACTGGGCGGCCGCGGCTGCGGGCCACATCGAGGCCGGGGAGACCGCCGAGGCGGCGGCCGCGAGGGAGGCCGCCGAGGAGATCGGCGTGCACGACCTGGCGCTGGAGTTCGTCACCGCGATGCAGCGCACCCAGCGCGGCCACGCGATCGACGAGCGGGTCGACTTCTTCTTCGTCGCCCGCTCGTGGATCGGCGACCCGCACATCGTCGAGCCCGAGAAGAGCGCCGACCTGCGCTGGTGGCCGCTCTCCGACCTTCCCTCGCCCGTGGTGCCGCATGAGGCCGCGGTGCTGCGCGGGATCCGCGACCACAGCCTCAGCCCGCTGTCGCACTTCGGCTTCTGAGCCGGGGCCACCGGCCGCGTCGTCACATCCAGATTGGTCGCCTTTTCTCGCACTTCTGGGGCCATTCGGGATGTGACGACGGCCTGCAGGCTCAGACGCCCCACAGCGCGGCGACGTGCCGCGCGTCGGTGCCGCAGCAGCCACCCACGACGGCCAGGCTCGGGAGCGCCGGCCGCAGCGCGTCGTACGAGCTGGCGAGCAGGTCGATGTCACCGGCGTCGAGCTCCTCGGCCGCGTCGAGCTCGTCGTGGGTCATGGTCGAGGCGTTGGGGTTGACCTGCACGATCCGACTCAGCCACGCCCCCTCGTCCTCGACACCGGGCGCGATGTGGGTCGGGTGGGCGCAGTTGACGATGAAGCCGTCGGGGGCGTCGGCCGCGTCGACCTGCTCGATCGCCGACCGCAGGGTGGTGCCGTCGGGCAGCCGGCCGTCGGTCTCGACGGTGAACCCCACCAGCACCGGTACGCCGACCTGGCGGGCCGCGCGAGTGAGCCCGATCCCCTCCTCGGGGCCGGTGAAGGTGTAGGAGGCGACCACGTCGACCCCGGCCCCGGCCATCACGGCGACCTGCGCGCGGTGGTAGTCGGCCGCCTCGTCGGGGTCGGCCTTCTCGCCGGCCACGTAGCCGTCGCCGCGGGGGCCGACGGCGCCGATGATGCGGGCGTCGGCGAGGTCGGCGTACTCCTCGCGCACCTCGCGGAGGAAGGTGATGGCGGCCGCGTTGACGCGGGCGAGGCCGGCGGCGTCGTACCCGACCCGGGCGCCCCAGTCGGGGTTCGCGCGCCAGGTGGGCGACTCCATCGTCAGGCCGGCGCCGGCCTTGCGGGCGACCGCGGCGTAGCCGTCGTAGTAGTCGTGCAGCAGTCGGCGTCCGGCCGCGTCCTCCACGAGCGGGAACGAGGCGAACTCGGGGAGGTCGACGCCGTGGTTGAAGATCAGGTCGGTCTCGAGGCCACCGTCGCTGACGTAGCGGTTCGCGGCGAGCCAGGAGAGGTCGTGCTGGGACATGGGAATGCTCCGAGAGATGTGAGGTAGGTAACAGACTGAACGGTCTGTTTGTATCAGACCATTCGGTCTGATACAAGGTGGTTTGTGCCGAAGGACGGAAGCCTGAACCGCGAACGGATCCTCGACGCCGCCGAGAAGCTGGTGATCGAGAACGGCTACGCGGCCACGTCGCTGGACCACGTGCTGCGCGCGGCCGGCACCTCCAAGGGCGCCTTCTTCCACCACTTCGGCTCCAAGCTCGACCTGGCCCGGGCGCTCACCGACCGCTACGTCACCGCCGACATCACGAACCTGGACGCCGCCCTCGACGCCACCGCCGACGTCGCCGACCCGGCGGCGCGCGTGGTGGCGTTCGTCCGGCACTTCGAGGACCGGGCCGACGAGATCATGTCGGGACAGAGCAGCTGCCTCTACGTGGCCGTGCTGACCGAGCGCCAGCTCGCCGACGCCGGCACCGCGGACCTGATCAACACCGCGATCACCGCCTGGCGCAAGGGGATCGCCGACCTGCTCACGGAGGCCGCCACGGCCGGCGGCCTGGAGCTGGAGGACGTCGACGCGCTCGCCGACCACGTCTTCGTCACCTTCGAGGGCGCGTTCCTGCTGTGCCGCTCCACCGGCTCGCCCGCGCACATGCGGGCCCAGCTCGGCGTGCTGCGACGGCTGCTCGCCGCGGCGCTGGGGGTTGCCGCGGCGTGAGACACGCCGCGGCGTGGGCGGGGCCGGCGTGGGGCCGGGGCCGGCGTGAGGCTGCGGTCGGCGCGCTGCAACACGCTGTTGCGCGATCTGGTCGGCCGTTCACGACCCTGGAAGGCCGGCGCAACGGGCTCCTACCGACGCCGACGGCCGAGGAGTGCGGCGAACGGCGTGTCACAGCCGCCAACGGCCGACCGGACCGGAGTACGGCGTGTTACAGCTCGCTCGCCCCCAGGTCGCCCGCCGCGACGATCGCGCGCAGCAGCACGGCGGCCCGATCGGCCACCGGGTTCGCGCCGGCCCGCGCGGCCAGCTCGACGAGCGCCGTCAGGTCGGCGGCGCGGGCGCCACGCAGCACCTCCGCGGGGTCCGCGGGGTGCCGGTCGCACCAGGCGCCGAGCACCGCCTCGGCGTAGGTCGGCAACCGGTCGAAGCGGAGCAGGTTGCCCAGGTCGGTCCACGGGTGACCGCTGTGGCAGTACTCCCAGTCGAGCACCCCGGTCACCGCGAGCGTCTCGGGGTCGAGCAGCAGGTTCTTCGGGTTCAGGTCGCTGTGCACGACGCAGGTCCGCTCCAGGCCGGCCAGCACGTCGTCGGCCTCCTCCGCGATCGCGCGCAGGCGATCGAGGTCGACCGTCGACCAGGCCCGCTCGGCCAGCGCCGCGGCGTGGTCGTCGACCCAGCCCGCAACGGTCGGGGCGAACGGCTCGACCCCGAGGTCGGGGTCGGCCCAGAGCCCGGCACGCAGCGTCGGCATGCCGGCGAGCGTGGCCGCCACGCCTCCGACCGCGGCGCCCATCCGACGCAGGCCGTCCTCGTCCCCGGCGGCGCGGAGCCCCGCCAGCAGCAGGTCACCGCGCACCCCGGGCAGGAACGAGGTGACCAGCAGCCCGGGCGCGTCCTCGCCGGTCGTCGGGTCGAGCCGCGGCCGGCGTACCTCCTTGACGTCGGGCACCGGCAGCAGCCCCCGGACCAGGCGCAGCAGCGCGGCCTGGACCTCCGGAGCGTCGGACCGGTGCCGGGGCGCGGCGAAGATCCGCACCACGGCGCGCTCGGCGCCGGTGTCGGCGAGGAAGGTCTCGCCGGAGTGGCCGCCCGCGAGCGGCTCGAAGCCGACCACGCCGTCGAGCGCGTCGCTCACCGGAGCAGCCGTACGTCGAGCGCGGTCTCCACGACCCCGCCGCCGGCGTCCCGCTCGACGAAGTAGGCGCCGGCGCCCTGGCGCTCGGAGAAGGCGCCCGCGAGCTCGGTGCCGCGGTAGAGCACCCCCGCGCCGTCGTCGGTGGCGTACCCGGCCGGCAGCACCCCGTCACCGATCAGCCGCTGGAAGAGCGGGCGGCGCTGCTCCTCGGAGTCGTGGTGGACGCCGTTGGAGTAGGGCACCAGGCCGAGCCCGTCGGTGATCGGCCGCAGCGCGGGGCCGAAGGAGTCGGTGGTGCCGCCCGCGTGCCAGCAGATCGAGCCGGCGGAGACGCCGGTGAGCACCACGCCCGCCTCCCAGGCGGTCCGCATCGCCTCGTCGACGCCGTGCAGCCGCCACATCGCCAGCAGCCCGGCGACGCTGCCGCCCCAGACCCAGACCACGTCCTGGTCGAGCAGGTGCGCGGTGACGTCCTCGACGTTCGGCATCGTGAACAGCTGCAGGTGGCTGGCCGCGAAGCCGGCCTGCTGCGCCATGTCGTAGAAGTCGCGGATCACCTCGGTCGCGTCGCCGCAGGCGGTCGCCACGAAGCAGACCTTCGGCGGGCGCGCGTCGACGCCCGCCAGGTCGACGGCGTACGACGTCAGCGGCCCGACCGACCAGCGGGTCCGCGCGCCGGGGACGACGCCACCGGAGGTCGCGAGGATGGTGGGGGCGTCGGCGGGCACGGCCCGATCCTGTCAAAGGGGTGCGTCACAACGCGCGTGGCGCCTCGGTTTCGAGGCTCGCTGCGCTCGCACCTCAACCAGCGGCGGCGGGGTCGCTCAACCGCAGACGCCCTCGCACCTCAACCAGCGGCGGCGGCTCAGCCGCAGACGCCGTGGCACCTCAGGGCTGTCAGCCGCAGGCGGGGGCCGGCGGCAGCGGAGCCGGTACGCCGACCTTGGGCATGCCGAGGCCGACCTGACCCGGGCCGGCGTCCGGCTGGGCCTGGCGCAGGTCCCAGGCGTCACCGGAGCGCGTGCGACGCACCGACAGCACCGGGCCGTCGGCGACGAGGTGGTGCGGTGCGGCGTAGGTGATCCGCGTGGTGACCATGTCGCCGGGGCGCGGCGCGATGCCGCCGGCGGCGGAGAAGTCGGCCTCGAAGTGGACCAGGCGGTTGTCGGGGCCGCGGCCGGAGAGCCGGTGCGTCTCGGCGTCCTTGCGGCCCTCGCCCTCGGCGACCATCAGCTCGACCTCGCGGCCGACGAGCTTCTTGTTCTCCTCCCAGGCGATCTCGTTGACCACGTCGACGAGCCGCTGGTAGCGGTCCTTGACCACCTCGGGCGGGATCTGGTCCGGCAGGGTCGCGGCCGGCGTACCGGGGCGCTTGGAGTACTGGAAGGTGAACGCGCCGGAGAACCGCGCGGCCCGGATCACGTCGATGGTGGCCTGGTGGTCCTCCTCGGTCTCCCCGGGGAAGCCGACGATGATGTCGGTGGTGATCGCGGCGTCGGGCATGGCGGCGCGGACGCGCTCGATGATGCCCAGGTACTTGGACTGCCGGTAGGAGCGGCGCATCGCCTTGAGCATCCGGTCGGAGCCGGACTGGAGCGGCATGTGCAGCTGCGGCATCACGTTCGGGGTCTCGGCCATCGCCTCGATGACGTCGTCGGTGAACTCCGCGGGATGCGGCGACGTGAACCGGACCCGCTCCAGGCCCTCGATGTCGCCGCAGGCGCGCAGCAGCTTGGAGAAGGCCTGGCGGTCGCCGAACTCGACGCCGTAGGAGTTCACGTTCTGGCCGAGCAGGGTGACCTCGGAGACGCCCTCGGCGACCAGCGCCTCGATCTCGGCGAGGATCTCGCCGGGACGGCGGTCCTTCTCCTTGCCGCGGAGGCTCGGGACGATGCAGAACGTGCAGGTGTTGTTGCAGCCGACGCTGACCGAGACCCACGCGGCGTAGGCGGACTCGCGCTTGGTGGGCAGCGTGGAGGGGAAGACCTCGAGGGACTCGAGGATCTCGACCTGGGCCTCCTCCTGGCTGCGGGCCCGGTCCAGCAGTGCCGGGAGCGAGCCGATGTTGTGGGTGCCGAAGACGACGTCGACCCACGGGGCGCGCTCGGTGATGGTGGCGCGGTCCTTCTGGGCCAGGCAGCCGCCGACGGCGATCTGCATGCCCGGGTTCGCGGCCTTGATCGGCGCCAGGTGGCCGAGGTTGCCGTAGAGCCGGTTGTCGGCGTTCTCGCGCACGGCACAGGTGTTGAACACGACGATGTCGGCCTGGTCGCCCTCGCCCGCCGCGCGGTAGCCGGCGCCCTCGAGCAGCCCACCGATCCGCTCGGAGTCGTGGACGTTCATCTGGCACCCGTAGGTGCGGACCTCATACGTGCGCGCGCTCATGACAGTCATCAAGGGTACGGCGGGCAGGTCCCCGTCGGAGAACTCGCGAACGCTCGCGGGGCCGGGTGTGTCCGGGCCCCGCGAGCGTTCGATGTGCCGGGTGGCGGGTCAGCCGTGGGTCAGGCGCGTCGGCGAGCCGCGGCGACCAGCCCGCCACCGGCCAGCAGCGCCACGCCGGCCAGCCCGAGGCCGATCGCGAGGCTGTCGCTGGAGCCGGTGTTGGGCAGCGTGGTCGCGGGCGGCGGCGTCTTCGTGGTCGTCTTCGTCACCGTGGGCGTCTCGGTGGCCGTGACCGTGGTCGGCGTCTCGGCCGGCGGCGTCGTGGCCGGCGGCGTGGTCGCCGGAGGCGTCGTGGCCGGAGGCGTGGTCGCCGGAGGCGTCGGGGCCGGAGGCGTCGTGGCCGGGGGCGTGGTGGCCGGAGGCGTGGTCGCCGGAGGCGTCGTGGCCGGAGGCGTGGTCGCCGGGGGCGTCGTGGCCGGGGGCGTGGTCGCCGGAGGCGTCGTGGCCGGGGGCGTGGTCGCCGGCGGCGTCGTGGCCGGAGGCGTCGTGGCCGGAGGCGTGGTCGCCGGGGGCGTCGTGGCCGGCGGCGTGCTCGGCGGCGTCTTCGTGCACAGCTTGTGGTGGTCGTGCGGCGGCCACTCCACGCAGTGGTAGCCGAACCACTTGCTGCACTTGATCCCCGTGTGCCAGTAGCCCCACGTCGCGGACGCCGGACCGGCGTTGAACAGGACGGCTCCGAACACCGTCATGGCCGCGGCGACCATGATGATTCTGCGCATGATGATTTCCCCCAGTTGTGGACCCGCCCGTGCACGGCTGCACCGGCAGACGTCGCCGCCAGGTGGCGGTCGATCCCCCGAGAGCGCCGCGCCGCCACCGGGGGCCCGATCACCCGCTGGCAGCCCTCACACGGCGCCTCGTCGATCTACAACGACGGACTAGACATTTGGTTTCGCCCTGGCGCGCAATTTCTTGTGGGAGGGTCCGGAACCGCGGCGGGAGGCGGTCGCGCCGTGGTCAGCCCCGCTCGGGCCGGACCTCCGGCGCGAGGTCCGTCGGCAGCTCCGTGGGCAACGTCGTGGGCAGGGTGAGCTCCTCCACCTCGGAGGCCGGCGGCACCGTCACCCGCACCGACCGGCCCCAGTCGCCGAAGGTGGCGACCACGGGTGCACCGGCCACCTCCGCGGTCAGTCGGCGGAGCAGGTCGTCGCCGTCGACGTACAGGTCGAGCTCGACGCGCTGCGGCGGGCCGGCCGCGCCAGCGGCGCCGAGGCCGCCGAGGCCGCCGAGAACGTCCATCCCGCCGAGGGCCTCCGTCAGGTCCGCGGTGGCCACCACGCAGCGATAGTGGTCCATCGCCTCACCGCCGACCCGCTCGCGGCCGACCAGCGCCACCTTCCTCAGCCCGGCCTCCAGGGCGTCGACGACGCCCTGCGGGCCCAGGCCGCCGATCCGGCCCAGCAACGGGCCGACGACCGGCGTGTCCGCGTCGACGGACACGTACTTCTCGGCCCCCGCCTGCCGCAGGTAGACCGCGCCGCCGGCGACCACCGCCGTCGCGGGCTGGCCCATCGCGGTGAGCTCCACCGACATCGCCGGCTCGTCCCCCTCGTAGCTGACGTCGCCCTCGACGGTGAGCAGGTCGCCCACCTCGATCCGGACGTGCGCGCTCGGTCGGGCGGAGATCGCGGCGGCGAGGTCCGCGACCAGGGCCCCGGCATCGACGTCCGCGGCGGCCTCGGCGACCTCGGCGGTGCCGTTCGGCGCGGCGGCCTCCGTCGTACCGGTCCGGGCCACCTCGTCGGCCAGCGGCGCGCTGGCGGGTGCCGGCTCCTCGTCGGCCCGGCAACCCGCGAGCGGCCAGGAGGCCACCGCGACGGCGACGAGCGCGGCCAGGGCGCGGGGGCGGCGGGCGGACCGGGTGCGGGTCATCGGTTCCTCCGGATCTGAGGCGGGTACGGGCCGTCGGGCGAAGGGAGCGCGGCGGCGCCGGGTGCGCGCAGGGCACCATCCTCCCCGTCGTACCGATCGGCCGCGGTCGATCCCACCGGAGGGATACGGCGAACGTCGCCGCAGGTCAGCGCCGTCCCCGCCGGTCCGGCGCCAACGTCACGGATTGGGCAAGACGCCGACTTCGCCCTAGCCGGATCAGACCGGGGAGGTCTAGCGTGCAATGGCATGACCACGCGGGGAAAGGCCGACGGCGACGCGCTCGTCCGGCTGGATGCGGTGCAGAAGTGGTTCGGCGACCTGCATGTCCTGCAGGACATCGACCTCGAGGTGGCCCGCGGCGAGGTGGTCGTGGTGATCGGTCCGTCGGGGTCCGGGAAGTCCACGCTGTGCCGCGCGATCAACCGGCTCGAGACCATCGACGAGGGCGAGATCAGCATCGACGGCGAGCCCCTCCCGGCGGAGGGCAAGGCGCTGGCCGCGCACCGCGCCGACGTGGGCATGGTCTTCCAGTCCTTCAACCTGTTCGCCCACAAGACGATCCTGGAGAACGTCACCCTCGGCCCGATCAAGGTCCGCAAGCAGGACAAGGCGGCGGCCGAGAAGCGTGCCCACGAGCTGCTCGAGCGGGTCGGCGTCGCCGCCCAGGCGAACAAGTACCCCGCGCAGCTCTCGGGCGGCCAGCAGCAGCGGGTGGCGATCGCCCGCGCACTGGCGATGGAGCCGAAGGTGATGCTCTTCGACGAGCCGACCTCCGCGCTGGACCCGGAGATGATCAAGGAGGTCCTCGACGTCATGGTCGACCTCGCCGAGCGCGGCATGACGATGATCGTGGTGACCCACGAGATGGGCTTCGCGCGCACCGCGGCCAACCGCGTGGTCTTCATGGCCGACGGCCAGATCGTCGAGTCCTCCGACCCCGAGTCGTTCTTCACCAACCCGCAGAGCGATCGAGCCAAGGACTTCCTCGGCAAGATCCTCAAACACTGAGGAGTGAGAGAGATATGCGCAGGTTGAAAATCGGTATCGCGGCGGCAGCACTGCTGGTCGTCGGCACCACCCTCGCCGCCTGCGGCGATGCGGGCGAGGACGACAGCGACGGCGGCGTCGACGTGTCCGCCGCGGACGACTGCGACGGCAAGTTCGACGATGGCACCCGGATGGCCGAGCTCGCCGACGCCGGCGAGATCACCGTCGGCGTCAAGTACGACCAGCCGGGGCTCGGCTTCAAGGACGCAGGCTCGGACGTCCCGGCCGGCTTCGACGTCGAGATCGCGAAGCTCCTGGTCGCCGATCTCTGCATCGACCCGACCGGCGACGGCGTGACCTGGGAGGAGACCATCTCCGACAACCGCGAGCCCTACCTGGAGTCGGGCCGCGTCGACCTCGTGCTCGCCTCCTACTCGATCACCGACGACCGGCGGAAGATCGTCGGCCAGACCGGGCCGTACATGGTCACCGGCCAGCAGATCCTGGTCCCGACCGACTCCGACGTCGAGTCGATCGACGACCTGAAGGGCGAGGAGGTCTGCGCCGCCGCCGGATCCACGTCGCTGCAGAACGTCACCGACAAGGGCGCGGTCGGCGTGCCCGCGGAGACCTACGGCCAGTGCGCCGAGGACGTGGTCAACGGCACCGTGCCGGCGATGTCGACCGACGGCTCGATCCTGCTCGGACTCGCGGCCCAGTACGAGGGCGAGCTGAAGGTCGTCGGCGACGAGTTCTCCGAGGAGCGAATCGGCGTCGGCTACAGCAAGGACTCCCCCGAGATGTGCGAGTGGATCAACGGCGTCCTGCAGGAGTCGTTCGACGACGGCGCCTGGGAGGAGGCCTTCCAGGCGACCCTGGGCGGCGAGGACGTCGAGACGCCGGAGACGCCGACGCTCGACGCCTGCCAGTCCTGATCCGCCGCTGATGGTGCCGCGGGGCCCGACCGGCCCCGCGGCCACCCGGCACGACAGCATCCGCCCCGCACAGCACAGCAGCACAGAGAGGACGCCTGGATGGACGTCGTCTGGGAGAACCGCGACGCGGTCCTGATCGGCTTCACGCACACGATCCTGCTGTTCGTGCTCGCCGGCATCGGCTCGCTGGTGGTCGGCACCATCATCGCCGCGATGCGCGCGGGGCCGATCCCGGTGCTGCGGTACGCCGCCATCGTCTACGTGTCGCTGGTGCGCAACACCCCGCTGCTGATGATCCTGATCCTGTTCCGGTTCGCACTGCCCAAGGTCGGCATCACGTTCAACCTCGTCGACATCGTCATCCCGACCAGCGCCGGCGACATCCGGCTCAACAACATCTTCACCGCCTGCCTCTTCGGGCTGATCGTCTACACCGCGTCCTTCGTGGCCGAGGCGATCCGGGCGGGCATCAACGCGGTGCCGCTGGGGCAGGCGGAGGCGGCGCGGGCGATCGGGCTGCCGTTCGGGGGCGTGATGCGCGAGGTGGTGCTCCCCCAGGCGTTCCGAGCCACGGTGCCACCCCTCGCCAGCGTCCAGATCGCACTGATCAAGAACACCACGGTGGCTGGCGCTGTGGGCGTGGTGGAGGCCTTCAACGTGATGCGGTCGCTGACCAACGACTATGCGAGCGCGCGGATCCAGATCTTCCTCGTGTTCGCGTTGATCTTCGTGGTGCTCGTCGAGGTGTACTCCTTCGCGGCCCACCGACTCGAGCGGCGGTGGAAGACCGCATGAGCACCACCAACGTCCTCTTCGACACGCCCGGTCCGCGGGCGCGGGCGCGGCACCGGATCTACACGGTCGTCGGCACGCTGGTGCTGCTCGCCATCCTCGCGGTGATGATCTGGCGCCTGGCCGCCGAGAACCAGTTCGAGTACCGCAAGTGGGAGCCGTTCGTCAGTCCCGTCTACCTCGAGGCGTTCCTCGTCGACGGGGTGCTGGAGACGGTGAAGATGGCGTTCAGCGCGATCATCCTCGCGGTCGTCTTCGGCACGTTGTTGGGCGTCGGGAAGCTCTCCGAGCACGCAGTGGTCCGGTGGCCGTGCTGGGCGGTCGTCGAGTTCTGGCGGGCGGTACCGGTCCTGCTCGCGATGGTCCTCATCTTCTACGCCTGGGGCATCGACCGCGGCTACACCGGCGCCTACTGGAGCGTCGTCTTCGCCCTGATGCTCTACAACGGCGCCGTGCTCGCCGAGGTCTTCCGCGCCGGCATCAACGCCGTACCGAAGGGGCAGGTGGAGGCGGCGTACGCCCTGGGCATGCGCAAGACGCAGGTGATGGTCACCATCCAGCTGCCGCAGGCGGTCAAGATCATGCTGCCCGCGCTGATCAGCCAGTGCGTCGTCGCGCTGAAGGACACCAGCCTCGGCTACGCGGTCGCGGCGCCCGGACTCACCGCCGTGGCGAAGCTGATCTACAGCGACCCCGACTTCGGCCAGAACCACATTCCGGTCGTCCTCGTCACCGCGGCAACCTACGTCGTGCTCAACCTCATCCTGACCTGGGTCGCCACCTGGGTGCAGCGCCGGTTCGTGGGCGAGAAGAGGATCGACGTGCCGGCGGTGGGCGCCGGCGACCAGGACTAGCGGTCCCTAGCTCGACGGCCTCATGGGCGTCACCCAGAGGTGGATGACACCCTCGATCACCACCGTGCCGTCGTCGCGGACGCCGCGGACCCGGACCGGCAGGTCGCCGTCGGCGTCGTCCCACTGGGCCTGCTCGGTCTCGGCCACGCAGGTGATGTCGCTGGTCGCCTTGGCGGTGTAGGAGACCTCCATCCCCTTGGGGATCCACCGCTTGTCGGCGGGGATGCTCACCTCGGCGAGTGCGCCCATCGCCGACTCCAGGCCGTTGCAGAGCGCGATCGCGTGCACCGTGCCGATGTGGTTCTGCACGCCGCGGCGCTTGGGGATCATCAGCTCGACGTGGTTCGGCTCGACCACGGTGAACCGCGGCCGGATCGAGGCGAAGTACGGCGCCTTCTGCGCGAACGCGAAGGAGAAGACCCGCCTGCCGAGGCTCGGGCCGACCAGCGGCAGGCCGGTGGCGGTCTTCCAGAGGTTCAGGACCTGGCTCATGGGCGCGAGGTTACTCAGCAGTAACGTCGCCTGGCAACGGCGCCGGTGGCCGAGGTGCGAGCGACGCGAGCCTCGACACCACCCTCACGACGCCGGGGTGCGCGCGACGACGAAGACCCGACGGAACCCGAAGACCACGCTGCCGTCCGGCTCGACGGGGTACGCCGCCCGCAACCGCGCCTTGTACTCGTCCTCGAACCGCGGCCGCAGGTCGCCGGGGAGCGCCTGCAGCGTGGGCCCGGCGCCGGTGCCCGAGACCCAGCTGAACACCGGGTCGGGGCCGTGCAGCACGTGCAGGTAGGTGGTCTCCCACGCCGTCACCGTGCAGCCGAGCGCGGTCAGCGCCCGCAGGTACGTCGCCGCGTCGTGGGCCGCGACCCGGGCGACGCCGCGGGTGTGGGCGGCGTACGGCTCCTCGTCGGCGAGCCCGTCCAGCAGGGCGTGGCTGGGCGCGGTCATGTTGCCCGGCACCTGGAAGGCGAGCCAGCCGCCGGGGTGGACCGCACCGACCAGCGCGGGCATCAGGTCGAGGTGGCCCGGCACCCACTGCAGCGTGGCGTTGGAGACGAGCACGTCGACGCGGGTCTCGGGCTCTGCGAGCCAGTCACGCAGGTCGGCGAGCTCGAAGTCCAGGCCCGGCACCGCGTCGCGGGCCCGGTCGATCATCTCCGGGCTCGCGTCCAGGCCGGCCACCGCCGCCGACGGCCAGCGGTCGGCGAGCAGGGCGGTCAGGGTGCCGGGGCCGCAGCCGAGGTCGACGACGGTCTGCGGGGCGACCGCGTCGACCCGGGCGAGGAGATCCACGAACGGTCGGGCGCGCTCGTCGGCGTGGGCCAGGTAGCGGTCCGGGTCCCACCGGTGCGCGGTCACGGCGCCTCCCCCTCGACACCCTCGACACCCTCGAGCGCGAGGAACTCCAGGATCCGGGCGTTGACCGCGCCGGGCCGCTCGAGGTGCAGGAAGTGGCCGGCGTCGGCGATCACGGCGACCCGACCGCCGCTCCCCTCCTGCCCGAGGGCCGCCTCGACCTTCGGCACCCAGCCGGCGTCGAAGCAGCCGTCGTCCGTGCCGTGCAGGTACAGCAGCGGGACCGTCGGCGGGTCGAGCCAGGCGTCCGCACACGCGCGGTAGGCGTCGGGGAAGCGGCGCCGGCGGAACGTGTCGCGGTAGTAGTCGAACGCCGCCGAGCGATGCGGCCCGGCGGGGATGCTGCGCCAGAGGTGCTCGAGGTCCTCGGTGGCGTCGTAGCCGGGCGACCAGCGCCGCCACAGGTGCCGGACCAGCGTCTCGGCGTACCGCTCGGGCACCGCGGGGAGCTGGTTGAAGAGCGTGTACCAGCTCTTCGAGGCCTGACGCGGGATCACGCCGAGGGCGTCGCGGGGAGCCGCGCTCAGCGTGGCGATCGGCGGCACCGCGAGCGACACCACCCTCCCGTACGGGCTCCCCGGCAGCGCCGCCACGCCGTTGCCGGTGATCGCACCCCAGTCGTGGCCGACGAGCACCGCGCGGTCGTCGCCGCCGTACGCCGCGTGCAGGTCGATCGCGTCGGCCATCAGCGCGGCGACGTGGTGAACGCCGTCGGCCGGCAGGCCGCTGGGGGCGTAGCCGCGGGTGAACGGCGCGACGACCCGGTAGCCGGCCGCGGCCAGCGCGGGCCCGAGGTGGCGCCAGGTGTGGGCGGTGTCGGGGAAGCCGTGCAGGAGGACCGCGAGCGGCCGGTCCCGCTCGTCGATCGGGCCCCAGACCAGGCTGCTCAGGGAGACCTGCGGCAGGCCCACGGTGTGGCGCCCGGCGTGCTGCTCGGCGAGCTGCTCCATGGGCGACGCGGTAGACCCGTCTTATCTCGACATCAAGATTCTTTGTGGATCCGCTACCGTGCTGCCATGCGGGACGAGGTCGACGAGCTGATCGATGCGTGGGCACGCGAGCGATCCGACCTCGACCTGGGACCGATCGAGGTCTTCAGCCGGATCTCCCGCCTCGCCCACCACGTCGACCGGGCCCGCCGCGCCGCCTTCACCGCGCACGGCATCGAGGCCTGGGAGTTCGACGTGCTGGCCGCGCTGCGCCGGGCCGGCGCGCCGTACGAGCTCTCCCCCGGGAAGCTGCTCAAGGAGACGCTGGTGACCAGCGGCACCATGACGAACCGCGTGGACCGACTGGTCACCCGCGGCCTCGTCGAGCGCCGTCCGGACCCCAACGACCGGCGGGGCGTGCTGGTCCGGCTCACCCCGGAGGGCAAGGCGGCCGTCGACGGCGCGTTCGCCGCGCTCCTCGACGCCGAGCGCGACCTGCTCACCGGGGTCTCCGAGGAGGACCGGGCCGCGCTGGCCGGGCTGCTACGGCAGCTGCTGGCGCCGTTCGCGGGCTGACCGGGCGGCTGGGCGGCCGGCGGCCGGGCGGCCGGCGGCTGGGCGGCCGGGCGGCTGCTGGGACGACCCGGCATCGGGTCGTGTGCCTGACACCTGCGTATGGAGGGTCCTCAGGCACACGACGCAGGCTAGGCCAGCCGCAGGGACGGGTCGTGTGCCCCACACCCGCGTATGTGGGGTCCTCAGGCACACGACGCAGGCTAGGCCAGCCGCAGGGACGGGTCGTGTGCCCCACACCCGCGTATGCGGGGTCCTCAGGCACACGACGCAGGCTAGGCCAGCCGCGGGGACGGGTCGTGTGCCCTACACCCGCGTATGGAGGGTCCTCAGGCACACGACGCAGGCTAGGCCAGCCGCGGGCGCCCGCCCCTGCCAGGCGCCCGCGCCCGCGCGTCAGTCCAGGACCTCGGCGGCCTCGAGCCACTCCAGCTCGGCCGTCTCCTTCTCCTCCTGCAGCGCGGCCAGCTCCTGCCCGATCGCGGTCAGGGCGGCGGGGTCGGTGGCCGCGGCGGCGAGGCGCTCGGTGAGCGCGGCCTCCTGCTCGTGCAGCCGGGCCAGCACCTTGTCCAGCCGCGCCAGCGTCTTCTTCGCGGCCCGCTCCTCGGCGGAGCCCGGCTTCGCCTTCTCCGGCCCGGGAGCGAGGTGGCCGACCGCCGCGGAGGCCGCGGCGACGGCGGCGGGGCTCGGCGGCGCAGAAGGTACGGCGCTCCGCGCCGCGGCGGCCGCCGCGGCATCGGCGGCCTCGGCCGCCCGGAGGCTGGCCTGCCGACGCTCCAGGTACTCCTCGACGCCGCGGGGCAGCATCACCACCTGCCCGTCACCCATCAGCGCCCAGACGGAGTCGGTGACCCGCTCCAGGAAGTACCGGTCGTGGGAGACCACGACCAGGGTGCCGGGCCAGCCGTCGAGGAAGTCCTCGAGGACGTTGAGCGTCTCGATGTCGAGGTCGTTGGTCGGCTCGTCGAGCAGCAGCACGTTCGGCTCGGTGAGCAGCAGCCGGAGCAGCTGGAAGCGTCGCCGCTCACCGCCGGAGAGGTCGCCGATCCGGGCGGTCAGCTTGTCGCCGGTGAAGCCGAACCGCTCCAGCATCGACGTCGCCGTGATCTCGCCGTCGGCGGTCCTGGTGACCCGACGGATGCCCTCGACGGTGGCCAGCACCCGGGCCTCGGGGTCCTCGAACGCGACGTGCTGGCCGAGGTGCTGCAGCGCGACGGTGCGGCCGTGCTTGACCTTGCCGTGGTCGGGGGCGAGCTCCCCGGAGAGCAGCGAGAGCAGGGTGGTCTTGCCGGCGCCGTTGACACCGACGATGCCGACCCGGTCGCCGGGGCCGAGGCGCCAGGTGGCGTGGTCGAGCAGCTTCCGCTCGCCGCGCGCCAGGTCCACGTCCTCGATGTCGACCACGTCCTTGCCCAGCCGCTGGGTCGCGAACCTCTGCAGCTCCAGCCGGTCGCGCGGCGGCGGCACGTCCTCGATCAGGGCGTTGGCGGCGTCGATCCGGAACTTCGGCTTCGAGGTCCGCGCCGGGGCGCCGCGGCGCAGCCAGGCCAGCTCCTTGCGGACCAGGTTCTGGCGGCGTACCTCCGAGGCGGCGGCCTGGCGCTGGCGCTCGGCCTTGGCGAGCACGAACGCCGCGTAGCCGCCCTCGTAGGAGTCGATGACCCCGTCGTGGACCTCCCAGGTCTGCTGGCAGACCGCGTCCAGGAACCACCGGTCGTGGGTCACCACCACCAGCGCGGAGGGCCGGTTCGCCAGGTGGTCGGCCAGCCAGGCGACCGCCTCCACGTCCAGGTGGTTGGTCGGCTCGTCGAGGATGATCAGGTCGTGCTCGCCGAGCAGCAGGCCGGCCAGGGCGCAGCGGCGGCGCTCGCCGCCCGACAGCCCGGCGACGGCGCGGTCCAGCTCGACGCCGGCCAGCAGCACCTCGACGATCTCGCGCAGCCGGTGGTCGGCGGCCCACTCGTGGTCCGAGCGCCCGCCCAGCACCACCTCGCGCACGGTGTGGTCGTCGTCGAAGTCGTCGCTCTGGCGCAGGTAGCCGACCAGCAGCCCGCGCTGCCGCGAGACCCGACCCTCGTCGGGCTCCTCCTGCCCGGTCATCACCCGCAGCAGCGTCGACTTGCCGTCGCCGTTGCGGCCGACGATGCCGATCCGCTCCCCCGCCCCGACGCCGAGGGAGACGTCGGTCAGCAGAGGTCGTACGCCGAACGCCTTGGAGACGCGCTCGAGGTTGATCAGGTTGCTCATCAGGGCTGTCCGTACTGACTCTTCGGGGGCTGGCGGGTGGTGGATCGGCTATCCGTAGTGGACGACGTGCGCGCCGGCGACCGGTCCGGGCGCGATGCTGGCGCGGTGCCCCAGCGCCGTCACGTCGGCGAGGGCCGCGCGGGCCGCGTCGACGTCGCCGAACAGCATCAGCAGCGTCGGACCGGAGCCCGACAGCAGCACCGCGAGCGGGTCCATGGAGCGCAGGTCGGCCTCGACCTCGACCAGGTCGGGGCGCAGGTCGCGGGCCGCGGCCCACAGGTCGTTCTCGAGCCGGTCGGCGACGGCGGCGACGTCACCCGCCGCCAGCGCCGCGACCAGCGCGTCGGGGTGCGGCGGCTCGCTCGGCGCGTCGGGGTGCAGCTCGTCGAAGTGGCGGTAGGCGGCGGGCGTGCTCAGCCCGTCGTCGGAGAGCACCACCACCCACCAGAGGTCGGTGGCGTCCGCGAGCGGCTCGACCAGCTCGCCGCGGCCGGTGCCCATCGCGGTGCCGCCGATCAGCGCGAACGGGACGTCGCTGCCCAGCTCAGCGGCGATCCGCAGCAGGTCGGTGTCGCTGGTGTCGAGCCCCCACAGCCGGTCGAGCGCGACGAGCGTGGCCGCGGCGTCGGCCGAGCCGCCGGCCATGCCGCCGGCGACCGGGATCCCCTTGTCGATCCGGATCTCGGCGGCGAGGTCGAGGCCGTGGTGCTCGACCAGGGCGCGCCCGGCGCGCAGTGCGATGTTGCCGTCGTCCAGCGGGACCGACGGGTCGGGCTCGACGAGCTCGACGCGCCACTCGGGGGCGTCGCACACGGTGACGTCGTCGTAGAGGCCGACGGCCTGGTAGACCGTGGCCAGCGGGTGGAGGCCGTCGGGACGCGGTGCGCCGACGCCGAGGTGCAGGTTGACCTTCGCCGGGGCGCGGACGGTCACGCCCGGCGACGGCGGCAGCGCGGCGGCCGTCATGCGCCCACCGGGCCGTCGGCCTGGCCGTCGGCGTGGCCGTCCGCGTGGCTGTCCGCCTGCGCCGCGAGCGCCTCGGCGATCGCCACGAAGGCGTGGATGTCGAGCGCCTCGCCCCGCGCCATGGGGTCCACGCCGGCGGCGGCGAGCGCGGATCCCGCGGCGTCGGCGGAGCCGGCGAGCGTGCGCAGGGCACCGCGCAGCGCCTTGCGGCGCTGGGCGAAGGCGGCGTCGATGACGGCGAAGACCTCCTCGCGGGAGACCCGGGTGGTGGGCGGCTCGCGGTGGGTCCAGGCGACCAGCCCGGAGTCGACGTTGGGCGCGGGCCAGAAGACGTTGCGGCCGATCGCGCCGGCACGACGTACCTCGGCGAACCAGGCGGCCTTGGCCGACGGCACGCCGTAGGTCTTGGAGCCGGGCTTCGCGGCGAGCCGGTCGGCGACCTCCGACTGCACCATCACCAGGCCGTGGCGCAGGCTGGGCAGCAGCGCCATCAGGTGCAGCAGCACCGGCACCGAGACGTTGTAGGGCAGGTTGGCGACCAGCGCGGTGGGCGCCGGTCCGGGCACCTCAGTGACCCGCAGCGCGTCGGCGTGGACCACCCGGAACCGGTCGACGGTCCCCGGGGCGAACCGGGCGATGGTGCCGGGCAGCGCCTCCGCCAGCGCCGGGTCGATCTCGATCGCGGTCACGTCGGCGCCGACCTCGAGCAGGGCGAGGGTGAGCGACCCGAGGCCGGGACCGACCTCGAGCACCGTCTCGCCGGCCTCGACGCCGGACTCGCGCACGATCCGGCGCACCGTGTTGGCGTCGATCACGAAGTTCTGCCCGCGCTGCTTGGTGGGCCGGATGTCGAAGCTCGCGGCCAGCTCCCGCACCTCCGCCGGGCCGAGGAGCCGCGGGGCGGGGTGGTCGGACATGTCCACCAGACTAGGGCGCGCGGCGCGACCTGCGAAAAGCGCCGCGAGTCGGCAGGAAGCTCCTGCCGACTCGCGGGCGAGCGGTCAGTTCCTGCCGACTCGCGGGTGACTCGGTTGCGGCCTCGGCGCCGGGGCGCCTCGCACCTCAACCAGCGACGGTCAGCGGGGCAGACCGAGCTGGGCCGAGCAGTGCGGCCAGGCGCCGTAGCCGCCGGAGGCCGCGCGCAGCCGCTCCGCGACCGCGATCTGCGTCTCGCGGGAGTTCTGGCTGGGCAGTCCGGTGCCGCCGTACGCCTGCCAGGTGCCCAGGTTGAACTGGAGGCCACCGTAGTAGCCGTTGCCGGTGTTGATGGCCCAGTTCCCGCCGGACTCGCACTGGGCGAGGCTGTCCCAGACGGTGTTGCCGCCGGCGAAGTTCGCCGCCGGCGCCGGCTCGAGCTCGGGCTCCTTGGTGCCGACGCTGACGATCCGCGCGACCGGGGCGTCGGTGACCTGGTGGCTGACCAGCGTCCGCTTCACGACCTCGCCGTTGCGCAGCACCAGGCGGTACGTCGCGTTCCGCGCGCCGGCGCTGCCCTCACGGACCACGGTCTCGGTGCCCTCGAGCTCGTCGGGGTCCTCCCGGGTGACCGTGGGCATGCTGATCGCCTCGCCCTCGACACGCTTCTTGCGCACCTCGATGTCGGTGAACGTGAGCCGGTCGCCGTCGGAGAGCTTCGCGCCCAGTCCGGGCTTGACGATGTCGTTCTTGTCGACGTCGACGTCGAGCCGGTCCAGCACGTCGCGGACGGTGAGCGCGGTGACCTCACGGGTCACCGGCTTCTTGCCGGCGATGGCCAGCGTGAGCTTCTTGGGGGTCACGACCTCGATCTCGGCGCCGTCGCGATCGAGCTCCAGGCTGCGGCTGGTGGAGAGCCGGGCGTCGTGGTACATCGAGCCGATCTGGGCGAACGCGCCCTGGACGTCGGTGGCGGTCACCCAGTGGGTGGTCGTCCTGCCGTCGACGGTCAGCTCGAGCGGCTTGCCGTAGAGGATGGAGATCCGGCTGCCGTCGGAGATGCTCTCCTCGGGGTCCGGCTGGACCACGTCGTGCGAGGTGAGCTCGATGCCCTCGGCGGCGAGCACGTCGCCCACGGTGTCGCCCATGACGGAGACCTGGTGGGTCTCGCCGTCGACGGAGAGGGTGACCGTGTTCTCGAGGGACTGGTAGCCGAGCGCGGTGCCGGCGACGGCGAGCGCGGCGACCGTGGAGGTCGCGACGAGCGCGGTGCGGCTGCGGGTCAGGCGTCGGGTGGTGCGGCTGATCGCCGCGCGGGTGGTGCTGAGGGTGCTGCGTGCGGCAGTCACGGTTCTCCAGACGTCGGACTCCCCGGGCCTCGGGCGACCAGCCACCCCTCGCGTCGCGCTCTGGGCTGCGACCCGCGACGCTGCTCCGCCGTACCCCATACGTACGGCGGCGACAGCGTCGCACCAAGGTGCTCCGGGGCGCTCCGTTGGGCCCGCGGTGCTGGTCCGAAATCGCTCCCGATCCCGGCCTTCGCGGTCCATGCGAACAAGAGCAAGCACCGAAATGCAAACCCTGGGCACCTCGACAACCGGCGTGTCGCGACCGTTCGGGGGCCCGTGGCCTGCCCGAATGACCCCAAATTTGGTCACTATTGGGGAAGTTTCCGACTCCGCGGCGCGGCAACCGATAACGGGTCAAGGACGTCTAGACAGACGCGTGCACCTCGCTCGCGCCGGCACTCTCGGGAGCTCACATGTCCACACCTCGCGCATCCCTGACCCGACTGGCGGCAGCCGGTGCCGGTCTCAGCCTCGGCGTCGCGCTGGCGACTACCGGCGGCGGCGTCGCCCCTGCCCGGGCCGCCGCGCCGCCGGGCGACTGCGCCGTACCGTTCCCCACCGTCGACCTGCAGGTCGACGACGTGCTGCACGGCCTCACGGTGGCCCGCGGCACCACGCCCGAGCCCTTCACCGGCACCGTTCTCGGCGTGCTGCACGACGCACTCGGCCCGGGCCGCGACCTGGTGATGGCCGACCTCGACTCGCCGGCACTGGCGCGTGCCGGCGGGGTCTGGGAGGGCATGTCGGGCTCCCCGGCCTACGCGGCGGACGGCCGTCTGGTCGGCGCCGTCTCCTGGGGACTGGGCTACGGCGGGTCGACGATCGTCGGGCTGACCCCGTTCGAGGCCATGCAGCGCTACCTCGGCCCGACCAGCACCCCCACCCGGATCCGCGTCGACGCGACCACCGCGCGGCGGATCGCGGCCACCGGCGAGGCGACCCGGGCGCAGGCGGCCGAGGGCTTCCGACGACTGCCGACGCCCGTGACGGTCACCGGCGTCAGCCCGAGGCGACTCACCCCCGCGCCGCGCCGGCCGTACCTCCCGACCGACGTCCGGGGCGGCGGGACCGGTGGCGCCGGTGCCGCGGCGCCGATCGGCACGGTCGTCGCCGGCGGCAGCCTGGCCGCGGTGCTGTCCGGCGGGGACGTCACCGCCTACAGCGTCGGCACGGCGACCAGCGTGTGCGCCGGACGCGTGGTCGGCTTCGGGCACTGGATCGACGGTGCCGGGCCCACCGCGCTGGGACTCGCGGCCGCGGACACGCTCACCATCCAGGACGACCCGCTCGGCTATCCCTTCAAGGTGACCAACCTCGGTGACCTGGGCGGCACCATCGACCAGGACCGGCTGCTGGGCATCGCCGGCGAGCTGGGCCCGGTGCCGCCCGCGGCCCGGGTGGTCTCCGACCTGACCTACGGCTCCACCCACCGGGTCGGCACCAGCCACGTCTACGGGCAGGGCGCGCTGGCCGCCGTCGCCTTCTACGCCGCGATCGGCAACCACGAGGCGGTGCTGGACCGCTACGGCCCCGGCTCGGAGACGCAGGCCTGGACGATCCGGGGGACGCGCCCCGACGGCGGGCCGTTCACCCTTCGGTACGCCGACCGGTTCCGCTCCACGAGCGACATCGCGTACGACGGCGGCTACCCGCTGGCCGACCTGCTCTACCTGCTGACCGAGATCCCGGGCGTCGCCATCGCCTCGGCGACCAGCGTCACGGACGTCAGCGACGAGTCGCGCCCCTACCGGCTCCTCCGCGTCGAGCAGCGGCGGGCGGGACGCTGGCTCAACGTGACCGGCGGGACCGCCACCGTCCGGGCCGGCACCCGGCTCCGCCTGCGCGTCGACCTGGCCGCGGGCGAGCGCTCGGCCACCGTGCGGTTCGTGGTCCGCGTGCCGAGGGCCTTCCGCGACACCTCGACCAGGCTCCGCCTGCTCGGCGGCGAGAGCACCGGGTCGCCCGACCTGTGGGGTCGGCACACGGTGCGCTCCCTGGCCACCGCGCTCGCCGACGACGTCCGCGACGACGTGGTCCGGCTCGACGGATCGCTGCGTGGCCCCGACCGCCTGCGGTCGCTCACCCGCGACAGCCGGATCCAGGACCTGTCGGTGCGCGGCCGGCTGCGGCTGCGCCTCGACGTGCGCTGATCGGCAGCCTCGGCGGGCGGCCCGCCGGTACGTCGCCCGCCGGCCCGCCGGGCGACGTACCGACGACCTACCAGGCGCCGCCGAAGGCCGCGAAGGTGTTCGCCTCGACCGCGGCGCACAGCTCCGCGAGGTCAGCACCGCGCTCCTCGGCCATCCGCCGCATCGTCAGCGGCACCAGGTACGGCGCGTTGCTGCGCCCGCGGTGGGGGCTCGGGGTGAGGTAGGGCGCGTCGGTCTCCACGAGGATCCGGTCGCTCGGCGCCAGCCGGAGCGCCTCGCGCTGGGGCTCGGCGTTCTTGAACGTGATGGTGCCGGCGAACGACAGGTGGGCGCCGCGGTCCAGGCACTCGCGGGCGAACGCGGCGTCGCCGGAGAAGCAGTGCATCACCCAGCGCTCGGGGGTCCCCTCGGCGTCGAGGACGTCGAGCACCTCCCGGTGCGTGTCGCGGTCGTGGATCACCAGCGTCTTGCCGAGCCGCTTGGCCAGGTCGATGTGGCGCGCGAACGACTCGACCTGCGCCACCCGCCCCTCCTCGCCGGTGCGGAACGCGTCCAGGCCGGTCTCCCCGACGGCGCGGACCGCGTCCGCCGCCGCCAGCTCCTCGATCTCCGCCCAGGCGGCCTCGAAGGTGCCGTCGGCGACCAGGCGCGGCGCCTCGTTCGGGTGCAGCGCCACGCCGGCGACCAGCTCGGGATGCTCCCCCGCCGCCGCGACCGCCCACCGGGCCCCGCGCAGGTCGCAGCCGATCTGGACGATCCGGGTGACGCCGACCGCCGCGGCGGCGTCGATCGCCTGCCGTGGATCGGGCACCTCGCCGTCCGGGCCCGCGTCTCGCACGATGTCGAGGTGGCAGTGGTTGTCGACCACCGGATGCGGCAGCGGCTCCGGAGCCGGCGGACGCTCGGCCGCACGCTGGTCCCGCACGCCCACCTCAGCCACGGACCCGCTCCAGGATCGCCTCGGCGCACGCCTCCGGCGCCTGCGTCGGGATCCAGTGGCTGACGCCGGCCAGCTCGACGTACTCGAAGTCGGCGTCGACGTACTCACCGGAGTGCTCCGGGCCCCACCGATCGACGGCGGTGTCGCCGTCGCTCCAGACCATCGTCGTCGGCACGACGACGCGGTCCCCGGCGCCACCCGGACGGGTGAGGGGCAGCGCTCGGTACCAGTTCAGCGCTGTCGGCAGCGCGCCATCCTCGACGATCTCGCGACGGACGACGGCGACCTCGGCGGCGGTCATCCCGAGCCTGCGCAGGCTCTGTTCGAGGGCGCCGCGGCCGGCGAGCAGCTCCACCAGCCGGGGGACCTGGAACAGGCCCATGTACCACGAGCGCAGCAGCTGCGGGGAGCGCGCGGCGGCGGCCACGAACGCGCGAGGGTGCGGGGCGGAGAAGACGGTCAGGGTGCGCACCCGGTCCGGGTGCAGCGCGGCGGTCGTCCACGCCGCGGCGCCGCCCCAGTCGTGGCCGACCAGGTGGGCGTGGCCCTCCGGACCGACCGCCTGCTCGATCAGGGCGACCACGTCGCCGGCGAGCAGGGGCAACCGGTAGTCACGACGCCGCGGCGGACGAGCGCCGGGGGCGTAGCCGCGCTGGTCCAGCGCCAGCGTGCGGTAGCCCTCCTGGTGCAGGAGCGGCGCGACGAGCCGCCAGGACGTGGCCCGCTCCGGGAACCCGTGCAGCAGCACGATCGGCTCGCCGCCGCGCGGGCCCTCGTCGAGCACCCCCAGCGTCAGCCCGTCGTTGGTCACCGTCGTCACGTGTCCCTCGAGCTCCTCAGCCATCGACATGCACCACCTGGTAGACCTCGCGCTTGGGCAGACCGGCACGGACGGCGACCGCGGCGATCGCCTCCTTGCGCCGCATCCCGTCGGCCTCGAGTGCGGCGACAGCCGCCCGGAGGCTGTCGGGGTCGGCGTCGAGCGCAGCCGCCGGCGGGGCACCGGCGACGACGATCGTCACCTCGCCGCGGACGCCGTCGGCGGCCCACTCCGCGAGCTCGCCGAGCGGGCCGCGGCGTACCTCCTCGTGGGTCTTGGTCAGCTCCCGACACACGGCCGCCGGCCGATCCGCGCCGAGACCCTCGGCCATCGCAGCCAACGCCGCCTCGGTGCGGTGCGGCGCCTCGAAGAAGACCATCGTGCGCGGCTCGGTCGCCAGGTCGGCGAGGCGGCGCCCGCGCTCCCCGGCCTTGCGCGGCAGGAAGCCCTCGAAGCAGAACCGGTCCACGGGCAGGCCCGAGACGGCCAGCGCCGTGAGCACCGCGGACGGCCCGGGCACCGCGGTCACCCGGATCCCCGCCTCGACCGCGGCCGCCACCAGCCGGTAGCCGGGGTCGGAGACGCTCGGCATCCCGGCGTCGGTGACCAGGACGACCCGCTCGCCGGCCTCCAGCGCCTCGACCAGTGCCGGCGTACGCGCCTGCTCGTTGCCCTCGAAGTAGGAGACGACACGCCCGGAGAGCTCGACGCCGAGCTCGGTGGTCAGGCGGCGCAGCCGGCGGGTGTCCTCGGCGGCCACGACGTCCGCGCCGGCCAGCTCGGCGGCCAGGCGCGCCGGCGCGTCCGGGACGTGCCCGATCGGGGTGCCGGCCAGGACCAGGACGCCCGCGGAGCCGCCGGAGGCCTCAGAACCCTGGGAATCGCGGCCAGCGGCCACGGACGATGGGGAGGTCACCTGTCAGATCATCCCATCCGTCGCCGCGGAGCCGTAGGGTTCCCCACTGTGACCGTCGTCGACGACCCGCCCGCCAAGCGACCGAAGCGGGGGCCGAGGAAGCGCCGCTCCGACGGGGGCGGCTGGCCCGAGGAGACCGGTCGGATGTCCGGCCTCTCCGCGACCGCCGCCGGCTGGCGGGTGCCGCTGGCCCGGGTCCGCCTCGTCAACCCGGTCACCCGGCGACCCCTCGGCGACCGGGCGCTCGGCTGGATCGCCGCGCTCGGCGTCGCGCTGGTCGCCTTCGCGCTCCGGCTCTACCACCTCGGCACCCCGCGCCGCTTCGCCTTCGACGAGACCTACTACGCCAAGGACGCGTGGTCGCTGCTCAACAACGGCTACATCCAGACCTACCTGACCGACGTCGACGGCAACCCCAAGACCGAGATCGACGCCGACATCCTCGCCGGGAACACCCAGGGCGTGTGGACCGGCGACCCCTCCCTGGCCGTGCACCCCGACGTCGGCAAGTGGATGATCGCGCTCGGCGAGAAGGCCTTCGGGATGGACCCGTTCGGATGGCGGATCGCCTCCGCGGTCGCCGGCGCCCTGATGGTGCTGGTGATGGTCAGACTGGTCCGCCGACTGACCGGCTCGACGCTGCTCGGCTGCGTCGCCGGCGTACTGCTGATGCTGGACGGACTCCAGTTCGTCCTCTCGCGGCTGGCACTGCTGGACATCTTCCTGGCGCTGTTCCTGCTGATGGCGGTCGCCTGCCTGGTGGCGGATCGCGACTGGCACCGGGCCCGACTACTGGCCCGACACGAACGCCGGCTGGGCCGGCGACTCGAGGACGCCGGGGCGACCGGGGACCGGCCCGAGCCGATCGCGCTGGCGCAGCGTCCCGGCGGCTGGGGCCCGCGGGTGCTGTTCCGGCCATGGCTGCTGGCCGCCGGCGTCTGCTTCGGCCTGGCGATGGGCACCAAGTGGACCGCGGCCTACCCGCTGGCCGCGTTCGGCCTGCTCTGCTGGTTCTGGAGCGCGGGCGCCCGGCGCAGCCTCGGCATCCGGCTGCCCGTGCTGAAGGGGGCCGTCGCCGACGGGATCCCCGCGTTCTTCCACCTCGTGGTGGTCGGCGTACTGGTCTACATCGCGACCTGGGGCGGCTGGCTGGCCCACGCCGGGGAGTACGAGGAGCACCTGAGCTCCACGCAGTACCGGCAGTACACCGGCCAGGGCCACTGCGCCGAGGACGACGACTCCTTCGTCGCCACCGACCTGGACCCCGACAAGAAGTGGCCGACCGCCGGCGAGCCGGACGCTCGGGGCCTCGGTGAGGCATGGCAGTCGCTGCGCTCGCTCTGGTACTACCACCAGGACGTGTACACGTTCCACACGCACTTCCTGAACTGCTCCACGCACTTCTACCAGTCCAAGCCGTCGGGGTGGCTCCTGCTGAACCGCCCGGTCGGCGTCGCGGTCGACAACGACATCCAGCCGGGCGACCAGGGCTGCACCGCCCCCGCCGGCAGCGACTGCATCCGCCAGGAGATCCTGCTCGGCAACCCGGTGCTGTGGTGGGGCGGCTGCCTGGCACTGCTGTTCAGCGTGGTCGCCTGGCTGGGCACCCGCGACTGGCGCTTCGGGGTCGCGGTCGTCGGAACGCTGTCGACCTGGCTGCCCTGGATGATGTACGACGACCGACCTATCTTCCTGTTCTACGCCGTCGCGATCCTGCCGTTCGTGGTGATCGCGCTGACCCTGACGATCGGGGCGCTGATCGGCCCCTCCCGGCTGCCGTCGGCCCGGCGTACCGTCGGCGTGATCGTCAGCGGCGCGTTCGTGGTGCTGGTGATGGTCAACTTCGCCTGGTTCTGGCCCATCTGGACCAACGGTCTGCTGACGAACCGGGAGTGGCTGGACCGGATCTGGTTCTCCCGCTGGATCTAGCGCTTGGATCGAGCGCTCGCCCCCCTGCACCGGTCGTACCTCGAATTAGGGACCTTGTACCCAGTAACTCTGCGTCGATCGGACACGTTGACCAGCGTGAGGGGCGCCGGAGAATCCGGGGCCGGGGAGACTCAGGGGAAGCGTCGATGAACCAGAACGAGCAGCAGCACGAGGTGGCCGAACCGATCCTCCAGATCGAGGCCACCCTGACCCCGTTCACGCAGCGCAGCCGGTCGGTCGGCATCAGCCACACCGACGCCGGCCTGCCCCGTGGCCTGGACCTCGGCGAGCACGTGCTGGTGCACGACCCCGCCACCCGCACGCACTTCACCGGCATCGTGGCCGACATCGACTTCACGCTGACCGACACCGTGTACCGGATCGAGCTGGGCACCCGGGTCACCAGCGGCGAGGCAGCCCAGTGGCTGAACCCGGTCCGCGAGCGCCCCGCGGGCGGCTTCACCACCCGGGACGTCGCCCACCTGCTGGCCGCGCTGCGTCGTAGCGAACAGGGCCTGGCCGCCGCCTACCGGGAGTACGCTGCCACCCCCGCCACCGACGGCGTAGCCCGTTCGGTGGGCCAGATCTAGTCAATTTGGGTGATGCGTTACAGGTCGAACGACCACTGATGTCCCGAAAACCGGCGGGCTAGCGTCGGCGCTAGGGGACACTTCAACCATGCCCGAAGTGCTCCCCATTCGTGTCTACCTCGTCGACGACCACGAGATCGTCCGCCGTGGCATCCACAGCGTGCTGTCCGAGGCCGAGGGCATCGAGGTGGTCGGGCAGACCGGCAGCGCCGGGATCGCGCTCCCCGAGATCCTGGACCTCCGCCCCGACGTGGTCATCCTCGACGCCCAGCTCTCCGACGGCAGCGGGATCGACGTCTGCCGCGAGATGCGTGCGGTCGACCCGAACATCCGCGGCATGATCCTGACCACGCACGACGACCCGGACGCCATCTCCTCGGCGATCCTGGCCGGCGCGTCGGGCTACGTGCTCAAGCGGATCGAAGGCGCCTCGCTGGTCAGCGGCGTGCGCCTGGTGGCCGGCGGCCACTCCCTGATCGATCCCTCGGTCGCGGCCCGCGTGGTCGAGCAGATGGAGATGCAGCGCAAGTCGCTGGACATCATCTGCGAGCTCACCCCGCAGCAGCGGCGGATCTTCTTCCTGATCGCCGAGGGTCTGACCAACCGCCAGATCGCCGAGAAGCTCTTCCTCGCCGAGAAGACGGTGAAGAACCACGTCACCGGCCTGCTCTCCCGCCTCGGCCTGGAGCACCGCACCCAGGCGGCACTGCTCGCCGTCCGCATCCAGGACGCCGGCCCGCTCGCCGGCGGCCCGTCCTCGGCGCCCGCACCGGCCGTCCCGGTCGGCCACGGCAGCCGCGTCGCGCGGATGGGCCACCCGCAGGACGCGCCGCGCACCGCAGCGGTCGCCCAGCGCGCTCTCTGACCCCTCCTCGCGAGTCGGTCGACAGCACCGGCCGAGTCAGTCACCCGCACCGCCCGAGTCGCACCCCGCGACCGGGCGGTGTCGCTTTCTGCGGACTCGGCCGGGGCTTGGGGCGGACTCGGCCGGGGCTTGCGACCGACTCGGGCGGGGCCGACGACCCACTCGCGGATCGCTCAGAGGGCGGGGCGCCGGTAGACCGTCGTACGACCCAGCTGGACGCGCTCCAGCACGGGGTCGATGCCCAGGGCGGTCTCGGCAGCGCCGAGGTAGAGGTAGCCGCCCGGGCGCAGCGCGCCGCGCAGCTTGGCGAGCACCTCGCGCTTCGTGTCGAGGTCGAAGTAGATCAGCACGTTGCGGCAGAAGATGACGTCGAACGGGCCGGGCGGGGTCGGCTGGGTGACGAGGTTGTGCTCGGCGAACATCACCTGCTGCCGGATCGCCTCCGAGAGCTGCCA
Organism: Nocardioides sp. GY 10113; assembly: GCF_004919105.1. Taxonomy (GTDB): domain Bacteria; phylum Actinomycetota; class Actinomycetes; order Propionibacteriales; family Nocardioidaceae; genus Nocardioides. The sequence goes on from NZ_STGK01000009.1 coordinate 220,643, forward strand.
GGCGGCGCCCTCGCGGGTGAAGTGCGCGCTCAGGTGCTGGGCGGGCAGGCCACGGTTCATCTCCAGCGTGCTGAACCGCCCGGCGCGGGCCGTGGCCAGCACCGTGGAGTCGATGTCGGTGGCCTGGATCCGGTAGCTGTAGGTCGGGTTGGCCCGCTTCCAGTCGGTGAGCAGCATCGCCAGCGAGTAGGGCTCCTGGCCCGTCGAGCACGCCGCCGACCAGATCCTGATCCGGCGGGTCGCGCTGTTCTCCCGCGCGATCACCGGGAGCACCGACCGGATGAACTCCGTGAACGGCGCGGTGTCGCGCATCCAGGAGGTCTCGTTGGTGGTGAGCGCCTCGATGATCGCCTTGCGAGCTCCGAGGCCCCGGTCCAGGGGCGCGCCCGCGCCCGGCGCGGCCATCGCCGCCCGGCGGACGTCCAGCACCCAGGCGTTGACGTCCGGGGCCCCCGCGGCCCGCGCCAGCGGGGCCAGCCGGGACTCGATCAGGTACTCCTTCGAGGGCTGCAGGGCGAGCCCCGAGCCGGCCTTCGCGACGCCCGCGACGAACTCGTAGGCCTGGGCAGAGAGCGTCATGCGAGCCGCCTTCGGTGGGCACGTTCCTGCAGGTGGGCCGCCACGGCGCTGAGCGGCAGGGCCGCCGAGGCGAGGCCGGCCGTGGCGACGGCGCCGGGCATTCCCCAGACCACCGACGTGGCGGCGTCCTGGACCGCCACGTCTCCTCCGGCCTCGACGATGGCGCGGGCGCCCTCGCGCCCGTCCGACCCCATCCCGGTCAGCACCAGCCCGTGCACGGCACGGCCGAGCGCGGCGGCCGCGGACCGGAACAGCACGTCCACCGCCGGGCGGCAGTAGTTCTCCGGTGGACCGTCGTTGAAGCGGGTCACCAGCCGGCTGCCGTCGCGCACCACCTGCAGGTGGCGGTCCCCCGGCGCGACGAGCACGTCACCGGGCAGCAGCGCCTCCCCGTCGCCGGCCTCACGGACCCGCAGGCCGCTGATCCGGTCCAGGCGCTCGGCGAACTGGCGGGTGAACAGCGGCGGCATGTGCTGCACGATCGCGATCGGCACCGGGAACGTGGCCGCCAGCTGCGGCAGCAGCTCGGTCAGCGCCGCCGGCCCACCGGTCGAGGCGCCGACCACGATCAGCTGCGGGGCACCGGCCGGACGCGACGGACGGAGCGTCACGCTCGGCGGTGCGACCGCCCCGGGTCCGGCGGCCACCGGCGCGGGCCGCGGCGCCGTACGGGCCGCTGCCGGGTGCGCCCCGGCGGCGGCCGCCGCCGGCAGGCGCCGCGCGAGCGTCCGGCGTCGACCGCCGAGCGCCGTCACCTTCGACACCAGCTGATCCCGTACGACGTCCTTCGCCGCGGCGGGCGAGGAGACGCCGGAGGGCTTCGTGACGTAGTCGTCCGCACCGCCGACCAGGGCGTCGAGCGTGGCCGCCGCCCCGCGCTCGGTGAGCGTGGAGAACATGATCACGGGCGTGGCCCGGTCGGTGCGACGCAGCTCCTTGACGGTGGCGATCCCGTCGAGCTCGGGCATCTCGATGTCGAGCGTGACGACGTCGGGCTTCAGCTGGGCGATGCGCTCGAGCGCGATCCGGCCGTTGGGGGCCGTGCCGACGACCGTCACGCCGGGCTCCTCCTCGAGGATCCCGGTGACCAGGCGTCGGATCAGGGCGGAGTCGTCGACGACGAGGACGCGGATCGGCTCGCTGGTCGGCTGGAGGGTCATCTGCGGGTCCTACTCGTGGGAGCGGGGACGTCCGGGGACGTCGAAGGAAGGACGTGGGCGAGGCGCGTGGAGCCGACCGTGCCCGGGTCGCCACGCAGGACGTCCCGGGCACGGTCGGTCGCTCACAGGGTGAAGCGGGCGTAGCCCTCCTGCATGACGGACGCGACCGAGGTGAGGTGCTGGGCCGACGTCCGGGTCTGCGAGGCCGCCTGGGAGGACTGCTCCGCGGCGGTGGCGACGGTGACCACGTTCTCGGCGATCTCCGCCGAGCCGGCGGCCGCCTGGGCGATGTTCATCGTCATCTCCTGGGTGGTCGCGGTCTGCTGCTCCACGGCCGAGGCGATGTCGGACTGGTGGACCGTGACCTCGTTGATCGAGCCGACGATCTGACCGATGATCGCCGAGACGTTGGAGACCTCCGCCTGGATCGTCTGGATCCGGGTCGCGATGTCGGTGGTCGCCCCGGCGGTCTCGCCGGCCAGGTCCTTGACCTCGGTGGCCACGACGGCGAAGCCCTTGCCGGCGGCACCGGCACGCGCCGCCTCGATCGCGGCGTTGAGGGCCAGCAGCTTGGTCTGCTCGGCGATCGCGTTGATCGACTCGACCGCGGACCCGATCTGGGTCGAGGCGCTCTCCAGCTTGTCGATCGCGGTGCGCACGCCCGCCGTCTGCTCGGCGGCGATGGCGCCGACCCGGGCGGCCTCCTGGGCGTTGTGGGCGATCCCCGCGATGGAGGCCCCCATCTCCTCGGCGGCGGCCGCGACGGTCTGCACGTTCACCGAGACCTGCTCGGCGGCGGCGGAGACGGCCTGCGACTGGGCGGCGGTCTCCTCCGAGGCGGCCGAGACCTGCTCGGCGACGGCCAGCAGGTCGGCGGCGGCACGCGCCACGTCGTCCGCCTTCTCCGCGCCGTCGGAGACCGCGGTACGGAACATCATGCGGGCGCTCTCGAACGCCTCGGCCATCTGGCCGACCTCGTCGGCGTGCGGCGCGTGGGAGGTCCGGCTGAGGTCGAACTGGGAGAGCCCCGTCGCCGCCTCGGAGACCGAGCGCAGCGGCACGGTGATCATCCGCACGATCCGCGTGGCCAGCCAGATGGTGAAGACGGCCGCGACCAGCAGCGCCACGATCAGCGTGACGATCGCTCGGTTGATCGCCGCGGTGCTCTCGTCGGCCGTGGTCTGCGCGACCTCGACCTCGTAGGCCTCCAGCGCGTCGAGCGCGGAGGCGGCCGGCGGCAGGATCTCCTGCGTCATCCGCAGGTAGGCGGCCGTGCCGCGCTTCGCCGCGGCCGCGGTGCCGGCGTTGGACGCCGGGATCAGCACGTTGTCGCGGACGTCGACGTACTCCGCCCAGCCCTCCTCGAAGGCCTTGATGGCGGCGCGCGACTCGGCCGTCGTCTCGGTCACGGCCTTGTACTCCGCCCAGGCCTTCTGGATGTCCGCCTCGTCGGCGGCCATGTCGGCCTCGAGCTCGGGACGCTGCTCCGGCGCCGCGATCACGTGCTCGGCCATCCGCAGCCGGGCGTGCAGCTCCTGCTCGTGGACGATCGCGAGGCGGTTGGTGGCCACCACGCTCACGTCGGAGAGCTGGTGCGCCCGGTCGGAGGCCTGCTTGAGGTTGAAGATGGCGAGCCCGACCAGGATGACGCCGGCGAGGGACGCGATGCCGACGATGGTGAAGATCTTGGCGCCGACGGACCTGTTGGCCAGGACGTTCAGGGGGCGCTGACGCTGGGGCTGAGGCTGGGACACGGGGCTTTCCTTCATCTGCTCGGTGGGGGTCGACCGGACGGGCGTCAGCGTCGTCACGCTGCACCGCTCACGTCGGCCGCGAGGTGCGGATCGAGGACGAGGAGGATCGACTCCTCGAGCGAGACCACCCCGTGGAGTACGTCGCGGACGCTGGCCGCGAGCGTCGCCGGCGCGGGCTCGAGGGGCAGGTCCCCGGTGCTGATCACGTCGCCGATGTCGTCGACGACGAGGCTCACCACCTCGCCGCGGCTGCGGACCACGACGTTCATGGCAGGCACCGGCGCCTCCGCGCCGGCCTCGGCACCGTCCGCTCCGTCGGCGGTCGGGCCGGGCAACCGCAGACGGCTGCGCAGGTCCAGCGCGGTCACGATCTGACCGCGCAGGTTGATCACGCCGCGGACCGCCTCGGCGGCGCGCGGCACCACCGTGACCTGGTGCTGGCGGAGCACCTCCTGCACGTGCTGGACGTCGATCCCGAAGTGCAGGCCGTCGACCCAGAAGGTGCAGTGCTGCGCCGCCGCGCGCGGCAGCGTGGTGGTCTCACTCATCGCGTGGCTCCGTTCAGGAGGTGACCGTCGAGGTCACCGTCGAGGCCGTGGGTCAGCTCGAGCAGGTCGGTGAAGTCGTCGACGGCGGTACCGCCGGCGGCGACGTCCCCGAGGCAGGTCCGCAGCACGGCGTCGAGGTCGATCAGGTCGGTGACCTTGTCGTGGACCACGACCGTGCCGACCACGCCGGGGCGCGCCCCGACCGGGCTGGGGTCCAACGCCACGTCGGCGACGTCGACCACCCGTCCGACGACGAGCCCGACCAGGCCGCCGGCGTGCTCGTGCACGATGACGGTGACAGACTCCTCGGCGCCCGCGGCGGGGTCGAGGAAGCCGAGCATCGGCGCCAGCCGCAGCAGCGGCAGGATGCCGCCGCGGTACTGGGCGACCTCGCTGGCTCCGGAGTACTCGATGCGGCTCGCGTCGATCTCCTCGAGCCGGGCCACGTCGGCCAGCGGGATGGCGGCCCGCTGCCCCTGCCCGACCTGGAGCACCAGGATCGGCGTGACCTCCTCCTCGCTGCGGCGCTCGGTCTCCACCTGGCGGTGCGTCTTCTCCACGTTGCTGTCCCGGGCCAGGCCCGCGACGTCGAGGATCAGGGAGACCCGACCGTCGCCGAGGATCGTCGCCCCCGCGTAGACGGGGATCGACTTCAGCTGGCGGCCGATCGGCTTGACCACGATCTCCTGGGTGTCGTGCACCTGCGCCACCGTCAGCCCGAACCGCAGCGCGTCGGCCTGGACCACCACCACGGTGATGGTCTCGGCCGTCGAGGGGTCCTCCGCCGTGGACAGCTCGAGCGCCCCGGCGAGCGAGACCAGCGGCAGCAGGTCGCCGCGCAGGCGCAGGACCGGCGTACCGGCGAGGACCTCGACGTCGCGCCGGAGGTCCTCCCCCTCGAGCCGGACCAGCTCGACCAGGTTGGCCTGCGGGATGGCGTACCGCTCGCCGTCCTCCTCGACGACGAGCGCCGGGATGATCGCCAGCGTGAGCGGGATCCGGACCCGCACGGTGGTGCCGCGGCCCACCTCGCTGTCGAGGTCGACGCTGCCGCCGATCCGCTCGATGTTGGTGCGGACCACGTCCATGCCGACGCCGCGGCCGGAGACGTTGGTGACCTCGGTCGCGGTGGAGAAGCCGGGGCGGAAGATCAGCCCGAGCACGTCGCGGGTGTCCATGCTCGCGAGCTGGTCCCGGGTGATCACGCCGCGCTCGACGGCGACCGCGCCGATCCGCTCGGGGTCCATGCCCTTGCCGTCGTCGGTGATCTCGACGATCACCTGGCCGGACTCGTGCGAGGCGCGCAACAGCAGCGTGCCCCGGGCGGGCTTGCCCGCGGCGAGGCGAGCCGCCGGCGGCTCGATGCCGTGGTCGAGCGAGTTGCGCACGAGGTGGGTGAGCGGACCGCTCAGCGCCTCCAGCAGGCTCCGGTCCAGCTCGGTGTCGCGGCCCTCCATGACCAGCTCGACGTCCCGGCCCAGCTGGTGGGAGAGGTCCCGGACGATCCGCGGCATCTTCGACCAGACCTGGCCGATCGGCTGCATGCGGGTGCGCATCACGGCTTCCTGGAGCTCGCTGGCCACCAGGTTCAGCCGCTGGCTGGCCCGGGCCAGCTCGGCCTCCTGGCCGGCGCCGGCGCCCTGCAGGATCTGGTTGCGGGTGAGCACCAGCTCGCCGACCAGGTCGACGAGGTTGTCCAGCAGGTCGACGTCGACGCGGATCGAGGAGTCCGCGACGGTACGGCGGTCGCGATCCTCCTCCGGCGCCGCGGCCGGCGCCGCCGGCGCGGGCTCGGCGGCCGCGGGCTCGGCGACGGCAGGCTCGGCGACGGCAGGCTCGGTGACGGCAGGCTCGGCGACCACCGGCTCTGCGGTCACGGCAGCGGCGACCTCGGGGTCAGCGACATCAGGCTCGGCGACATCAGGCTCGGCGACGTCGGGCTCGGTGGCGTCGGGCTCGGTGGCGTCGGGCTCGACGGCCTCGCCGGCGAGCAGCGCCTCGATGACCGCGACCACCGGCGCCACGTCCACCGCCGGATCCGCGTCGCGGCCGGTCCGCTCGATGGAGCCGAGCAAGGCGCGGGTGACGTCGACCATGGTCAGCAGCGCCTCGGCGATCGGCGGGTTCATCGTCCGCTCGCCGTCGCGCAGCCGGGCCAGCAGGGTCTCCCCGACGTGCGTCAGCCTCTCCAGCCGATCGAACGCCAGGAAGCCGCTGGTGCCCTTGATCGTGTGGATCGTGCGGAAAATGCTGGAGAGCAGTGCCCGGGAGTCCGGCTGCTGCTCGAGCTCGACCAGGTCGCGATCGAGTTGGTCGAGGTTCTCGTAAGACTCGACAAGGAACTCGGCGATGATCTCGGCGTCGTCGTCCATGGGCCCTCCGTTTCGTGACACTTCATCGGCCGCGTCGTGTGACTTCTGAGCGGCGTGGGACGGAATTGAGCGTGCGGGCGACTCCGCCGAAGGGCGGGTCGGGCGCACGCGGCAGCCCCTGGGCACGGGCCAGGGCCGAGTGGCACCTGACGGTGGGACCGTCGGCCCGACCGGAGCCCGCAACCCACCACTCAGCGGCGCCCAACCCACGGCTCGGCGGGGCGCAACCCCCGGCTCGGCGGGGCGCAACCCCCGGCTCGGCGGTCAGGAACCGGCGGGGCGGTTCTTGAGCGCCTCGGCGAGCGAGGTCAGGGACGCCACGGCGGCCGGCGACGGGGAGGCCGCGTCGGCGTTGGCCTCGGCAACCTCCTGGACCAGCTCGGCCCGGTTGATCCGCACGGAGCGCGGGGCGTCGATGCCGATCCGGACCACGTCGCCGCGCACCTCGAGCACGGTGAGGGTCACGTCGTCACCGATGACGACGCTCTCTCCGACGCGACGGGACAGGACCAGCATGCGGGGAGGCTATCGGTTACCGGCGGGTCGGGTGCGCCCGCCTCCGAGGTTGGCGGTAGTCGCCACGACAACCATCTCGAGACCTCCTCAGCCGACCAGCGGTGCCGCGAGCGGCAGGTCGGCGTCGTCGAGGATCACCTGGGTCGCCCGCCGGGTGGCTGCGTTGACCACCAGCGGCGCGCGCAGGTTCACGGTGGTCTCGGCCAGGCTCGCGCCGGCACGGACCATCAGCAGCACCATCGCGTCGCCGGCGTCGACGATGCCCAGGTCGGCCACCACGTCGTCGCTCACCTCGGGCTCGTAGTCCGGGAAGAACGCGTGCGGCGGGACCACGACGAACTGCGGGCTGTCGTGGTCGAGGGAGTGGAACCCGAAGAGCATGCCGGTCTCGTCCAGGCGGACCAGCGCGAACCGGTGGTCGTCGGGGAATCCCGGGAGCGGGTGGGCCAGCTCGATGACCGGGATCTCCTCGGTGAGCGCCATGGCCGTCATTGTGTCATCGGCCCGATCAGCGGATGAAGTCGAGCAGGCTGGGCTGCATCACGCGGGCGGTGGCGGCCAGCGACGCCTGGTAGGCCACCTCCTGGAGCTCGAGGTCCATGGTCGCCTTGGCCAGGTCGGTGTTCTCCAGCGTGCTCAGCCGCGAGGTCAGCGAGAGCTCGGCGTTGCCGGCGGCCGTGTCGGCCCGCTGCAGCCGCTGGTAGGAGACGCCGGCCGCGGTACGGGCGGAGACGACCGTGTCGACCCGCGTCTTCAGGCTGTCGCCCGCACCCTGCACGGAGGCGATGTCGCCGGCGCGCAGGGCGGTCGCCAGCGAGCCGAGCTCGTCGAAGACCGAGCCCGCGCCGCTGCCGAAGACCGCGACGCCGTCGACGTCGACCCGCAGCGTGACCCCGTCCGCGACGCGGCGGGTCACCTCGCCGGCAGCACCCACGTAGGTGCCCGTGTCGTCGTACGCCACCCCGCCGGCGGTGATGCCACCGAAGACGGGGCGATCGAGGTACGTCGCGTTCGCCAGGGTGATCATGTTCGCCCGGATGCCGTCGATCTCCTGGGCGAGCGCGTCGCGCGAGGCCTGGCCGACCGCACCGGAGACCGCCTGCGAGGCCAGCTCCCGCGCCCGGCTGAGGGCGTTGGTCACGGTGTCCAGGGTGCTGTCGACCTGCTCCATCCACCCGAGCCCGTCCTGGGCGTTGCGGGAGTACTGCGTCTGGTCGGCCAGCGAGGCGCGGATCCGCATCGCCGCGGTGGTGTCGGACGGGCTGTCCGAGGGCCGGTTGAGGATCCGGCCGGTGGTCAGCTGCTCCTGCACCTTGCCCAACCTGGTCAGGCCGGTCTGCACCGACTCCAGGCCGTTGCGGTTCAGCATGCGCTGGGTGACGCGCCCGAGGCTCATCGGTGGGCTCCTGCCGTGCGGTGGAGGTGGCGGCTCGGTCGACTCATCGGCCGACCACGCCCGTGCGGTTGATCAGGGTGTCCAGCACCTCGTCGAGGGTGGTCATCATCCGGGCCGCGGCCTCGTAGGCGCGCTGCGCGGAGAGCAGGTTCACCGTCTCCTCGTCGAGGTTGACGCCCGCCTGGGACTCCCAGGCGGCGTCCAGCGAACCGGTCAGCGCCTCCTGGTTGGCGACCTGCCGATTGACCGAGGCGACGTGCGTGCCGAAGGTGTTGACCAGGTTCTGGTAGGCGTCGCTGGCCGCCGTCATCACGCCGGAGATCGCGTCGGCGTTGCTGCCGTCCAGCGTCGCGGAGCCGAGGGTCGAGATGCCCGCCGCGGCGATGCCGGCGATGTCGGTGATCGCGACGGCCAGGGTGGCGGCCGGGCTCGCGGGGTCGTAGCTGAAGAAGTCGCCGCCCTGGGCGCCGGTCCTGTCGACGCCGTTGGCGTGCGCGGCGTTGACAGCGTCCGCCAGCGACGTCGCGACGTTGTCGAGGCCCGCCCGGTAGCTGGGCAGCGTGACGGTGAGCAGCGTGTTGATGCCGCCGATCTCACCGGAGACGCCGGCCGGCAGCGGGCTGGCGCCGATCGCCGACGCCGTGCGCCCGACGACCAGGTCGGTGGTGCCGATCCGGACCGTGAACTGGCCGTCGGCCTCCACCGTGGTGGTCGCGCCGGCCAGGTCGGCCAGTCGCAGCGCGAGCTGGTCGCGCTGGTCCCTCAGGTCGCCGACGTCGGTGCCGTTCGCGGCGCCCACCAGGATCGTGTGGTTCAGCCCGGCCAGGTCCCTGGCGACGCTGTTGACCTCGTCGACCGCGGTGGCCAGGCGGACCTGCTGGTCGGCCTCCTCGCCGGCGATGTTGCCGTACTGCGCCTGCAGCGCCTGGGCCAGCGCCGCGGCGCTGCCGAGCACCTGCTGGCGCGCCGCGTCGCCGCCGGGGTTGGTGGCCAGGTCCTGCCAGGACTGGGTGAACGTGTCGAGCGCGGCCGCGACGCCGTTCTCGCCGGGCTCGCCGATGCCCTCCTCGATCCGGGCCAGCACGGTCGCCTGGGTCTGCAGGTTGGAGAGCGCGGAGTGCTCGCGACGCATCCGGGCGTCGAGCAGCGGATCGACCATCCGGCGTACGTCGGAGACGGCGACGCCGTCGCCGTGGCCGGTGTAGCGCGACCACATGGCCACCTGGGAGGTGGACTGCGCGCTGCCGACGATGGTCCGGCGGGCGTAGCCGGTGGTGGTGGAGTTGGCGATGTTGTTGTTCGCCACCTCCAGCGCCGACTGCTGGTAGCGCAGCGCGGAGAGCGCGGTGGAGAGGGAGCCGAACGAGCCGACCATCAGAGGCTCCGGTCCAGCAGGTGGCTGCGGCGGGCGTCGGTCACCGCGGCGCCGTCGTGGGTGTAGCTCTCGGTCGCGCCGCCGCCGATGGCCAACAGCGTCTCGCGGGCCGAGCGGTAGCCGGCGGTGAGCAGCCCCTTGGCGTCCTCGGAGACCTCGGCGATCTCACGGGCGATGCTGACCAGCGCGTCGCGGTGGTCGGCGAGGATCGCGGGCCAGGGCTCGTCGGCGGCCTCGGCGAGGGCCACCAGGGACGGGTTCGGGCCCAACCCGAGCCGGGCGGCGACGTCGTCGGCGACCGCGGCGCGCAGCACCTCGGTCTCCCGGATCGTCGCCAGCAGGTCCTCGATCTCGCGGGTGGCCTTGGGCAGCCACTGGGTCCGCCCGGTGCTGAGCAGCAGGCGCTCCACCTCGAGCTTGTAGGCCAGGTGCTCCAGGAGCTCACGTTCGCGCCACAGGATCTGCGACAGCTCGTCCACCGGGGGTTCCTCCGTCTCGCATGCTTCGGGAGCCACGGCCAACCGCCGCGCCACTCCTTGTGGAGATGAATCGCCCGCCCGTGCAAGGATCTGAGCGGTTCGCGCGAGGTCCTCGTTCTCGGGGCGCCTCACCGATCGGACACCGGGGGCTGACCACCCGTTATGACCCCCTCCTGGCCCGCAATGACCAGAGCCTCCTGGGACCCCCCGGGACCGCAGTCCCGTCTTAGTGTTTTTCAGGCCCCGGTTCGCCCGGATTCCCGGCGTGGGGGTCCCAGGCGTCACCACTGTTGCCGGCATGACGGCTTCCCCCCAGGGCCACCGCAGCGATGCGGAAGAGCTCATCACCTCTCACATGCCGCTCGTCGGGCACATCGTCCGCGAGACCATGGGGCGTGTCCCCTCGCACGTGAGCCGTGACGACCTCACCTCGGCCGGACTCACTGCCCTCGTCCTGGCCGCGCAGGCCTACGACGCCACCCGCGCGGTCCCCTTCGACCGCTACGCCGCGACCCGGGTCCGCGGCGCGATCCTCGACGAGCTCCGCTCGATCGACTGGGCGTCGCGCTCGGTACGACGCCGGGCCCGCGACCTCGCCGAGACCCGCGCCGCGCTGGCCGGCGCGCTCGGCCGCACGCCCACCACGGAGGAGGTGGCCCAGACCGCCGGGATGACGGTGGACGAGGTGGCCGCCAACGACGACGACGTCGCCCGCGCCCAGGTCCTCTCGCTGCAGGGGTCGGCCACCACCACGATCGAGGAGCTGGTGCCGCACACCGAGCCCTCGCCCGAGGACGTGTACGAGCACGCCGAGCGCCTCACCTACCTGCGCGAGGCGATCGCCGAGCTGCCCGAGCGCCTGCGCAAGGTGGTCGAGGACTACTTCTTCGCGGAGCGGCCGATGGCCGAGATCGCCGCCGAGCTCGGCGTCACCGACTCCCGGATCTCCCAGATGCGCGCGGAGGCGCTGGCCCTGCTCAAGGACGGCCTCAACCACGCACTCGACCCGGCCCTGGTGCAGCCGGTCGGCAAGGCCGGCGGCGTCGCCAACCGGCGCCGCGAGGCCTACTTCGCCGCCGTGGCCTCCCGCCACGCGGAGGGGCTGCGGCGCAGCATGCCGGTTCGCCTCAACGCCGCCGGCTAGGCGCCGCTCGCGCACCAGCCAGCACCAGAAGCCGTCGTCCGACTCGGGGCGCCTCCGCGACAGCGGGGGCGCCCCGAGCGGCGTTCCGGGCCCGCGAAGGGCGTCGAATGCTCAAGGGCGACCGCGCCCGGACGATCAGGGGAGGTGACGGGAGTCCAGGGAGGGACTCCCCTCGGCACCAGACCTGTCGCATCCAGGAGGGAACACCATGGGTCTTCGCATCAACCAGAACATCGAGTCGATGAACGCGTACC
>NZ_STGK01000010.1 GCF_004919105.1 Nocardioides sp. GY 10113
CGTTGGCGTAGATCGTTTGCCCCGCCGCCGGATGCCCATCGCTGGTGAGCAAAGTCCCAGAGATAACGGTGGACGTGGCGGACGCGGATTGGCCCGTCCCCACTACGCCCCAGACAAGCAGCGCTGCGATTGCTAGAAATCGCATGGTGGCGCGAGGCAAACCCTGAACCGACGTCGAGCGTCGCGGGATTGGTTCGGACGAAGGGCTCATTGGGCTTTCCGTTCGGGCCTGGCTGCGATGCGGGCTCCAGAGTGACGGGCGAACTCTACTTGCGCTGGCAGGTCGGCCGTCGGCCCTTCCGCAACCTCGGCGAGACCGAGACTTGGATCGTCAATCCGCTGATCCTTATTGGAACTCGATAGTGGTGTTGTCGACCTCGAGGTCGTCGTAGAAGTCGAGCGCGGCGGTGGAGAAGCCTTCGAACGTGGTCACGTGGCGACCCTAGCGACGGCCGTGGACAGCCCGCCCAACCCGGGAGTCCCCCCGTGAAGACCGAAGGGCCCCTCCACCAGGAGGGGCCCTTCGCGCGGAGCGGGCGACGAGACTCGAACTCGCGACATCGACGTTCGGCAGAGTGTCGCGCTCGAGCGCGACCCCACACCAGCACCCCGTGAAGACCGAAGGGCCCCTCCACCGGGAGGGGCCCTTCGCTCGGAGCGGGCGACGAGACTCGAACTCGCGACATCGACCTTGGGAAGGTCGCGCTCTACCAACTGAGCTACGCCCGCAGTGCCTCCGGTCGGCTCTCACCGCCGAGGCGTGGAGGATGCTACCGCACTCCCCCGGCGCTCCACTCACGGGGCGAGACAAGGGTCGGGTACTTCGGCCCGAGCCCGTCCCCGGAGGATCGGCCGGTGACCCGGCGGTGCACCCAGGGCCCGAGGTGCTCCGCGGCCCACTGCCGGTTGGCGGCGCGCCTCTCCTTGCCGGCCAGCACCGGGCGCTCCAGCGGCGCCGGCCACGGGATGTCGTGGTCGATGCCGAGCCGGTCGAGGACCCTGGTGGCCATCAGGGTGTGGCCGGCCGAGGACATGTGCAGCCGGTCCACGTCCCAGTAGCCCCAGTCGTTGTAGTCGGCCATCCGCCAGTAGTCGACGATGGTGGCGCCGTGGCTGTCGGCGATCTCGCGGACCAGCTCGTTGTAGTAGGCGAACCGGCCACGCATCGGCTTCCAGAACGCCGAGGAGCGCGCACCGAAGGCCGTGAACAGCAGCACCGTCGCGCCCGACCCGACCAGGCGGCCGACGGCGTCGTCGTAGGCCACCATCAGGCCGTCGATGTCGACCTTCGGGCGCAGGATGTCGTTGCCGCCGGCGTAGAGCGTGACCAGGTCGGGCTTGAGCGCCAGCGCGGGCTCGAGCTGCTCGTCGATGATGGCCCGCACCTTGCGGCCGCGGATCGCCAGGTTCGCGTAGCCGAAGCCAGGCTCGACGCCGGCCAGCACCTCCGCCACCCGGTCGGCCCATCCGCGCACGCCGTTGGGACGCGACGGGTCGGGGTCGCCGACGCCCTCGGTGAAGGAGTCGCCGAGGGCGACGTACCGCTGGAAGTGCCCGGGGATCAACGCATCGAGAACCACGACCCCATTGTCCGCGACGACGGTCCGGACGCCACGGCGGGTCCACCGTCCACTGCCGGGGCGGCGGAGCCCCCTCGGATAGGGTGCCCACGTGCTGCTGAGCGACCGTGATATCACCGCCGAGATCGACGCCGGTCGGATCGCGCTGGAACCGTACGACCCCGCGATGATGCAGCCGTCGAGCATCGACGTGCGGCTGGACCGGTTCTTCCGGGTCTTCGAGAACCACCGCTACCCGCACATCGACCCCGCCGCGGACCAGTCCGACCTGACCCGCGAGGTCGAGCCGGAGGGCGACGAGCCGTTCATCCTGCACCCGGGCGAGTTCGTGCTCGGCTCGACCTACGAGGTGGTCACGCTCCCCGACGACATCGCGGCCCGCGTCGAGGGCAAGTCCTCGCTGGGCCGGCTCGGGCTGCTCACGCACGCCACCGCGGGCTTCGTGGACCCCGGCTTCTCGGGCCACGTGACGCTGGAGCTGGCCAACGTCGCGACGCTGCCGATCAAGCTCTACCCCGGCATGAAGATCGGCCAGTTCTGCTTCTTCAAGCTGACCTCGCCCTCGGAGCACCCGTACGGCTCCTCGAAGTACGGCTCGCGCTACCAGGGCCAGCGCGGTCCGACGCCGTCGCGCTCGTTCCAGAACTTCCACCGTACGTCGATCTGACGGGCCCACCCGACCGGCCGGCGACCGACCGGCGGACGACACCCTAGTTAGGTTAGGGAGTCCTAAGTTACGCTGCCCGGGTGAGCACGTACGTCGCCGAGCTGCCGATGATCCTCGACCGGGTGGTCGTGCGCGCCGCCGAGCGGGTCAGCCCGTCCGTCATGCGCTTCGAGCTCGGCGGCGACGGCCTGGCCGACTTCGGGGTCGACGGCCCGGTCCTCGACCAGCGGATCAAGCTGATCTTCCCCAACGCCGCCGGCGAGCTGCCCTCGTTCGAGGCGGGCGAGTCGTGGTGGACCGCCTGGCAGCAGCTGCCGGAGGCCGAGCGCGGCTCGATCCGCACCTACACGATCCGCGACGTGCTCGGCTCCGGGACCGACACCCGCCTGGTGGTCGACATCGTGGTGCACGAGCCGGCGCCGGGCGAGCGGCCCGACGGGCCCGGCAACGCGTGGGCCCTCGGCGCCCGGGTGGGCGACGAGCTGATCACGATCTGCCCGCGGCGCGGCCACCCGTTCGGCGGCATCGAGTGGGACCCCGACGGGGCCGACCGCCTGCTCATCGTCGGTGACGAGACGGCCGCGCCGGCGATCCGCGGCATCCTGCGCGACCTGCCCGCGCACGCACGCGGCGCGGTCTTCCTCGAGACCGCCACCGCCGCGGACGCGTACGACGACATGGTCGCTCCTGCGGGCGTCTCGGTCACCTGGCTGCCCCGCGAGGGCGGCCGGCGCGGGGCGGAGCTCCAGCCCGCCGTACTGGACCACCTGACCGGCGCCGGCACCCCGGGACCGCTCGCCGGCGACCGGGACGTGGAGGCGGTCGAGGTCGACCCGAACCTCTGGGAGACCCCGGCCTACTCCTCCTCCGGGGAGGAGACCGGCCCGGCCACCGCGACCACCGCGGGCGGTTTCCCCGGCCTCTACGCCTGGATCGCGGGCGAGTCGAGGGTCGTCACCGGGCTGCGCCGGGCGCTGGTCGGCCTCGGCGTGGACCGTCGCCAGGTGGCGTTCATGGGCTACTGGCGCGACGGCGTCGCGATGCGTTCCTGATCCCGAGCGACGCCGGCCCTCACAGCTCCTGGAGGTAGCAGAGCATCCGGTAGTCGGTGCCGGGGAGGATGTTGAGGAACCCGTGCCGCTCGTAGAAGCGCCGGGTGTCGACGTCCACGGCGTCGACGTTGATGTGCATCTCGCCGGCACCCCGGCCGCGGCACAGGTCGAGCGCCCGCCGCAGCAGCGCGGTGCCGATCCCGCGGTCGCGCAGGTCCGGGCGGACGTAGAGCTCCTCGAGCTGGGCCAGCGGCCCGTCGTAGTACGGCGTCGGCCGCAGGGTCAGGAGTGCGAACCCGGTCGGCTCGTCGTCGCCGGCGAGCAAAGCGATCACCTCGTCGAGGGCCAGCAGCCGGGCGAACCGGGTGGCGAGCTCATCGACCGACGGCGTCGCCGCCTCGAACTCGGTGTTGAAGTCCCACAGCAGCCGGCCCAGCAGTCCGGCCTCGGCGGGGGTCGCGGTCCTGACCGTGTCGGCGCCCATGCCCCGGCAGCGTATCCGGCCGCGGAGGGCGCGTCGTCACATCCCGATTGGCCCCGAACTCGGCCGGATCGGGGGCCAATCGGGATGTGACGACGAGAACTCAGACGAGCTCGGCCTGCTCCTCGCGCTCGGCGACCAGGTTGAGCGCGATGTCGATGATCATGTCCTCCTGGCCGCCGACGAGCCCCCGCCGGCCGCACTCCATCAGCACCTGGCGGACGTCGACCCCGTACTGCTCCGCGGCCCGCTCGGCGTGCCGCAGGAAGGAGGAGTAGACGCCGGCGTACCCGAGGGTGAGCGTCTCCCGGTCGACGCGGACCGGACGGTCCTGCAGGGGCCGGACCATGTCGTCGGCCGCGTCCTGGAGCGCGAAGACGTCGCAGCGGTGCTCCATCTCGGAGTGGTCGGCGACCGCGATGAAGGCCTCGATCGGGCAGTTGCCGGCGCCGGCGCCGTGGCCGGCCAGCGAGGCATCGACCCGGTAGACGCCGTTCTGCACCGCGACCACGGAGTTGGCCACCGAGAGCGAGAGGTTCTCGTGGGCGTGGATGCCGATCTCGGTGGCGTCGTCCAGCACCGCCCGGTAGGCCTGCACCCGGGCGGCGACGCCGTCCATGGTGAGGCGGCCGCCGGAGTCGGTGACGTACACGCAGTGCGCGCCGTAGGACTCCATCAGCTTCGCCTGCTGGGCGAGCTGCTCGGGCTCGGACATGTGGGACATCATCAGGAAGCCGGAGACGTCCATCCCCATCTCCCGAGCCGCCGCGATGTGCTGCGCGGAGACGTCGGCCTCGGTGCAGTGGGTGGCCACGCGGACCGAGCGGACGCCGAGGTCGTAGGCGCGCTTGAGGTCGTGGATGGTGCCCACGCCGGGCAGCAGCAGGGTGGTCAGCCGGGCGTTCTTGATGACGTCCGCAGCGGCCTCGATCCACTCCCAGTCCGAGTTCGAGCCGGGACCGTAGTTGACCGACCCACCCGCCAGGCCGTCGCCGTGCGCCACCTCGATGGCGTCCACGCCGGCCTCGTCGAGCGCTACCACGATGCGCCGCACGTCGGTCGGGCTGATCCGGTGCCGGACGGCGTGCATGCCGTCCCGCAGGGTCACGTCCTGGACGAAGATCGGGGTCTTCTGGCTCGTGCTCACGCGTCGGCCTCCTGCTCGTTCTGCTGGGCTGCTGCGATCCGCTCGGCTACCTGCAGGCCGGCGGCGGTCATGATGTCCAGGTTGCCGGCGTACGCGGGGAGGTAGTGCGCCGCGCCCGTGACCTGGAGGAAGACGCTCACCTGGTGCGTGGGCCGCTCGTCCCCGTCCTCGAGCAGCGTCTCCACCGGCTGGTCGGCCGGGATCTCGGTGATCTGCACCTTCTGGACCAGCGTGTAGCCGGGCACGTACGCCGCGACGTCGGCGACCATCTTCTCGACGCTGGCGCGGATCTCGTCGTGCAGCGCCGGGTCGGGCGCGTTGACCAGGGCGAAGACCGTGTCGCGCATCATCAGCGGCGGCTCGGCCGGGTTGAGGATGATGACCGCCTTGCCGCGCCGGGCACCGCCGACCGCCACGATCGCACCTGAGGTGGTCTCGGTGAACTCGTCGATGTTGGCCCGCGTGCCCGGGCCGGCCGACTTGGACGAGATCGAGGCGACGATCTCGGCGTAGGGCACCGGAACCACGCGGGAGATCGCGGCGACGATCGGGATCGTCGCCTGCCCGCCGCAGGTGACCATGTTCAGGTTCGGGGCGTCGAGGTGCTCCTCGAGGTTGACCGCCGGCACCACGTAGGGGCCGATCGCCGCCGGGGTGAGGTCGATCAGCCGCTTGCCCAGCGGCTGCAGCCGCTCGGCGTTGACCAGGTGCGCCTTGGCGGAGGTGGCGTCGAAGACGATCTCGATCTCGTCGAACCCGGGCATCGCGACCAGGCCCTCGACACCCTCGTGCGTGGTCGGGACGCCGAGGTCGCGGGCGCGAGCCAGGCCGTCGGAGTCGGGATCGATGCCGACCAGGGCACCCATCTCGACGTGCTGGGCGGTCTGGAGGACCTTGATCATCAGGTCGGTGCCGATGTTGCCCGAGCCGATGATCGCGACCTTGGTCTTGCCGGCGTTGTCGCTCATGCGCACTCCTCGGTGAAGCGGGTCATGGCACCACTCTCGCGCGCCCGCCCCTCGGAGCGAGGACCCATGTTCCACTGAGCGGTACGCTGATCCCGTGTCGACCGATCCCGTCACCGATCCGACGTCGGAGACCGCGGACCTGGACACCGTGCTCGGCAAGGCCGTCGCCATCCTGCGCGCCTTCGGCACCGACGACCGGGTGCTGCCGCTGGCCGAGCTGGTCCGTCGCACCGGGCTGCCGAAGGGCACCGCTCACCGGGTCGCCGGCGACCTGGTCCACCACCGACTGCTGGAGAAGACCGAGCACGGGTACCGCCTGGCCGGCGGCCTCTTCGAGCTGGGCATGCGCGCCGCGACCGAGCGCACGCTGCTGGAGGTCGCCATGCCGTTCCTGCAGGACCTCTACGAGCGCACCCACGAGACCGTTCACCTCGGCGTCCGCGAAGGCACCGAGGTCGTCTACGTCGCCAAGATCGGCGGGCACCGCCAGGCCCGGAGCCCGTCCCGGACCGGCGGCCGGATGCCGATGCACTGCACCGCGATCGGCAAGGCACTGCTGGCCCACGCCGAGCCGGAGGTACGCCGTGCCGTCCTCGACGGCGAGCTGACCCGGCGGACGCCGTACACCGTCGTGGCGCCCGGGCTGCTCGAGCAGCAGCTGGAGCGGACGCTGGAGACGGGCCTGGCCTACGAGCGCGAGGAGTCGACCCCCGGGCTGCTGTGCGTGGCCTCGCCGGTGCTCGAGCCCGACGGGCATCGGGCGGTGGCCGCGATCAGCGTCACGGGGCCGGTCGGCCGCTTCCGGCCCGAGCAGCACGAGACCGCGGTCCGCGCGGCGGCCGCCGCACTGGCGAGCACGTTGGCGCGGCGCCGAGGAGGCCTCTGACCCCGCGGCCGAGCCTCACAGCAGGCCGGCCGCCTGCTGACGGCGGCGCTGCGCGGCCCGGGTGCGGGCGTCGATCCTGCGCTGCGTGGCGCGGGCCATCCGCTCGGCCAGCTGCTGGCGCGACCGTTGGTCGTTCGCGTTCCCCTCCATGGTCCTCCCCTCCCTCCGGGGTTCCTCGGGTGCCGTCCGGTGAGATCACTCTTCCACCCACCGCCGACACACCTCAGACCCCGCGGAGGCCCCCGCTGATACGCGGACGGACACTCACGCCGGCGCGAGGACCACGTCCCCGGAGCCGGTCACCACCCGGATCTCGACATGGTCGGCGCCCGGCTCCGGAGCGCCCACCGGACGCAGTCCCGACGTGGCCCGGCCGCCCGTGGTGATGTCCGTCCAGACCGGGGTCCCGTCGGGGATCCCCAGCCGCACGTCACCCGATCCGGACCTGCCGCTGATCCGGCCCCGTCGCGCCGTACGGACCACCATGCTGCCGGAGCCGGTCCTCATCGCCACGTCGTCCTCGGCCTCGCCGACCTCGATGTCCCCCGAGCCGGTCTTGACCGAGAGGATCGCGGCGGTGCGGCCGACCCGGACATCGCCGGAGCCGGTGGAGATCGCGGCCGCGGACCCGGCGCCGCCGACCTCGACGCTCCCCGAGCCGCTGCTCGCCTTCAACGCTCCCCCGACGTAGCCGATCCGGACCCGACCCGACCCGGAGGTGACCACGGCAGCACCGGTCAGGCACTCGATGTCGACGTCGCCGGAGCCGCACTTGACCTTCGCGACCGCCAGCTCGCCGGCGGTCGCCACGTCGGCGCTCCCGGAGCGCACGACGAGGCTGCTTCCGGTCGGTACCCGCACGTCGATGTCGAGGGCCACCCCGCTGCCGAAGAGACCGCCCCGCGGCTTGGGCGCCACCACGCTGATGCCGTCGCGGCCGCGCATCCGCTCGACCACCACCTCCTCCGCCTGCGCACCGGAGACGCGCACGGTGGTGGTGGTGACGTCGGCGGCGGTGACCGTCAGCCGACCCCCACGGATCGCGGCCACGAGCTCGATCGGCCGCGGGGTGTCGACGGCGTGCTCCGCCCGTCGGGGGTCGGGGTCGTGCTGCTGATAATCGCTCATCTCTCGCTCCTGACGCTCAGATCCAGCCGGTCATCCGGCGCTGGCCGCGGTCGGCACCGAAGGGGAACCCGCCCGCGAACGGGGCACGGGCATCGGGCAGCACTGGGTCGTCGGTGGCCCGGCGGACGACCCCGACCAGCCAGGTGTTGAGGGACTGGCCGGCCGCCGCGGCGGCCCCCTCGGCGCGCGCCTTGAGCGTCTCGGGAATGCGCAGGCTCACCCGCGCCAGGTCCCCCTCGTCCCCCGTCTCACCGGCGGGCGGGGTCCGCGGCGCCGGCTCCACGACGGCCGCCGGCTCCGGGTCGTGCACGACGAAGTCGAGGTCGCGGCCATCCAGCCGGACGTCGACCCCGCCGTCCGCCATCGCCGCGGTGATCTCCGACGCGGCCTGGCTGATCGCCTCCATCAGCGCCAGCCGCGCGGCGGGGTCGAGTGCGAACCCGAGCCGCTCCGCGACCTGGCGCACCTCCGGACCTGCGCCCTCGGCCGCGGCGAGCAGGTCGCGGCGGAGGCTCTCGACGTACGGCGTGATGTCCATGTGCACCATAATGACATCACGCTGATGTCACTTCAACTCCAATGTGACGTCACTCTGCCTCATCGGGTCGCGAGGTCCCGCGTACAAGGCAGGATGGTGCCGTGACCCGACCCGTGGAGACCTGGCTGACCGACATGGATGGCGTGCTCGTGCACGAGGAGCACCCGATCCCGGGCGCAGCCGAGTTCATCGAGGCGCTCAAGAGCAGCGGACGCCCCTTCTTGGTGCTCACCAACAACTCGATCTTCACCCCGCGCGACCTGCGCGCCCGGCTGCTCGGCAGCGGCATCGACGTGCCGGAGGGGGCGATCTGGACCTCGGCGCTGGCAACGGCGCGGTTCCTGCTCGACCAGCGTCCGGGCGGGAGCGCGTACGTGGTCGGCGAGGCGGGCCTGACCACCGCGCTGCACGAGATCGGCTACGTGATGACCGACCGCGACCCCGACTACGTCGTGCTCGGGGAGACCCGCACCTACTCCTTCGAGGCGATCACCCGGGCGATCCGGCTGATCGACGACGGCGCCCGGTTCATCGCCACCAACCCCGATCCGAGCGGCCCCTCCCAGGACGGCAAACTGCCCGCCACCGGTGCGGTGGCGGCGCTGATCACCCGGGCGACCGGCCGCGAGCCGTACTACGTCGGAAAGCCCAACTCGCTGATGATGCGCAGCGCACTGAACAAGATCGAGGCGCACTCCGAGACCACGGTGATGGTCGGCGACCGGATGGACACCGACGTCATCGCGGGCCTCGAGGCCGGCCTCCGCACGGTGCTGGTGCTGACCGGGTCGACGAAGGCCGACGCCGTCGACGCCTTCCCCTACCGCGCGACCCGTGTCGAGGAGTCGGTGCGCGAGCTGATCCCGCTGGTCGAGTCCGGGGAGATCTGAGCCTCGCCCCGGTGCTCGAGGGGGGGTGTGCCTGAGGCCTGCCGGGAGGTGCGCCGCCGGCCACGGCTGGGCCGGGACCGGGCGCCGTGGCGAGTCGTGTGCCCCACGCACCGTCATAGGCGGGCCTCAGGCACACGAGGCGACCGGGGCCGGGCGCCGACACGGGTCGTGTGCCCCACACACCGCCATAGACGGGCCTCAGACACACGAGGCACCCCCGGGAGGGGGCAGGTATGCCGACGGCCCCGGACCGGAGCCCGGGGCCGTCGTGACGGGTTGCGCCGACCTCAGAGGTCGAAGAGCGACTCCGCGCCGTGGATGTCCGCGTCGGTGCGCGGCTGGTGAGCCTCGCCCGAGCCGACCGGCACCGGCGCGGCCGGAGCCGCGACCGGCGCAGCCGGCTCGGCGGCGGGCCGCTCCGCGACCGGCGCCTCCGCGGCAGTCTCCTCCGCCGCCGGCTCCTCCGCAGCAGTCTCGGCTGCGGGCTCGACTGCGGGCTCGACTGCGGGCTCGGCCGCCGGCGGGACCGACTCGGCCACAGGGGCAGCAGGCGCGGCAGCCGCGACCACCGCACCCTCGGGCGCCTCGATGTCGAACAGCGACTCGGCCGCGTGGATGTCCACGTCGGTGCGCGGCTGGCTGGCCACGCCGGACGCCGCAGCCACCGCCGTCGCGGCGACCCGAGCGGCCGGCGCTGCCGGGGCGGACTCGGGCGCTGCGGTCTCGGCGACCGGCTCGACCGGGGCAGCGGCCTCGGCGACCGGCTCGGCCGGGGCAGCGGCCTCGGCCTCCGGCTCAGCGACCGGCTCGGCGCCCGGCTCGGCGACCGGCTCGGCAGCTGTGGTCGCCGGCGCGGCAGCCGCGACCACCGAGCCCTCCGGTGCCTCGATGTCGAACAGCGACTCGGCCGCGTGGATGTCCACGTCGGTGCGCGGCTGGCTGGCCGCACCCGATCCGGCCACGACCGCCGCAGCGGCAGCCGGAGCAGCCGGAGCAGCCGGAGCAGCCGGAGCAGCCGGGGCAGCCGGGGCAGCCGGGGCTGCCGAGGCTGCCGGAGCAGCGGGCTCGGGAGCGGCGATGTCGAACAGCGACCCGCCGCTCGGGATCTCGGTCTTCGCCTCGGCCGCCGGCGCCGCCTTCGCCTCGGCCGGCTTCTCCGCAGGCGCCTCGGCGGGCGCAGCGGGCGCCTCGGGGGCGGCGATGTCGAACAGCGAACCGCCGCTGGGCACCTCGCCAGCGGGCTCGGCCGCCGCCGGCTCCGACTTGGCGGCGGGCGCCGCGGGAGCCGGGGTGTCGAACAGCGAGCCGCCGTCGTCGAAGAGCGAGCCGCCGGACGTCGCCTCCGGCGCGGGCTCGGCCTTCGCCGGCTCGGCCGGGGCCGGGGTGTCGAACAGCGAGCCGCCGGCACCCTCGTCGAAGAGCGACCCACCGGACTTCGCCTCCGGCGCCGCCGGGGCTGCGGGGGCCGTCGGGGCCGCGGGTGCGGCCGGCTCGTCGAACATGGAGCCCGGGTCGTCGAACATCGAGCCGGAGGACGGGGCGGCCGGGGCCGCCTCCTCGGTCACGACCGCCGTGGCCGCGGCCGGGGCAGCGGGC
Organism: Nocardioides sp. GY 10113; assembly: GCF_004919105.1. GTDB lineage: Bacteria > Actinomycetota > Actinomycetes > Propionibacteriales > Nocardioidaceae > Nocardioides. The sequence continues at coordinate 10,934 of NZ_STGK01000010.1, forward strand.
GCAGCCTCGACCGGGGCGGCCTTCGCCACCGGAGCCGCCGCGGCACCCTCCCCGGGCTTCAGCTTGGTCGCGACCTCGCCCTTGACCGAGGCGAGCAGCATCTGCGCGACGTCGAGGACCTCGACCTCCGCCCGGGCCTCGCCGTCGGCCTGCATCTTGGTCAGACCGTCGGAGAGCATCACCCGGCAGAAGGGGCAGCCGACCGCGATCTGGTCGGCGCCGGTCCCGACGGCCTCGTTGGTGCGGTTGAGGTTGATCCGCTCGCCGACCTTCTCCTCCATCCACATCCGGGCACCGCCGGCACCGCAGCAGAAGGAGCGCTCGTTGCTGCGCTCCATCTCCTTGTACTCGGCGCCCGGGAGGATCTGCAGGAGGTCGCGCGGCGGGGTGTAGACCTGGTTGTGGCGACCCAGGAAGCAGGGGTCGTGGTAGGTGATGGAGCGCTTGTGCGCGCCCTCGCCGTTGGCGACCGGGGTCAGCTTGCCCTCGCGCACCAGGCGGTTGAGCAGCTGGGTGTGGTGGGTGACCTCGAGCTCGATGCCGAAGTCCTTGTACTCGTTCTTGAGCGTGTTGAAGCAGTGGGCACAGGTCGAGACGACCTTCTTGACCTTGTACTCCTTGAACGTCTCCACGTTCTGCTGGGCCAGGCCCTGGAAGACGAACTCGTTGCCCGCGCGGCGAGCGGAGTCACCGGTGCAGGTCTCGCCGTTGCCCAGGACGCCGAAGGTCACCCCGGCCATGTCCAGCAGCTCGGCGACGGCGCGCGTGGTCTTCTTCGCGCGGTCCTCGTAGGCGCCGGCGCAGCCGACCCAGAACAGCCACTCGACCTCGTCGAGGGACTCGATGTCGTCGCCGACGACCTTGACCTCGAAGGGCAGGTCCTTGGCCCAGTCCATGCGCGCGTTCGGCGACATGTTCCAGGGGTTGCCCTTGTTCTCCAGGCCCTTGAAGAGGCCGTTGAGCTCGGCGGGGAAGTTCGACTCGACGAGCACCTGGTAGCGACGCATGTCGACGAAGTGGTCGACGTGCTCGATGTCGACCGGGCACTGCTGCACGCAGGCACCGCAGTTGGTGCAGTCCCACAGCGCGTCGGCGGAGAGGACGAAGTCGCCGCCCTCGGGGTTGTAGAACCAGTCGTCGGCGCCGACACCCTCGCCGGGCGCGCCGTCGGGAACGCCGACCAGCGCCTTGTCCGCGGCGCCCTCGACGCCCGACGCGACGGCGTACGCGTGCTCGCGCAGCCCCATCATCATCAGCTTGGGTGAGAGCGGCTTCTCGGTGTTCCAGGCGGGGCACTGCGACTGGCAGCGACCGCACTCGGTGCAGGTCGTGAAGTCGAGGATGTCCTTCCAGGAGAAGTCCCAGATGGAGCCGACGCCGAGGACCGAGTCCTCGTCGAGGTCGTCGATGTCGTCCAGCGTGATCGGCTTGCCGGCCGAGGTGAGCGGCTTCACCGCACCCAGGGCGGTGGCGCCGCTGTCCTCGCGCTTGAACCAGATGTTGAACCAGGCGGTGAACCGGTGCCAGGCGACACCCATGGTCAGGTTGGAGGAGATCACGATCAGCCAGGCCATCGCGGAGACGATCTTCACCATGGCGATGAAGAAGATGATGTTCTCCAGCGTCCCGATGGAGTCCTCACCGGTCGGGTAGAGGTTCGCGAAGAGCTGCGAGACCGGGAAGTGCAGCCCGGTGGCGTGCTCGGCGTGCTCGCCGCCATGGGCCTGGAGCAGGTTGTACTCCGCGCCGCGGATGAAGAGGATCGCCGAGCTCTCCAGCAGCACCATCGCCTCGACGAAGTACGCCTGCCACATGGTCGATCCGAAGAACCGGCTGCGGCGACCGAGCTGGTCGGGCCGGTGCGTGAGCCGGTAGATGATCAGCGGGATGATCGCCAGCGCGCCGAGCAGGCCGAGGAGCTCCGCGGCCCATTCGTACGGCGCCCACTGGCCGACGATCGGCCAGGTCCACTCGGGGTCGATGAGCTGCGGGAACGCCGCCGCGACCGCGGTGGAGAGCATGATGAACGCGGCGAAGGCGAACCAGTGGAGGATGCCGACCCAGGTCCACTGGAGCATCCGCGTGTGCAGGAACGTCTCCTTGACCATGGTCAGGGTGCGCGCGCCCGGGTTGCTGGTGCGACCCGGTGCGGGCTGGCCCTGGCGGATCACCGCGAGCATCGCCTTGACGGCCCGCGCGGTCATCACCACCGCCACCGCCGACACGGCGAGCGAGACCACGATCGCTACGGTCTGCATCATTCCAACGACTCCTCGTCCTCAGCAGAGCGCACAGAAAGCGCGCATGGCGAGCCTAAGGCTCGCGGGCACCGGCGATCTGCGAAGGCTTACCTAACGGAGCCTCCGCGGACGTCGGCCCGGCGATCCTACCCGTTGGTAACTTAAACGGTCAGTCGATGCTCACCCCTCCGCCACCGGCGACCCAGCATGATGTGAGCGAGACCACGGAAGGGAGCCCGGCGTGAGCAACCCTCGCACCCCGCGCCGCGGCCGGGCTGTGGCCGGCACCGCGCTCGCCCTCGCCCTCGCCGGGTGCAACCTCGGCGACGACGCGGCCCGACCGCTGGGCGAGGTCCCGCCGAGCGGCGGGGCGAGCACCGCCACTCCCGGCGACGGCACGGGCACCGCCCCCACCGCCCCCGAGGACCTGGACGTCGCGGTCAGCGAGACCCGCACGGACTCGGTCTACCCCGACGCCGGCGACCCGCTCGTCGATGCGCTCCACTACGACCTCGACCTGACCTGGTCGCCCGACCGCGACCGGCTCGACGCCCGGGAGATCCTCACCTTCCGCGCCACCGCGAACGCCCCCGGGATCCGGCTCGACCTCAGCGACGCCCTGACCGTCGGCTCCGTGGCGGTCGACGGCGAGCCCGCCGACTTCGCCCTCGCCGACCAGGACCTGACCATCGACCACCGGGTCCGCCGGGACCGCACGTACGAGCTCGTGATCGAGTACGGCGGCTCGCCGGAGCCCGTGCCGGCGCCGTCGGTCCGCGACGACTTCGCCGACGGCCTGGGCTGGCTGACCGCCGCGGACCACAGCACCTCGACGCTGCAGGAGCCCTACGGCGCCTTCACCTGGTACGCCGTCAACGACCACCCCTCCGACAAGGCGCTCTACGACTTCACGCTGACCACCGACGCGCCCTGGACCGGGGTGGCCAACGGCGAGAACACCGGCACCACCGAGGAGGACGGGCTCCGGACCACCACCTGGCACCTGGCCGAGCCGGCCGCGTCGTACCTGGTGACGGTGGCCTTCGACGACTTCCAGGTGACCGACCTGGCCTCGCCCTCGGGAGTCCCGATCCAGATCTGGGCACCGGCCGAGGGCGATCCGACGCCGGGGCAGACCGGGTACGCGCCACAGGCCATGGCGTGGCTCGAGGAGCTGCTGGGCCCCTACCCGTTCGACACCTTCGGCATCGTCGTGGTCGGCCGCGACAGCGGCATGGAGACCCAGACGATGGTCACCCTGGGCAACACCCCCTACACGACCTCGGCCGCCGTGGTCGTCCACGAGCTGGCCCACCAGTGGTACGGCGACACCGTCACGCCGGCGGACTGGAGCGACGTGTGGATGAACGAGGGAACCGCGATGTACCTGCAGGGCCTGTGGCAGGCGGAGCAGGCGGGCATCAGCATCGAGGAGAAGATCGACAGCTGGGCGCGCGGTGAGGCCGCCGAGCGGGCCGAGGCGGGCCCGCCCGGCGCCTACGACCCCGAGCAGTTCGGCGCCGGGAACATCTACTACGGCCCGGCGCTGATGTGGCAGGAGCTGCGCGAACGGATCGGCGACGAGGCGTTCTTCGCACTGCTGCGCGACTGGCCGGCCGACCAGGAGAACGACACCGCCGACCGCCGCGAGTACCTGCGGTGGATCGAGCGCGAGACCGGCGAGGAGCTCACCGCGTTCTTCGGGGACTGGCTGCTGTCACCGACCACCCCCGACCGCGACGACACCGGCAGCGACGACGGGAACGGGCGGGACGGCGCTCAGTACAGCAACGCCGTCGCCGGGTCCTCGATGATCCCGGCCACGTCCGCGAGGAATCGGGAGCCGGTCGCGCCGTCGATGTGACGGTGGTCGAACGAGACCGCCAGCGTCATCACCTTCCGTGGCACCACCTGGTCGCCGACCACCCACGGCTGGGGCCTGATCGCGCCCAGGCAGAGGATGGCCGACTCCCCGGGGTTGATGATCGGGGTGCCGGCGTCGACGCCGAAGACGCCGACGTTCGTGATCGTGAACGTGCCGCCGGCCAGCTCGGCCGGCTGGGTGCGGCCCTCGCGGGCGGTCCCGGTCAGCGCCTCGAGCGCGCGGGCCAGGCCGAGCAGGTCGAGGGCGTCGGCGTCCTTGACGTTGGGCACCACCAGCCCGCGCGGGGTGTCCGCGGCGATGCCGAGGTTCACGTAGTGCTTGAGGACCACCTCCTGCGCCGCCTCGTCCCAGGTCGAGTTGAGCAGCGGGTGGCGGCGCAGCGCCAGCAGCGTGGCCCGCGCGGCCACCAGCAGCGGGGAGACCCTGACCTCGGCGAAGTCTCGTCTGGCCTTGAGCCGCTCCACCAGCTCGACGGTGGCGGTGGCGTCCACGGTGACCCACTCGGTGACGTGCGGTGCGGTGAACGCCGAGCCGACCATGGCGGTGGCCATCTGCTTGCGCACGCCCTTGATCGGCTCCCTGGTCTCCCGCTCCCCCACGGACGCCGGCACCGCGGCCGACGCGGCCGACGCTGCGGCGGGCGGTACGACGCCGGACGCCGCGGCCTGCACGTCGTCGCGGGTCACCCGGCCCTCCGGTCCGGACCCGGCGATCCCGGCCAGGTCGACGCCGAGGTCGCGGGCGAGCTTGCGGACCGGCGGCTTGGCCAGCACCCGGGTCGAGGCGGCGGTGGCGACCGGCGCCTCCGCCACGGGCGCGTCCGCCACCGGCACCGCGACCCGGGCCCGCCTCCGCAGCTCGCGCTGCTTGGGCCCGTAGCCGACCAGGGTCGGGTTGCCGGCGGGCGGCACGTTGGTGTCGATCGGGGCGGCGGCCCGCGGCGGACCGGCAGACGCGGCCGCGGGCTCGGGCGCCGGCGCCGGCGCGGCGGCCGCCGCCTCAGCCGCGCCGATCGCGATGATCGGCGTGCCGACGGTGACGGTGTCGCCCTCGGCGACCAGCAGCGCGGTCACCTCGCCGGCGTACGGCGAGGGCAGCTCCACGATCGACTTGGCGGTCTCGATCTCGACGATCACGTCGTTGACCGCGATCGTGTCGCCGACCGCGACCCGCCAGGTGACGATCTCGGCCTCGGTGAGCCCCTCGCCGACGTCGGGCAGCTTGTACTCGGGCATCGCTCCCCCTCCCCTCAGAACGCCAGCGACCGGTCGACGGCGTCGAGCACCTTGTCCAGGTCGGGCAGGTACTCCTCCTCCACCCGCGCCGGCGGGTAGGGGGTGTCCCAGCCGCCGACCCGCAGCACCGGCGCCTCCAGGGAGTAGAAGCACTCCTCGGTGACCCGGGCCGCGACCTCGGCGCCCAGGCCGAGGTTGACGTGGGCCTCGTGGACGACGACGGCGTGCCCGGTCCGGCGTACCGACTCGAAGACCGGCCCCATGTCCAGGGGCGAGAGCGTGCGCAGGTCGATCACCTCCAGCTGGCGGCCCTCGTCGGCGGCGACCGAGGCGGCGTCCAGGCAGGTGCCGACGGTGGGGCCGTAGGCGACGAGGGTGGCCGCATCACCGGGGCGGACCACGCGCGAGGCCCAGAGCGGGCCGGGGGTGGCCTCGTCGTCGACCTCGGCCTTGGTGGAGTGGTACTGCCGCTTGGGCTCCAGGAAGATGACCGGGTCGTCGCTGGCGATGGCCTGCTGCAGCATCCAGTACCCGTCGACCGGGTTCGAGCAGGCCACGACCTTCAGGCCGGGGGTGTGGGCGAACTGCGCCTCGGGCGACTCGCTGTGGTGCTCCACGGCGCCGATGCCACCGCCGAACGGGATCCGGATGACCATCGGCATCGGGATCCGGCCGCGGGTGCGGGCGCAGAACTTCGCGACCTGGCAGACGATCTGGTCGTAGGCCGGGTAGACGAAGCCGTCGAACTGGATCTCGACGACCGGCCGGTAGCCGCGCATCGCCAGTCCGACCGCGGTGCCGACGATGCCGGACTCGGCGAGCGGGGTGTCCATCACCCGCGCCTCCCCGAAGTCCTTCTGCAGACCGTCGGTGATCCGGAAGACGCCGCCGAGCCGACCGACGTCCTCCCCCATCACCACGACCTTCTGATCGGCCTCCATCGACCGGCGCAGGGCGGCGTTGAGCGCCTTGGCCAGGGTCATCGTCGTGGTGGTCATGCCGCACCTCCCTCCTGCGCGGCCACCCCGAAGGAGGCCCGGTGGGCGGCCACCGCAGCCCGCTGCGCCGCCAGCTCGGGGGTCTGCTCGACGAAGACGTGGTCGAAGACGCCGAGCGGGTCGGGATCCGGCAGCGCATGGCACTCGGTGCGCATCCGCTCGCCGAGCGCGTCGGCCTCGGCAGCGAGGTCGGTGAAGAACGCGTCGTCGGCGAGGCCGTTGCGGCGCAGGTGCACCTCGACCCGGGCCAGGGGGTCCTTCAGCTTCCAGTGCTCGACGTCGTCGCTGAGCCGGTAGCGGGTCGGGTCGTCGGTGGTGGTGTGCGCGCCCATCCGGTAGGTGTAGGCCTCGATCAGCATCGGGCCCTGCCCCTCGCGGGCCCGACGCAGCGCCGCCTGGGTCACCGCGTAGCAGGCCAGCACGTCGTTGCCGTCGACCCGGACGCCGGGGAAGCCGAAGCCGTCGGCGCGCTGGTAGAGCGGGATCCGGGAGACCTTCTCGATCGGCTCGGAGATCGCCCACTGGTTGTTCTGGCAGAAGAAGACCACCGGGGCGTTGGCCCAGGCGGCGAAGATGAACGCCTCGTTGACGTCGCCCTGGGAGGAGGCGCCGTCGCCGAAGTGCGCCAGCACCGCGCCGTCGCGCTCGGGGTCGCCGCTGCCCACGACGCCGTCGCGCTGCATGCCCATCGCGTACCCGCAGGCGTGCAGCACCTGGGCGCCGATCACGATCGTGTAGAGGTTGAAGTTCTTCTCCAGCGGGTCCCAGCCGCCGTTGTCGACGCCCCGGAAGAGCCCCAACAGCTCGACCGGGTCGACGCCCCGGACCCACGCGACGCCGTGCTCGCGGTAGGTCGGGAAGACGAAGTCCTGCGGGGCCAGCGCATGGCCCGCGCCGACCTGGGCCGCCTCCTGCCCGAGCAGCTGCGCCCACAGGCCCAGCTCGCCGTGGCGCTGCAACGCGGTGGCCTCCACGTCGAGGCGGCGCACCAGGAACATGTCGCGGTAGAAGGTCCGCAGCTGCTCGGGGGTGAGGTCCACGTCGTACTCGGGATGGTGGACGCGCTCGCCCTCCGGGGTGAGCAGCTGGACCAGGTCGGGGTCCGCCTCGCTCGGCGCCGGTCCGAACACGGGGTCGCTCATCAACGCACCTCTTCCTCTCGCCGGGCTCGGCGGGGTCGCCGCCCTGCTCCCGGGTACCGGTCGGTGTGCGGGCCGGCCGCAGGCTGGGGTGTTGCCTGTGACCTGGAACACACCTTCGGGCCCAACCTACCTGTCCAGCCTCGGCGGCGGAGCATGTCGAGCTCCGGCATCGGACTGCCGACCGGCGACGCCACACGGTGGTCGGGGTCGTGTGCCTGAGAACCCTCCATTCCGGGGTGTGGGGCACACGACTCGAGCCGAGCCCCGTCCCGGACTGCGTCGTGTGCCCAGGAACCCGCTATCCCGATGCATCAGGCACACGACACAGGGCGGGACCTCCGGGCGCCTGCCCCTGCTGTCACGCGCCGTCCACCGCGCTGGGCAGCCGTCGGCGTTGCTTCCAGCCCGGTGCGGCGGGCTCCTACCGTCGTCGACGGCCGACCAGAGCTACGGACGACGTGTGACAGGCCGTCCCGGTCGACGACCTCCCCCCGCCGACGTCACAGCGCCCGGGTACGACTCAGCGCGCCTCGCGCACCTCGTGCAGCGCGCCGAGGTCCTCGTGGTCCCGGTGGCTCTCCGGCTCGACCTGGAACGTCGTGTGCTGGACGTCGAAGTGCGCGGCGACGCACTCGCCCAGGTCGTCCAGGATCGCGCCCACGCCGCGCTCGGCCAGGGCGGCGTCGGTGACGGTCACGTGCGCCGACAGCGAGGCGAGCCCGCTGGTGATCGTCCAGGCGTGGAGGTCGTGCACCTCGACCACGCCGGGTGCGTGCAGCAGGTGGTGGCGCACCTGCTCGACGTCCAGGTCCGACGGGGCGATCTCCAGCAGCACCCGCCCCACGTCGCGGATCAGCACCAGCGCGCGCGGCAGGATCATCCCCGCGATCACCAAGGACGCGAGCGGGTCGATCAGGTACCAGCCCCACAGCCACACCACGACGCCGACGAGCACCGCGACCACGGAGCCGAGGGCGTCGGCCAGCACCTCGTTGAAGGCGCCGCGGATGTTGAGGGAGCCGGCGTCGGAGCGGCGCAGGATGAGCAGGGAGGCCACGTTGGCGGCCAGGCCGACCAGGGCGAAGCCGATCAGCGGCAGGCCGTCGACCTCCGGCGGGTCACCCAGCCGCTCGACCGCGGTCACCGCGATGTAGCCGCAGACCGCCAGCAGCGCCAGGCCGTTCACGCCGGCCGCGACCACCTCCGCACGGTGGTAGCCGAAGGTCGAGCCGCGCCCGCCCGGCAGGGCGGCGACGTACGACGCCCCGAGCGCGAGCACGACGGCCCCCGCGTCGGTCGCCATGTGTCCGGCGTCGGCCAGCAGCGCCAGCGACCCGGTGATCCAGGCGCCGACGACCTCGACGAGCAGGACGACGGCGGTGACCCCGAGCACCCAGCGCAGCCGGCGGCGGTCCGCCGCCCGCCCGGCGGCATGTCCGTGCCCGTGCCCGTGTCCCACGCGTCCACCCTAGGGCGGGCCGGAACCGCGAGCCGGCAGAAAGGGCCTGCCGACGCGCGCCTCAGATCGCGCGGTCCCCGGCGGCGGGATCGACGACCCTCGACTGGGTGTCGGTGCCGTCCGTGGGCTCGTCGGTGGGCTCGTCGGCACCGACCAGCAGGATCACGATCATGATCACGGCGCCGATCAGCACCAGGACGGCCGCGCCGACGAGCGCGGCGAGCACCATGCCCCTGCGCCCGCCCCCGCCACCGGTGGGCGGCGCCGGGAACCCTCCCGGTCCGTCGGGGATGCCCGGGCCGCTCGGGGGCTCGTAGGGCGGCCGGATCGGGTCGTCGCCAGGGTTCTGGCTCACGTGGCGAGCCTAGACGAGGTTCGCCCGGCCGGTCCCGGGCCGGAGCCCCGACGGGGCAGGAAGGAGAGCGCCACCAGCGCCAGCCCGACCGGCGCGGCGAGCAGGAACCAGGAGGCGTACGGCGCCAGCGACCGCACCACGACCTCGGTGGTCAGCCGCGCCAGCTCGGAGCGGTCCTCCTCCGCGATCCGGCCGGCCACCTCGGCCGCCGGCCACGTCGCCAGGATGACCAGCACCGCGGCGAGCGCCAACCCGAGCGCGCCCACGCCCAGCGCCCGCAGCCGTCCGCGCCAGCCACGACCCAGCGCGACCGCGAGCACCACCAACAGCACCCAGACCGCCCAGGCGGCGTACGAAGTGCGGCGCAGGGCGAGGTAGGCGTCGCGCTGCTCGAGCAACGTGGACTCGCGCACCATCGGCACCCGCAGGGCGACGTCGTCGGCCGACACCGCGAGCCCGTAGCGGTCCAGGCGCTCGAGGGTGGAGACGAGCAGCGGGCCGACGTCGACCGCCACCCAGTCGTCCTCGTCGTCGTCGACGCCGTCACGGACGAGCCGGAGGAACTCCTCGTGCACCGTGCGGTTCGCCTCGCGCCAGAAGTCCGGGAATCCGGTGTTGGCCACGACGGCGTCCGCCGAGGCCCGCACCCACTCCTCGGCCATCGCGGGGAGCGCGAAGGGCAACCGTTCGTCGAGGTCCTCCAGCGCCGCGTCGCCGACCACGCGGCCCAGCTCCTCGCGCAGCGCCGGCTCGTCGGCGAGCGGCGCCACGGTCGCCACGTAGGCGTCGGTGTCGTCGACCCGGGCGTGCAGCCAGGTGCCGACGATGCCCAGCGGCGCGAGCAGCGTCGCCACCACCAGGAGGAGGGAGATCAGAGCGGTGCGCATCGCCCGGCCCGCCTAATCCCCGGTGGCCGCGCAGTGCGGGTGGGAGCAGTCGGCGTCGACCCGCCAGTCGCCGTCCTCCTTGACCAGGAGGTACCAGCCCTCGCCGGAGTCGACCCGGTCACCGCCGAAGAAGTCCTCGACGAACCGGACGTTGTCGCCCCGGTAGTTCGCGTGCCCCGTGTAGCCGACGATCGCCTCGTCCCCGCCCCGCTCGGTCACCTCGTCGATCTCGACCCTGATGGTGACGTCACCGAAGGCGTCGGCGTAGGACTCGCCGTAGGTCTCCTCGAAGTCGGCCTCGGCGTCGGCGAGGAACTCCTCCGCGCGGTCGGCGTAGTCGGCGCAGTCGACCGCCCCCGCGAGGAGCTCCTGGCGGTACCTGGCGCTGCGCAGCTCGCACTCGGTCCGGAAGTCGTTGTCGACCTGCGCCCGGACGTAGTCGTCGACGACGGCGCCGGGACCGCCGCCGGGGAAGAGGAGGAGCGCGGCCGCGCCGAGGACGACCAGCCCCAGCGCGAGCCCGGCGAGGACCAGCCCGACCACCCGGCCCGACGGGGTCGACCCGCGCGGGGCCGAGGGCTGGCGGGGGTCGGACATCGGCGCCTCCTGGGAGCGGAGTCGAAGCGGGCGCGGCAGGCGTCAGATCATGTCACGGTGGGCGCGGCCACCGGCGCGTTGCCCAGAGCGCCCCCGGCGGCCAGCCCGGCGACGAACTCCAGCTTCTCCAGCACCGGGTCCGGGATCAGGAACGGGTAGAGGTCGTCCTTGCCCATCGACCGGTTGATCTGGTTGAGGCCGATCGAGAACGGCACCCAGACCCCCCGCACCAGGTCCCCGAAGCCGGCGAACGCCGCCGGCTCCACCGACAGCAGCCCGTACGCCGCGGCGGTCTCGCAGGTGTCGGCGATGTGCAGGTAGTGCGCGAAGGTCTCCGCGAAGTCCTCGAACGGGTGCATCGTCGCGTAGGTCGTGATGTACGACGCCTCCCAGCCGTCCGGCGCGCCCTGGGCGTAGTGCCGGTCGATCTCGGCCTGGTAGTCGAGAGTGTCGTCGCCGAACAGCTGCCGGCAGCGGTCGACCGCCGCCTGGTCCCCGCCCTGGAGCAGCAGCATCTGCACGTAGTGGCCGGTCTCGTGGCGCAGGTGGCCGAGCATCGTCCGGTAGGCCTCGCCGAGCTCCACCCGGATCCGCTCGCGCCGTGCGTCGTCGGACTCGGCCAGGTCGATGGTGATCACACCGTCGGCGTGGCCGATCACCACGTCCTCGCCGGCCTGCCTGCTGCTGGAGAGCAGGTCGAAGACCAGGCCGGAGACGTCGATCCCGCGGGCGTCCAGCTCGACCACCAGTCGCCGCTTGGCGGCCTCGGCGGTGGGCAGCTGGCGCAGACCCTCGGCGTCGCTGTCGGCGGGCCGGGTCCGGGTCATGTCGCAGGCGGAGCACTGGCCGCCCTCGATCCGGGCCAGCCAGGTGCAGCCGCTGAGGTTGAGGTTGCGGCACACGTGCCAGACCAGGCCGTCGTGGTCGACGTACCGGCCGGTCTCGTCGACGACGACGATCTCGCGCTGCTCCCGGGAGAAGCCGAGGCGGCTGCCGCAGGAGATGCAGACGGAGTTCTCGAAGTAGAGCTGGTTGCCGCAGACCCCGCAGCGGAATACCTTCACGCCGCCATCATGCAGGGGCGGGTGAAGGACCGGGGCGGATCGCGGGCCGCGGGGAGTCAGCCGATCGGCGCCACGTCGACCGACACCGACAGCTCCGAGGTGGTGGCCTCGGTGAAGATCACACCCTTGACCGGCGGCACGTCGCCGTAGTCGCGACCCCAGGCGACCGTCACGTACCGCTCGTTCTGCCACTGGTCGTTCGTGGGGTCGAAGGCCAGCCACTCGTCGTCGCCCAGCCAGAGCGCGAGCCACGCGTGGGAGGCGTCGGCGCCGACCACCCGCTCCTTGCCGGGCGGCGGCTCGGTGGCCAGGTAGCCGCTGACGTAGCGGGCGGCCAGGCCGTGGGCGCGCAGCCCGGCCAGGGTGAAGTGCGCGAAGTCCTGGCAGACCCCGGCCCGCCGGGCGATGATCTCGGGCACCGTCGAGGTGACCGTGGTGGCCGACGGGTCGTAGTCGAAGTCCGCGTGGATGCGGTTCATCAGCTCGGTGACCGCCTCGCCGACCGGCCGGCCGCGGGTCAGCGACTCCGCGGCGTAGTCCCGGGCACCCGGGTGGATCGGGACGGCCGGGCTGGCCAGGGCGAAGTCGGTGGCCCGCCAAGCCCCCGGAGCCCCCGGGTCCAGCAGCGGCCGGAACCGCTCCCACCGGGTGGCCAGCCGCTCCTCGTCGACGACGGGGGTGACCACGTCGACCTCGCCGCGGCCGACCACCTGCAGCTCCCGGTGCGGGGTGACCACCTGGAAGTAGGTGACCCGGTTGCCGTAGAAGTCGACCTCGCTCGAGTGGTCGTCGGGCGTCGGCGTCACCGCGACCCGGTACTCACCGTCGCCGGTGCCCAGCTGCTGCCAGGGCAGCGAGCGGGGCACCAGGTGCGCGACCCCGAGGCTGTCGGTGACGTGGTCGTCGTAGGTGTAGGTGGTGCGGTGCTCGACCCGGTATCTCATGGCACGCTCCTCGACGGCACGGCCCTCACGAGGCTCCCTCCAGGGCGGCGCCGTCCGGGTCGCGCACCGGCAGGGCGCCGAAGCTGCGCGGACGCGGGCCGGTGGCGAAGTGGTGCTCGGCGATCGACTGCCCGGCGCGGCGCACCTGCGCCTCGACCGAGTCGAGGAACCGGGTCAGGTTGGGGCGGTCCACCCCGCCGATCGCGACCAGGGTGGCCAGGTCGGTCCCCTCGACCTCGGCGATCAGGTCGGCCAGCAGCCGCTCGGGGCGGGTGGATCCGGTCGACAGCGGCTGCGCGGCCAGGTGCTCGGCCGCCCGGGCCAGGTTGAACGCCACCGAGCGCGGGTTCTCGGCGTCCATCAGCAGCAGGTCCAGCACCCCGACGGGGCGCACGTAGTCGCGGTAGCGGCGGCGGTGGGTCACCGTGCTCTCGGCACTGGCGATGACGGCGTTGAGCACCTCCCGGTCCACCTCGAGCCCGCGCCGCTCCACGACGACCCGCAGCAGCCGGCAGAGCTGGAGCACCCGCTCCAGCGCCTGACCGACGCCGATCATGTGCCACCCGGTGTCGCGCACCATGCTCGCGGTGACGCCCTGCAGCGAGAGCACCCCGACCAGCATCCGGCCGGCGGTCTCGGCGATGGCGTGGCTGTGCGGCGATCCGCGCAGCGCCGCCTCCGCCCGCGCGGCGACGCCGAAGACGCGCCACACGTCCGGGGAGAGCTGGTCGCGGACGCCGGCGAGGTCGTCGCGCAGCGCGGCCAGCGCGTGCGCCACCGACCCCTCGCGGTCGGCGTCGAGCAGCAGCGAGCGGAACTCGGCGTCCAGGTCCTCGTGGTAGCGGCCCGCGAGCGAGGCGACCACGCCGAGCATCACCTCGAGGCTGATGCCACCGGTGGTCCGCGGGCGGGTCCGGTAGTCCTCCGCGAGCACGTGCGCGGCGAGCACCAGCCGCAGCATGTCCTCGGCGCGCTCGGCGTACCGGCCGAACCAGAACATGTCCTCCAGCGCCCGCGGCACGGTCGCCGGCAGGGAGCGGACGCTGGTCATCGGTCGCACGTCCGAGAGCCGCTGGTCGGGCTCGCGGTCACTGGCCTTGAGCACCCAGACGTCCTTGCTGGCGACCGGGCGGTCGCCGTCGCGGACGCTGGCCATGCCGCCGAGCAGCGGTCGGTAGGTGGAGCCGTAGCGCAGCGTGAAGGTGCGCAGGGTGACGTCGAGCGGGCGCGCGTCACCGCGGCTCCAGGCGGGCGCCTGCGACAGCGGCAGCCGCTCCTGGCCCGCGTAGCGGTGCGGCGCGGCCAGGATCCGCCGGCGCAGCAGGTCCGGCGCCAGGTCGGTGACCAGGACCCCGGTGCCGTCGGTGGTGCGGATCTCCAGCTCGTCGAGCCGGTCCAGCACGTGGTCCAGGGAGTCCGGGTCGCCGCACCACCAGGTCGGCACGGTCTCCAGCCGCAGCGGCTCGCCGAGCAGGTGCTGGCACATCGCGCCCATCGACGCCTGCAGGCCGGGGTTCTCCATGACGCCCGCGCCGAGGCCGTTGACCACCCGCACCCGGCCGCGGCGTACCGCCTCGGCGAGGCCGGCGACGCCCAGCTGGGAGTCCCCGCGCAGCTCCAGCGGGTCGCTCCACGCCGCGTCGACGCGGCGCAGGATGACGTCGACGCGCTCCAGGCGCACCGGGGTGCGCATCAGCACCCAGCCGTCGCGCACCACCAGGTCGCTGCCCTGGACCAGCGGCAGTCCGAGGCTGGTGGCGATCGCCGCCTGGTCGTAGAACGTCTCGGAGTGCGATCCCGGGCTGAGCACCACGACCCGCGGGTCGGGCAGGTCGCCCTGCGCGGACTGCAGCAGCGCCGAGCGCAGCGCCCACAGGTACGGCGCCATCCGGTGCACCTCGGCCTCGCGGTACAGCTCGGGGACCACACGGGAGAGCACCTTGCGGTTCTCGGTGGCGTAGCCGAGGCCCGAGGGCGCCTGCGTGCGGTCGGCGAGCACGCGCCAGGTCCCGTCGGCGTCACGCCCGAGGTCGGTGGCGGAGAGCACCAGCGGGCGGGGGTCGGCGATCCGGTCGCCGGCCATCACCCGGGTGAAGCCCGCGTGGCCGTAGACCAGCGCCGGCGGGACGACGCCGTCGCGCAGCAGCGTCTGCTCGCCGTACAGGTCGACCAGGATCGCGTTGAGCAGCTCGGCACGCTGGGCCAGGCCGACCTCGAGGCCCTGCCAGGAGGCGGCGTCGATGATCAGCGGCACCGGGTCCAGGCGCCAGGCGCTGGGCCGGTGCCCGGGCCGGGAGTAGGTGACCCCGTCGTCGGCGAGGAACCGTCCGATCTCCTCCTCCACCCGGCGCAGCTCCGTCGGCCCGATCTGGAGCGCGACCTCGGCCAGGCGCTTCCAGGCCTCGCGCAGCGAGCCGTCCGGCGCGACCATCTCGTCGTACCTCGGCGGAGCGCCGGTCAGGTCGGGCTGGCTCAGGCTGGCGACGTAGTCGCGCAGGACGGTCACGGGCGGCTCACGGGAGGGGTCACGTACGGGGTAGGTCGGGTGCGGGTCAGCGGCGGATCGACGCCCGACGCAGGTCGAGCGTGTGCGGGTACTCGGCGCTCGCCACGGCGCGGGCGGCGGCGCGCAGGGACGCTACGTCGATCGGGCCGGCGGTGTGCCGGCCCGGCTCGAAGCGCGAGGCGCGGCGCGCCTCCGCCTCGTTGGCGTTGACCGGCGGGTGGTCGTAGGAGCGGCCGCCGGGGTGGACCACGTGGTAGGTCGCGCCGCCGAGGCTGACCCCGGCGTCGAGGTCGACCACGTCGAAGGTGAGCGGCGACTGGACGCCGATCGAGGGGTGCAGCGAGGACCACGGCTGCCAGGCCTTGAACCGCACGCCGCCGTAGTAGGCGTCGCCGGGCAGGCCCGGGGTCCCCAGGCTCGTCGCGGCGGTGGGCGTCATCGGCACAGGGACACCTTGGCACGTCACGAGGTGGCGCGCAGGGTCGATGCCGGTCACGGCGACCTGGACGCGCTCCACGGACGAGTCGACGTAGCGGGCCGTGCCGCCCCCGGTGGCCTCCTCGCCGAGCACGTGCCACGGCTCCACGCCCTGACGCAGCTCCATCCGGATCCCCTCGCCCGGGCCGGCACCCGGGCCGGCGCCGAGGTCGGCGAAGCCGATCCGCGGGAACCGGAACTCCACGAACGGGTCCAACCAGGCCGGGTCGAAGGCGATCCCGAACCGCTCCAGGTCGGCGACCACGCGGCGGATGTCGCCGATCGCCCCCTGCGGCAGCAGGAAGTCCTCGTGCAGCCGGGTGCCCCAGCGGACCAGCGGCTGGGTGGCCACGTCGAGCGGCCGCTCCCAGAACATCGCGACCAGGCTGCGCACCAGCAGCGCCTGCACCAGGGCCATCTGGGGGTGCGGCGGCATCTCGAAGCCGCGCAGCTCCAGCAGCCCGAGCCGGCCCCGGGTCGAGTCCGGGCTGTAGAGCTTGTCGATGCAGAACTCGGCGCGATGGGTGTTGCCGGTCAGGTCGGTGAGCAGGTGCCGCAGCGCCCGGTCGACCATCCAGGGCGCCACCTCGTCGCCACGCTCGGCCGCCGCGGCGCTCATCCGGAGCACCTCCGCGAAGGCGATCTCCATCTCGTAGACCGCCTCGGGGCGACCCTCGTCGAAGCGCGGCGCCTGGCTGGTGGGGCCGATGAACCGGCCCGAGAACAGGTAGGAGAGCGCCGGGTGGCGCTGCCAGTAGCCGACCAGGCTGACCAGCAGGTCGGGCCGGCGCAGCAGGGGCGAGTCGATCGGCGCCCGGCCGCCCAGGGTCAGGTGGTTGCCGCCGCCGGTGCCGGTGTGCAGCCCGTCGAGGTCGAACTTCTCGGTGGTCAGCCCCGCCAGCCGCGCCTCGGAGTAGAGCCGGGTGACCAGGTCGCGCTGGTCGGCCCAGCTGGTGGTCGGCTGGACGTTCACCTCGATCACGCCGGGGTCCGGGGTCACCGACAGGGTGGTCAGCCGTGGGTCGGGCGGCGGCGGGTAGCCCTCGAGGACCAGCGGGCACCCCGCACCGTCCCCGCCCCCGCCGGCGGCCGCCGCCTCGACGACGTGCAGCAGGTCGGCGTAGTCCTCCAGCCGCGTGGTCGGCGGCAGGAAGACGTGCACGTGGCCGTCGCGGGCCTCGAACGCGACCGCGGTGCGGTCGGCGCCGACCGGGTCGGCCAGCGCCACCGGCGGCACGCCGGGCGCCAGCGGCTCCCCCGCCTCCAGGTACGACGGCTGCGCCGGCGCCTCCGGGTCCACCCAGTCGATCGAGTCCAGCGGCAGCCGCAGGCCCACCGCGCTGGTGCCCGGGGTGAGCACCAACCGGCCGCGCCGGAACCGCCACACCGGGCTGGTCCAGCCGGTCTCGGCCATCGCCAGCGGGACCACCCACCCGGTGGGCGTGGTGACGTCGGCGTCGAGCGCCTCGACCAGGGCCTCGGCCTCCTCGTCGAGCTCGTCCAGGTCGGCCTCCGGGCGGTCGCCGTACGGCTGGCGGACGTGGTCGGCGAGCGCAGCGAACGGGTCCTCGAAGGCGGGCCGGACCTGCGAGTCGGGTAGGCCGAGCGCGGCGGCGAAGCGACGCGCGAGCCGCTCGGCCGCGGCCGGCGGGTCGGCCACGGCGGCGCCGGCGTCCCAGGGGTCGGCGAGGAGCGCGGGGTCGGCCCACAGCGGCTGGCCGTCCGTGCGCCACTGCAGCGCGATGTTCCACCGCGGCAGGGGCTCGCCGGGGTACCACTTGCCCTGCCCGCGGTGGACCACCCCGCCGGCGGCGTACGTCTCCCGCAGCCGCTCGGCGAGGACGGTGGCCAGCGCGCGCTTGGCGGGTCCGTCGGCCTCGGTGTTCCACTCCGGGGTGGAGGCATCGGCCATCGACACGAACGTCGGCTCCCCGCCCATGGTCAACCGCACGTCGCCGGCCTCGAGGCGCTTGTCCACGGCGGCGCCGAGGGCGTCGATCCGGGCCCACTGGTCCGCCGAGTAGGGCGCGGTGACCCGGGGGTCCTCGTGGATCCGGGTCACGCCGTTGTGGAACTCGAAGGTCACCTCGACCGGCTCCGTGGCCCCCTCGATCGGAGCGGCCGAGCTCGGGTGCGGGGTGGCGCTGAGCGGGATGTGGCCCTCGCCGGCGAACAGCGCGCTGGTCGGGTCCATCCCGACCCAGCCGGCGCCGGGGATGAAGACCTCGGTCCAGGCGTGCAGGTCGGTGAAGTCCTCGGCGGGCCCGCTGGGACCGTCCACGCCGTGCGTGGCGTACTCGTCGGGCGCGAGCTGGACCAGGTAGCCGGAGACGAACCGGGCGGCGAGGCCGTACTGGCGCAGCAGGCTCACCAGCAGCCAGGCGCTGTCGCGGCAGGACCCGATGCCGACCTCGAGCGTGTGGTCGGGGGTCTGCACGCCCGGCTCCATCCGCACCGAGTACGCGACGTCGCGGTGCACGGCGGCGTTGAGCGTGGCCAGGAAGTCCACCGTCGGCACGCCCTCCTCGGGCAGCGGCGGAAGGCCCTCGCGCCAGGCAGCGGCCCGATCGGCGTTCTCGACCGGCCGCAGGTACGGCGCCAGGTCGGCCTTCAGGGCGGGCGCGTAGTCGAAGGGGAACCGCTCGGCGTACTCCTCGATGAAGAAGTCGAACGGGTTGATCACCATCATGTCCGCGACCAGGCCGACGGTGATGTCGAGGTGGTCGACCTTCTCCGGGAAGACCAGCCGGGCCAGCCAGTTGCCGAACGGGTCCTGCTGCCAGTTGAGGAAGTGGCCGGCGGGCTCGACCGTCAGCGAGTAGGCCTCGATCGGCGTGCGGCAGTGCGGCGCGGGACGCAGCCGGACCACGTGCGGCGCCACCGTCACCGGGCGCTCGAAGCGATAGGTGGTGCGGTGCTCGAGCGCGACCTTGATCGACATGGGCGCCACACTAGGTAACGACGGGCACCCCCGTGTTTCGGACAGGTCACGTCGTCGGTAGGGCCCTCCGCCGGTCAGCGCGAGGCGGTCAGCTCGTCCAGCTGGGACTGGAGGTAGGACCGCCACTCGCCCGGGTCCGTGGGCAGGTCGCTGGGCAGGGAGGGAAGCCCGCTGGGCAGGTCGGAGAGGACGCTGGAGAGGTAGTCCGTGACCTCCGACATCCGCTCGGAGGCGAACTCGGACATGCGCGAGGCCATCTCGGAGAGGTTGGTGGGCATGTCGGTGGGCATGCCCTCGGGCAGGCGCGGCCTGTCGGTCCCCTCGACTGTCTCCTCGGTGGGCTCCGCCGTCAGGCTGGCGCCCTGCTGGTCGGTGCCGGAGTCGTCGCCGGTGAGGACCAGGATCGCGGCCGCGACGATCGCCGCCACGATCACCACCGAGCCGAGCACGCCGAGCACGATCAGCAGCGTCCGGTTCGCCCCGCCGCCCGGCGGCGGACCGGTGGGCCCGCCCGGACCGTCGGAACCACCAGGCCCATCAGGCCCACCCGGGCCACCCGGGCCACCCGGGCCACCGAACGCGCCACCGAACTCGTAGGGGCGGGTGTCGCCGTCGTCACCGCCCGGCGGGTACTGCGGGTACTGGGGGCTCACTCCGGACACCCTGGCCTCCTCACGCCGGCCTCACCGTGCACCACCTGCCAAGGTAACGCCGCGACCGCCCGAACGGTCACGGCTCCAGGCGGGAGAGCACCTCCACCACGCGCCTGTTGGCCTCGGCCTCGCCGACGGTGATCCGGACGCCCTCACCCGCGAACGCGCGCACCGAGAGGCCCACCGCGTCGCAGGCCGCGGCGATCTCGGCCGTCCGATCGCCGACGCCGAGCCAGACGAAGTTGCCCTGGGCCTCGGGGACCTGCCAGCCGATCTCGGCCAGGCTCTTGACCAGTCGCTCCCGCTCGTCGACCAGGAGGTCGACCCGGGCGCGGAGCGCCGTCTCGGCCTGCAACGAGGCGACCGCGGCGGCCTGGGCCGCGGTGGAGACGCCGAAGGGCAGCGCGACCGACCGCACCGCGGCGGCGATCTCCGGGGTCGAGGCGAGGTAGCCGACGCGCAGCCCGGCCAGCCCGTAGGCCTTGGAGAAGGTGCGCACCACGGCGACGTTGCTGCGCTCGCCGACCAGGGCGATCCCGTCCACCGGATCCTCGGCGCGGACGAACTCCAGGTAGGCCTCGTCGACGACGACCAGCACGTGCTCGGGAACGGCGGCGAGGAAGCCCCGGACCTCGGTCGCCGACAGCGCCGGACCGGTCGGGTTGTTCGGCGTGCAGAGCAGCACCACCTTGGTCCGCTCGGTGACCGCGGCGGCCATCGCGGCCAGGTCGTGCCGGGCGTCCGCGGTCAGCGGCACCGGGACGGGCGTCGCCCCCGCCACGGTGATCGCGATCGGGTAGGCCTCGAAGGACCGCCACGGCATCACGACCTCGTCGCCGGGGCCGCAGAACGCCGTCAACAGGCCGAACAGCACGGCGGTGGAGCCGGTGCCCAGCGACAGCTGCTCCGGGACGACGTCCAGCCGGTCGGCGAGCGCCCGGTAGAGCGCGACGGAGCCCATGTCGGGGTAGCGGTTCATGGTCGCCACCGCCTGCTCGGCGGCCTCGAGCACGCCCGGCAGCGGCGGGTAGGGGTTCTCGTTGGAGGAGAGCTTGTACGGCGTCACCCCGGGAGGCGCCGTGGGCGGCCGGCCCGGCACGTAGGGCGGCAGGCTGCTGAGGTGCGGGAGCGGCTGCGGAGACGTCACCGGACGACCCTACGATCGCGGCGCGGGCGGGCCCGCATCCGGGCCGGGGCGGCCGTCCGCGGGGGCCGCGGGGCCGGCGGTGTCACGCCGCGCTGTCCTCGGCCTCGGCGAGCACGACCCGCCCGCCGGGCACGATCGCGAGGTCCCGCCCGAGCGTGAGGTCGAGGGGGTTGGTCAGGCAGCGCACCGAGCCGCCGCCGAGGTGGAACTCGGTGACGTCCACGAGCACCACCGTGAAGCCCCACTCCTCGAGCCGGGCCCGCACCCGGTCCGGGCACGAGGGCATCACCACGGTGCGGCCGACCACGACGGAGTTGGCGCAGAAGGTGGTCAGCGCCTCCTCCTCGGTCAGCACCAGCGGCTCGGGCACGAGGTCGAGCAGCATCGCCGCGGAGGCGGGGTCGAAGGCGTCGGGACAGACCAGCGCGCGGCCCTCGTCCAGCGGGCAGAAGGCGAGGTCGAGGTGGTACATCGCCGGGTGGGTGATCCGGACACCGCGGACCAGGACGTCCAGGTCCGCGGCGAGGGCGGAGAGCGCCAGCTCGTCGGTGCGCGGCCCGAAGCCGACGACCAGCTCCCCGCGCCACGCGAAGGCGTCGCCGGCCTCGAAGCTCGGACCGTGCCCATCCGTGCCCACGTGGGAGGAGGCGAAGAGCGCGGCCTCGAACCAGTCGCGGGCCGACGGGGTCTCGGTCCGCCGCTGCGCGTAGCGCATGTGCGACATCACCACCGAGCGGGTGGACGGGGTGCCCGGCACGGCGTGCCGCAGCACGGGGAGCCCGAGGTTCATCGCGTAGACCATGTCCGGGGCGTCCGCACGCGGCGGGATCACCTCGACCGGCGCCCCGAGCGTGCGCAGCGTGGAGGCCAGCCGGCGCCACTGGGCGCCGGCCCGCTCCGGGTCGGGCTGCACGGCGGTGTCCATGAACGGGTTGATCACGTAGTCGACGCGGAAGTGCGACGGCTCGACCATCGCGTAGTGACGACCCCAGAGCAGCTCGGTCACGACCATCCCCTTCCCGAATTTGTCGGATTGTCCGACAATCTGACAACGAAGTATGCGGGCAGCACGCCCCGAATGCCAACAGCCCTGCAGAATGGGCGCCATGCCCGGCCGCTTCGACACCCTGCACGTGGAGCACGCGCTGACCTCGGACCGGGTCGCCGCCGAGCTGCGCCGAGCGGTCTTCGAGGGCGAGCTGGAGAGCGGTACGCCGCTGCGGGAGGTCGCGCTCGCCGACTCGCTCGGAGTCGCCCGCTCGACCGTCCGCGAGGCACTGACGGTGCTGGTCGCCGAGGGGCTGGCCACGCGCGAGCCGCACCGCGGGGTGAGCGTGGCGACGCCGCGCGCCGAGTCGGTGCGCGACGTGTGCCGGGCGCGACAGGTGCTCGAGGGCGCCGGCGTCCAGGCGTGGCGCTCGGCGACCCCGGCGGCGCGCCGCCGGGTCCGCACCACGCTCGACGCCTACACCGCGGCGGTCCGGGAGAACGCCTCGTACGAGGAGCTCAACGAGCGCCACCTGGCGTTCCACGTGTCCCTGGTCGAGCTGACCGCGAGCCCGCGGCTGGTGCAGATGGCCGACAACCTGATGGACGAGCTCAAGCTGGCGCTGGCCCAGGTCGACCGGGTCCGCCGCAACGCCCACGACCAGGCCGACTCGCACGAGGCGCTGGTCCGGCTGCTCGAGGCCGACAGGCTCGACGGCGCCGACGGCGCGGCGGCCTTCCTGCGCAGCCACATCGCCGACGCCGAGGCGGAGATCATCGAGGCGCTCGGCCTGCAGTGAGCCTCCGGGCTCGCCTGCGACGTACCGTCTCGGCTGCCAGACTGACCGCCATGCTGGTCTTTCTGACGCGGTGGGCCATCACCGCCGCCGCCCTCGCCCTCGCCGCCCAGATCATGGACGGCATCTGGTTCGACGGAGCGACCACCGGCCAGGCCGAGTGGGAGGACAAGATCGTCCCGGTGCTGCTGGTCGCGCTGATCCTCAACGCGGTGACGATGTTCGTGAAGCCGGTGCTGACGATCCTCTCGATCCCGTTCATCATCATCACCCTCGGCCTGTTCCTGATCATCCTCAACGCGCTGCTGCTGCTGTTCACCGAGTGGCTGGCCGGACTCGTCGACATCGGCTTCCACGTCAACGGCTTCTGGACCGCGGTCGGCGGCTCGATCATCATCAGCATCACCACGTGGTTCCTGGACGCCTTCATCGGCGTGGAGCGATGATCGGCTGATGGACGTTCCGGTCCCCCGCACCCCGGGTGGCTACCAGGTCGCGCTGGTCTGCCTCGGCAACATCTGCCGCTCCCCGATGGCCGACGTGGTGCTGTCCGCACGGGTCGCCGACGCCGGGCTCGACGGCGCCGTGGCGGTGGTCAGCGCGGGGACCGGCGACTGGCACGTCGGCGACGGCATGGACCGCCGGGCGGCGGCCCTGCTCACCGCCGAGGGCTACGACCCGACCGCGCACCGGGCCCAGCAGGTCGCGGTCGCCTGGTTCGACACCTTCGACCTGGTCCTCGCGATGGACGAGGCGAACCTGGCCGACCTCTACGAGCTCGACCGCGCCGGCGAGGCCACCTCCGACGGCCGGGTCCGGCTGTTCCGCGACTTCGACCCCGAGGGCCCCGGCGAGGTGCCCGATCCCTACTACGGCGGGGACGCGGGCTTCCGGAACGTGCTGGCGATCGTCGAGCGGACCGCCGACGCCCTGGTCGCCGCGATCGCCGAGGCGATCGGCGACTGACCGAGACGGGACCGAGCACGTCCGCTGCCCGATTTCGGAGATGAGGCGGCGCCACGCAGGCAGTAGTGTCCGAGGATGCCCCAACCGACGTACGCCCAGCTCGCCGACCTTCCCGCGTACGCCGAGCAACCGGTGCCCACCGCGTTCGAGGACATGAACGGCTACCTCAACGTGCGGCACTACCTCGGCATCGGCAGCGAGGGCCTCGACGAGTCGCTGGTCGACCTCGGCATCCCGACCAACTGGCCGCTCTCGGCCGGTCGGGCCTGCCTCTCGGCCGAGCACCACGTGAGCTACCTGCACGAGCTGAAGACCGGCGACATGATGTCGGTGCGCGTCCGACTGCTCGGTCGCTCCGAGCGCGCCGCGCACGCGCTCGTCTACATCCTCGACGACACGAACGAGCGACTCGCCTGCGTGTTCGAGGAGATCTTCCTGCACGTGGTGGTCGCGATCCGCAAGACCGAGCCCTGGCCCGAGGAGATCGCGACCCGGATGGACGAGCGGGTCGTCCAGCACGCCGCGCTGCCGTGGCCGGCCGAGACCAGCGGCTGCCTGGCGCTGCGCTGACGCGTGCGCCGCCGTCGCGCACGTGCGCGCGATACCTGAGAAGTTCCGGCCGTGACAGGTATCACGCACATTCGGCGGCCCGGACACCTGGGCGTAACGAACGATCAATCTGCCGGCGACCTGTCCGGCGCACTCTGTGATCATGAACGAGACGACCTCTCCGACGCTCGTCCCGGGCCGCCACACCGCCGACCCGGAGACCACCCCGTCCGGCTCCACCCAGGAGCGCCGCAACGCCCTTCGCACCCGCCACGCCCGCGGTCTCACCACCCTGATGACCGAGCGCAGCGACCTGCGGGGCGTCCATGCCCTCGCCGACTTCGTCGCCGACGCGGTCCGCTGGTCCGCCTGATCACCCGACCGACCGCCGCGCCCGCACGGCGCGGCCCGCGTGAGGCCGATCCACGACACGGGGCCGTCCGGTGGTCGACGGCCGGTGGTCGACGGCCGGGGTCGACCACCGGGCGACGCCTCCCGAAGCGCCGTGACGGGTCCGTCTAGACTCACCAGCCGTGATCTTCAAGCGCGTGGGGCACGGTCGCCCCTACCCCGACCACGGGCTCACCGCCCGTGGCTGGGCTGCGGTCCCGCCGCGCCAGGTCCGACTCGACGAGCTGGTCACCACCAAGGACACCCTCCAGCTCTCCTCGCTGCTCGATGAGGACTCCACGTTCTACGGCGACCTGTTCGCCCACGTGGTGCTCTGGCAGGGCGAGTACTACCTCGAGGACGGCCTCCACCGAGCACTGCGCGCTGCCCTGCAGCAGCGCACGGTGCTGCACGCGCGGGTGATCCGGATGGAGGCTTGATGAACGTCGCAGCACGCACTCGCTCGGCCGCGACCGCGGCCGTGCTGGTCACCCTGTTCCTGGGCGGCACCGCCTGGGCGTGGTCGGCGGTGACCGAGCCGTTCCCGAAGGCCGAGGAGACGCCGGTCTGCATCGACCGACCGGTCGCTGCCGGGGACCGGGTGCGACCCCCGGACGTGGTGGTCAGCGTGCTCAACGCGAGCACGCGCAACGGCCTCGCCGGGCAGACCCTCAACCAGCTGGGCGGGTTCGGCTTCGCTCGCGGCGAGTCGGGCAACGCGACGGTCGCCAGCGCCAAGACCCTCACCGCGCAGATCTGGACCACCACGCCCGACAACCCGGACGTGCGGCTCGTCGCCAGCCACCTGGGCAAGCGCGTGCGGATCGTCGAGCAGGCCTCGGACCTGCCCGGCGTCACGGTGGTCGTCGGCGAGAAGTTCGACGGCGTGACGCGCGGCCGGAAGCAGGTCAGGGCCACGGTGGCCACCTCCGTCTGCGGGCCGACCCCGAACCCGTAGCGCGTCATCCGCCACCGGCGCCGCGGCCTGCGCGGTCGCTACCGCTCCTCGCCGAGCCACTGGGCGAGCCGGCCACCGGCGCTGACCCGGCGCAGCCGGTTCTCGGTCGCCTCCCGCTGCTTGCGGGGCGTGACCACCAGCAGGTCGTCGCCGCGGCGCAGCACCGTGCGCGACTCGGGCACCAGCGTGGCACCGTTGCGGACCACCATCGACACGCTCGCGCCCTGCGGCAGCCGGAGCTCCCCGACCTCGACGCCGTGCAGGCGGGAGACCGGACTGATGGTGACTTGGAGGAGGTCCGCGGCCACCCGCTCCAGCGGCGCCACCTCCAGCTCGAGGTCGCGTGGCTCCGCGCTGCGCGCGACCCGCAGCACGCGCGCGGCCAACGGCAGCGTCGGCCCGGTCAGCAGCGTGAAGATCACCACCATCACGAAGACGAGGTCGAAGAGGTGGTCCGCGTCGTCGATGCCCTCGGCGAGCGGGATGGTGGTCAGCACGATCGGCACCGCGCCGCGCAGCCCCGCCCACGACAGGAAGGCGATCTCGCGCGGCGGCATGGGCTGCACCACCGAGCTGATCGCGACCGAGAGCGGTCGGGCCACGAAGGTGAGGATCAGTCCCGCCGCGACCGCGAACCCGACGATCGTCCAGGTGATCCGGTCCGGCGACAGCAGCAGCCCGAGCATCACGAAGAGCCCGATCTGCGCGATCCAGGCCATCCCCTCGACGAACGACCGGGTGGCCCCGCGGTGCGGCAGCTCGGCGTTGCCGAGGACCAGCGCCGCGACGTACACCGCGGCGAAGCCGCTCGCGTGCAGCGCGGAGGCGGCGGCGTAGCCGATCAGGGTCAGGCACAGCACCGCGATCGGGTAGAGGCCGGAGGCGGGCAGCGCGGCGCGGCGCATCACCCAGGCGCCGCCGAAGCCGGCGGCCAGCCCCACGGTGACGCCGACCGCCAGCTCGAAGACGATGGTCGCGACCAGCCCGAGGACCCCGTGCTCCAGGGCCGCGCCGCTGGCGACCAGGCTGACCAGGACCACCGTGGGCGCGTCGTTGAGACCCGACTCCGCCTCCAGCGTGCCGGTCAGCCGCCGCGGCAGCGGGACCACCCGCAGCACCGAGAAGACCGCCGCCGCGTCGGTGGGTGAGCAGACGGCTCCGAGCAGCACGGCGAGCTGCCACGACAGCCCGAGCACGTAGTGGGCCGCCAGCGCGACCACCGCCACCGAGACCGTGACGCCGACGGTGGCCAATGCGAAGCCCAGTCGCATCGACGGCCGGGTCTCGCGCCAGCTGGTGGTCAGGCCGCCCTCCGCCAGGATGATCGACAGGGCCGCGAAGCCCAGTGCGTGCGCGACCTCGGCGTTCTCGAATCCGATCCCGAGCACGGACTCGCCCAGCACCACGCCCATCAGCAGGTAGATGAGCAGGCTCGGGAGTCCCGCGCGGGAGGAGAGCCGCACCGCGAGCACCGCCAGCAGCGTCACGCTCGCGCCGACCAGCACGAAGGTGTCGAGCTCGTGCAGGTCGAAGTCCATGTCACCTCGGAACCGGGGCGGCGATCGGGGCGGCGGATCCGAAGTCTATCGACGCCCGGGCACACCGCCACGGCCAAGGGGGTGGCCGGTTTCTAGAACGTGTTCTAGATTTGCCGCATGACCTCAACCCCCTCCGGGCTCGCCGTCCCGGCCCCGCTGCCGGCCTCCGCCCTCGCCGACGCCGAGAGCTACGACGTGGTGGTCGTCGGCTTCGGCATCTCCGGCGGCTGCGCCGCGCTGGAGGCCGCGCGCTCGGGCGCACGGGTGCTGCTGCTCGAACGGGCCGCGGTGCACGGCGGCACCTCGTCGATGTCCGGCGGCCACTTCTACCTCGGCGGCGGCACCGCGGTGCAGCGGGCGACCGGCCACGAGGACACCGTGGAGGCGATGATCGCCTACCTCGAGGCCAGCACGAAGGACCCCGACAAGGAGAAGATCCGCGCCTACTGCGAAGGCTCGGTGGACCACTTCGACTGGCTGGAGTCGCTCGGCTTCGAGTTCGAGCGCAGCTACTTCCCCGGCAAGGCGGTGATCCAGCCCGGCACCGAGGGCCTGATGTTCACCGGCAACGAGAAGGTCTGGCCCTACCGCGACGAGATCCCGCCCGCGCCGCGCGGCCACAAGGTCCCGGTGCCCGGCGACACCGAGGGCACCCGGATCGTGATGGACCTGCTCCGGCAGCGGGTCGAGGAGGCCGGCGTCGAGGTCCGGTTCGAGACCGGCGCGACCCACCTGGTCGTCGACGGCGAGGCCGGATCGGGCCGGGTCGTCGGGCTGGCCTGGAAGTCCTTCGAGAGGACCGGCGTGATCCGGGCCGGTGCGGTGGTGATCGCCGCCGGCGGCTTCGTGATGAACCCCGACATGGTGGCCCGCTACACCCCGGCGCTGGGCTCCAAGCTGTTCACCCTCGGCTCCACCTACGACGACGGCCTCGGCATCCGCCTCGGCGAGTCGGTCGGAGCGGCGCTGGAGCACATGGACGAACCGTTTATCACCGCGCCGTTCTACCCGCCGTCCTCCCTGGTCAAGGGGCTGATCGTGAACAAGGAGGGGAAGCGGTTCGTCGCCGAGGACAGCTACCACGCGCGGACGTCGTACGAGGTGCTGCGCCAGCCCGACGCGACGGCGTACCTGATCGCCGACAGCGAGCACATGGAGGAGCAGCGGATGCCGCTGGTCCCGCTCAAGGACGGCTACGAGACGATCGAGGAGATGGAGGAGGGCCTGGGCCTCCCCGAGGGCTCGCTGGTGGCCACGATGGCGCGCTACAACGAGTACGCCGCGAAGGGCGAGGACCCGGACTTCCACAAGCACCCCGACTGGCTGGCCCCGCAGACCGAGGGACCGTGGGGCGTCTACGACCTCACGCTCGGCGTGGCGATGTACGCCGGCTTCACCCTGGGCGGCATGGCCACCACCGTCGACGGCCAGGTGCGCCGCGAGGACGGCTCGGTGATCGAGGGCCTGTACGCCGCCGGCGCCTGCGCCTCGAACATCGCCCAGGACGGCGCCGGGTACTGCTCGGGGACCCAACTCGGCGAGGGGTCGTTCTTCGGACGGCGGGCCGGCCGGCACGCGGCCCTCGCGACGGCTGCCAAGATGAGGGCGTGACCACCCGCCTCGCCGCCGCCCAGCGGGCCAACGTCCCGCCGTTCCACGTCATGGACGTGCTCGCCGCGGCGGCGGAGCGCCAGCGCACCCACGGCGACGTGATCAACCTCGCCGCCGGCCAGCCGAGCACGGGAGCGCCGGCCGCGGTCAACGCCGAGGCGGTCCGCCTGCTGCAGAGCGGCGACCCGCTGGGCTACACCCCCGCGGTCGGGGTGCCCGAGCTGCGGGAGGCGATCGCCGACCACCACCGCCGCCACTACGGCGTCGCGGTCGGCGCCGAGGACGTGGTGGTCACGACCGGCTCCAGCGGCGGCTTCCTGCTGGCGTTCCTGGCCGCCTTCGAGGTCGGCGACCGGGTGGCGATCGCACGCCCCGGCTACCCCTGCTACCGCAACGTGCTGGCGGCGCTCGGGTGCGAGGTGGTCGAGCTCCCGACCGGCGCGGCCACGCGCTTCCAGCCGACCGTCGACGACGTCGCCCGGGCCCACGCGGCGCAGCGCCTGCACGGGCTGATCGTGGCGAGCCCCGGCAACCCCACCGGCACGATGCTCGCCCGCGACGAGCTCGCGGACCTGGCCCGCTGGTGCGAGGAGAACGGCGTCCAGCTGATCTCGGACGAGATCTACCACGGCATCGAGTACGGCACGGGCGAGCGGGCGGCCAGCTCCGCCTGGGAGACCTCGCGGGAGGCCGTCGTCTTCGGCTCCTTCTCGAAGTACTTCTCGATGACCGGCTGGCGACTGGGGTGGATGCTCGCGCCCGAGCGTCTGCGCCGACCGGTCGACGTGCTGACCGGCAACTTCAGCATCTGCCCGCCGGTGCTCTCCCAGCGCGCCGCGCTGGCGGCGTTCACCCCGGAGTCCTCCGCCGAGCTCGACGGCCACGTGCGCCGGTACGCCGAGAACCGCGCGCTGCTGCTCGACGGGCTCCGCCGCCTGGGGATCACCCGCCTGGCGCCGGCCGACGGGGCGTTCTACGCCTATGCCGACGTGCGGCACCTGACCGACGACTCGATGACCTACGCCAAGGGCCTGCTGGCCCGTACCGGGGTGGCGCTGGCCAGCGGCGTCGACTTCGACACCGTGGACGGCGGTCACTACCTGCGGTTCAGCTTCGCCGGCTCCGGCGAGGAGATCGTGCGCGCCCTGGACCGGCTCGACGGCGCGCTCTGATCCCGACGCCGGCGCACGTCCGGGCCTCGCGGACGTTCAGCGGGCGGGCGGGCCCACGATGCGGTGCACGAAGTGCTCCAGCTGCTCCAGGTTGCGGCACTCGAGCATCTCCACGACCTGCCCGTAGGTCGGCGCCGCGGAGTCACCGGTCCCCCAGTTCCGCTCGTGCTCGGGGTTCAGCCACCACGCCCGGCGCACCGAGCCGGCCATCCGGCGCAGCACGTCCTCGTGCAGGTCGGAGTAGTTGCTGCGACCGTCGCCGAGGATCAGCAGCGTGGTCTTCGGACCGAGCGCGTCGGCGTACTGCTCGTCGAACTTGGTGAACGCCCGGCCGTAGTTGGTGCGGCCCCACAGCGCGGCGTGGCTGGTGCTGGCGGCGAGGTCGGCGAGCACGTCGGCGGGGTCGGCACCGGAGCGGAAGTACGGCGTCACCTCGTGCACGTGGTCGATGAAGGTGAACGCCCGCATCGACTGGAAGACCTCGCGCAGCGCGAAGACGAAGAGCAGCGTGAACTGGGCGAAGTTCGCCACCGAGCCGGAGACGTCGCAGAGCACGACCAGGTCGGTGCGGTGCGGGCGCTTGGGCCGGTGGTGGGTGACGAGCGGGACGCCGCCGGTGGCCATCGACGCCCGGACCGTTCGCCGGAAGTCCAGCGGCCCGCGGCGCCGGGCGTGCTGCTCCTTGGCGAGCTTGGTCGCGAGCCGGCGCGCGAGCGGGAAGATCTCGCGGCGCATCTCCTCCAGGTCGGCGCGCCGGGCCGAGGTGAAGGCCAGCTTGTCGATGCTGGGCCGCACGGTGACGTCGGCGACGTGGTCGGGGCCCTTCTCCTCGGCGATGCGACGGCGGGCGTCGTCCTCGACGAGTCGGGTGAAGCCGCCGATACGGCGGGCCGCGGTGCGCGTCGCCTCGTCCTCGTCGGCGCCGCCGGCCATCAGCGCGGCGATGATCTGCTCGGTGAGCTCCTGGGGCGAGACCCGCTGCAGGGCGGTGTAGGCCGACCAGGAGGAGAGGCCCGGGCCGCGACCGGGCATGGCACCGAACCGGGCCATCATCTCCGCGGCCAGCTCGCGCATCTGCTGGGCGTCGTACTCGCCGGACTCCATCGCCTCCGCGAGGCGGTCGCGGAACTCCTGCAGCGCCGCCGCGTTGTCGCGGACCCGGCCCTGCTCGGCGCCGTCCCCGCCACCGTCGTCACCGGTGGCGCGGGCGGCACCGTCGCCGACCATCGCCGGGAAGTAGACGTCGAAGAGGGCGTCGAACGTGGTCCGGTGCGACTGCCTCTTCAGCAGCGTGGCGGCGAAGGCGTCCCGGACCGTGCCCCGCTCACCCCAGGGCAGCGCGGAGAGGGCGGCCACGCTGTCGATGTCCTCGGCGAGCGAGACCGAGAGGCCCGCGCCACGCAGCGCCTCGATGAAGGCGAGGTGCCGGTCGAGCAGCCCGGAGCGGTACTCCTCGACGGGGGCGGGGCCGTCGGCCATGTCAGCGGGCCCCGGGCAGGCTGCGGCCGATCTTCAGCTCCCGCACCGCGCGCTCGTGGTCCGAGGCGTGCTTGAGGACGACGCCGAGGGTGTCCGTGATCGCCTTCTCGTCGAGGTCGCGGATCTCCAGCGCGATCAGGGTGCGCGCCCAGTCGACCGACTCGGCGATCGAGGGTGCCTTCTTCAGGTCCATGTCGCGGAGCCTGCCGACCGTGGCGACCAGCTGCTCGGCGATCCGGTCGTCGATGCCCGGCACCTGGCTGTGCAGGATCTCCCGTTCACGGGCGGCGTCGGGGTAGTCCAGGTGCAGGTAGAGGCAGCGCCGCTTCACCGCCTCGGAGAGCTCGCGGCTGGCGTTGGAGGTCAGCACCACGAAGGGCCGGCGGGTCGCCGCCACCGTGCCGAGCTCGGGGATGGTGACCTGGAAGTCGCTGAGCACCTCGAGCAGCAGGCCCTCGACCTCGATGTCGGTCTTGTCGACCTCGTCGATGAGCAGGACGGTCGGCTCCTCGCGCCGGATCGCGGTGAGCAGCGGCCGGGTGAGCAGGAACTCCTCGGCGAAGATGTCGTCGTGGGTGCGGCCCCAGTCCGGCGCGTCGGCGCCCTTGGGCTCGGCCTGGATGCGCAGCAGCTGCTTCTTGTAGTTCCACTCGTAGAGCGCGCGGGCCTCGTCCAGACCCTCGTAGCACTGGAGCCGGACCAGGTCGGCGCCGGTGGCGCGGCTGACCGCCTTCGCCAGCTCGGTCTTCCCGACGCCGGCGGGGCCCTCGAGCAGCAGCGGCTTCTCCAGCGCGCCGGCGAGGAACGCGGTGGTCGCCGTCGCGTGGTCGGTCAGGTAGCCGGTGGCGTTCAGGCGGGCGGCCGCGTCGGCCGGCGAGGCGAACCAGGTCATGGCGCCTATCCTGCCCGCCCGGCGGGCACCGGGTCCCCCGACCCCGGGAGACTTCGTGATCCCGCACCCACGAGGTTGTGCGGATTGCCCCGTGACCGCAAGGCGCCCGGCCTCGTTGGGGAGGCATGCCCCCGTCCGCCGCCGCGCCACAACGCTGGCTGCGCGCTGCCAGGGTGGCTCAGACCGGCCTCTCCTCGGTCGCCCTGACCTCGCTGGTGGTCGCGGCCGCGGTCAGCGTCTGGGGGTCGTCGGGCGCCCACGACGACATCGCGGGGATCGGGGTGCGGCCCCAGAGCGAGCAGGTCGACCGGATCTACCTGGAGAACAGGTGCTCGGTCACCGGGTTCACCGGCGCAGGGTTCAGCCGCACAGGGCTCAGCGGGGACGGCACGCCGACCAAGGCCCTGATCCGCCGCGAGTCCGGACGGATCGCGCTGGTCAGCTTCGCGGAGGGCTGGCGGATCCACACCGGCGGCGCCCCGGGTGAGCTGATGGCCGTGTGCCTGGGCCCGGCGACCTCGGACTGACGCGCCGATCGGCTCCGCCGACTCAGTCGACCGCGCGCAGCAGCCGGTGCCGGGTGGCCAGACGGCCGTCGGCGTCGCGGTACAGCCCGCGGCGGGCCGCCTCCCGCTCGCCGGGCGGGAAGGTGTCGAGCAGCGCGCGGATCTGCTCGCGGCAGCGGTTCGTCTCGGCGACGATCTCCGCCACCAGCTCGGTGGCCTGGGCGTTCGCCGGGTCGGTGGCGTGGTCGGTGGGCGCGTGGCGATGCGGTCGGTGGGTCCTCATGGGCACGTCCTGCCTCTCCGGCGATGCCGCCCAGACCCCCCGTTGACCCTGAGCCCGGCGCCGCCGATGCGCGGATGCGGTCACACAAGCACACCGGGCCGGCTCCACGCCGGATTTGGCGTACGACGCCCGCGGGGTGCGTCGTCACCTGGATTCCCGCCCCGAGATCGGCATCTCAGGGGCGGAAATCCGTGTGACGCGGCCCCTCGGCGGGCTTGCGGGGCAGGAACCTGCGGGCAGGAAGTACGCCGGGATCAGGCAGCGCGAGCGGGTCCAGACGCCTCCGGGTCGTCATGGCACCAGGACCCTACGGGGCCGACGCGGCCGTGCGACCGGCCGAAGGCGCCGGATCCGGCCGGTCGATCCGCTCCGGGCGCGGTCGGTCAGTGGTCGCGCAGCAGGCTCCCGTGGCCGGCGAATCGGTCGTCGATGCCGTGCTCGCGCAGCGCGTGCCACAGCGTCGCGGCGTTGATCGCCACGACCGGCTTGCCGAGCTCCGCCTCGAGGTCGTTCGCGAGACCCACGAACGAGAGGTTGGTGCCGACCTGGACGATCGCGTCGACGCCCGGGCCGTCGAGGTCGGCGACCACCCGGCGCAGCCGGGGCTCATCGACGCGGGCGATGTCGGTCGCCGTGGCGCAGCGCAGCCCGGTGATCGCCGCGACGTCGAACCCGGCCTCGGTGAAGAACCGGCCGACCTCGCGGTCCGCGACCGGCTGGTAGGGCGAGAACACCGCGATCCGTCGTACGCCGAGCGTCTGCAGCGCCGCGCGACACGAGCTGGCCCCGGTGGTGACCGGCAGCCCGGTGGCCTCGTGCAGGCGCCGCTCGAAGGCGGCGTTGCCGTCCACCCCGCCCCAGAACGTCTCGGCCGACATCCCCATCACCAACCGGTCGGGCTCCGCGGTCATGACGTCGCGGACCGCGGTGTCGATCGAGGCGCGGATCTGCACCAGCAGGGCCTCGAAGCCGGCATCACCGTCCATGGTCGGGTCGGCGATGTGCATCGACCCGGCACGGTGGGCGACCCCGGGCACCCCGACCCGCCAGTAGTCGTGCTCGACGACGGTGTTGGTGCTGGGCACGATCACGCCGAACACGGCGCGGGTTCCGACCACGTTGGTCACGGGGCTCCGATCTCGTTGAGGTGCCGGTCGACGGCGCGGTGGGCGCGCTCCCGGGCGGTGGGCCGGTCCAGCAGGAGGGCGTCGACGAGCAGGGGCGCGACGATAGCGGCGACCGCGTCGTCGGCGGCCTCCTCGGCCGCTCCGCCGTCCTCGGCGAGGCCGGCGGCCCGCAGCACCGCGCGGAACGGCGCGAGCAGGTCGTCGACGTACCGGTGGCGGAGGGCCGCGGCCTCCCCGTCGACCGCGGCGGTCGCGGCGAGCGCCTGGAGGAACGCCGCGACCGGCTTGTCGCGCAGGCGGTCGCAGAGCGCGTCGACCTCGGCGTGCAGGTCGGCGCGCGGATCGCCCGAGCCCGCGCGGGACGGGCTCGGCGCGACCTCGATCAGCGCGGCCAGCACCGCGGTCGGCGTCGGCCAGTGCCGGTAGATCGTCGAGCGCGACACCCCGGTGACCTGGTGCAGCCGCTGCGCGGTCAGCGCTGCCGCGCCGTCGGACAGGAGCAGGTCGAGGGCCGTGGTCAGCACCACCTCGGTGGTGTCGCTCGCCGGTCCCGGCGGTCGTCCTGATCGGGCCATGAGAAAACGATACAGGTTGAACCATCAATGTGATACCAATACATCTTGTATCGCTTATCAACCGGTCCGCCCGAGCCCGAGGAGAGCCCATGCGTCCCCACGTCGAGACCATCGACGAGCGCGACCTGATCTGGCACGTCGCCGAGTTCGAGCACGCCACCGGCACCGCCAAGCAGCGCAACCTCTGCTACGACGAGGAGGACGGTTCCGCCTCGCTCAAGGTGCACTTCACCAGCGACTGGTCGCGGCCCGCGGGCGTGCACGCGGCCGAGACCGAGTGGTACGTGCTGGAGGGCGAGGTGCGGATCGGCGACACCGTGCTCGGCCCCGAGGGCTACTGGCACGCCGCGACCGGCGTGTGGACGCCGCCGCTCGAGGTGGCCGCCGGCACGGTGGTCCTGCTCTGGCGCGAGTACGGCGACTGGACCTTCACCCCGTCCGCGACCGACGCCGTCGGCGTACGGGAGGACCAGCGGCTGATCGTGCTGCAGACCAGCGAGATGCCGTGGATCGACGTCGAGGACGGCAGCCCGATGCGGTTCGACCTCGGCGGCACGCCGGTGCCGGGGCTCTACATCAAGCTGCTGCACCGCGACGAGAAGACCGGCTTCTACACCCGGCTGATCAAGGCGAAGCCGGGCTGGGTCGAGCACCCGCTGGCCCACCACCCGTGCAGCGAGGAGGCCTACTGCCTCGAGGGCGGCTTCGAGTACAGCTTCGGCACGATGTGGCCGGGCACCTACTTCTGGCGCCCGCCGCTGGTGCGGCACGGCGACTTCACCGCGCACCACGAGCTGGGCTGCACCTGGATCCTGCGCTCCGACAGCGACCTCGTCGACTGGTACACCGAGGACGCCCGGATCGAGATGCAGGGCACCCCGACCAACTGGGGCGACGGCTTCCCGCTGAGCGCGGCGCCGGTGCCGGTGCAGCCGGTGCGCTCCCGCAGTCTCGGACGCTGGGCGGACCCGACGTACCAGTGATCCGACCGCGTCCGGCCCCTGCGCGTGTCCCCGCGACCCCGGACGCGACGAAGCCCCGCCCGAGGACCCGGGCGGGGCTTCGGCCTTCTCGGCGGTCCATCGACGATGGCGTCACCCATGGGGGAACAGCTCGTCGGCATGATCGCTGCAGGCCCGGGAGGTCATGTCGACCGCACCCCGCCCTCGCCGTCGACCTAGTGCTTCGGGGAGACCACGGCGCCACCCTAGCCAGGCCGGGACGACCAGACCCGGAACAGACCCGGAAATGACAAGATCCGGACCCACAACCGTGGGTCCGGATCTTGCAGATGTCGTCCGACATCACAGGGCGGTGGCGGAGGGATTTGAACCCTCGGTGGGCTTGCACCCACAAACGCTTTCGAGGCGTTCTCCTTAGGCCGCTCGGACACGCCACCGGGGGAAACGTTACCGGAGCGCCTCCCCGGCCCGAAATCGGGGCGCCCCTTCCCGAGCGGCCGTGAGCGGCCTCACCAGCGCGGGTGGATCGCCTCCCGCAGCCGGGCGTCGTACAGCTCGCGGACCCCGGACAGGAACGACTCGGGCAGCGGGCCGATCTCGCCGGCGGCGGCGTTCGCCCGCGCCTGCGACGGGCGCGAGGCACCGGGGATCACGGTGGTGACGCCGGGCTGCTGCCAGCACCAGGCGATCGCGGCCTGGGCCGGGGTCACGTCCTCGCCGAAGGTCTCCCGGACCAGGGCGCTGAAGACCGCGGAGGCCTGCAGCCCGGTCTCGTAGTCGACGCCGGAGAAGGTCTCGCCGACGTCGAACGCCTCGCCGTGGCGGTTGTAGCTGCGGTGGTCGTCGGCGGCGAACGTGGTGCTCGCGTCGTACTTGCCGGTGAGCAGGCCCGACGCCAGCGGCACCCGGGCGATGATCCCCACGCCGGCCTCGGCCGCGGCGGGCAGCACCGCGTCCAGCGGCTTGAGCCGGAACGCGTTGAGGATGATCTGGACCGAGGCGACGCCCGGCCGGGCGATCGCGGCGAGTGCCTGGTCGCAGGTCTCCACGCTGACGCCGTACGCCGCGACCACGCCGTCGGCGACCAGGGTGTCGAGCGCGTCGTACGTCGCGTCGGCCTCGATCACCGCGCTCGGCGGGCAGTGCAGCTGGACCAGGTCGATCGTGTCGACCCCAAGGTTGCGCCGGGACCGGTCCAGCCAGAGCCGGAAGTTGTCCAGCACGTAGTTGGCGGGCACCTGGTCCATCCGGCGCCCCATCTTGGTGACCACGGTGAACCCGGAGTCGGCGCCGCCGTGGTCGGCCAGGAAGCGGCCGACGATCTGCTCGCTGCGCCCGTCGCCGTAGACGTCGGCGGTGTCGTAGAACGTCACCCCGGCCTCGGCGGAGGCCTCGAGCACCGCACGGGCGTCGGCCTCGCTCACCTCCCCCCAGTCCGCTCCCAGCTGCCAGGTGCCGAGGCCGACGACCGAGGCCGTCCGACCCATCCGAGGGAAGCTGCGCTGCTCCACGATGTCCTCCTCAACCGCGTGACGAGGCCCGGTGCCCCGCCCTCTCACCCGGCGCCGACCGCCTATCGGCCGAGCGCCAGCCGGGCGTCGACGGCCGCGGGGCTCAGCACCCGCTTGAGGGCGAGCGCCGCGCAGCCGACCAACCCGGCACGATCACCGTACGTTGCCGGGAGGATCTGCAGCTCCCGGGTGGCCACCGCGGAGGCGCGCGCGTAGACCGACTCGCGCACGCCGGCGGCGTAGACGTCGTACGCCGCCGCCATGTCGCCGCCCAGCACGACGGCCTCCGGGTTGAGCAGGTTGATGGCGACCGCCAGCAGCTCGCCGACCTGGCGTCCACTCTCGCGCAGCAGCTGCTTCGCCTCGGCATCGCCGCCGAGGGCCTGGGCGACCAGGTCACGGACGTGGTCGACCTCGTGTCCCTCCGCCTGCAGCCGCGCGACCAGCGCCCAGCCGGCGGCGACGGTCTCCAGGCAGCCGGTGTCGCCGCAGCGGCAGGGCCTCCCGGCCGCCTCCGGCACCTTGGCGTGCCCGAGGTCGCCGGCCGCGCCGCGGGAGCCGGTCACGATGGTGCGGTCGGCGAGCACCCCCAGGCCGATGCCCGTCGAGGCCTTGACCACCAGCAGGTCGCGCAGCCCGCCGGCCGCGCGGGCATGGCCCAGGTACTCCGAGCGCGCCATCGCGTCGGCGTCGTTGGCCAGGAACAGCGGCGCGCCGGTCACCTCGGCCAGGTACGGCGCCAGCGGCACATCGTTCCAGCCCGGGATCACCGGGCTGTCGATGCTCACCCCACGCTCGGGGTCGACGACGCCGGGCAGGCTGAGGCCGACGCCGAGCACCGACCGGGCGCGCGCGCCCACCAGCCGGGCGAGCTCGTCGGCGACCACCGGCATCACCTCGTCCGGGCCCGCCCCCAGCGCCAGCTCGAACTCGGCGGCCGCCTGCTCCTCGCCGGCCAGGTCGAAGACGCCGACCTGCGCGCGCGAGCGACCGATCGCCGCCGCGAGCACGACGCCGGCCCCGGCGTTGAAGACCAGGCTGCCGGGCGGGCGGCCGCCGGTGGACGCGAGCTCGGCGCCGAGCACGAGCAGGCCCGCCTCGGTCAGTGCATGCACCCGGGCGACGACGGCGGTGCGGGACAGACCGGTGAGCCGGCGCAGGTCCGACCGCGTGGTCGCACGCCCGGAGCGCAGCAGCTCGAGGAGGTCCCCGGCCGTGGCCAGGTCCCGGCCCGGATCCCGCTGCACGCCCACCCCCTCGGTCACAGGAGAACCTTAGAGCGCGACTCCCCGGCAGGGGCCGCGCCCGGGCGAGGCGGGATCAGAGGCGGAACCTGCCGACCTGGCCCCTCAGGTCCTCCGCCGTCCGGGCCAGCCCCGCCGCCGCGTCCTGGGTGATGGCGGCGTTGTGGCTGGTGTCGGAGGCGAGACCGGCGAGGACTCCGAGGCTGCGCGAGATCTCCTCCGAGCCCCCGGCGGCCTCGGTGACGTTGCGCGCCATGTCGTCGGTGGTGGCCGTCTGCTCCTCGACCGCGGACGCGATGGAGACCTGGGTGTCGTTGATCTGGTCGATGATCCCCGCGATCTGGGTGATGGCGTGGACGGCCGCCTGGGTGTCGGACTGGATCGCGCTGATCCGGCGGTCGATGTCGCCGGTCGCCCGGGCCGTCTCCAGCGCCAGCTCCTTGACCTCGCTGGCCACGACCGCGAAGCCCTTGCCCGCCTCCCCGGCGCGACCGGCCTCGATCGTCGCGTTCAGCGCGAGCAGGTTCGTCTGCTGGGCGATCGACTGGATGACGCTGATCACGTTGCCGACCTCGGCGCTCGACTCGCCGAGCCTCACCACGGTGTCCGACGTCGTCTGGGCGACCGACACCGCCTGCGAGGCCACGCCGGCCGCGGAGGAGGTGTTCTGGGAGATCTCGCGGCTCGAGGCCGACATCTCCTCGGTGCCCGTCGCGACCGTCTGCACGTTCTGGGTCACCTGGGCCGCGGCAGCGGAGACGCCCTGCGCGTGCGAAGCGGACTCCTCGGCCGAGTCGGCGATCCGCTGGGCCGTCGCGGCCATGGTGGACGCCTGCGCCGTGAGGTCGTCGGAGCTGGTGAGGATGCCGGACAGCATGGTGCGGATGGAGCCGGCCGCCGCGTCCAGCGAGGCGGCCATCTGCGCCAGCTCGTCCCCGCTCGGGTCGTCGACACGGACGGTCAGGTCGCCGGCGGCGAGCGCCTCGAGGGCCTCGGCCTGGCGGCGGATGCGCGCGAGCACGTTCCGCACCAGCCGTACGCCGATCGCGCACGACACCAGCAGCCCGATGACGACCGTGAGGATGAGCACCAGCCGCGAGGTGCCCGCCGCGGCCTCGAACCCGGCGCCGCGCCGGACGATGGCGTCGGCGTTGTCGCGGGCCGTCTCCAGGGTCGCCTCGTAGACCTTGCGCAGGTCGCGGGTCTCGCTCAGGCTGAGCCGGGTCGCCCCGTCGACGTCGGTCAGGGCCATGTCCATGACGGTGCCCAGCGACTCCTCCCAAGCGGCGACATCGGCCCGGGCCTGGGCCAGCAGCGGGCCCTCGCCGTCCGGCACGTGGTCGGCGGCGGTCACGAACAGCTCGTCGACCTGCTGGAGCTTCTCGGTGATCGAGTCCGCGAACTCGGGGTCCTGGGTGAGCAGGAGGCCTCGCTCGTCGTTGGCGATGCCCTTCGCAACGACCCGGATCTCCTCGACCGTGCTCAGGTAGGGCACCGAGTGCCCCAGCTCCTGATCCCTGACCTCCGCGAGCCGGGCGATGGTCCAGAACCCCACCCCGGCCGCGACGATGGCCGACAGCAGCACGACCACGATCGGCGCGGCGATCTTCTGGCCGAGGCTGAGGTCGGCCAGCCGCCGACGGCGGGGCTGGTCGACGTGCGCGCGATCGGTCGTGTCCATGCAGATGTCCTCCGGTCCTTCGAGGCGGGGCAGCGGCCCCACACGCCCGGTATCGGCGCCCACCGACGATTCCTGAGGTGACGGCTGTCACACGCTCGGCGGCACCGGCGGCCCGCGGTCCATCGTGCGGCGAGCCGGTCCGGCGGCCGTGCTTATGTCCCGAAAATGCCGAAGTTGGGTTTCCCGAAGACACTAGGCGGGGCTACCCTCGATCCAATGACCGTTTCGCCGCCCGACCTCGTGCTGCCCGCCTGCGACTTCACCGTCTTCGGCGCGACCGGCGACCTCGCGCTGCGCAAGCTCCTGCCGGGCCTCTACCACCGCGAGCTCGAGCACCAGCTGCCCGAGGGCACCCGGATCATCGGCATCTCCCGCAGCGGCCTGGACGACGCTGGCTACCGCGACCTGGTCGGCCACGCGCTCTTCGACCACGTCCCCGAGGACCACCTCGAGGCCGGTGCCCTGCACCGGTTGATGCGCCGGCTGCACCACGTGAGCATCGACGCGGACATGCCGGAGCGCTGGCACGACCTGCAGGGCCTGCTCAAGGACCGGCCGGCGGTCGCCGGCGGGGACGCCGCGGTCCGCATCTACTACCTGGCCGTCGCGCCCGAGCTCTACTCCCCGATCTGCCACCGGCTGGCCGAGTTCGACCTGGTCAGCCCGGAGTGCCGGGTCGTCCTGGAGAAGCCGATCGGCAACAGCCTGGAGTCCTTCCGCGCGATCAACGACGCGGTCAGCGAGGTCTTCGAGGAGCGGCAGATCTTCCGGATCGACCACTACCTGGGCAAGGAGAGCGTCCAGAACCTGCTGGTCACCCGCTTCGCCAACACCTTCCTCGAGCCGCTGTGGAACTCCCGGTGGGTGGACCACGTCCAGATCACCGTGGCCGAGCGGCCGGGTGTCGGCCACCGCACCGACTACTACGAGTCGGCGGGCGCACTGCGCGACATGGTCCAGAACCACCTGCTCCAGCTGCTGTGCCTGGTGGCCATGGAGCCGCCGACGCACATCGGGCCCGAGACCGTGCGCAACGAGAAGGTCAAGGTGCTCCAGGCGCTGGCCCCGCTCGTCGGCGAGGACGTCGACCACCTCACCGTGCGCGGCCAGTACGAGTCCTACCCGCACGACATCGGGGTCCCCACCGGGACCGAGACCTTCGTCGCGCTGCGCGCGGAGGTGCAGAACTGGCGCTGGGCAGGCGTGCCGTTCTACCTGCGCACCGGGAAGCGGATGGCGCGCGACGAGTCGACGATCGAGGTGGTTCTCAAGGAGCCGCCGCACGCGATGTTCCCGCAGAGCGAGGGCACCACCACGCCCAACCGCTTGACGATCCGGATGAAGCCGGACGAGGGCATGCAGCTGCACGTCACCGCGAAGGTCCCCGGCCCGGGCGGGATCCGGCTGACCCCGGCCTCGCTCGACCTCAGCTACGCGACCGCCTTCGACGAGCGCTGCCCCGATCCCTACGAGCGGCTGCTGATGGACGTCATCCGCGGCCTCCCGACCCTGTTCATGCGTCGCGACGAGGTGGAGGCCGCCTGGGCCTGGATCACCCCGATCCTGGCGCGGTGGCAGGACACCTCCACCGAACCGATCTGTTACGCCGATGGCACCAATGGACCCGCCGAAGCGTCCACTCTGATGTCTCGGGACGGCCGCACCTGGCAGGAGAACCCAGCATGAGCCACTCCACGACCTCACCCGCGCAGCTGCACCCGGTCCTCGCGGACGTCACCGCGCGACTGGTCGAGCGCAGCGCGCAGACCCGCACCGCCTACCTGGCCAAGATCGAGGCCGCCCGGCTGAGCGGCCCCGCCCGCGGACACCTGGCCTGCGGCAACCTCGCCCACGGCTTCGCCTCCGCCGACCCCGGCGAGAAGAAGGAGCTGCGCCGCGGCGGGAAGCCCAACCTGGCGATCGTCACCAGCTACAACGACATGCTCTCGGCCCACCAGCCCTACGTCGACTACCCGCCGGTGCTCAAGCACGAGGTGATGCGGGCCGGCGGCATCGCCCAGGTCGCCGGCGGCGTGCCGGCGATGTGCGACGGCGTCACCCAGGGCCGCGCGGGCATGCAGCTCTCGCTGTACAGCCGCGACGTGATCGCGATGGCGACCGCGATCGCGCTCTCCCACGACATGTTCGACGGCGCGCTGCTGCTCGGCGTCTGCGACAAGATCGTGCCCGGCCTGCTGATCGGGGCGCTGTCCTTCGGCCACCTGCCGGCCGTCTGGGTGCCGGCCGGGCCGATGACCTCGGGCCTGCCGAACAAGGAGAAGGCCCGGGTGCGGCAGCGGTTCGCCGAGGGGAAGGCCGGACGTGAGGAGCTGCTCGAGGCCGAGGCGGCGTCGTACCACTCCCGCGGCACCTGCACGTTCTACGGCACCGCGAACTCCAACCAGCTGCTGATGGAGGTGCTCGGGCTGCACCTGCCGGGCTCCTCCTTCGTCAACCCCGGTACGCCGCTGCGCGAGGCGCTCACCCACGCGGCCGCCGCGCGCGCGGTCGCCCGCACGGCGCAGTACGAGGATGCCCCCACCCTGGGCCAGATGGTCGACGAGAAGGCGATCGTCAACGCCTGCGTCGCGCTGCTGGCCAGCGGCGGCTCCACCAACCACACGATGCACCTGGTCGCGATCGCCCGGGCCGCGGGCATCCAGCTGACCTGGAACGACCTCTCCGAGCTGTCC
Organism: Nocardioides sp. GY 10113; assembly: GCF_004919105.1. Classification (GTDB taxonomy): domain Bacteria; phylum Actinomycetota; class Actinomycetes; order Propionibacteriales; family Nocardioidaceae; genus Nocardioides. The sequence goes on from NZ_STGK01000010.1 coordinate 53,385, forward strand.
GACGTGGTGCCGCTGCTCGCGCGGATGTATCCCAACGGGCCGGCCGACGTGAACCACTTCCACGCCGCCGGGGGCATCGCGTTCCTGGTTCGCACCCTGCTCGACGCCGGCCTGCTGCACGAGGACGTGGAGACCATCGTCGGCCCCGGCCTGCGGCGCTACACCGAGGAGCCGGTGGTGATCGACGGTGAGCTGACCTGGCGCCCGGGTCCCGACCGGAGCCTGGACCTCGACGTGCTCCGGCCCGCGACCGACCCGTTCTCCGCCCACGGCGGCCTCCAGGTCCTCCACGGCCCGCTCGGGACCGGCGTCGTCAAGACCTCCGCGGTCGCCCCCGAGCACCACTACGTCTCCGCCCCGGCCCGGATCTTCGACGACCAGCAGGACTTCCTCAAGGCGTTCCAGGACGGCGAGCTGGACGGCATCGACCTCGTCGCGGTGATCCGCTACCAGGGTCCCGCCGCCAACGGGATGCCCGAGCTGCACAAGCTGACCCCGGCGCTGGGCGTCCTGCAGGACCGGGGCCAGAAGGTCGCGCTCGTGACCGACGGGCGGATGTCCGGCGCCTCCGGCAAGGTCCCGGCGGCCATCCACGTCACCCCCGAGGCCGGCCTCGGCGGCCCGTTGGCGCTGCTCCGCGACGGCGACCTGATCACGCTCGACGCCGACGCCGGGACGCTCACGGTCGGCGAGGACGTGGTGCTCGCCGACCGTGAGCCGACCGGGCACCGGCCGACCGAGTCCGAGTGGGCGGGTACGGGACGCGAGCTGTTCGCGGCCTTCCGCGCCACGGTCGGGCCGGCCGACCAGGGGGCATCGGTCTTCGGCCTGCCCGCCGTCCCCCCGACCGCCGACGCCACCGACACCGCCGCCGACCGGGAGGTCTCCGTTGTCCGCTCCTGAGCTGCCCGACTCCGTGCTGGACGCCGTGCCGGTGCTGCCGGTCGTCGTCATCGACCGCGTCGCCGACGCCGTCCCGCTGGCGCGGGCCCTGGTCGCCGGCGGTCTGCCGGCGATCGAGCTGACGCTGCGCACCCCGGTGGCCCTGGAGGCCATGGCCGCCATCGCCGCGGAGGTGCCCGAGATCCTGCTCGGCGCCGGCACGGTGACCACGCCAGCGGAGGCGGAGGCGTCCGTCGCCGCGGGCGCCCGGTTCCTGGTCTCCCCCGGCTGCACGCCGACCCTGCTGGCCGGCATGCAGGCCACCGGGGTCCCGTTCCTGCCCGGCACCTCGACGGTCTCGGAGGTGATGGCCGTGCTCGAGGCCGGACTGACCGAGATGAAGTTCTTCCCCGCCGAGGCGGCCGGCGGGGCGCCGTACCTCACGTCGGTCGGCGGACCGCTGCCGCAGGCCCGGTTCTGCCCCACCGGCGGGATCACGCCGGCCAGCGCGCCCACCTACCTGGGCCTGGCCAACGTCGGTTGCGTCGGCGGGAGCTGGATCACCCCCGGCGACGCCGTCGCGACCGGTGACTGGGAGCGGATCAGCAAGCTCGCCGCCGAGGCCGCCGCACTGGGCTGAGACCGGTCCTCGCCGGTCCGCCGCCGACTGGTCGGCCGCGCGCGGAGCGACAGGCGTCACCCCCCGGCGACGCGTCGCCAGGGGGTGACCGGGATCAGTCAGCGGGCTCGCCGAGCCCTCACTGGTGCACCGCGCGCGGGGCGATGGGGCGCGCGGGGGTCGGCACTCCCTGGCCCCCGGGCGTGTAGACGATCGACAGCTGGCGAGCGCGGACGAAGCTGCCCGTGCCGGCCTCGCGAGCCACGAGCTGCACGTTGTGCTTGCGAGCCTTGACCGGCACCACGATCGTGATCGCACCGGCGTTGCCGGTCTGGTCCGCGACGTGGGTCAGCTGGTAGGCCAGGGAGTCGGAGATCGCCAGCTTGCCGTCGATCCGCAGGTTGTACTGCAGCCGGCCCGCGCCGGCGAGTGAGAAGTCGTCCTCGGCCCCGACCGTGCCGGTGACCGCGAGGTAGCCCTTGGCGGTCCGGAACTTCTTGGTGACGATCGGCGTGTAGTCCGTCTCCGTGAAGTCGTTGATGAAGCCGGTCTTGGCGGCGCCGAAGACCTTGACCGCCTTGGGCCCGGCCTGGGCCTTCGCGGCCGCGGTGGACTGGGCGCCGCCGGTGACGGCCTGGCTGGGCAGGCCCAGCGCGAGGACGAGGGCGAAGAGGCCGAGCACGAGCCCGACCCGCCCGCTGGTGAGGTGCGATCGCACCGAGGTGATGTTCACAGGAGTCTCCCGAGCAGATGGGGGAAGCGAACCGGACTGCCGCATCCCTGGGGGTTGCCCATGACGCTAGGCAGCGCCGCTCGGGCGCAGCAACGGTTGCCGCGGCGACTGGTCTAGACCGGTTGGGGCAGCCCTGGAACGCCCTCGCCCCGGCCGCGATCAGACCGCCTCCAGACCGCCCCCAGGGCGCGGATCGGTGCCCCGGTCACCCGCGGTGACCGGCGAAGAACCGCTCCAGCAGGCGCGTCGACTGATCCGCCAGCACGCCCGCGACCACCTCCGGCCGGTGGTTCAGCCGACGGTCGCGGACGACGTCCCACAGGCTGCCCACCGCGCCGGCCTTCTCGTCGTACGCGCCGAAGACGACGCGGTCCACCCGGCTGAGCACCGCTGCGCCCGCGCACATCGTGCACGGCTCCAGGGTCACCACCAGGGTGCAGCCGGACAGCCGCCACTCGCCGCGGGACCTCGCCGCCGCGCGCAGCGCGACCACCTCCGCGTGCCCCGTCGGGTCCGCATCCGCCTCGCGCACGTTGCGGCCCGACGCGATGACCGCACCCGACTCGTCGAGGACCACCGCGCCGATCGGCACGTCACCCGTCGCCAGCGCGGCGCGCGCCTCCTCCAGCGCGGCCTCCATCGGGCCGCGCCAACGATTCGTCGTCACGCCGAGGTGAGCCCGACCACGTCGTCGAAGAGCTCGCCGAAGCCGATCTGGCGCGCCACCTCGGAGAGCATCTCGTCAGGATAGAGCTCCTCGTCGTCGAGCAGCACCGCCAGGTCGAGCGCGGGCAGTCCGAGGTCCTCGAGGAGGTCCAGGTTCCCGGCGGGGGCGGGGTCGTCCTCGTCCTCGGGCAACGGCAGGCCGAGGAACTCGACCGCGGTCGCCGCCAGCTCCCACTCCGTGGCCGCCGTGATGTCGGAGAGCAGCAACCGCACCCGGTGCGGCTCGACGCGTGCCAGCAGGAAGAAGTCCTCGTCGACCGCGACCATCCCGACCGCGCCGCCGTCGGCCGGGAAGCGGCGCAGCGCGCCGACCAGCGTCTCGATGTCGCGGGCGTGGTCGACCACCAGCTCCTCGACCACCCAGTCGCCGTCCTCCCGGTACGCGGCCACGGCGAAGTCGACCTCGGCGGCCTCGTCCAGCTCGTTCATCGCGTTCCTCCAGGGGGCATCGGGACCAGCACGGTCCAGCGTGACACGCGCGCGGCCGCATCACCAGAGAGTTCACCGCCCGTACCTACTGAGCAGGCCGCCCGGACGGCCGAGCCGGACCACCGGCCCGACGCCGCGCACGGTGCCCTGTCGGGCGCCCAGCGTCTAGGGTTCCCCCATGCGCACCCTGGTCGTGGATCACCCCCTCGTCGCCCACAAGCTCACCGCCCTGCGGGACGAGAACACCGACTCCCCGACGTTCCGGAACCTCACCGACGAGCTGGTCACGCTGCTCGCCTACGAGGCGACCCGGGAGGTGCGGGTCGAGCCGCACGAGATCGTCACCCCGGTCGCGCCGACGACCGGCGTTCGCCTGGCCTCGCCGCGACCGCTGGTGGTGCCGATCCTGCGGGCCGGCCTGGGCATGCTCGAGGGGATGATGCGGCTGCTGCCGACCGCCGAGGTCGGCTTCCTCGGGATGATCCGCAACGAGGAGACCCTCGAGGCCTCGACCTACGCCGAGCGGCTGCCCGAGGACCTCTCCGGGCGGCAGTGCTACATCGTCGACCCGATGCTGGCCACCGGCGGCACCCTCGCCGCCGCCATCCGCTTCCTGGTCGACCGCGGCGCCGACCACATCACGGCCGTCTGCCTGCTGGCCGCCCCCGAGGGCTGCGCGAACCTCGAGAAGGAGATCGGCGACCTGGCGGTGCCGGTCACCGTGGTCACCGCGGCCATGGACGAGCACCTCAACGACAAGGGCTACATCGTCCCCGGCCTGGGCGACGCCGGCGACCGTCTCTACGGCGTCGCCGGGGGCTGACCGACGCCGCCGGAGTCGAGGTGCGAGGCGCCCCGGCGCCCCGGCGCCCCGGCGCCGAGCGTCGCAACCCGGTGGGTTGAGGTGCGAGGCGCCCCGGGCGCCGAGCCTCGAAACCACCGAGGCCCGGCCGGTCTCGAGGCTGGCTTCGCCCGCACCTCACCACCGGGCTCACAGCCGGTGAGTCGGAGGTCACACGCCCCTGGGGCGTGAGACGTCTACCACCGGGGCGGTCGCCTGTGTACGTTCGCGACCACTTGCGCCCTGGAGACATTGGGAGGAACAGGTGCTCATCGGCATCCCGCGCGAGTCGAAGGCAGGCGAGACACTCGTCGCCGCGACCGCGAAGACCGCCACACAGCTACGCCAGCTCGGTTACGACGTACTCGTCGAGTCCGGTGCCGGCGCCGCCGCCGACCAGCCCGACGCCGCGTTCGCCGCGGCCGACATCCGCGTCGGCACGGCGGCGGAGGTGTGGGCCGCCGACGTCGTGATCAAGGTCAACGCGCCGACCGAGGAGGAGATCTTGCGGCTGCGCAGCGGCGCCACGATCATCTCGATGATGGCGCCGGCCCGTAGCCCCGAGCTGCTGGAGAGGCTCCAGGCCGCCGGCGTGACCGCGCTGGCCATGGACGCGGTCCCGCGGATCTCGCGCGCCCAGTCGATGGACGTGCTCTCCTCGATGGCGAACGTCGCCGGCTACCGCGCGGTGGTCGAGTCCGCCCACGAGTTCGGCCGGATGTTCACCGGCCAGGTGACCGCGGCCGGCAAGATCCCGCCGGCACGCGTCTTCGTGGTCGGTGCCGGCGTGGCCGGCCTGGCCGCGATCGGCGCCGCCTCGGCGATGGGCGCGATCGTCCGGGCCTTCGACGTACGGCCCGAGGTGGCCGAGCAGGTCGAGTCCATGGGCGCGGAGTTCGTCACCGTCGAGATGGAGCAGGAGGTCTCCTCCGACGGCTACGCCAAGGAGATGACCGCCGAGCAGGAGGCCGCCACCGCGGCGATGTACGACGAGGAGGCCCGCGCCGCCGACATCGTCATCACCACCGCGCTGATCCCGGGCCGGCCCGCGCCGAAGCTGATCAGCGCCGAGACCATCGCCGGCATGCGCGGCGGCTCGGTGATCGTGGACATGGCCGCCGCCAACGGCGGCAACGCCGCGGCGACCGTCACCGACGAGAAGGTGGTGACCGAGAACGGCGTCACCATCCTCGGCTACACCGACCTCGCCGGCCGGCTGGCGGCGCAGACCTCGCAGCTCTACGGCACCAACATCGTCAACCTGCTCAAGCTGCTGACGCCCGAGAAGGACGGCCAGCTGACGCTCGACATGGACGACGTCGTGCAGCGCGGCATCACCACCGTGCTGGGCGGGGAGTCGATGTGGCCGCCGCCGCCGGTGCAGGTCTCCGCCGGCGCCCCGGCGCCGGCCGCCCCGGCCCCGCCGGCCGAGGTGAAGCCGGCCAAGAAGCCAATGTCGTCCGACACCAAGCTCGGGCTGGTCGGCATCGCCGCGGCCGCGCTGTTCCTGCTGATCGGCTTCGCGCCGGCCCAGCTGCAGCTGAACCTCACGGTGTTCGCCCTGTCGATCGTGATCGGCTACTACGTCATCGGGCACGTGCACCACGCGCTGCACACCCCGCTGATGTCGGTGACCAACGCGATCTCCGGGATCATCGTGGTCGGCGCCCTGCTCCAGATCGGCAAGGGCGACACCGCGATCACGATCATCTCGTTCGTGGCGATCCTGCTGGCCAGCATCAACATCTTCGGTGGCTTCGCGGTGACCCGCCGCATGCTCGCCATGTTCTCCAGGAGCTGACCCGATGACCATCTTCTCCGCCGCCGTCGCGGCCTACCTGGTCGCCGGCCTGCTCTTCGTGCTCGCGCTGGCGGGCCTGTCCAAGCACGAGTCCGCCAAGCTCGGCAACTCCTTCGGCATCCTCGGCATGGGCGTGGCGCTGGTCGCCACCGTCGCGCTGGCCATCGACACCGACATCAACACGCTCGGCACGATCCTGCTGATCGTGGCGGTCGGCCTGGGCGCGGCGATCGGCCTCAACCTGGCCCGGACGGTCGAGATGACCGGCATGCCCGAGCTGATCGCGCTGCTGCACAGCTTCGTCGGCCTGGCCGCCGTACTGGTCGGCTGGAACGGCTACCTCCACATCGAGGCGCACCCGCACGGCCGGGACGCGGTGGCCCTGGACCTCCAGGGCCTGCTCGGCATCCACTCCGCCGAGGTCTTCATCGGCGTCTTCATCGGCGCGGTCACCTTCACCGGCTCGATCGTGGCGAACCTGAAGCTGTCGGCGAAGATGAAGTCCGCGCCGCTGGTGCTGCCCGGCAAGAACGCGATCAACCTCGGCGCGCTGGCGCTCTTCGCGGTGCTGACCGTCTGGTTCGTGATCGACCCGCAGCTGTGGCTGCTGATCCTGGTCACGATCGTCGCGCTGGCGCTCGGCTGGCACCTGGTCGCCTCGATCGGCGGCGGCGACATGCCGGTCGTGGTCTCGATGCTGAACAGCTACTCCGGTTGGGCCGCGGCCGCCTCGGGCTTCCTGCTCGACAACAACCTGCTGATCATCGTCGGCGCGCTGGTCGGGTCGTCCGGTGCCTACCTGTCCTACATCATGTGCGCCGCGATGAACCGCTCGTTCATCTCCGTCATCGCGGGTGGCTTCGGCATCGAGGCCGGCCCGGCCGAGGACAAGGACTACGGCGAGCACCGCGAGATCAACGCCGAGGGCGCAGCCGAGCTGCTGGCCAACGCCTCGTCGGTGGTGATCACCCCCGGCTACGGCATGGCGGTCGCCCAGGCCCAGTACCCGGTCGCCGACCTCACCGCCAAGCTGCGCGCCAGGGGTGTCGACGTCCGGTTCGGCATCCACCCGGTCGCCGGTCGCCTGCCCGGCCACATGAACGTGCTGCTGGCCGAGGCCAAGGTGCCCTACGACATCGTGCTCGAGATGGACGAGATCAACGACGACTTCCCCGAGACCGACGTCGTCCTCGTCATCGGCGCCAACGACACCGTCAACCCGGCCGCCGCCGAGGACCCGTCCTCGCCGATCGCCGGCATGCCGGTGCTGGAGGTCTGGAACGCCAAGGACGTCATCGTCTTCAAGCGCTCCATGGCCACCGGCTACGCCGGCGTGCAGAACCCGCTGTTCTTCCGCGAGAACAGCCAGATGCTGTTCGGTGACGCGAAGGAGCGGGTCGACGACATCCTGGAGTCGCTGCGCGTGCTGGTCTGACGCGCTCGGCGTACGACGAGGGGCCGGTCCCGGTGGGGCCGGCCCCTCGGTCGTTCTGTGGGTCGTCACTGCAGCCCCACGAATCACCGGAAGCCACCCAGCGCGACCGCCGCTACTGCAGCCGGGGGTCGAGCACGAGGTCGATCAGGCGCTGGTCGAGATCGTCGCTGATCGGGTCCTCGTCCTCACGCACGATCATCCCCTCGTGGACCAGCACGGTGTGGCGTGGCCCCACGTAGACGAGCTCACGGCTGTCGGCCCGCGAGTTCCGGGGGCAGCAGCTGGCCCAGTCCTCCTCGTCCCAGGCGCCGACGAAGACCGTCGTCGGGTCGTCGCCGCCGTACACGCGGCGCTCGACGCACCCGATCAGCCAGCTGCGCCCGCAGACGGGATCCGCCCCGGCGAGCTGCACCGTGACCATCAACCCCTTCCGGTCGGTGAGCGCACCCTCGACGGCGGCGAGACCCGGGTGGTTCCCCGCCCAGCTCCGCGTGTCGCGTCGGAAGCTGGGGAAGTGGTCCTGCACGACGGAGGCGACGGTGTCGTCCGAGGGCATCGCCACCGCCGCGTCGGGCAGGGTGAGTCGCGGGTCGGCGGCCGCCGCCGCCATCGCGGCGGTGGCGAACGGGTTGAAGTCGGGCGTGCCGCGCCCCTCGACCAGGACGTAGCCGGTCCGGCCGTCGCGGCGCTCGATCGCCACCGCGACCTGGTAGTCACCACACGTCGAGGGCGCCACGGCGGGGCCCTCGTAGGCGCCGCAGTGCCGCTCCCACCGGGTGAGGGTCCCGGGCTCGCCCCGGGGACCGGTGACCGTCTCGTCCGTGCACCACACCGCACCGTTGCTGGCCGCCGTCTGCCGGGGGAAGAACCGGCATCCGACGGAGGGGTCCGGCGCATCGGGGTCGACGACCAGCCCGATACGTCCGTAGGTGTCATGCGCCGACTGCGCGGGGTCGTCCGTGTCGAAGGAGGACCCTTCGGCCGGCAGCGTGAACTCGACGCCGAAGACGGTGTCGTCGGGGCCCTCCAGGCTCCTACCCGCCGGTTCGAGGTGCTCGGTCGCGATCGCGAACCACGCGCCCCGGGTCGCCCGCAACGGGTCGGCGATCTCCCAGCCGTACCCCTCCCCGGCCGCGACCTTCGTGTCGACCCAGGTCTGCGGCGACTGGGTCTTCTGGATCGACGACGGGGTCGGCGAAGGAGTCGGCGACGGCAGCTGGGCGGGGAGCGGCCGTCCGTCGCCGCCGCCGATCGACCCGACCAGGGCGATGGCGCCCACGACGACCACCACCGCGGCGACCGCGACGACGGCCAGGGCACGGTGCCGGGCAGCGCGGGCCCGGCTCCGACGCCCCAGAGCGCCGAGGTCCGGCGGCGGCGGCACGTCGACGTCGGCCCACCGGGCGAGTTGTCGACGCAGCTCGGTCTCGATCGGGGCGGTCATGACGGCTGCTCCTCCGCAGTTGGGTGCTCGGCGAGGGATCGCTTCAGCGCCGTCAGCGCCCGATGGCACTGCGACTTCACCGTGCCGACCGAGCAGCCCAGCGCCGCCGCGGTGTCGGCCTCGGTGAGGTCCTCGTAGTAGCGGAGCACCACGACCGCGCGTTGCCGCGGCGGCAGTGCGTGCACGCCGCGCCACAGGTCGATGCCGTCAGCGGGGTCCGGCACCGGATCCGGCGGCAGCGCGCCCAGCCTCAGCCGTCCCGCGCGACGCAGCCGGGTACGGCGCTCGCCGAGGTAGGTGTTGAGCATGACCTTGCGCAGGTAGGCGTCCGGAGCATCCATCGACCGGATCCGGTCCCACCGGGAGAACGCCGTGACGAGGGCCTCCTGGACCAGGTCCTCGGCGCTCTCGCGGCGCCCGGTGAGCAGGTGGGCGGTCCGGAACAGGGCGGGCCACCGGGCAGCGACGTAGTCGGCGAAGTCGTCATCCATCGACGTCTCACCAGCGCCCTGTCCGGCCCCGCCGCGCCCCGGCGCGGTCGCTCCACATGACCCTCACACCCACCACAAGGTCACCACACCACCAAAGGGTTGCCTGAGGACAGCAGGCATTTTCTGCGGCGTGCGGTGCTTCGTCACTCCTGTCGCAGGAATCCCCGGTCCACCGGTGATTCCCGCACCCCCGCTCACCCGCCAATCGGGATCTCCGCCAGCACCTCGTACCGCGGCCGCCCCGCAGCCCCCTCCCCCAGGTGGGAGGCGATCACCGCCACCTCGTAGACCGGCCACTCGGGCCCGGAGTAGGTCTCCAGCAGCCGCACCCAGTTGCTGGTGTCGGCGGGGTGGCGCAGCCGGGCCACGGTCAGGTGCGGGCGGAACCGCTGGCCGTCGACGGTCGTCCCGACCCGGACCGCCGCGTTGCGCGCCCGGCCCGCCATCCGCTCCAGCACCACGTCGGCGGCCTCGCTGACCGGCGCCACGCCGACCGCCAGCACCCGGGTCGCGGCGGCGTCCGGGAAGACCACCGGACCCGCCAGGCGCAGGTCCGGGATCGGGGTCCGCTCCAGCCCCTCGGCCAACCGGTCGACGTACTCGTCGGCCAGGTGGTCGACCACGTCGGGCAGGAACGCCAGCGTCACGTGGAACTGGGTGGACAGCGTCCAGCGGAAGTCGGCGGCGTCGCGGCGCGGCTCGAGGAAGGCCTCGAGGTGCTCCACGGCGTCGGCCGGCGGGACGACGGCGGCGAAGAGTCGGGTGCCCATCGGGCCATCATCCCGTGTACGGGCACCCCGACGCGCGCTCCCCGGTCGTGCCCGGCGTCAGGCACAGCCCTCTCGGACCGCGGCGGCCGCGATCGGGCCGGAGGGGTCCTGGCCGCAGCGCCGCCAGCCGCGAACCGGGCTGCCGAACGACCTCCACCGGCCCTCACGGTAGGTGACGACGTACGCCCCGGCGTTCGCGCCGCGCCCGGCCCGGCAGGAGTAGCGGCGGAAGGATCCGGCGGCGACCATGTTGCCCCGGAAGACCGGGAAGGCCTGGTTCCGAGTCGTCGTGTTGCGCAGGTCGACCCGTACGCGCGCCGCGTGCCGGAGCGTTGTCGAGCCGGCGCTCCGCAGGCGGAGCCCGGATTCGGACGCCGCAGCGTCCAGCACCGCGGCCGCGCCGGACGGGCGAAGCGCGCGACCGCCGCGGAACCGGACCGTCGCCGTCAGCACGTCCTGAGCGGGCACCAGGAGGGTCCCCACCCGGCTGCCGTGCGGAGGCACGGCACTCACCCGGAGGTGCGTCACCTGCCCACGCGTGGTGGCCACCTCGACCCGGTAGTGGCTCCGGTACCGGGCAGGGTCGCAGGCGGTCGCGGTCTGCACCCTGCCGTCGGCGGCGCCGGCTGGCGCGACCACCGGAGCCTGGAGCAGCGCGGCGGCGAGCAGCGCGGGAAGCAGCGCACGAATCTTCATCGAATCCCCATGTCATCGATCGGTGTCGGACGAGCAGGCGCTTCGGGTCGGCGGGAGCGGCGCACCTGACCCGGCCATCATGCCGGCTGCACGACGCGACCGCGGCCGCTCCCACGACTCGGTCAGCGAGCGCCCGCGGCGCCGACGTCGTACCGGCACCCGGCGCGCCCGAGAACGCGCGCCGGGTGCCGGGACCGGTGACCGTCCGGGCCGCCGGGTCAGCCGCAGACCGCGGTCAGCCGCTCGTCATCGGCCACCGCCGCCTCGGCGTCGTCGGCGGCGACGCTGAGGGTGTGGCAGCCGGCGGGCACCTTGGCCCGCAGGAAGCCACGCTCGCGGACGGCCGGCACGGCCCGCCCGTCGAGGTAGAGCACGTCCTCGGTAGCCCCGGCGGCCGGCACCGACACGGTCGCGACGGTGTTGCCGGGCACCGCGACGCCGACGTCGGTGCGCCCGTCGTGCTGGTGGAACGCCGCGCCGATCCGGCCCTTGAGCGTCGGCAGGATGACGTGCGCCCACTCCATCGCCCCGGCCTGCGGTCGCACGGTGTACGTGGCGTAGCCCGGCGTCGTCGGACGGATGCCGAACAGCCCCTGCGGCACGTTGTACGCCGGCGACGCGGCCCACGGGTGCGAGTAGGTCATGTTCGGCTTCAGCGACGCGTCCCACGCCTCCGCGGTGGCGCCGGCTCCGTTGCGGATCATGTTCATCCAGCTCCGGGTGCCGTCGTCGGTGAGCAGGTCCAGGGCGAGGTCGCCGCGGTCGCCGTTGTAGAGCGACTCGATGACGAACGCCGCGCAGTAGACGCTGCACCGCATGCCTTGCCCGCCGACGAACTCCGCGGCGCGGGCCGCACGCTCGGCGTCCGGGACCCCGAACGCGCTGGCGAAGACGCTGGCGTGCACGGCGTGGTGCGCGACCGGGCTTCGGTCGGCGTTGAGGCCATCGCGGTAGGCGCCGGCGGCGGCATCCCACAGGTACTTGTTCATCGCGTCACGCAGCCGGGCGCCGGTGGCGGCGAAGTCGGCGGCGTCGGCGTCCTCACCGATCGCGGTGGCGATCGCGGACATGTCCATGAAGGCCCGATAGCTGATCGCGTTGATCACCGTGTTGTACGGCCGGAAGACGTAGCCGTCGCGCTCGGAGGAGGGCCAGTCGACGATGTCGCAGTCGGTCTGGCTGCTGCAGCCGTTGGAGCGGCTGTCCTTGCGGATCAGGCCGGTGGACGCCTCGACCCACTGGGTCGGCAGCTTGGCGACCAGCTGGTCGTAGCTGCGCTCGAGCTGGGCGACGTCTCCGGTCTGCTGGTAGCTGTCGTGCATCGCGAGGATCGTGTAGAGCGGCCACTCGGTCGGCCAGGTACGCCGGGTCAGCAGGTAGTCGATCGAGTAGTTGCCCAGCGTCGGGTCCGAGGACGAGAAGAAGTTGGCCATCATCTGCAGGTAGCTGTCAGCCTCGTACGGCTCGCGCTCGCGGGTCCAGGAGTCGACGTACAGGTTGTGGTTCGTCGCCTCGACGGTGTCGTGCGAGAGCTGCCACACCTGGTTGAGCGACGCATCGGAGGAGTCGAAGACGGCGCCCTCGGCGTCGAAGGGGTAGACCTGCGCCAGCGCCGGGAAGTCCTCGATGCCGAGGCCCGTCGGCGCGCCGAGCACCTCCAGGTAGCGGAAGACCCGCATGCCCCAGGTCTCCAGGTGCTGCTCACCGTCGGCCAGCGTCCAGATGTCCTTGTACTGGTTGCCGGTGCGCAGGTTCGACCGCACCTCCTGCGGGCCCCACAGCTCCTCGCCGAACCGGAGCTCGACCTGCTGGCCGGCCGTCCCGACCAGGTCCGCGCTCAGACCGCCGATCCAGGTGCGGCCGTAGTCGACGAAGTAGCGGCCCGGCTCCTTCTCAACCACCTCGACGGGCAGCTCGAGCCGCTGGGTGACCTTGTCGGTCGGGGTGGCGACCAGGTCGTCGTACGCCGCGAGCTCGCGCGCCGACACCCAGGCGCCGTCGTCGAAGCCGGGGGTGTGGAAGCCCGTCGGGTACGACGCCGACTGGATGTTCTCCTTGGGAGCGGTGAAGTAGCCGGTGCCGATCGAGCCGGCGGCAGGGAAGACGCTGTCACCGGGCATGGCGGACCAGTCCGAGCCCGTGCCGAAGGAGTCGGTGGAGCCGTCCCGGTAGCCGACGACGAGCTGCGCCTGGAAGCCGCGGTCGCGGGTCGACCAGGCGAGGGCGCCGAGAGCGTTGGCCTCGCCCTGGCGGACCAGGTCGGTGACGTCGAAGCCGTCGTAGCGGGTCTCACGGGCGATCGAGCGGGTCGGGCCGAGGCCGACGAACTCGCCGTTGAGCCAGAGCTTGTAGACGTACTGGCGACCGGGCTCCGGGGAGGAGCCGGTGGCGAAGACGGTCGCCCACTCGATCTCCTTGTCGGCAGGGGTGGCCTCGCCGCGGAGGAACGCCCAGTCGGCGCCGCTGAGGCCGTAGACGCAGTTCTGGCCGGTGCCGACGTTCAGCCGGCCGCCGTCGACCGTGGCGCAGGAGAAGTCGCTGCCGGCCGCGGAGAAGTCGTTGGCGTAGAGGACCCGGCCGTCGGCCGCGGTCACGGAGAGGTCGTCCCAGGAGCTGCGCTCGCTGCCGCCGGTGCGGAAACCGATGGTGCCGGAGGTGAACCGGGCGTCGGTGGTCGTGTCGACCAGGCGGTCGTCGAGGTAGGTGCGCACGGTCGAGCCGTCGACCTCCATCCGCAGCCGGTGGTCGACGCCGCGCTCCAAGGTCACGCCGAGCGGCGTCGAGGAGAGCTGGGCGAACGAGCCGTTGACGCGCTGGTGCGGCGCGAGCGTGTTGACGCCGTCGCCGCGCAGCTGCCACATCAGGTAGTTGTTGGCGTCCTGGGCGTTGAAGACGATCGTGGCGTTCTGCGTGGTGACCGAGAACGTCGCCTCGAGCGTGTAGTCGTGCCAGCCGAGCGCGGCCGGGTCACCCAGCCAGACCGGGGTGCTGGCCCGCCAGTCGCCGCCGAGGGCGGTGCCGAAGCGCGCGGGGCGCGACCACGGCGACCGCTTGCCGGTGCCGTCCCAGGTGCGCACCTGCCAGGAGTAGGAGGCGCCGCGCGCCAGCTCGGGGCCGGCGTAGGCCACATTGGTGCTGGCGCCGGAGTCGACCCGGCCGGAGTCCCAGTGGAGCCGGCCCGCGGCAAGCCGTGAGCGACTGGTCGCGACCTGGACCTGGTAGGCGGTCTGGTCGGCCGACGGCACCTGCCAGCCGAGCAGCGGCCCGGTCACGTCGTCGACGTCGGCGGGTGCGGTGCGCTGGCCGACGGTCAGGCCGGTGGGCTGCGGACTCCCCGACGGGGACGGATCGGCCTGCGCTGGTGACAGCACGGCCAGGAGCAGCGCCACGACGGCGAGCACCAGGACGGATGGACGACGAGCGGACAACGGAGGCTCCCTCGAGACGGCGTGAAACGATTCATAGGCACGCTAGGGAGTCGGTGACGGTCGTCACAAGAGGGGTGACCGGATGCGGCCACAGGCTCGACCTCCGGTCGGGTCGTGTGCCTCAGGCACCGCCATGGCGGGTTCTCGGGCACACGACCCCGTCACAGCGAGCAGGTCGGATGCGCGCGCTCAGATCAGCCCGGTGCGCACCGCGTGCACGACGACCTCGATCGTGGTGCCCACGCCGAGGTCGTCGGCGGCCGCGCGCAGCCGCCGCCGTACCGTCCGGTCGGAGACCTCCAGCCGCCGGGCGATCGCCTCGGTGGTGTGGCCGGCGGCCACCAGGCCCAGCACGGTCACGTCCTGCGACCCCGGCTCCCACCGGAAGGCGGCCGCCGGATCGACGCTCGTTCGGCCGGTCACCGCTCTCCGGGGCCGCCGACCACGATCACGGTCAGGTGGCGCGGACCGTGCACGCCCTCCACCCGGGAGAGCTCGATGTCGCTGGTCGCGCTGGGGCCGCTGATCCAGGTCAGCGGGCGCGAGGGGTCCAGCACCGCGACCGCGTCCGGCACGTCGGCGACCACCTGGTCGGCCCGGACCACGCAGACGTGGCGGTCCGGCACCAGGGTGACCGCCCGGCGGCCCTGGTCGGGCTGGTGATCGAGCACGATCGTCCCCGTCTCGGCGATGCCGACCCGGCAGGCGGTGACCACCGCGTCGACCGCGTCCAGCTCGGCCGCGCTCAGGCCGTCGTCGGGAACCAGGTCGCCGTCGATCCCGGCCACCACCTCGCGGGGCAGCGCATCGGGGACGACCACCCGCGAACCGGCCGGTACGGCGTCGGCGACCGCCGCGGCGAGGCCCTCCGGCGTGCACCGGACGACGACCGCGCGGTAGTCCTCGACCCGCTCGGCGAACAGGTCCAGCACCTCCTCCGCGGAGCCACCGGCGGCACCCGGCGGCGCGACCACCGGGGCGTGCTCGACCTCGGTGGGCTCCACGTCGGCGAGGGCGGCGCGGACCCGGCCCAGGATCTCCTCGCGGGCGCTCATCGCTCACTCCTTCCACGTGCGGTGGTCTCGAGGCTCACTTGATTCGCACCTCAACCACCGGCGCTCTCGTCGCGGCCGCCGTCGGTCCGCTCCCACCAGGCCCGGAAGGACTCGGTCGGCGGGACCGGGAGGTCGCGTGCGTCGGTCCAGGCGGCGCCCGGTCCGGGCAGCCGTCCCAGCGTCGTACGGCGGCGGCCGAGCAGCT
Source organism: Nocardioides sp. GY 10113 (assembly GCF_004919105.1). Taxonomy (GTDB): domain Bacteria; phylum Actinomycetota; class Actinomycetes; order Propionibacteriales; family Nocardioidaceae; genus Nocardioides. Next base: position 68,940 of record NZ_STGK01000010.1, read on the forward strand.
TCCCGGCCAGGCCCGAGCCACGCTCCACCTGGGCCAGTCGGCCGGCATCGGCGAACGCCCACGCGGCGCCGCGGAAGGCGAGCGCCTCGGGCTTCGGGATCCGGTCGGAGCGGTGGGCGTCGACCACCTTCGAGCGCAGGTGCACCAGCACCTCGGGGATGTCGATGCGCACGGGGCAGGCCTCGAAGCAGGCACCGCACAGCGAGGAGGCGTACGGCAGCGAGTCCGTCTGCTCGTCCACCCCGGTGCCCTTGAGCAGCGGGTTGAGGATCGCGCCGATCGGGCCCGGGTACACCGAGCCGTAGGCGTGGCCGCCGGTGCGCTCGTAGACCGGGCAGACGTTGAGGCAGGCCGAGCAGCGGATGCAGCGCAGCGCCTGGCGGCCGACCTCGTCGGCGAGCGCGCGGGTCCGGCCGTTGTCGAGCAGCACCACGTGCACCTCCTGCGGGCCGTCGCCGGGGGTGATCCCGCTCCACGTCGAGGTGTAGGGGTTCATCCGCTCGCCGGTGGAGGAGCGCGGCAGCAGCCGCAGCAGCGGGTCGAGCTCGGCCCAGGTCGGCACCACCTTCTCGATGCCGACCACCGAGACCAGCACCTCGGGCAGCGTCAGGCACATCCGGCCGTTGCCCTCGGACTCGACGACCACCAACGTGCCGGTGTCGGCGATCGCGAAGTTGGCGCCGGAGACGGCCATCTTCGCGCGCAGGAACTTCTCGCGCAGGTGCTCGCGCGCGGCGCCCGCCAGCACCGCCGGCTCGTCGGTCAGGTCGACCGGCGCGGGGCGACCGACCTTCGCCATCTCGCGCAGGAAGATCTCGCGGACCTCGGCCCGATTCCGGTGGATCGCGGGCACCAGGATGTGGCTGGGCAGGTCGCCGCCGAGCTGGACGATCAGCTCGGCCAGGTCGGTCTCCCAGGCGGCGATGCCGGCCTCGGCGAGCGCCTCGTTGAGGCCGATCTCCTGGGTGACCATCGACTTGACCTTGACCACCTCGTCGACGGCGTGCTGCCGCGCGATCGCGGTGACGATCGCGTTCGCCTCGGCGGCGTCGCTCGCCCAGTGGACCGTGGCGCCGCGGGCGGTCAGCGACTCCTCGAGCCGGACCAGCTGCTCGTCGAGGGTGCGCAGGGCGCGGTCCTTGACCGCGGCTCCGGCGAGCCGGACGTCCTCCCAGTTCTCGACCTCGCGGACCACGGACGCCCGCTTGCCGCGGATGGTGCCGGTGGCGTGGGCCAGGTTGTGCCGCAGCTGGGTGTCGGCCAGCGCCGTGCGCGCCGCGCTCGGGAACGTCGGCATCCCGACGAACGTGCCGCTCATCGCGCCGCCCCCGGCGCCGGAGCCGCCGGCTCGTCCTCCGTGGCGGCCAGGATCTCGGCCAGGTGCATCACCCGGACACCGCTGCGCTGGCGGGTCAGCATCCCGCCGATGTGCATCAGGCAGGAGTTGTCGCCGGCGACCAGCACCTCGGCCCCGGTCCCGCGGACGTGGCGGACCTTGTCGCTGCCCATCGCCACCGAGGTGTCGGAGTTCTTCAGCGCGAACGTGCCGCCGAAGCCGCAGCACTGGTCCGCGTTCGGCAGCTCGACCAGGCGCAGCCCGCGCACCGCCTCCAGCAGCCGCCGAGGCCGGTCCCCCACCCCGAGCATCCGCAGCGAGTGGCAGGTCGGGTGGTAGGTCACCGCGTGCGGGAAGTAGGCGCCGACGTCGGTCACGCCGAGCACGTCGACCAGGAACTCCGTCAGCTCGTACGTCGGGGGCGCGGCGGCGACCGCCTCGGCCAGGCCGGGGTCGCTGCCGTTCTCGCCCGCGCGTCGGGCCACCAGACCGTGCTGGTGCCGCGCCGAGCCGGCGCACGACCCGGACGGCGTCACGATCGCGTCGTACCCGGCGAAGGCGTCGACATAGGTGCGCACCGCCGGCACCGCCTCGTCGAGGTAGCCGGTGTTGACCATCGGCTGGCCGCAGCAGGTCTGGGCCTCGGGGAAGTCGACCTCGACGCCGAGCCGGCGCAGCAGCCGGACGACGGCCGCTCCCGTGCCCGGGAACATCGCGTCGTTCACGCAGGTGACCATGAGCGCTACGCGCATGGGGTCATCCTGCCCGACCGCTGAAGACCCGCGCCTCGGCGGCGTCCCAGTCCAGTCCCGTGCGCGGCTGGTACTGCTTCACGTCGTAGGAGCGGCGGACCAGGCCGCGCATGGCGGCCAGGTCCGGCAGGTCCGCGCCGAGGGTGCGGCCCTGGACCAGGACGTTGCCGAGCGCGGCCGCCTCCGTCGGGCCGGCCACGACCGGGAGCCCGCAGGCGTCCGCGGTCAGCTGGCACAGCAGCTCGTTCTGCGAGCCGCCGCCGACGACGTGCACGACCTCCAGGTCGACGCCGGCCAGCTCGGCGGCCGTGCGCACGTGGCGACGGTAGGCGACCACCAGGCTGTCCAGGATGCAGCGCGCGATCGCCACCGGGGACGCCGGCTCCGGCTGTCCCGCCTCCCGCGCCAGCGCCACCACGCGCTCCGGCATCGGGTCGCTCGCGGTGCCCGGCGTGAGCAGCCGCGGGTCGTTGATGTCGATCACGGTCCTCAGCGGCTCGAAGCCCGCAGCCGCAGCCAGCAGACCCTGGAGCGAGAGCCCCAGCCGCCGCGCGTCCCACGCGCGCATCGACTCCGACAGCACCCACAGGCCCATCACGTTCTTCAGGAACCGGATGGTCCCGTCCACGCCGCCCTCGTTGGTGAAGTCGGCCCGGCGGGCCTCCTCGGTCACCACGGGCTTGTCGAGCTCCAGCCCGACCAGCGACCAGGTGCCCGAGGAGATGTAGGCGAACCGGTCGGTCGTCGCCGGCACCCCGACCACCGCGGAGGCGGTGTCATGGGAGCCGACCGCGATCACCGGGACGTCGACGCCGGCGCCGATCTCCCGCGCCACGTCCGGCAGCACCGGGCCGAGGACCGAGCCCGGGTCCCGCAGCGCCGGAAGGATCGACCACGGGATGCCGAGCTGGCGGCACAGGTCGATCGCCCACGTGCCCTCGTGGACGTCGTACAGCTGGGTGGTCGAGGCGTTGGTGCGCTCCGCGCCCATCTCGCCGGTCAGCCAGTAGCCGAGCAGGTCAGGGAGCAGCAGCAGCGACTCCGCTGACTGCAGCGCCGCGGTGCCCTGCGCGGCGACCAGCTGGTAGATGGTGTTGAAGGCCAGCTGCTGGATCCCGGTGGTCGCGTAGAGCCGGTCGGCGCCGATCTTGTCGATCACCTGGCCCGCGATCCCGTCGGTGCGGGGGTCGCGGTGGCTGAACGGGTTGCCGAGAAGCTGGCCGTCGCGGTCCAGGAGGCCGTAGTCGACCGCCCAGGAGTCGATGCCGATCCCGTCCAGCGGCCCGGTCCGGGCCACCTCGCGGATGCCGACCAGCATCTCCCGGTGGATGCCGAGGATGTCCCAGAAGAACGATCGCCCGGCCCGGACCGCCCCGTTCGGGAAGCGGTGCAGCTCGTTCAGCTCGATGCCCTGGGCGCTGATCCGCCCCGACATCACCCGGCCGCTGGTGGCGCCGAGGTCGACGGCGGCGACCCGCACCGACCCCGCCGGGCTCCCCTGCTCAGACACGCTCGAGTCTCCGATCCACCAGGTCAGCGCAGGAAGGCGGCCGCGACGCCGGCGTCGACCGGGATGTGCAGGCCGGTGGTGTGGCTGAGCTCGTCGGTGCACAGGACGAACACCGCGTTGGCGATGTTCTCCGGCAGCACCTCGCGCTTGAGGATGGTGCGCTGGGCGTAGAACTTGCCCAGGTCCTTCTCGTCCACGCCGTACACGGCGGCGCGGTTGGCGCCCCAGCCGGAGGCGAAGATGCCGGACCCGGCGACCACGCCGTCGGGGTTGACGCCGTTGACCTTGATCCCGTGCTCGCCCAGCTCGGCGGCCAGCAGCCGGACCTGGTGGGCCTGGTCGGCCTTGGCGGCCCCGTAGGCGACGTTGTTGGGGCCGGCGAAGATCGAGTTCTTCGACGAGATGTAGACGATGTCGCCGCCCATCTCCTGGGCGATCATGACCTTCGCGGTCGCCTTCGCCACCAGGAACGAGCCCTTGGCCATCACGTCGTGCTGGAGGTCCCAGTCCTTCTCGGTGGTCTCCAGCAGCGATCGGGACAGCGAGAGGCCGGCGTTGTTGACCACCAGGTCGATGCCGCCGAAGGCGAGCACCGCGGCGTCGACGGCGGCGGAGACCGCCGCCTCGTTGCTCACGTCGACCTGGACGCCGACGGCGACGTCGGGGCCGCCGATCTCGGCAGCCGCCTCCTGGGCCTTCTCCAGGGACAGGTCGGCGATCACCACGCAGGCGCCCTCGGCGGCGAGCTTGATCGCGGTCGCCTTGCCGATGCCCGAGGCGGCACCGGTCACCAGCGCGACGCGGGTGGCCAGCGGCTTCGGCTTCGGCATCCGCTGGAGCTTGGCCTCCTCCAGCGCCCAGTACTCGATCCGGAACTTCTCGGCCTCGTCGATCGGTGCGTACGTCGAGAGCCCCTCGGCGCCGCGCATCACGTTGATGGCGTTGACGTAGAACTCGCCGGCCACGCGGGCGGTCTGCTTGTCCTTGCCGAAGCTGAACATGCCGACGCCGGGTACCAGCACGATCAGCGGGTCCTTGCCGCGGATCGCGGGGGAGTCGGCGTCCGCGTTGCGGTCGTAGTAGCCCTGGTAGTCCTCGCGGTAGGCGACCGCGAGCTCCTTGAGGCGGGCGATGGAGTCCTCGACCGAGGCGTCGGCCGGCAGGTCGAGGACCAGCGGCTTCACCTTGGTGCGCAGGAAGTGGTCGGGGCAGGAGGTGCCGAGCGCGGCCAGCCGCGGGTGCTCCGACGCGGCCAGGAAGTCCAGCACCACGTCGGCGTCGGTGAAGTGGCCGACCATCGGGCGGTCCGCCGAGGCGATGCCGCGGATGGTCGGTGCCAGCGCGGCGGCCTTGGCGCGGCGCTCGGCCTCCGGCAGCGCGCCGTACCCGTCGAGGGCGGGGCCGAACGGCTCGGCCTTGGAGTGCTCGGCGATGTACGCCGCGGCGGTGTCGATGATCCAGAGGGAGTTCCGCTCCGACTCCTCGCTGGTCTCGCCCCACGCGGTGATGCCGTGGCCGCCGAGGATGCAGCCGATCGCCTGCGGGTTCTTCTCCTTGATCGCGGAGATGTCGAGGCCCAGCTGGAAGCCGGGACGGCGCCACGGCACCCAGACGACCTTGTCGCCGAAGATCTTCTCCGTCAGCGCCTCGCCGTCGACGGCGGTCGCGATGGCGATGCCGGAGTCCGGGTGCAGGTGGTCCACGTGCGGGGCGTCGACCAGGCCGTGCATGGCCGTGTCGATCGACGGCGCCGCGCCGCCCTTGCCGTGCAGGCAGTAGTCGAACGCGGCGACCATCTCGTCCTCGCGCTCGACGCCCGGGTAGACGTCGACCAGCGCGCGCATCCGGTCGAGGCGGAGCACGGCCAGTCCGGACTCCTTCAGGGTGCCCAGGTCGCCGCCGGAGCCCTTGACCCAGACCAGCTCGACGGGCTGACCGGTGACCGGGTCGGTCTCGGTGCCCTTGGCCGAGGTGTTGCCGCCCGCGTAGTTGGTGTTCTTCGGGTCGGCGCCGAGGCGGTTGGAGCGCGCGATCAGCGCGGCTGCTGCGGGGTTCGTCATGATGCCCTTCTCGAGGTTCTCGACGGGTGGGTGCTGGCGCTCCGCTGGTTGAGGTGCGAGCGAAGCGGGCCTCGAAGCCGAGGCTGCGGTACGGCTGGTGCCGGTGGCCCGGGCTCTGGGGGATTCGCCCGAGCCACCGGGGACGGTGGTCAGTTCCAGGAGAGCTGGGTGCCGCCGACGCGCTCGGCCTCGATCTGCTCCTGGTAGCCGGACTCGGCGTAGGCCCGCATCGGGTCCGCCGGCAGACCGCGCTCCTCGCGCCAGGCGGCGAGGTCGGCGCGGACATCGGTGTAGAAGGCGTCCATGAAGACCTGGTGCGCGCCGAGCACATCGCCGGCCTCCTGGGCCGCGGCGAGCGCGTCGCGGTCGACCAGCAGGGCGCGGGCGGTCATCTCCTGGACGTTGAGCACGGACCGGATCTGGCCGGGGATCTTGTCCTCGACGTTGTGGCACTGGTCGAGCATGAACGCGACGTCGCTGTCGGGGCCGAAGCCGCCGCCCCGGATCACCTCGAAGAGGATCCGGAAGAGCTGGAACGGGTCCGCGGAGCCGACGATCAGGTCGTCGTCGGCGTAGTAGCGGCTGTTGAAGTCGAAGGATCCGAGCTTCCCGAGGCGCAGCAGTTGCATCACGATGAACTCGATGTTGGTGCCGGGCGCGTGGTGACCGGTGTCGAGGCAGACCACGGCGCGGTCTCCGAGGGCGCTCACCTGGGCGTACGACGTGCCCCAGTCGGGGACGTCGGTGTGGTAGAACGCCGGCTCGAAGAACTTGTACTCCAGCACCAGGCGCTGGTCGTCGCCGATCCGGTCGTAGATCGTCGCCAGCGACTCGGCCAGCCGGTCCTGGCGGCCGCGCAGGTCGGCCTGGCCGGCGTAGTTGCTGCCGTCGGCGAGCCAGATCTTCAGGTCGCGGGAGCCGGTCGCGTCCATCACGTCGATGCAGGCGAAGTGGTGGTCGATCGCCTTCTGCCGGATCTTCGGGTCCACGTGCGTCAGGGCGCCGAACTTGTAGTCGTCGTCCTGGAACGTGTTGGAGTTGATGGTGCCCAGCGCGACCCCGTGGTCGGCGGCGTGGGCGCGCAGCTTGCCGTAGTCGTCGACGTGGTCCCACGGGATGTGCAGCGCGACGGACGGCGCGAGGCCGGTGAACCGGTGCACAGTCGCGGCGTCGGCGATCTTCTCCTCGACCGAGCGGGGGGTGCCCGCGGTGCCGAAGACCTTGAAGCGGGTCCCGGAGTTGCCGAACGCCCACGAGGGCAGCTCGATGGCCTGGCCCTCCAGCCGGGCCGCGATGGCGGCGAAGTCAGTCATGACGGTTGCTTTCCTCTGCATGGCGGGAGCTGGCGAGCTGGTCGTCGAGGTTGAAGACCTCGCGGAGCAGCACGAAGTTCTGGTCGGGGGCCCGGCCGTCGATGCCGGTGAAGAACTCGGTCATCTGGGCCTGCCAGCGGGCGTTGACCTCGGTGGCGTCCATGGCGGCCTGCGCCGCGGCTAGGTCGTCGGCCTCGACGTAGCCGATCAGGAGACCGTCGTCCTCCCGCAGGAACAGGGAGTAGTTCCGCCAGCCGGTCTCGTCGAGCGCGGCGAGCATCTCGGGCCACACGGCCTCATGGCGCTCGACGTACTCCGCCATCCGGTCGGGACGGACCTGGAGACTGAAGCAGTAGCGGGGCATAGGTGCTGCTCCTCCCTGTTGCCTGCGGGTGGGACGTGCTGTGGTGGTGCGGGTGACTCGACCCGATCCGGGCCGACCGGCCGACGCGATACGCCGACCGGCCGACGTACGGATCAGAAGTCGAAGTCGTCGATGTTGTCGGCGTTGAAGACGAACGGGTCGCCGAGCAGGACGGAGCCGCCGTCCTCGACGGTGTACTCGCCCAGGTCACCGGCCTCGAAGGTGTCGCCGGCCTCGCCGGTGATGTCACCGTCGATCAGGGCCTGGGTGGCGTAGGCGGCCAGGTAGCCGAGGTCGGCGGGGTTCCACAGCGCGAACGCGGTGACGGTCCCGTCCTTGACGTACTCACGCATCTGGTTCGGGGTACCGAGACCGGTCAGCGCGACCTTGCCCTTGGCCTTCGAGGTGGAGAGGTAGCGGGCGGCCGCCGAGATGCCGACGGTGGTCGGCGAGATGATGCCGGCGAGGTCCGGGTGGGACTGCAGCAGCGCGGCGGTCTTGTCGAAGGAGGTCTGGTCGTCGTCGTTGCCGTAGACCACGTCGACGAGCTCGATGTCCGGGTGGTTGGCCTCGAGCTCGGCCTCCATCAGCTCGATCCAGGCGTTCTGGTTCGTGGCGTTGGCGGCGGCCGACAGGACCGCGACCTCGCCCTTGTCGCCGATCTGCTCGGCGATCAGGTCGACCTGAGCCTTCGCGATGCCCTCGGCGGTGGCCTGGTTGATGAACAGGTCACGGCAGTCGGGGTTGGTGTCGGAGTCGAAGGTCACGACCTTGACGCCGGCGTCGCGGGCCTCGTTGAGCGCGTCGCAGATCGCCTCGGGGTCGTTGGCGGAGACCACCAGGCCGTTGACGCCCTGCTGGGCGGCGGTGTTGATGAACGGCACCTGGCCGGCCGGGTCGTCACCCGAGTCGGGGCCGACCTCCTCGTAGGTGCCACCGAACTCCTCGATCGCCTTCTCGCCACCGGCGTTGCTGGTGTCGAAGTAGGGGTTGCCGAGGTTCTTCGGCAGGAAGGTGATGGCCAGGTCGCCGCCGCCGTCGCTGGCGCTGCCGCCGTCGTCGTCGGAACCACAGGCGGCGAGGCCCACCGTCGCGACCAGCGATGCGGCCGCCATTGCGACGACCCGCCGAGTCTGGAACTTCATCGTTCACTCCCATTCGTTGTAGATGATCCGGACGGCGGGCGCTGGTCGGCCCCGTCCCGTCGCGTGCCGGACGGCCGCGACCTTCTCCTCGACGAGCGGATTCCCGAGGCCCAGTTGAGGAAGCTGGTGGACATCACGGAGAGCACGAGGAGCACTCCGATGACGATGTTGATCATGTTCACCGTCTGCCCCTCCAGGCGCATGGCGCTGGAGATGACGCCGATCAGCAGCACACCGGCGACGACGCCGTGCAGGGCGCCGCGGCCACCGAAGATCGAGACGCCGCCGAGCAGGACGGCGCCGATCACCTGCAGCTCCATGCCGGTGGCGTTGTCGCCGCGGGCGTTGCCGAAGCGCAGCGTGTAGTAGATGCCGGCGAAGGCGGAGACGGCACCGGTGAGGACGAAGAGCAGGAACTTGGTGCGCTCCACGTTGACGCCGGTGAACCGGGCAGCCTCGTCGTTCAGGCCGATCTCGAAGACGCCGCGGCCGAATGAGGTGAAGTGGAGCAGGAGGGCGAACACCACCGCGAGCGCCGCGATCGGGATCAGCACCATCGGGTAGGAGCCGCCCTCGACGATCCGCTCGGTGAACAGGTCGCGCCACTTCTCGGGGAAGTCGGTGATCGCCTTGGTGCCGAGCAGGCCGACCGCGAGGCCCCGGTAGAGCGCCAGCGTGCCGATGGTCACCGCCAGCGACGGCAGCCCGAGGTAGGCGACCAGGTAGCCGTTGAGCGCGCCCGCCAGGGCGCCGACCGCGATCGCCATCACGGCCGCGACCCCCATCGGCAGGCCCATGTCGGCGAAGAAGATGCCGGTCAGGACGCTGCTGAGGCCCACGATGCTGGCCACCGACAGGTCGATCTCGCCGGTGACGATCACCATCGTCATCGGCAGCGCGATCAGCAGGATCGGCGCCATGTCGAGGAACAGGTAGTACAGCGTCAACGGGCCGTCGAAACCCTGGACGTTGGCCGTGGCGTAGGCGAAGACCGCGACCAGGAGGGCGATCACGGCCGCCTCCCGGGTCAGCAGCCAGCGCAGCAGCAGCGGGCGCGCGTACGGCTGGTAGGTGCGGGTCTCCGCACCCGGCTGCGACAGAGTGTCGGTGCTGGTCATCGGGTCCCCCCGGTGCTGGTCGTGGCGAGCGGGTCGATCTCGGTCACCGATGGTTCGAGATCTCGGGCGTCGGCGAGCTTGCGCTCCTGACGGTTGGCCAGCACGCGGTCGAGGACCACCGCCGCCAGGATCAGGGCGCCGACCACGGCGCGCTGCCAGAAGTCCTGGATCCCGATCACGGGAAGGGCGCTGTTGATGGTGACGAGCAGCGCGGCGCCGATGGCCGCGCCCCACACCGTGCCGCTGCCGCCGAAGATCGCCACGCCGCCGATCACCGCGGCGGCGACCGCCTGGAGCTCCATGTTGAGCCCGGCGCCGGAGCTGACCGTGCCGTAGCGGGCGACGTAGAAGGTGCCGGCGAGGCCGGCGAGCGCGCCCGAGAGGACGAACGCAGAGATGACCCGGCGGGTGACGGGCAGGCCGTAGAGGACCGCGGCGTCGGGGTCCGAGCCGATCGCGTAGAGCTCGCGGCCGGCGCGGTGGGCGTGCAGGTGGTAGCCGACGAGACCGAGCACGATCAGGGCGACGATGGTCAGCACCGGGACTGTCAGCACCTGCGCCGTGCCGAGGTCCTGGAAGCCGCGCGGGATGTCGCTGGCGTTGATCCGGTCGCTGCCGGCCCAGGTCAGGAAGATGCCGCGGTAGATGTAGAGCGTGCCGAGGGTGATCACCAGGGCGGGCACCTTGCCGAAGGCGACGAGCACACCGTTGACGGCGCCCAGTGCCGCACCGGCGAGCACGGCCAGCAGCACCACGAGCGGCGCCGGGAGGCTGGTGTCGATGAAGAGGCGGCCGGTCAGGTAGGCGGTCAGGCCCATCGTCGAGCCCACGGAGAGGTCGACGCTGCGGGTGATGATCACGGCCGTCTGCCCGACCGCGAGCAGGATCAGGATGCTGGGGTTGACCAGCAGCGAGCGCCAGCCGTCGGAGTCGAGCAGGAAGCTCGGGCTCTTCGCGGTCGCGGCCGCGATCACCAGCAGCAGCACGACCGCGACCGCGACCTCGCGCGACCGCAGGGCCGCGGCGAGCGCGCGCTGCACGGGGTTGGTACCGGACTGGGTCCCCGGCTGGGCCGGCGTCAGCGTGGTCATGCGGTCACTTCCCGGTCGGAGGTGGTGGTCAGCTCGGTGCCGCGGACGTCCGCGTGGCCGGTGGCGGCCCGCATGACCGACTCCGGCGTGGCGTCCGCGCGGTCCAGCTCGGCGGAGATGCGGCCCTCGTGGACCACCAGCACGCGGTCGGCCATGCCGAGGACCTCGGGCAGCTCCGAGGAGATCATCACGATCGCCAGACCCTGGCCGGCCAGGTCGGAGAGCAGGCGGTGGACCTCGGACTTGGTGCCGACGTCGATGCCGCGCGTCGGCTCGTCGATGAAGAGGATCGACGGCTCGGTCGAGAGCCACTTGGCCAGCACGACCTTCTGCTGGTTGCCGCCCGACATCGTCGCCGCGTGCATGTCCAGCGCGTTGGTCTTGACCTCGAGGCGCGCGGCCCACGGCGCGGCAGCGCGGTTCTCCGCACCGGTGGTCAGCAGCCCCGCGGTGGCGAGCTTGCCGCGGATCACGGAAGCGATGTTGCGAGCGACCGAGCCGTCGATGACCAGGCCCTGCTGCCGGCGGTCCTCCGGGACGAAGGCGATGCCCGCCTTGATCGCCGCCTTCGGGTTGTGCTTCGGCAGCGGCTGCCCGGCGACGCGCACCGAGCCCGCGTCGTACGCGTCGACGCCGTAGATGGCCCTGGCGATCTCGCTGCGCCCCGCGCCGACCAGGCCGGCGAGCGCCACGATCTCGCCGGCACGCACGGAGAAGCTGACGTCGTGGAAGGTCCCGCGGCGGTTGAGCCCCTCGACCTCCAGGACCACGTCACCGAGCTCGGCGGGAACCTTCGGGAAGAGGTCGGCCACCTCGCGGCCGACCATCCGGGCGACGATCTCGTCCACGGTGGTGTCGGCGATCGCCTCGGTGGAGACGTACTCGCCGTCGCGCATCACGGTGACGGTGTCGCAGAGGTCGAAGACCTCCTCGAACCGGTGGGAGATGAAGACCAGCGCCCGGCCCTCGTCGCGCAGGCTGCGTGCCACCGCGAAGAGGCGGTCGACCTCGACGCCGCTGAGCGCCGCGGTCGGCTCGTCCATCACCAGCAGTGCAGCATCGAGCGAGATCGCCTTCGCGATCTCGATGATCTGCTGGTCGGCGATGGACAGGCCGCGCGCGGGGCGGCGCGGGTCGATGACGACGCCGAGCCGGTTGAACAGGGCCTCGGACTCGGCGTACATGGTGGCCCGATCGATGGCCCGGCCACGTCCCAGCGGCTGGCGGCCCATGAAGATGTTCTCGGCGACCGAGAGGTCGGGGAAGAGCGTGGGCTCCTGGTAGATCACGGCGACGCCGGCACCCTTGGACTCGGCGGTCGAGCCGAAGTCCACGGGCTGGCCGAGCAGCTCGAAGACGCCCGCGTCGCGGCGGTGGACCCCCGCGACGATCTTGACCAGCGTCGACTTGCCGGCGCCGTTCTCCCCCACCAGTGCGTGGATCGAGCCGGCGGAGACCTCGAGGGTGCCCGACTTCAGCGCGGCGACCGCTCCGAACGACTTGGCGACGTCCCTCAACACCAGGGTCGGCGACGGTGCGCCCTTTGCCGGGAGGTCAGACATGCCTCTCCTCGTCCCTTGTCATTTCTTGATTGAAAGGTTTCAATCACCGATGGGGCTTGACGCTAGGTGACGCCACTCACATGAGTCAACCCCGAGTCGAAACTTTGTTGAAACGAATCAATACCAAGGAGTTCACCGCCCACCTACCCGTACCCTGTGCCGCTGGGAGGGCCCGGTGGCGGCCCCCACATCCAGGAGGTCTCGTGGCATCCGCTTCACGGAGCGTGTCCGTCAAGGACGTCGCGGCGGCGGCCGGCGTCTCCGTCGGCACCGTCTCCAACGTGCTCAACCGACCCGAGAAGGTGTCGCCCGCGACGTTGGAGCACGTCACCGCCGTGATCGACCGCCTCGGGTTCATCCGCAACGACGCGGCGCGCCAGCTGCGCGCCGGCAGCAACCGCGCCGTCGGCATGGTGGTGCTCGACGTGGCCAACCCGTTCTTCACCGACGTCGCCCGCGGCGTCGAGGAGAGCCTCGCCGAGGTCGGTCGCCCCCTGATCCTCGGCAACTCCGGCCAGGACCCCGACCGCGAGCGGACCTACCTCGACCTCTTCGAGGAGCAACGGGTCAGCGGGCTGCTCGTCTCCCCCGTCGGATCGGTGCTGCCTCGGCTGCGCCGTCTCCGGGACCGCGGCACGGCGGTCGTCGTGGTGGACCGGCGCGTGGAGGGCCAGGAGTTCTCCTTCGTCGCCGTGGACGACCTGCTCGGCGGCCGGATCGCGGCGCAGCACCTGCTCGACCGCGGCCACCGGCGACTCGCCTTCCTCGGCGGCCCCGCCGAGCTGACCCAGATCCAGCTCCGGCACCGCGGCGCGGAGGCCGCGGTCGCCGCGGTCGACGGCGCCACGCTGCGCTTCCTCGAGACCGGGTCCATGGACGCCGGCGCCGGCCGCCGCGGCGCCGAGGAGCTGCTCGCACTGCCGCCGGACGATCGGCCCGACGCGATCTTCGCCGCGAACGACCTGGTCGCCCTCGGCGTTCTGCAGGCGTTGACGCTGGCCGGCATCCGGGTGCCCGAGGACGTCGCGATCATCGGGTACGACGACATCGACTTCGCCGCGTCGGCGGCGATCCCACTCAGCTCGGTGCGCCAGCCCCGCGAGGAGCTCGGCGCGGTCGCCGCCGAGCTGCTGCTGGCACGGATCGCCGACCCCGACGGTCCGGTCAGGGAGGTCACGCTGGAGCCGACCCTGGTGGTCCGGCGGTCGACCGGGGGCTGAGGCCGCCGAGGCGGGCCGGGTCGTGTGCCCCACGCATCGGGATACCGCGGCCTCAGGCACACAACCCCCACCCGAGACCCGGTCGTGTGCCCCACACATCGGAATACCGGGGCCTGAGGCACACAACCCCACCCGAGCGGTGCCCAGCCGCCCAGAGCGGCGACCGGCGCCTCAGAGCTGGGCGCCGAGCGCCGATCCGATGCCGTAGGTGATCAGCATCGCGAACAGCCCGCCGCCCATGTTGCGCAGCACCGCGCGGCCGGCCGGCCCGTAGCCGAGCCGGGCGCTGGTCCATCCGGTCAGCGCGAGCGCGGCGGTGACCGCGACCACGGTGACCGGCACGCGCAGGTCGGCCACGACCAGGACGATGGTCAGCAGCGGCAGCAGCGCACCCACGGTGAACGCGAGCATCGAGGCCCAGGCGGCGTGCCAGGGGCTGGTCAGTTCGTCCGGGTCGATGCCGAGCTCGACCTCCGCGTGGGCGCCGAGCGCGTCCTGGGCGGTCAGCTGGCGGGCGACCTCCATCGCCAGCTCGTCGTCGAGGCCGCGCTGCACGTAGAAGCCCGCCAGCTCGGCGAGCTCGTCCTCGGGCTCCTCCTCGAGCTCGCGGCGCTCCTTGGCCAGGAGCGCCTCCTCGGAGTCGCGCTGGGTGCTGACCGAGACGTACTCCCCGGCGGCCATGCTCAGCGCGCCCGCGACCAGCCCGGCGACGCCCGCGACCAGGATGGCGGTGCGGTCGGTGGTGGCGCCGGCGACGCCGAGGACGATGCCGGCGGTGCTCACGATGCCGTCGTTGGCGCCGAGCACACCCGCTCGCAGCCAGTTCAGCCGAGCGCCGACGCCCCCTTCGTGGGGCTCGTCGCGATGCTGCCTCGGCTCCATCTCGTCAACGCGCACGCCTCATCATCGCCGCAGGTCGCGAGCGGCGCCAGCACGGCGCGCCCACCCGTCGACGGCGGCCGTCGCGGCCTAGAGTCGGGCCGACCGCCGGTGCGCCCGCACCGGCTCTTCCCCGCACCTCGAGGAGCAAGTTCATGCAGATCACCGGCAGGATCGCGATCGCGGTCGGCGCGCTCGCGCTCGTTCTGACCGGATGCGGCGACGACGACCCGCCGGCCAACGCCAGCTCGTCGACCACGCAGACGGCGTCGGACGCCGCCGCGACGCCCACCGACGCCGCCCCGACCAGCGACGCTCCCACCTCCGACGCCGGCGACGAGGCGACGGGCGACCCGGCGGACGGCGCCGTCGGCTCGCTGCCGTTCCGCCTCGTCACCGCCGACGGCTCGATCGAGGTCGACGGCACCGCCGAGGCGTGCGACAACCCCGACGAGGCCAACCTCGCCACCTCCTTCACCGACGGCACCACCACGGTGACCGTCAACGGGGTGGACGGCGCGGGGTCGATCACGATCTCCGGCGGCACCCAGTTCGAGGGGCGGATCGACAGCCTGATGGTCGGCGACGCCGGCAACGTGGCGATCACCGGCCACGGCGCGCTGGCCGACGACGCCGCCACCCCGACGGGGTTCACCATCGAGGGCAGCTGCGCCGGCTGACCCCCGCCGACAGACGCGAAGGCGCCCGGCCCACCGCGAGGTGGACCGGGCGCCTTCGTCGTACGTCAGCCCGTGAGGGGCGTGGGCTCAGAGGCCCAGGTCCCTGCCGATGAGCTCCTTCATGATCTCGTTGGAGCCGGCCCAGATCTTGGTGACCCGGGCGTCGCGCCAGGCGCGGGCCACGCGGTACTCGTTCATGAAGCCGTAGCCGCCGTGGATCTGCACGCAGTGGTCGAGGACCTCGCCCTGGACCTGGCTGGAGTACCACTTCGCCTTGGCGGCGTCGATCGCGGTGAGCTCCTTCTTCGAGTGCGCGAGGACGCACTTGTCGATGTAGGCCTCGGCCACCTCGATCCGGGTGACCAGGTCGGCCAGCAGGAACTTGTTGTGCTGGAACTTGCCGATCGACTGGCCGAACGCCTGGCGCTCCTTGGCGTAGTCGATGGTCTCCTCGAGGATCTGCTTGGCGTGCGCGACGTTGGCGATCGCGCAGCCCAGGCGCTCCTGCGGGAGCTTCTGCATCATGTGGATGAAGCCCATGTTGAGCTCACCGATGATCTCGGCATCGGTGACCCGCACGTTCTCGAAGAACAGCTCAGCGGTGTCGGACTCCTCCATGCCGACCTTGTCGAGCTTGCGGCCGCGGCTGAAGCCCTCCTTGGTCGCCTCGATGCCGAAGAGCGTGATGCCCTTGGGGCCCTTCTCCGGGTCCGTGCGCACGGCGGTGACGAAGAGGTCGCCGGAGTAGCCGTTGGTGATGAAGGTCTTGGAGCCGTTGATGACCCACTCGTCGCCGTCGCGGACGGCGGTGGTCTTCAGGGCGGCGAGGTCCGAGCCGCCGGACGGCTCGGTCATCCCGATGCCGAGCAGGATCTCACCGGAGGCGACGCCCGGGAGCCAGCGCTGCTTCTGCTCCTCGGTGCCGAGCTCGACGATGTAGGGCGCGGTGATGTCGGCGTGGATGCCGTGGCAGGTCGGGTAGGCGGCGCCGACCTTGGCCAGCTCCTCCTGCAGGACGGCGTTGAAGCGGAAGTCGCCGGCCTCCGAGCCACCGAACTCCTCGGGGACCTCGAGGCCCAGCAGACCCTGCTTGCCTGCCTCCAGCCAGAACTCACGGGGCAGCGCCTTCGCGGCGATGTGCTCCTCGGTGTGCGGGCGGACCGAGCGGTCGACGAACTCGCGGACGGACTCGCGGAACGCCTCGTGGTCCTCGTTGTAGATCTCACGCTTCATGGCGTGAATACTACTTGCCGGTAGTGTGCCTGACGACTCCGCGGACGATCGCCTCATCCGACCGACAGGGCCGACGCGCCGACGGCAGCGGCGATCACGCCCAGCACCGCGAGCACGGCCAGGAGCCACCATCGCAGCGAGCTGCGCCCCTCCCGTACCGCCGCCGCTCGCACGAGCACCGGGTCCGCCCCGGACCCCGCCGGCGGCAGGCGCAGGGCGGCCTGCACGTCGTCCCGCATCGCCGCGGCCGACGGGTAGCGGTCGCCCGGCTCCTTGGCCATCGCCGTGCGCAGCACTCGGTTCACGACCTCCTCGCGGGGGCCCTCGGCCCGCAGCTGCGGCACCCGCGCACGCCGGTGCGAGGAGATCAGCTCGTACTCGCTGGCCGCCCCGCCGTACGGCGGCTCGCCGGTCAGCGCCATCCACAGCAGGCAGCCCAGCGAGTAGATGTCGGTGGCCGCCGACGCCGGCGCACCGCGGTGGAGCTCGGGGGCCATGTAGGTCGGCGTGCCGCCCGCGGCGGCGCTGAACCTGCTGGCGGCCGGCTCGAGCCGGCGCGCGATCCCGACGTCGCACAGGTAGGCGCGCACCTGGCCGCCCCGCACCCCGACCAGCACGTTGCCGGGCTTGAGGTCGCGGTGGACGAGGCCGGCCCCGTGGATGTCGGCCAGTCCGTCGGCGACCTGCTCCACGATCTCCAGCGCGGTCCTCTGCGGCAGCACCCCCGACGCACGGACCCGGGCGCCGAGGTCGCCGGTGGCGACCAGCTGGCTGGCGATGTAGAGGTGGCCGTCCTCCTCGCCGTGGGCGTGGACGGCCACCACGTGGGTCGACTCCAGCGACTCCTGGGCCTGCGCCTCACGCGCGAACCGGGCCCGGAACTCCGGGTCGCGGGCGTAGAGCGGGTCGATCACCTTGAGCGCGACCTCGCGCCCGACCCTGTCCTCCACCGCCCGGAAGACGACCCCGGTGCCCCCTCGACCGAGCTCCTCGACCACCCGGAACCGACCGACCCGGCTGCCCGGCACCGGGTAGCCGGGCGCCGGCGATCCGGGCGCGGGGGGAAGACTCACGACCCCGTTGTACCCGACGACGGCGCTCCGGGGCGGCCCTTCGGCCCGGATCGGTTACGGCGTGGTTACCCGGCCGGATCGGTCCGCGTCGGCATCACGACCCAGGCGAGCACCAGCAGCGCGGCGGTCGCCGCCACGGCGACGAAGACCGCGTGCAGCGCGGGATCGAGGACGCCGGCCGGCAGCGACTCGAGGTCGACCGCCCCGGGACCGGTCCGCGCGGTGACCATCCCGTTGGCGATCGCACCGAAGACCGCCACCCCGACGGCACTGCCCACCGAGCGGGAGAACATGTTCGCTCCGGTGACCACGCCGCGGCGGTCCCAGTCGACGGCCGACTGGGCCGCGACGATGCTCGGGCTGGCGACGTAGCCCAGACCCAGGCCGAGGACCAGGCTGCCGGCCGCGAGCACCAGCACCGAGGAGCCCGGGCCGACCGACGCCAGGATCACCGCACCGAGCACGGCGAAGCAGGAGCCCAGCAGCAGCAGCGGCCGGAACCCGCGGCGCACGTAGAACCGGCCGGCGGTGCTCGCCGCGATCGGCCAGCCGATCGCCAGCGCCGCGACCGCGAGGCCGGCGGTGACCGCGTCCGCACCGAGCACGGTCTGGGCGTAGACCGGCACGTAGGAGGTGACGCCGAGCGTCAGCGCACCGACCACGAACGCGCCGAGCGTGGCCGCGTTGAGCACCCGGTCGCGGAACAACCAGCCCGGCAGCACCGGGTCGATGGCCCGGCGCTCCACACCGACCAGCGCCAGCGCCAGCACGGCGGCGCCGGCGAAGATGCCGACGCTGGTCCCCGACGACCACGACCATCGGATGCCGCCCTCGAGCAGACCGAGCAGCAGCAGGCCAGCGGCGATCGCCACCACGAACGCGCCGAGGACGTCCAGTCGCAGCCGCTCCCCCGCCGTACGACGCCGCGCGGTCGCCGCCTCGGACTCGGTGAACCGCCGCTGCAGCATCCACGCCGCGGCCGCGCCGAGGGGCAGGTTGATCCAGAAGATCCAGCGCCAGGACAGGTGCTCGGAGAACAGGCCGCCCAGCGTCGGCCCGACGACCGCGGACATGGCCCAGACGCTGGCCACGTAGGCCTGCGCGACCGCGCGCTCGGCGACGGAGTAGATGTCCCCCATGATCGTCATGCCCGTCGGCTGGATGGCGCCCGCCCCCAGGCCCTGCACGGCGCGGGCGGCGATCAGCGCGGTCATGCTCCAGGCCACCGCGCACAGCAGGGAGCCGAGCACGAAGAGGCCGATCCCGACCAGCATCAGCGGCTTGCGACCGACCACGTCGGCCAGCTTGCCGTAGATCGGCACGGTGACCGCCTGGGCCAGCAGGAACGCCGAGAACATCCAGGGGAACTGGGTGAAGCCGCCGAGGTCGGCGACGATCGAGGGCACCGCGGTGGCCAGGATCGTGGTGTCGATCGCGACCAGCGCGATGCTGATCATCACCGACCCGAGGATCGGCCCGCGCTCGCTGCGCAGCCCCACCGTGGCCCTGCTGACCGGGGTGGCGGGCGCAGCGGCGGTCGGTGGGGTGCTCACGTCCGGCGACAACCGACCGGGGCGGTGGAATGTTCCACCGCCCCGGCCATGGGAGGGCGATCCGATTTCGTCAGCGGCTCGGATCAGCCGGTCGGGGTGAGGCGATGACGCCCGCCAGCGTCGGCCTCGGTCGGGGCGTCGGGCCCACCCGCGGGATGGACGATCGCCTCCTCGCGGAACCCGTGCCGCTCCCACCAGCGGCGCAACGGCCCGGGCGCGTACCAGTTCCAGCCGCCGAGCAGCTTCATCGTCGCCGGCACCATCAGCGCTCGGACGATGGTGGCGTCGACCAGGATCGCGACCAGCATGCCGATGCCGAGCATCTTCATGAAGACGATCCCGCTGGTGGCGAAGGCGCCGATCACCACGGCCAGCAGCACCGCCGCGCTGGTGATGATCCGGCCGGTCTTCTGCAAGCCGGTGGCGACGGCGATCTCGTTGCGCGCGGCCGCCGGGAGGCTCGGGTCGCCGGCGTCCCACTGCTCCCGGATCCGGGAGAGCAGGAAGACCTCGTAGTCCATCGAGAGCCCGAACAGGATCGCCAGCATCAGGATCGGCTGGGTGGCGTCGAGGTAGCCCTGCGGCGTGAACCCGAGGAGGCCCGAGAGGTGGCCGTCGTTGAAGATCCAGGTCACCACGCCGAAGGAGGCGGTGATCGAGAAGGCGTTCATCGCCACCGCCTTGATCGGCAGCACCACCGAACCGAACGCGATGAAGAGCAGCACCAGCATCACCGCGACCACGATCAGCCCCATCCACGGCAGGTGGGCGCCGACGGAGTCGATCAGGTCCACCACGTCCGCGGACTGGCCGCCGACCAGCACGGTGCCCTGCTCCGGGGTGATCTGGCGCAGGTCGCGGACCATCTGCTGGGAGTCCTGCGTCTGGGCGTTGCCGTCCCACGTCGTGCGGATCAGCACGTGGGGGCCGGCCTGGGCGATCACCGCGGCCGCGGGGTCGCCGGGCAGCTCGGCGACGTCGGCGAGGTAGGCGTCCACCGTCGCCTGGTCGGCGCCCTCGAGCAGCGAGTTCGCGCTCGAGGTCTCCGGGCCGAACGTGGTCAGCTTCGCGGCCGCGACGTGCGCCGGGGCGTCGTCCGGCAGCACCCGGTAGTCGACGCTGCCCCAGCGGACGCCGAGGAACGGCGAGGCGAAGGTGAGCAGCACGACCGCGGTCAGGGCGAGCACGGCCACCGGACGGCGCATCACCGCGCGGGCCAGGGCGGCCCAGCGGCCGTTCTCGTCGGAGACGCCGACCGGGCGGTTCCGGCGCCAGGGCAGGCGGCCGGCGTCGACCCGGCGTCCCAGCAGGACGAGGACCGCGGGGAGGATGGTGAGCGCGGCGAGCATCGCGATCAGCACGGCCGCCATCCCGCCGTACCCCATGCTGCGCAGGAACATCTGAGGAAAGATCAGCAGGCTGGACAGCGCGGCGGCGACGGTGAGCCCGGAGAAGAGGACCGTGCGGCCGGCCGTGGCGATGGTACGGCGGATGGCGACCTGCGCGGCGTCGGGCTGGTCCTCGGGCAACGCCGCGAGCTCCTCGCGGAACCGGCTGACCACGAACAGCGCATAGTCGATCGCCAGGCCGATGCCGAGCAGCGAGATCACGTTGACCGCGAAGACCGACACGTCGGTGACCTGGGTGAGCAGCCGGACCACCGCGAGGCCGCCGATCATGGCGATCACACCGACCATCGCGGGCATCGCGGCGGCGACCAGGCTGCCGAAGATCAGCAGCGCGAGCAGGACCACGATCGGCATCGAGATGATCTCGGCCCGCTCGAGGTCCTCGGCCGTGATCTCGTTGACGTCGGTGAACGAGGCGTAGGCACCCGCGACATCGGTGTGCAGTCCGGCCGCGCCCGAGGCGTCGAGGCCGGGCCGGATCTCCTCGTAGTTGTCGAGGTAGTCGTCCTGGCTGTCGCCGGCCAGCGAGATCAGCACCTGCGCCGAGTGGCCGTCCGGCGTGACCAGCCCCGCGTCGGGGGCGGCGTAGTACGGCACGACCCGGGCCACGGCGTCGGCCGGCAGGCCGTCCACGACGGCGGCCACCTCGCGCCGGAACGCCGGCTGGTCGGCGGTGAGGTCGTCGCTGGTGTAGATCGCGACGACGTCGACGGACTGGTTCCCGAAGAGCGCGCGCTCGGCACTGAGCTCGCGGTACCCCTCGGCGGAGGAGTCGTCGAACCCGCCCCGGGAGAGCGAGTCGAAGACGCCGACTCCATAGACCCCGGCGGCCGCGACCAGCAGCAGCCCGAGGACGAGCACGAGCCGCGCACGGTGCGCGACGATGTTGCTCCAGCGATCGATCATGAGTGGGCCCCCTGAGTCGTCCACCACGGTTTAGTAAACAGCGTGAGCATCGTTAACGGTGTTAACGCATCGAAAGTAAACGGTGTAAACTTCTCCCGTCAACCCCCTTTTCGGAAGGAGTCCCGTGGGCCACATCCCGGCACCCCCGACCCGCCGCGAGCGCCAACGCGAGGCGACGTACGACGAGATCGTCACGGTCGCGGCCGAGCTGCTCGCCGAGGGAGCGGACCTGTCGTTGCGGGCCGTCGCCGCGCGGATGGGGATGACCGCCCCGGCCCTGTACCGCTACGTCGCCGACTACCAGGCGCTGGTCGACCTGGTCGCCTACGAGCTGGACCGGCGGGCGACCGCGGAGTGGGCCAAGGAGGCCGAGCGCTTCCCCGAGGACGACCCGATGGCGCGGCTGACCGTGGCCTGCTGCGCCTTCCGACGGTGGGCGATCGCGAACCCGCGGGCCTTCTCCCTCGTCTTCGCCAACCCGATCGCCAGCCACGTCACCGAGCGGCGCGAGGCGCTGACCGTGGCCACCTCGGGCTGCTACCTGACCGACCTGCTCTTCCAGGTGTGGGAGAAGACCAAGTTCCCCTACCCGAGCCTCGAGGAGCTCGACCCGATCGTGCGCGAGGCCGTGCAGGACCCGTGGATCCCGGCCGACACCTCCCAGATCGCGCCCGAGGACCGCGGGCTGGTCTGGATCTACATGCGCTCCTGGGCCGCCGTGTACGGCGTGGTCGCGCTCGAGGCGACGATGCACTGCGACCCGCGGGTGATCCGCAGCGGCGCGCTGTTCCGGGCGACGCTGGTCGACTGGCTCGAGCCGCTCGGCATGGACGGGGACCGGGAGCGACTGACCGCGATCCTCGACGCGGAGCTGGCGCGGGACCGCGCCACGGCGGGCTGAGCCGGGTCAGGCGCCGAGGATCTCGTCGACCCAGGCGGGCACCAGCTCGCCGGCCCGGCCGTGCCGGGCCTCGTGGAAGAAGAAGGTGCCCTCGCTCGGCTCCAGGTTGAGCTCGATCGCACGTGCGCCGTGCCGGCGCGCGTGCTGCACGAACCCGGCCGCCGGGTAGACCGCGCCCGAGGTGCCGATGGAGACGAAGACCTCGGCCTCGCCGAGCGCATCCACGATCCGGTCCATCTCGTAGGGGATCTCGCCGAACCAGACCACGTCCGGGCGCAGCGTCACCTCGCCGCAGGACGGGCAGGCGGGACGCTCGCCCAGGGTGCCGGCCCAGGGGTGCCGCACGTCGCAGGCGGTGCACCACGCCTTGAGCAGCTCCCCGTGCATGTGCACGACGTTGGTCGAGCCGGCGCGCTCGTGCAGGTCGTCGATGTTCTGGGTGACCACCAACAGCTCCTCGCCGACGGCGGCCTCGAGCCGGGCGAGCGCGTCGTGGGCGGGGTTGGGCTTGACGTTCGCCAGCGCCGCGCGGCGCTCGTCGTAGAACCGGAGCACGGTCGCGGGGTCCCGCTGGTAGCCCTCGGGGGTGGCCACGTCCTCCACGTGGTGCCCCTCCCAGAGCCCGTCGGCGTCGCGGAACGTCGGCACGCCGCTCTCGGCGGAGATGCCGGCGCCGGTCAGGACCACGATGCGACTCACGTCACGCAGCGTACGTGAGGCGTTCGACCGCCGGGGCCGGAGTCCCGAGTCACGGGCGGTCCGGTCGCCCCCGCTCCCGGGCCCCGGCCGCGACCACGTCGGCGGCCGCCGCCACGTGCCGGGGGTCGCCGGCGGCGCGCTGCCACGACACCCAGGAGTAGGCCGGGACCAGGCGCAGCGCACCGCGCTCGAGCAGCCCCAGGCCGACCAGCGCCTCGACGATCCCGTCGGCGGCGTCCGGCGCCACCGCCGCCATCACCACGTCCCCGTCCGGTCTGACCGACGCGCCCGGGAGGACCGCGATCTCGTCGACCGCGGGATCGTTCGCCAGCACGTCCACGACCTCGGGGGTGAGGTCGGCCGGGGAGGAGATGCGGAGGTCCAGCACAGCGTCGATTGTGGCGCGTGCCCGGAGATCGTGCGCCGCGAACCGCGAGATCACGCCCCATCAGCGTGACTCACGCCGCAACCAGACCCCGGATCAGGAGCGCCGCGCCGACGACGTAGCAGGCCGTCACCAACGCCGCCCGCCCGTGCCGGTGTGCCCCGTCCTGCACCGACAGGACCAGGCGCTGCGCCATCCCCGGGTCGGTGACGCACAGCGTCAGCGCGGCGATCGGCACGGCGAACCAGATCACGTCGTAGATCGCGACCGCGATCAGGCCGCCGGGCAGCCGCGGCTCGTGGGCGACGATCAGGTTGAGCGCGACCAGGTAGAACACCCCCGGGATGTGGGTGAGCGCCCCCGCCACCGCGGCCATCGGGGCGCGGACCTCGCGGTCGAACCAGCCCGCCACCGGCCCCCGCGGTTCCTGCGCGGGGGCGACGCGGCGCTGACCCACCCCGAGGTGCACCGCGATCCCGAGCAGCAGCACCAGGACCCCGCCGACGGCGTCCACCACGCCCCGCGCCTGGCTGACGTGGCGCTGCACCTGGAAGCCGTGGAAGACGCTGACCACCAGGACGCCGAACGCGATCGTGAAGCAGAGCCCCCCGACGACGTACGCGAGCATCAGCCGCCGGCGCTGCTCACGGGTGAGGAGCGCGGAGACCGCGGCCAGGCTGGTGGGGCGGATCGTGCTCGCCAGCGCGAGCAGTACGAGCTCAGGGACCAAGGTCGACCTCCGCCGATGTCGCGAGCAGCGTAGCCCGCAGACGGGCCGACCGCCCGCCGGCGCGGGTCACGCCGGTGCGGGCGCGAGCACGATGTCGAAGGAGGTCCGCGACCAGGTTCCGTCGATCGACCGTCCGTCCGGGGTCGGTGTCCCGGCGCCCTGCCGCTCGAAGTCACGCACCAGCGACTCCTTGACCCCGAACACCGCGTCCGAGGCGAGCAGCTCGTCGCCCCTCACGAAGATGTGCGTGACCAGGGTCCGGTAGCCGGGCGCCCGGACCATGAGGTGCAGGTGTGCGGCGCGCATCGGCGACCGGCCGGTCGCCTCGAGCATCTGCCCGACGGGGCCGTCGTGCGGGATCGGGTACGGCGTGGGCGTGATCGCCCAGAACCGGTACGAGCCGTCCCGGTCGCTGAACAGGTGGCCCCGCGCGGCGGTCCGGTCGTCGGCGTACTGCACGTCGTAGAAGCCGTCGTCGTCCGCCTCCCACACCTCGATCCGGGCGCCGGGCACCGGCCGGCCGTCGACGTCGCGAACCGTGCCCTCGACCCAGCAGGGCTCGCCGGCCGCACCGTGCGCGATGTCGCCGCCGCGGCCGACCTCGGGCGAGCCCTCGACGAAGAAGGGACCGAAGACGGTCGCCTCGGTGGCGTCGCCGACCGCCTCGTTGTTGATGGCGATGGTCTGCATCGAGGCGCCGAGGGTGTCCGAGAGCAGGATGAACTCCTGGCGCCGGTCGTCGGTCAGGTGACCGACCGCGGTCAGGAAGGCGATGCCCGCGGCCCACTCCTCCTCGGTCAGCCGGACGTCGCGCAGGAACGCGTGCAGGTGGGTGACGACGCCGCGCAGCAGCTCCTTGCGCCGCGGGTCGGCGCAGCCGTCGAAGGAGGCGAGCACCCGCGCGACGACGTCGTCCTCGCGCGCACGCTGCTCGGCGGAGATCTCGGCGGCTCGGCTGATCTGCTCGCTCACTGGGGCTCCTCCCCGGCCCAGGCCGCCTGCAGCAGCCGGGTCAGGTTCTCGGTGGTCACGGGCGTCGGGTTGGACGGGGGCGCGATCGCGAGCACGTCCTCGACGGCGGCGGGGATGTCCGCCTCCTCGAGGCCGACGTCGCGCAGCGCACGCGGTGCCCCCAGGGTGCTTCTCAGCTCCTGCAGGCCCGCCAGCGCCGTCGGGCTGCCGAACGCCCCGGCCAACCGGGTCGCGGCCTCCGGGGCGTTCGGCGCGTTGAGCGCGAGGACGTACGGCAGCACGGTCGCGTGGGTCTGCGCGTGCGGGAGGTCGTACCTGCCGCCGAGCACGTGGCAGATCTTGTGGTGCAGCCCGGATCCGGCCGAGGCGAACGCCTTCGCGGCCAGGTGGGCGCCGTAGAGCGCCAGCTCGATGCCCGGAAGCCCGGCCGGATCGCCCGCGACCAGCGGCAGACCGTCGCGCAGGGCACGGGCGCCCTCGGTGGCCAGGACCGCGTTGATCGGGTCGGCCTGCGGCGCCCACAGGGAGTCCACGCAGTGGGCGAGCGCGTTGAGACCGCTGGCGACCGACAGCTCCACCGGCAGGCTGCGCAGCAGGGTGGCGTCGTACACGACGGCGCGCGGCAGCACCACCGGGTCGACGCCGGTCGTCTTGCGGCTGGCCTCGGTGAGCCCCCACACGGCGGTCGCCTCGCTGCCGGCGTACGTCGTCGGGACGGCGACGATCGGCAGTCCGGTGGTCAGCGCGACCGCCTTGGCCAACCCTGTGGTGGATCCGCCGCCGACCGAGACGATCGCGTCGGCCCGGCTCTCCACGGCCGCCGCCCGCGCCCGCTCGGCGACCTCGATCGGCACGTGCATCACGACCTCGTCGTGGCGCAGGACCGGCGTCAGGCCCGACGTGACCAGGTCGGCCAGCTCACCCTCGGCGGACCCGGCGATCACCATCACCCGCGCGGCGCCCAGGCGCTCGACCTCCGCCGTGACGGCGGCCGCGGCGTCACCGGTCTGGAAGCGGACGCGCTGGGGCAGGGACTCGTGGACGAAGTGCACGGGTCCAGTCTCGGGTCTCGCCGGCGCGCGCGACAGGACCTCTCGACCCATGGCGGGCATCCGGGCGTGCTCCTCCGCGCTCCTCCGTGCTGGGCGGGGCCTCAGGGCATCAGGCCCGGGAGGTCGACCGACCAGGAACGGAGGTCGAGGAGGCTCGCGGTCCCGCGTGGTGATCGACCCCCGAGGCGGGTCGTGTGCCCGAGACATCGGGACAGCGGGCCCCTGGGCACACGACGCCGTCCGGCGCCGGCGCTCCGCTCGAGTCGTGTGCCCCACACCCTGGAATAGCGGGTGCTCAGGCACACGACCCGCACCCGCGCCGACTCAGTAGTACCAGGGGTACGGCGACCAGTCGGGGTCGCGCTTCTCCAGGAACTGGTCGCGGCCCTCCTGGGCCTCGTCGGTCATGTAGGCCAGGCGGGTGGTCTCGCCGGCGAAGAGCTGCTGGCCGACCAGGCCGTCGTCGAGGAGGTTGAACGAGTACTTGAGCATCCGCTGGGCGGTGGGGCTCTTGCCGTTGATCTTGCGGCCCCACTCCAGGGCCTCCTTCTCCAGGTCGGCGTGGTCGACGACCCGGTTGACTGCGCCCATCCGGTGCATGGTCTCCGCGTCGTACTCGTCGCCGAGGAAGAAGATCTCGCGGGCGAACTTCTGGCCCACCTGGCGGGCAAGGTACGCCGAGCCGTAGCCGCCGTCGAAGGAGCCCACGTCGGCGTCGGTCTGCTTGAACCGGGCGTGCTCGCGGGAGGCGAGGGTGAGGTCGCAGACGACGTGCAGGGAGTGGCCGCCGCCGGCCGCCCAGCCCGGCACCACGCAGATGACGACCTTCGGCATGAACCGGATCAGCCGCTGGCACTCCAGGATGTGCAGCCGGGCCAGCTTGGCCTTGTCGATGGCGCTCGGCTCCTCGGCGCCGGTGTCGTCCGCGCCGATCGCCTTGTCCTCGTACTGGTAGCCGGCCTTGCCGCGGATCCGCTGGTCACCGCCGGTGCAGAAGGCCCACTTGCCGTTCTTCGCGGACGGGCCGTTGCCGGTCAGGATGACGCAGCCGACGTCGGCGGAGGTGCGCGCGTGCTCCAGGGTGCGGAGCAGCTCGTCGACCGTGTTCGGGCGGAACGCGTTGAGCACGTCGGGGCGGTCGAAGGCGATCCGGACCGTGCCGTGCGCCTTGGCGCGGTGGTAGGTCAGGTCGGTGAGGTCCTCGAAGCCGGGCACCACGTCCCACTGGCTCGCGTCGAAGATCTCGCTCACGCCGTCGATCGCACTCATGACGCGAACGCTACTGCCCGCCCCGCCGACCGCAGGGGGCAGGTCGCGGACGCCCGACCGGTGCCCGCGCGCCCGGTCAGTCCTCGATGCGCTCCAGCAGGAAGACCGGGATCTTGCGGTCGGTCTTCTCCTGGTACTCCGCGTACGGCGCGTACTGCGCCACCGCGCGCTCCCACCACTCCTCGCGCTCGGCGCCCTCGGCGATCCGCGCCCGGTAGAGCGCCGGCGTCGGACCGTCCTGGAGCTGGACGACCGGATCGGCGACGAAGTTGTAGTACCAGGCGGGGTTCTCCGGCGTGCCGCCCTTGGAGGCGACGGCGGCGTAGACCCCGTCCTTCTCGACCCGCATCACCGGGTTCTTGCGGAGGTTGCCGGACTTCACGCCGCGGGAGGTGATCACGACGATCGGCCACTCGGGGTGGTCCATGAGCGTGTTCGCCTCGCGGCCGTCCGTGGCCTCGTAGGTCTCGACCTGGTCACGCACCCAGGCCTGCGGGTTCGGCTCGTAGGTTCCTTCGAGGAGATCCATGGTGTTCACAACACCATGCCGCGGGCCCGGATTCCAGAGGTGGTTTCGAGGCTCGGCGCCGGGGCGCCTCGCACCTCAACCACCGGCGACGCCGGCGCCGGGGCGCCTCGCACCTCAACCAGCGGCGGCGGGTCAGTCGTTGGCGTTGGCGATGGTGACCGCGAGCCCGCACAGGTGCCCGAGGCGGGCCAGCTCGGAGTCCAGGAACTCCGGCCCGCCGCGCCGGCCGATCACGACGATCTCGTTGCCGTCGAGCCGGGCGGCGGCGTACAGCGTGTTCTCGTCCTCGGGGACCTCGAGCCGCTCCGGGCCCTCGATCTCGAGGAACTCCAGCTCGTCGGGCGCTGCGCTGGTGCCGTAGACGACGCCCTTCGCCCGGTGCACCCGGGAGCCCCAGTCGGCACGGAACGTCGCCGGCAGCAGGTCGACCAGGCGGTCCAGCGCGTGCCCGGGTGACGCGGTGAGCTCCTCGACCGCCTCCAGGTCCAGCACCAGCGTCCCGCCGGACGGGTAGTGACTGATCCACAGCACCCGGACCCCGTCCAACACGTTGCACGCCGACACGATCGTGTCGGGCATCGTGCCCTGCGGGATCTCGAGCAGCACGTCGTCCAGCGCCGTGCCGTCGGAGCGCTTCTCGACGATCTCGATCGCCTCGATGTCACCGCCCGCCATACCGATCGCGGTCGCCACCCGCCCCAGCGAACCGGGGACGTCGGGGAGTGCCACGCGCATCAGGAAGGGCATGCGGCCACGCTAACGCGGCGGCGCTCCCGCCGGGGCGGCGGTTCGGAGATTGGCCCGTTCATCGGCCGGCGCCCGAGAGCCGCTCGGCCAGGCCCGTGGCGCGCTGGGCCGTGGTCGCCACCGCCGCCCGCACCGCGGCCTCGGTGCCGACCACCCGGACCCTGCTCTTGGCCCGGGTGACCGCGGTGTAGAAGAGCTCCCTGGTCAGCAGCCGGGAGTCCGCGTCGGGCAGCAGCACCGTGATCTCGCGGGCCTGGCTGCCCTGGCTCTTGTGGATCGTCATCGCGTGCATGGTGTCGAGCGCGTCCAGCCGGCCCGGCGCGAACGCCCGCGGCGCCCCGACCCCGGCGATCCAGGCGCGCGGCCGGCCGTCGTCCGCCGCGACCACCACGCCGGTCTCGCCGTTGTAGACGTCGAGCGTGTAGTCGTTGCTGGTCACCAGCAGCGGGCGGCCCGGGTACCAGGGCAGGCCGAGCGGTTGGCCGAGGTCCTCGGCGAGCCACTGCTCCACCTGCCGGTTCCAGTGTCGTACGCCGAAGGGCCCCTCGCGGTGGGCACAGAGCAGCCGGAACTCCTCCAGCGCCGCCAGCGCGGCCGCCGCCCGCTCCTCCGGGGCGCCGGCACCGGTGGCGCGGTCGTGCACCCGGCGGGCCGCCGCCACGCAGATCCCGCGCAGCACCTCGGCGGGCTGGTCGGTCTCGACGTACTCCACCTCCGCCGAGCCGCGCCGAAGCACCTCCAGCACGGCGTCGGCGGCGCCGTCGCGCAGCGCCTGCGCCAGCTCCTTGATGTCCTCGGTGGAGCGGTGGTTCTGACGCAGCGCCACCACGGGCGAGTCCGGGTGGTCGGCGAACCCCGCGACCAGGTCGGAGAGGACCGCGCCGGCACCGACCGAGGTCAGCTGCCCCGGGTCGCCCACCAGCACCAGCCGGGTCTCGGGGCGCACCGCCTCCAGCAGGCGGGCCATCAGCGTCAGGTCGACCATCGACGCCTCGTCGACCACGATCAGGTCGTGCTGGAGCCGGTTGCCCCGGTCGTGTCGGAACCGGGTCGTGTTGTCGGGCCGCCAGCCCAGCAGCCGGTGCAGCGTGCGCGCCTCGGGTCGGCCGAGCCCGGCCGGGTCGAGCCCGAGCGCCTCGATCTCCTCGCCGACCGCCTCCTGGAGGCGGGTCGCCGCCTTGCCGGTCGGCGCGGCCAGCGCGACCGAGAAGTGCTGGTCGCCGCCGGCGGCGTGGAACTGGTCGGCGAGCGCCACCACGATCCGCGCCACCGTGGTGGTCTTGCCGGTGCCGGGGCCGCCGGTGAGCACCGTCGTGCGGTGCCGGACGGCGTGATCGACCGCCGCCGCCTGCTCGTCGCTGAAGTGCTCGCCGGCCACCCGGGTCAGGGTCCGGGCGAGCACGTCCTCGTCGACGGCCGGCGCAGCGGCGGCGATCCGCCCCGCCAGGTCGTCGGCGATCTGGCGCTCCATCCGGTGGTAGCGGTCCAGGCTGACCAGGCCGAGATCGTGGTGCAGCACCCCGGCGGCGGTCAGTGGCGAGGCCGCGATCGCCGCCGTCCAGGCCGCCGGCTCGGGCAGCGCCGCGCCGTCGGGCAGGCCGAGGCCGACCGCCAGGTCACCCCCCTCGCCGGCCCGCAGGTCGACCCCGACCGAGCCGGACCGGACCGCGCGCACCGCGAGCGCGACCGCCAGCCGCACCCGCTCGTCGGTCTCGCCGCCCAGCGCGGCGACCCGCTCGGCCACCAGCACGTCGGCGGCGTCCAGCACCCCGGCCGCGTTGAGCTCGGCCATCAGGCCACGCGCCCGGCGGGCCAGCCTCGGGTCGTAGGCCCCGCGCGCCGGCGCCTCGGCCGCGGCCTGGGGCAGGTCGGTGTCGGTCATCGGGCGCCTCCCGGGGCCACGCCGTCGAGCAGGTCGGACAGGTCGGTCACCAGCGCGGCCGGCGGCCGCCAGGCGAAGACGCCGCACGGGGCGCCGTCGACCCGCGGCGTCTCGGGTCCGCAGAGGCCGCGCAGGTACAGGTAGGCGACCCCGCCCAGGTGCCGCTCCGGGTCGTAGCCCGGCTGACGCCAGCGCAGGAACCGGTGCAGCACCACGGCGTACAGCAGCGCCTGCAGCGGGTAGTCGGAGTGCCCCATCGCGGCGTCCAGCCCGGCCGGCGCGTAGGAGGCCGCGGTCAGTGGCACGTCGCGCGGCCCCAGCCAGTTGGTCTTGTAGTCGACGATCACGTACCGCGGCTCGCCGCCCTCGCCCCGCTGCCGCAGCACGACGTCGACCGACCCGGTCAGGTAGCCGCGCAGCGCCTGCTCGCCCAGCGCGGGGACGGCGAGCGCGTCGGCGTACCCGCGCACCGGGTCGCCCTCGGGCAGGTGCCGGCGGAGCAGGTCGGCCAGGTCACCCAGCAGCACCTCGGGCGCCGCGCCCGCGGGCACCAGGTCGCCACCGGCCAGCGGCAGCTCGAAGTCGAGCTCGCAGAGCCGGTCGGCGCGGCCGAACGAGCGCAGCGTCGCGTCGCCGAGCAGCGGGCCGAGCGGGGTGTCGCAGGCCGCGACCAGCGCGGTCGCCAGCTCGTCGGGGTCCAAGCCGGGCACCGGCCACCAGGTCAGCTGCTCCTCGATGTGGGCGAGCAGCTCGGCGCGCAGGTCCCCGGCCGCCGGGTCGGCGTGCTCCAGCACCGCGTGGACCAGCGACCCGAAGGTGGCGCCGACCGGCAGCCCGGCCATCGGCGCGGGGACGTCGCCGACCACGGCGGTCGGCGCGGGGACCGGCAGCACCGCGTCGCCGGCCACCCGCTCGTCGTCCTTGGCCAGCACCTCGGGCTCGCTGCCGACGCCGGCGTAGGGCTCGGCGACCTCGACCGCGCTCAGCGCCGAGTACGACGTACGCCGCCAGGCGACGTCGACGGCGCGGTCGAACGTGCGCACGCCCAGCTCCGGCGGGCTGCTCGCGGGCAGCGCCGGCGGGGTGTCGTCGTGGTGCGCGACCTCGGGCTGCGGGCCGCCCCGGTCGCGCCACTCGCCGAACAGCCGCGCGGTCGCGTCGTCGTCGGGCACGGCCGGCTGGGCGGGCACGGCGGAGCCCTCGCGCAGCAGCATCCGGTGCAGCGGGGACGCCTCGGCGTTCTTCGTCGGCGCCCACCACGCCACGACGTGGCTCTGGGCGCGGGTGAGGGCCACGTAGAGCAGCCGCAGCCACTCCCCGGCCTCCTCCTCGGCCCAGCGCCGGCAGTGGTCGGCCCAGTGCGGTCCGGCGCCACCGACGTCGATGCAGCGCCGGCCGGCGGCGTCGTGGAAGAGCGGTCGGGTCGGCTTCGGGACGAACCGGTCGGCCAGCGCCGGCAGGTAGACGACCGGGTACTGCAGGCCCTTGCTGGCGTGGATGGTGACCAGCTGGACGGCGGCGGCGTCCGAGTCCAGCCGCCGGGTGCGCTCGGCGCCACGACCCTCGGCGGCCTCGGAGACCTGGAGCCGCAGCCAGCCCAGCAGGGCGACGACGCCGAGGTGGTCGCGCTGGGCGACCTCGTGCAGCACCTCGCCGATGTGGCGCAGGTCGGTGAGGAAGCGCTCGCCGCCGGCGGTGGCCAGCAACCGGGCCGGGAGCCCGCCGGCGCTGGCCGCCTCGAGGACGGCGGCCACGCCGCGCCGCCCCAGGGCGTCGGCCCAGGCCCGCAGCCGGTCGGCGATCTGGTCGGTCAGGTCGTCGCCGCCCTCGTCGAGCGCGGCCGCGTCGTACCCGAGGAAGGCGGTCAGCGCCGCGGCCCGCACCCGGGCGGCGCGGTGCGGCTGCTCGAGGGCCTCCAGCAGGCTGAGCCAGGCGGTCGCGGCGGGGGTGGCGAAGACGCTGCCGCCGCCGGCGATGACCGCGGGCACGCCCACCTCGGCCAGCGCGGCGCGTGCCTGGGCCAGGTCGGCGTGCCGGTAGCAGATCACCGCCACGTCGCTGGGCCGGACCGGGCGGCCGTCGAAGGTGGCCTCGGAGGCGAGCAGCCGGCGCACGTCGAGGGCCAGGTCGCGGGCGATGTGCGGGCGCACGGCGCCGACCGGGACCAGGCTCCGGCCGCGCTTGCCGAACTGCTCGCGGCGCACCACCCGGACCCGGAACGCGGCCTCGCCGGACGGCGCGCCGCGCAGCCGGGGCTCCTGGTGGTGGGCCTCGACCGGGTGCACGACGATGCGCGGGTCGCCGAGCTCGGCTCCGGCCAGCAGCGCGCCGAACCCGGAGACCAGCGCGGCGTCGCTGCGCCAGTTGACCGCCAGCGTGTGCCGGGTCGTCGCGGTCGCGGCGGCCTGGAGGTAGGTGGTGACGTCGCCGCCGCGGAAGGCGTAGATGGCCTGTTTCGGGTCGCCGATCAGCACCATCGTGGAGTGCCCGGAGAAGGCGCGGTCGAAGACCTGCCACTGCACCGGGTCGGTGTCCTGGAACTCGTCGACCAGGACGATCCGCCACCGGTCACGCATCCGGACCCGGGCCGGCGCGTCCGGGTCCGCCAGGGCGTCGCGCAGCTGGGCCAGCAGGTCGTCGTAGGAGAGCACCCCGAGGTGGCGCTTGCGCCGCTCCATCTCCGCCCGGACGGCCCGCCCGAAGGAGACGCGGCGCCCGGCCGGGTCCTCGCGGGGCGCGTCGCCCGGCTCGAGCTCGGCCTGCGGGTCGGCGACCGCGGTGCGCGCGATCGCCATCGCCTCGGCGTAGTCGAAGACCGGCGCCTCACCGGGACCGATCCCGGCGAAGGCCCGCAGGTAGAGGTCGTCGACGACCTGGACGAGCAGGTCGTCGAGGTTCTCCACCAGCCGCGCCCGGGCGTCGGTGTCGCCGGCGACGCCGAGTGAGTCCAGCACCAGCGAGCAGAACTGGTGGATGGTGGCGATCGTGGCGCCGTCGAAGTCCGCGAGCGCCCGGACCACGCGGCGGTGGCGCAGCCGCAGGGTGGCCGCGTCCTGGTCGAGGAGCAGGTCGATGAGGTCGCTGCGCCGGCCCGGCTCGGGCGCCACGGCGCCGGCCAGGGCCCAGGCGAGGAACCGCTCGGCCTCCACCAGCTGGCGGCGGACCTGGTCCCGCAGCTCCTGGCTGGCGGCGCGGCCGAAGGTGACCACGAGCATCGCCTCCAGCGGCACGCCCTCCTCGGCGACGAAGCGGGTCACCAGCGCGCCGATGGTCCAGGTCTTGCCGGTGCCGGCGCTGGCCTCGAGCAGGGTGGTGCCGGTCGGCAGCGGGCCGCGGATGTCGAAGGGGGTCAGCTCGGTCGGGTCGATCGGCGCGGTCACGGGGCCGCTCGCTGGCTCGCTCACAGGGGTCCCACCTTCTCCGCGCCGGCCAGCAGCGGCTCCCAGAGCCGCCAGGCCACGTCCGCCAGGCCGAGGTCGAGCAGGGTGTCCAGCCCG
The DNA here is from genome assembly GCF_004919105.1 of Nocardioides sp. GY 10113. Classification (GTDB taxonomy): domain Bacteria; phylum Actinomycetota; class Actinomycetes; order Propionibacteriales; family Nocardioidaceae; genus Nocardioides. Next base: position 102,807 of record NZ_STGK01000010.1, read on the forward strand.
GCGCCCGCCCCGAAGGCCAGACGGTGCGCCGGCTCGGCGTCCTCGCCCTCGATGCCGTAGGCGTTGTGCGGGTCGGTCACCCACACCTTCCGGGCGGCGGCCCGGACGTCGACCGGGTCGCCCCACAGGGTGCGCTGGTGCGCCTCGGCCCAGGTCGCGGCGGTACCGACCGGCAGCGGCAGCGGCCGGGTCATCCCCTCGTCGTGGAGGGCGACCAGGCCGCGCAGCCACTCGGTCGCGCGGTGGTCGAGAGGGCCGGTCAGCGCCCGCTTGGGGCCCGACCGCTCCCGGGCGACGGCGTGCGCGGTCCAGTTCTCGTCGGGATAGGCCGCCGACAGCGCGAGCACGTCGACCCACGCCTCGAGCCGCTGCTTAGGCTTCAGCCGCGAGTAGGAGAGCGTCACCACCTGGTTGCCGTAGACCCGGGGCACCGTTCCGGTCAGCCGGCGACCGTCCCCCAGGTCCACGTCGACGTCGAGGCTGCGCGGCGCGCCCTGGCGCAGGGCGGCGGTGGCGGCGAAGAGCTGCTGGCACTCCTCGACCACGTTGCCCAGCGCACGCTGGCCGAGTCCGGCGGGCGGCAGCGTGCCGCGCAGCTGCTCGGCCAGCATCACCGCCTGCGCGGTCGCCGCGGGGTCCTCGGCGGCGAGCACCTCGCGCAGCAGCCGGTCGCCGATCTGCCACACCTCCAGGCCGTTGAGGCTGATCGGGATCGCGTCGGCGATGTCGTCGGGCTCGAACGGGGTGGCGACGACCAGACGTCGCCGCAGGAAGGTCCGCACCGGCTTGACCAGGAACTCCTTGAGCTCGCTGAGGGTGAGGTCCCCGGACGGTACCGCCGGCAGCGGGTCGGCCAGGAACGGCGCCTCCGGCCGGCGTGGGCCGACGGCCGCGCGGGCGCCGCCGAGCGTCGCCCGGTCGAAGGAGAACGGGCGGTCGGCCACCAGCGCGCCGGCGGCGTGGTTGCGCGGGTCGTAGGGCTGCAGCGGGTGACGGACCAGGATCTCCTCGCGCACCGACGCGGCGCCCGACGCGGCGCCCGTCGCGGGCGTGGCGGTGCGGTCGAGCGCATCGAGGACCTCCCCGAGCGGCACCGACGGCGGGCGCTCCTGGCCGGTGTGCTCACCGGCGCCGGCGTAGGTGATCACCAGTCGCTCCTGGGCGGCGAGGATCGCGTCGAGCAGCAGCTGGCGGTCCTCGCTGCGCGGATCCCGCTCCCCCACCTGCGGATCGCGGGCCAGGACGTCGTCGCCGTCGACCGTGGGGTGTCGGGGGAAGACCCCGTCGTCGAGGCCGACCAGGCAGACCACGCGGTGCGGCACCGAGCGCATCGGGACCATCGTGCAGACGGTCAGCGTGCCGCTGCGGAAGTTGGCGCGGGTGGGGCGGCCGGCCAGCCGGGCGGCCAGCAGCGCCCGCACGTCGGCCAGCCGCAGCGGCACGTCCGCGCCCTGCCCCGACGCGTCGGCCCCCGCCCGCGCCCGGGCCAGCTCGCGCTCGAACTGCGGCAGCTGCCAGGCGTCGTCGACGTCGACGTCGCACAGGCCGCGCACGCCCTCGGCGAGCGTGCTGAACCACTCTCCCGCGCGGGTTGCGCGGCCCAGGCCGTCGAGGCAGTCGGCGAGCCGGTCGACCGCCTCGGCCAGCCGCCCGACCAGGTCGATCTCGCCGCTGCCGATGTCGTCGACGGGCAGGCCCCGCCCCAGGTGCCGGTGCTCGTCGCCGCCCATGGCCACGCCGAGCAACAACCGGTCGAGCCCGGCCCGCCAGGTGTTCTGGGTGAATCCCTCCATCCGGAAGGCGGCGCGGTGCGGCCCGTCCAGCCCCCAGCGGACGCCGGCGTCGGCGACCCACCGCGCGATCCGGGCGAGCTCGTCGTCGGTCAGGTCGAAGCGGCGGCGCACGGGGTCGCGGGCGAGCAGGTCGACGACGTCGGAGGCGGTGACCCGACCGCCGGCGAGCTCGACCAGCGTGACCGCGACCGCGAGCAGCGGGTTCGTGCTGGCCGCGGAGCGGTCCGCGAGGCGCACCCGCAGGCCGTGGGCGGGGTGCACGGCCACCCCGTCGCCGACGATCTCGGCGAGGCCGAACCCCGCCGAGATCAGCGGAGCGTAGGTCTCGATGTCGGGGCACATCACGACGATGTCGCGCGGCTCCAGCGTCGGGTCGTCGGCGAGCAGGCCGACCAGCACCTCGCGCAGCACGTCCACCTGGCGGGCCGCGCCGTGGCAGGCGTGGACCTGCACGGAGCGGTCGCCGGGAGCGAGCACGCGCGCCGCGACCTCCTCCGCCGACGGCGCCCGGTTGGCGCGCAGGTCCGACTGCAGCCAGCCCAGCAGCGTCGGCGGCAGCGGCGCCTCCGCCGCGACCGGGGTGTCGACCGTGGTCGGGCCGGGGGCCGTCAGCGCCTGGGCGAGCTCGCGGGAGTCGCGGCCCAGCGAGGCCAGCAGCGGGTGCGCGACCAGGCCGGCCGTGGCGTCGTCGGCCCGCGAGCCGCCCGTGGCGCGCGCGGCACCGGCGACGGCGTCCCAGAGCGCCGCCGAGGGCTGGGCCAACCACAGGTGCACGTCGCGGTGCTCGGCCAGCGCGCCCAGCAGCTCGATCTCAGTCGCCGGCAACCGCGTGTGACCGAACAGCGAGAGCCGGCCGGGCAGCTCGAGGCCGTCCGGCGCGCCGGTGTCGCCGCCGCCGCGGAGCCGGTCGCACACCCGGCGGTGCCGCTGGTCCGGCGCCTCTCCGCCCATCCGCTCCAGCAGCCGGCGCCACAGCTCGGCCTGCCAGCGCAGGTCGGGCGGCAGCGCGCCGCCGATGCCGTCGGTGTCCCGCCCCTCGCGCCAGTCGGCGACCAACCGGGGTCGCTGCACGGCGTACGACGCGAAGAGGCCGGCCAGGCGCCGGGAGACGGCCCAGCGGCGACTGCGCCGCAGCTCGCCCTCCTCGCCGTCCAGACCGTGACCCAGGTGGGTGGCGAGGGTGACGCACCACGGCTCGTCCAGGTGCTCGTCGATGGTCTCCAGCAGCGGCCAGACCAGGCGGTCGGGGTGCCAGGGGTCATCGGCGTCGCGGCCGAGCAACAGCCCGACCAGCGTGGCCGGCTGGAGGAACCGCACCCCGGCGCAGATCCCGTCGCCCCCGCGCGGGCCGACGCCGAGCCGGTGCGAGAGCCGCTGGGTGAGCCAGCGCTCCACGCCGCGCGCCGGAACGACGACGACCTCCTCGGCGAACGGGTCAGGCAGCGGGGTCGCGAGCAGGGTGCCCAGGTCGTCGGCGAGCCGGTCGGTACGCCAGGCGCGGTGCAGGTGGAGGGCCATCGTGGTCCGAGGCTAGTGGCAGGGCCCGACCGAACCGCGGAGCCGGGTCAGTCGTCCGCGTCGTCGCGCCGGTGCAGCCGCGGGTGGTGCTCCTGCCAGTCGTCGTCGGCGTCGTCGATCTCGCCCTGCAGCGCGGCGACCGCCTCGGGCTTCCCGTGGAACCGGCCGTAGGAGTAGACCACCAGCGCCAGGGCGATCGCGCTGGAGGCGAGCATGGTGACGCCGGTCCAGTCCCCGCCGAGGAGCCACATCGACGCCTCCAACGGCCACCACGAGGGCGCCGGAGGCTCGATGATCCAGAGCACGCCGAAGGCCCCGATGGCCAGCGCGCCGAGCGTGGAGAGCACGATCCGCGGCCAGGTCTCCACGCTCTCGGCGGCGCCGCGCAGCGCCCGCAGCCGCACCGGATCCACCCACCGCTCGGCCCACGTGTACTGCCGGGAGAGCAGCGCCAGGCCGGCGAAGGTGAGCAACAGACCCGGGCCGGGAAGGAAGAGCGCCGCGATCCCGGCGACCAGGACGACCCATCCCAGCCCCTCCAGCAGGAGTCGCTTGGCCGCGTCGCTCATGGCACGAGCCTCCCAGAACGGGGCAACCTCATCCGCCGAGCCCTCATCCGCCGAACCGCTCGAGGTAGCCGACCACCTCGTCGTCCGCGCGCCCGTGCTCGACCGCGATCCGGGCCCAGCGCAGCGCCATCGCGTGGAAGCGCAGCGGGTTGTAGACGTCCTCCTCGCGGGAGAACAGCCCGTCGCCGGCGTACGTCATGATCGTGATGTTCGGCTCCTCCAGGAGCGTGCCGTCGCCCGGGTCCGGCATCGGGTTGCGGACCTCGCAGACCAGGCGCGCCGCATCGGCGTCCACCACCTGCCAGCTCAGCGGGAAGCCGGTCATCAGCCGCCCGGGGTACGCCGTCATCGTCCGGACCGCCCAGTCCCGGATCTCCGACCGCCCACGGAACGTGCCCATGCCGTGCTCGACGTAGACGGCGTCGGGGGTGAACAGGTCGGCGTACCCGTCCCACTCGCCGGCGTCGCGCATCTCCTCGACGCGCACGTGGAACGCAGCGTAGGCCTCGCTGATCTCGTCGGCGCTGAAGCGACTCACCCGGGCATCCAAACAGACCGGCCCGCTCCGCGGCCCCGGTCTGCAACTAACGGTGGCCGGAAACACGCAGCCACTACCCTCCGGTCATGGCCCGTTCGACGAACCGCCGTCGTCGGGCGCCCTTCGGAGCCCGGGTGCTCGGCGCCCGCGACCAGGGCCCGCGGCAGCTGCGCCTGCGGGTCCAGCTGCTGCTGACCGGTCTGCTGCTGGTGACCAACGTCTTCGGCGCGCTCGTCGTCTTCGTCGTCAACATGTGGGCGATCCCGTCCCCCGACCCGACGCGGGAGATGGTGATCGCGCTCGCGATCGCGGTGCCGGCCTACGTCCTGCTGGGCGTGGTGGTCGGCGTGCTGGCCGGGACCGCGGGCGCGTTCCGCGCGCTCCGCTGGGCGACCCAGCCCGGCGTCGACCCGAGCCCCGCCGTGCGGGCCCGGGCCCTGCGCGTGCCGCTGTGGCTGACGCTGATCCAGTTCGCGATCTGGGCGGCGGGGACGGTGCTGTTCACGGTGCTCGCGAGCGTGATCCAGCCGTCGCGCGCGCTCGGCACCGGCTTGACGGTGGGGATCGGGGCGATCGTGGTCTCCGGCGTCGCCTACCTGGTCACGGAGTTCTCGCTGCGCCCGATCGCCGCACGCGCGCTCTCCGACCGCCGGGTGACCGGCCGCCTGCGCGGCGTCGGCGTCGGGCCGCGGATGATGCTGTTCTGGGTGACCGGGAGCGCCGCCCCCGTGACCGGCCTGCTGATCGCCGCCGTGCTCGCGTTGACCCGCGACGAGGCGACCCTGGACCAGCTCGCCATCGTCACCATCGTGCTGTGCACGATCGCGCTGCTCACCGGCGCGCTGATCACCACGCTCAACACCCGCGCGGTGGTCGCCCCGATCCTGTCGGTGCGCGACGCGCTGCAGGAGGTCGAGAAGGGAGACCTCGACGTCGACGTCCCGGTGTACGACGGCACCGAGCTCGGCCAGCTGCAGAGCGGCTTCAACGCGATGGCCGCCGGACTGCGCGAGCGCGAGCGGATCCGCGACCTGTTCGGCCGCCACGTCGGGCACGAGGTGGCCGCGGCGGCCGCGGCGGTGCGCACGGGCGAGATCCCGCTGGGCGGCGAGACGCTGACCGCCTCGGTGCTCTTCGTGGACCTGGTGGGATCGACCACCTACGCGACCACGCACTCACCCGCCGAGGTGGTGGCGATGCTGAACCGCTTCTTCGGGGTGGTCGTCGACGAGGTGACGGCGCGCCACGGGCTGGTCAACAAGTTCCTCGGCGACGCCGTGCTCGCCGTCTTCGGCGCGCCGGTCGAGGCGGCCGACCACGCGGCCCTCGCGCTGGCCTGCGGGCGGCGGATGGCGGAGCGCCTGGCCGCGGAGGTGCCGGAGGTGGGGTTCGGGATCGGCATCGCCACGGGGCCGGTGGTGGCCGGCAACGTCGGCCACGAGCAGCGCTTCGAGTACACGGTGATCGGCGACGCGGTGAACTCCGCCTCCCGCCTCACCGACCTGGCCAAGGAGACCCCGGGCCGGGTCCTGGCCGCCCTGGACTCGGTCGCCTCGGCCGCCGAGCGCGCCGAAGGCGAGGCCGGGCACTGGGTCGCCGACGGGGAGCGCCTGCTGCGCGGGCGCACCGAGCCGACGCCGGTGGCCGTCCCGACGCGCTGACCGTCAGGCCCGGCGCCTACCGCCGTACACCGCGACGCCGCCGGCGACCAGGAGCAGCAGCCCGAGGCCGAGCAGCCCCCGACCGAACCCCGCGCCGGTGCCCGGCAGGATCGAACCACCGCCGCCGGGCGGGTTCTCCTCGTTCGTGCCGCCGACCTCGGGCGGGACGAACTTGTTGGTGACCTCGATGCTGGCCTCGATCGCCCCCTCCTCGCTGCCGCTCAGGTCGAAGGTCACCGAGTCACCGTCGCCCCGGACGGTCTCCCCGTCCACGGTCGCCACGATCGAGGTCTCCGCGGCGCCGTTGGCGTCGGACTCCGTCAGCGTGCACCGGGAGACGGCGGCGAGCAGGTCGTAGCTCGCCCGGTAGTCGTTGGCCGTGCGCAGGATCCGGTCGGCGCCGCCGGGGATGTCGTAGGCCACCTGCTCGCCGTCGGCCAGGCGGGTGCACTCCAGCGTCACCGTGAACGGACCCTTCGCCCCGGCCACGGTGAGGTCGCCGATGACCGTCTTCTCGACCTCCAGCTGAGTCACGTCGAAGGTGTTGGTCGCCGTCATCGAGACCTGGGTCAGCGCGTCCGGATCGTCGGCCTCCGGGATGGTCACCACGCCGTCATCGGGGTCGAGCGCCACGGCGTCCGCGCCGGCCGTCCCGGTCTCCTCGACGACGCACTCCGTGCCGGTCGGGTAGGGGCCGAGCGTGATGCTGTCGCCGGCCAGCAGCTCGACGTCGCCGCCGAACGGCGTCTGGTCCTGGTAGGTGCAGACCACGTGGAAGACGAAGGTGCCGTCGCCGTACAGGGCGGCGCCAGCGCCGTCGATCTCCTTCGCCAGGGTGAAGGAGCCGGCGTCGTAGGCGTTGGTGACCTCGACCTCCGCCGGCGTCTCGCCGGGGGTCACGGTCGCGCTGCCGTCGCCGTTGTCGACCAGGTTGTCGCCGGTGAACATCAGGCCGTTGGCGGCGTCCGCGTCGGTCTCGGTCAGGGTGCAGGTCGCGCCGACGGGGATCCGGTCCTCCGGGGCGATCCACGTCTCCTCCGGCCCGATCTGGAAGGTGACCTCGGTGGTCCCGTCGTCATCGAGGACGACGTCGTCGCCGGTCGCGGTGACGCAGGACAGCGTGAACGTGAACGGCCCGAAGTCGACGTCGGTGGCGTCGGTGTCGACGCGCTTGGTCACCGAGAGCCCGGTGAACTGGTAGTCGTTGGTGATCGTCACGATCTGCGCGCCCGGGACGTCCTGGTCCTCGACCGGGATCGTGTCGTCGGTCGGCTCGGTCACGTCGACGGTCGTCGGCGTGCCGGACCGGGACGTCTCGCTGAAGTCACCGACGTCGCCCTGCTCCTCGAAGGTGCACTGGGTGCCCTGCTCGCTGACCGGGATGCCGTCGACGCGCGCGGAGAAACCGTTGCCGGCGTTCAGCTCCAGCACCTCCGCGTCGCCGAGGTCGAGCTCCCCGCCGTCGGGGTCGCCGACCACGCAGGTCAGGTCCACCAGGAACTCGTCGGGTGCGTACATCGACGCCGGACCGGTGATCTCCTTGTCCACCCGGACCGAGCCGGTGCGCAGGTGCACGCCGACCTTGCCCGGCGTGGTCTTCCGGTACTCCAGCTCGCGGGTCTGCCCGCTGTTGAGGTACTTGACGCCGAACTGGTTCCAGGCGAACTCGTCGGCCGCCGGGACCACCCGGGAGGCGCCCTCGGGCCACGCGCCACCGGGCGCGGTCTGCAGCACGTTGAGCGTCGAGAAGGTGACGTCCACGGCCTGCCCGGCCTGCAGGCTGCCCGCGGTGGTGCCGGTGAAGTCGAGGGCGATCCTCAGGCCGGTGACCTGCGTCCAGTCGGTGCCGCCGTCGGCGGCGACCCAGATCTCGCCCGACTGCTCGCAGACCGGCTGGCTGACGAGGTCGGACCAGGTGCCGACGCAGACGTTGGGGCTGGTGGTCACCTCGATGGTCTGCGCGGTGCCGGCGGGGGCGTCGACGACCAGGGAGTCGGCGACCAGCTGGGGGCGGTAGTCCGACTCACGGGCGGACCCCAGCAGGGTCAGGTCCCCGGGGATCGGCAGCTGGTCGAAGATCGTCATCTGGTCGATGCTCACGGTGCCGGAGTTGACGCTGTGCAGCACCCAGTCGTCGGTGCCACCGACCTGGCTGTTCGCGGCGCAGGGCGACCGGTAGTACGCCTGCCCGCCGACCGTGAGGTTCGCGTTGCAGGGGCTGGCCAGGTCGGTCGGCCGGATGGCGCCCGGCAGCGATCCGATCACGCCCTTGGCGACGAACAGGTTCGGGCCGACGACCGTGCCGATGTCGTCGGTGGTGCCGCAGGTGGTGGGATCGTCGGCCCAGTCATCGGTGATCGGGCCGCCGTCCTCGGTGTTGGTGCACCGGTCCAGCTGCTCCTCGGTGCCGGCGACCATCGTGTTGGTCGCCGTCTCGCCCTCCCCGAGCCCGGGCTGCAGCTCGAGCCAGACCCGGATCGTGAAGGTCTCGCCGGGGGCCATCACGTTGCCGTCGTCGGGCCAGGTGAAGACCACGGTCGAGCCGCTGGCGGTCACGGTGACGTCGGAGGAGAGCATCCCGCCGGGGTCGGCGGTGAACTCCGGCGCGGGGTCGCCGGTGTACACCAGCTCGGGCGGCAGGACGTCGGTGAGCTCGGTCAGCGTGAGGTAGCCGGTCCCGGTGTTCTCGATGGTCAGGTCGAACGGCACCGAATCGCCCGCGCTGGCCAGCCGGTCGCCGCCGTTGGTGAGCTTGTTGACCGCGAGCTCGTGCGTGCCCGGGGTCAGCTCGACGGTCGCGCCGGCGTCGTCGGGGTCGGAGTCCTTGCCGTCCGGACGGAAGCTCTGCGAGGTCTGGGTGTTGACGACGGTGGAGGGGAACTCCACCCCGCCGCCCGAGCGGTACTCGTCGCGCAGGTCGACGTCGAAACTGATCGAGCCGTTCCAGTTGGGGGCCGGCACGGTCGCGGAGAACGGCTGGCCGTCCTCGCGGGAGAAGGTGACCCGGATGCCCTGGACGTCGCCGTCCGCTACGGCGGGCAGGGTGCCGGGCGCCGGGCCGGGCGTCCCGTTGACCCACTGCGTCCCGTCGTACAGGTCGATCTGGACCTGGTCGGCGCCGTTGGGCATCACGACGCTGACGTTGTCGGCGAAGTCGAACGCGTCCCAGAACTCCGGCGAGCCCGCCTGGTCCTCGATCACCACCTGGGCGGGCGAGAGGGTGCTGCGCGGGTCGGTGCCCTGGTTGGCGCCGAGCGTGACGCGGATGGTGTCGTTGCCCGCGTCGTGCTGCGGCTCGGTGATCGTGGCCGGGTCGACGGACTTGGTCGCGGTGGTGTTGACGATGCCGCCGGTGAGCTGGGTGGTGGCGTCGTCGACGTCCCCGCTGACCTGGCCGGGCGCGGTGACCGGGTCGTAGGACTGGGCGAAGGCCCGGTTGGTCTGGTCGTAGGTCTCACCCGCCTCCAGGATCAGGTCCGTCCCGTCGCTGCGGTAGGTGGGCCGCAGCTGGGACTCGACGTCGATGGTGAGGTCGGTGTCCTGCGTGATGGATCCTCCGTCGGCCTCCGGGTCGGTGCCCTGGTAGGTGACGCTGATCCCGACCACGTCCTCGAGCTCGGCCGGACCCATCGCGTTGACCTCGGTCGCGGTGTGCTGGGTCGTGGAGTAGGTGCCCGTGGCCTCGTCGTAGCGCAGGAGCCAGACGGTGGTCGCGTCCAGGTCGACCTGCGAGGTGTCGCTCGCGCCGATGGTGATGCTGGTGGCGTTGAACCGCTCGAACGGGTTCGGGATCGACGGGTCGGTCAGGTAGTCGACGCTGCCGTCGGTGACGAACGGGTCCGCCAGCGCCCCCTCGGGGGTGCCCTCGCTCTGGCAGCCGGCCAGCGTGGTGTCGGTGCAGGTCGCGGGGTCGGTCACCCGGACGTACGACGCCTTCGCGACCGACGCGTTGTGGGCGACGACGCTCCAGTCGACGTACGGGTAGTCGGCCGGGTCGGTGCCGGCCGGCGGGGTGTAGACGTCCTCGGTGGGGTCGACGCTCTTCTCCACCTCGACCGCGGGCGGCTGGTCGATGATCAGGATGGTGTCGTCGTCGGTGTCCGTGACGGTGCCGCCCCCGCTCTCGGTGCCGGTGACCCGGAAGGTGTTGTCGACGAGGCCCTCGTCGGCAGTGTTGTAGATCAGGTCGCCGGTGACGAAGGAGCCGTCCGACCGGCGGGTGTCGCGCAGCTCCCAGCCCAGGTTGAACGAGCGCCAGGTGGAGCCCGCGCCGACGCCGGAGCCGGGGTCGGGCGCGAACGGGTCGAAGGCGTCGCCGACCTGCTGGGCGGCCTCACGGGCGGCGGTGTCCTCGGCGGTCTCCTCCAGCGTGATCCGTACGCCGATGGTCGACTCCTGCTCGGCCGCGGTCAGCGCGTAGCCCTTGAAGCCGCGGTCGGCGGTCATCCAGGTGCCGCCCGGCGCCGGAACGGTGACCCACTGCGTGCCGTCGTACAGCTCGACGCTGGTGACGGTGTCGTACTTCAGCCACCAGCCGTTGGCGTAGGGGTCGTCGCTGGCGGCGATGGCGTCGACGGAGGTCAGGTTGAAGGCGTCGAAGACACTGTCGGCGATGTCACCGGTGGCAGGGTCGCTGGCCATGTCGGTCAGCACGACCGGGTCGAGCCCCTCGCCGACGCTCCAGTCGAGCCGCGAGCCGGCCTCCTGGTTGGACTGCGAGGCGACGTCGCGGTCCCAGGTCTTCTCGACGTCGACCGCACCGGGACCGCCGCCGGGCGGGATGATCACCTCGCCGGTGTCGGTGCTCCCGTCGCCGTCGGTGAGCTCGTTGCCGCCGTCGGTCTCGCCCTCGATCTCGGCGGTGGCGCTGTTGCTGTAGGTGATCGGGGTGTCCTCGGGCGGCGCGGGGCAGGTGGGGTCGCGCAGGTCGCCCCGGGCGGTGAACTCGATGTTCGGCGTGACGGTGGTGTTGGACGGGAACCCGTCGGCCGACTGGTTGGTGAAGGTGAACCGGACGCCCTGGACGTCGTCGGCGCTCAGGCCGGCGGCGGAGAGTGCCGCGGTGACCTCGGCCTGGCTCATCTGGAAGACGGTGGCGGCGGTCTCCGGGCCGTAGGCCTGGATGGCCACCCAGCTCCCCGAGGCGTCCTGCACCTCGATCGTCAGCACGGTGTCGGCGGGCACCTGCGTGGGCGCGACCGCGGAGATGTTGAACGCGTTCCAGAAGCCGTCGCAGGCGCCGTCCCAGGCGTCGGTGACCACGATCTCGTCGACGAACGCGCCGTCGCCGGTCGCGGTGGCGTTGGTCTCGAGCGACGAGATGACCGTCTCGCCGGGGTAGACCGGGGTGCTCGGCCGCACGGTCTTGTCCAGCGTCACCTCGACCGAGGGGTTGACGATCTCCAGGTCGTCGGTGGCGTTCGCGTCGTCGGTGAGCCCGTTGCCGGCCTCGACGTCGACGTCGAGGTTGTTGGTCAGCGTCACCTCCGCGGCGCCGCCGGTGGCGTTCTCGGTGGTGTCGATGTCGAAGGAACCGCCACCGGTCTCGTTGGGCTGGATGTCACCGGTCCAGGTGATCTCGAAGCCGGTGATGTCGCCGGTCGGATCGGGCGGCGTCTCGCCCGGGCCGACGACCACGGTCTCCCCGCCGGGCTGGTAGACGATCGTCGCCTCGTCGGCGTCGGCCGGCCAGGTCAGCGGCCCGGTCCAGCCCCCGAAGGCCACGTCGGGCGGGGTGAAGAAGTCGACGTCGGCCAGGTGCAGCGAGGTGACCGGGGTGTCGCCGTTGGTACCGGTGATCGTGGCGGTCGAGGACTGGCCGGCGGTGATCCGCTGCGGGGTGATGTTCTTCCCCGCCTCGACGGTGGGGATCAGCGGGTCGACGGTGTAGGAGGCGGTGCCGTCGTCGGTCTCGGTGGCGTCCTCGTTAGTGACCGATCCGGTCGCGACGTTGTCGACCGTGTGGGTCTCGGTGGACAGGTCGCTGTCGTCGTTGCGGTCGCCTGCCCGCTGCTCGAGCCCGAGGTCGACGCTCACGGACTCACCGGGCGGGATGTCGCCGGTGCAGGTGACCCGGATGCCGCCGACGTCGGCATTGGTGACGCCGGGCGGGAGCGTGAGGTCGGTCGGCGTCGGCGTGGGCGGCCCGTTGGCCCAGTTCCAGGTGCCGTCGGGCGACTGGACGTAGGCGTCGACCTGGACGCTGTCGCATCCGGCCGGGAGCGTGACGTCGCCGAAGCCGGTGAAGTCGGTGATCGTGAACGGGTTGCTCGGGTCCAGCTCGGTGGCGCCGTCAGGCGCCGCCGACGGCTCCTGGAGCTGGATCTCGTCGACCGACACGTTGGAGGTGTTGCGGACGTCCAGGCCGATCGTGGAGGGCGAGCCCACGCCGAAGTCCTGCGGGGTGGGGCCCCAGGTCTTGTCGGTGGTGACGTCGACGATCACCTCGGAGTCGATGTTGATCGTGGCGTCGTCGCTCTTCTCGTCCGCGTTGCTCGCGGTCACCGTCGCCTCGTTGACGATGTCGGGACTCAGCCCCGGCGGGAAGTCGTCGGGGACCCGCAGGGTGATCTGGACGGTGAAGTTGCTGCCGGCCTCCAGGCCGGTGCCGACCGGGTTGTCCGTCACCTGCTCGAGGTCGACGGTGAGCGAGGTGTCGGGCCCCACGGTCGCCGGCGGGTCCGTCGTACCGCCGGGCTCCCAGGTGACCGTGTTGGGCACGCTGCCGGGGGTGAAGGAGACGTTGACGATCGGGAAGCCGTCGAGCGCGGCCGGCAGGGCGTCGGTGATCTGGGTGTCGAGGCAGTCCTCCTCGTAGCAGTTCACCTGGATCGTGTAGGTGAAGTTGGCACCCGGCTGCGGCGTCGCGTTGTCGACGCTCTTCTCGATGTCCAGCGAGTCCGGGAGGGCGAGCCCCGGGCTGGCCGCGACCACGGGAAGTCCGAGGGCGGCGAGCAGCAGGGCGAGGGCAACCAGGCCCGAGCGCCGCAGCCCTGACCACCGAGTTGGGTCCCGCCGAGCGCCCCGGGTCATAGCGGGACCATATCCATTTATTTCAGATTGTCACGGGACCTGAATCAATGGATCGGTGCAGGTAGCGGAGGTCTTCTGCCTCCGGGCCTCCACGTCGCCGTCGCCACCTCACCCCCGCCGGCGGCGGCTGAACGCGACGGCGGCGGCACCGGTGAGCACCAGCAGCGCACCGAGCGGCAGCAGCCACGGACCGAAGTCGGCGCCGGTGCCCGGCAGGACCACGCCCGGCGGGCGCTCCTGGTTCGTGCCCCCCACGCCCGGCGGCGGGGGCGTGATCGTGGTGGCGGTCTCGCAGTCAGCCTCGCTCTCGCAGGTGCCGCCGATCCCGCCGTCGGGGGCGACGACGTTGCCCAGGGTCCCGTCGCCGGTGACGGGATCGTCGACGGTGACCGAGTAGGTCACGGTCACGGTCTCGCCGACGTCCAGCGGCCCGCTCCAGCTGAGGGTCGGACGCTTGAAGGTGACGTCACCCGCGGTGGCCGACCCGTCGCGGTTGTACGTGGCGTCGTCGAGCACGTCGGAGAGGTCGTCGGTGAACGACGCGGGGTCGTCCTCGGTGTAGGGCGCGGTGCCCGTGTTCGTGACGGTCACCGTGTAGTTCACGACGTCGCCCGGGTCCGCCTCGGTCTTGTCGACCGTCTTCGACACCTCGAACATCCGGATCGGGGTGATCACCTGGCAGCCCTCGGGCCTGACCGGCGCCACGAGGGGCTGGACCCGGGCCCCACTGTCACCGCGCGGCGTCGGGACGAAGCAGTTCGACCCGGGCACGCCGGTGACCGCGTTGCGCAGCACCTCGTCGCCGCCCGGCGGGTCGTCGACCGTCACCGAGTAGGTGATCGTCGCGGTCTCCCCTGCCGCGAGCGGCGCGGACCACGTCAGCTCCGGCTCGGCGTACGTCACGCCGCCGACGGTCGCGGTCGCGTCGTTGTTGTAGGTGGCGTCGTCGAGCACGTCGGTGAGGTCGTCGGTGAACTCCGCGGGGACCAGCTCGGTGTAGTCGACGCCGCCGTCGTTGGTCACCGTCACCGTGTAGGTCACCACGTCGCCCGGGTAGACCGGCCCGTCGGGGTCGGCGGTCTTGACGATCTCGAGCGACCGAACGAACAGCTCCTCGGTGCAGTCGGGGTCGATCGAGCCGGGGTCGGTGCAGTTCGACTCGGGCGGCCCGACGACCGCGTTGTAGAGGTCGCCGTCTCCGCTCGGCGGGTCGTTGACCGTCACCGTGTAGGTGATCGTCGCCGTCTCGCCCGGCTCCAGCGGGCCCTCCCAGGAGAGCACCGGTGCGGCGTAGTCGACCGAGCCGATGTCCGCGCTCGCGTCTCCGTTGTACGCCGCGTCGTCCAGGACCTCGGTGAGGTCGTCGGTGAAGGTCGCCAGGTCGGGATCCTCGTAGGCGACCTGCCCGATGTTGGTCACCGTGATCGTGTAGGTGACCGTGTCGCCGGGCTGCGCCTGGCCGAGGACCGAGGAGGTCTTCTCCAGCTCGAGCGCCTTGACCGGCACCTCGGTGGTGCAGTCCTCCTCGGTGCCGTCGTCGCAGTTGGACTCCGGCGGCCCGACGACCGCGTTGTCGAGGAAGCCGTCGCCGGTCAACGGGTCGTTGACGGTCACCGAGTAGGTGATCGTGACGGTCCCGCCCACGGGAATGGTGCCGAACCAGGTGAGGCTCGGGTCCAGGTAGGCGACGAGCCCCGAGGACGCCTCCGCGTCGTCGTTGTAGGTGGCGTCGTCCAGCACCTCGCTGAGGTTGTCGACGACGGACGTGCCGGCGAGCGGCACCTGACCGGTGTTCTCCAGCGTGACGGTGTAGGTCACCGTCCCACCCGGCAGCACCTCGTCACTCGGGTCGGCGGTCTTGGTGATCTGCATCGCCCGGACCGGGACCTCGGTGGTGCAGCCGTCCTCGGTGCCGGTGTCGCAGTTCGACTCCGGCGGCCCGACGACCGCGTTGTCCAGGAAGCCGTCACCGCTCAGCGGCTCGTTCACCGTGACCGAGTAGGTGATCGTCGCGCTCTCGCCCGGCGCGAGCTCCCCCTGCCACGACAGGGTCGGGTCGCTGAACGAGACGTCCCCGATGTCCGCGCTCGCGTCCCCGTTGTACGTGGCGTCGTCCAGCACCGCCGTCAGGTCGTCGTCGAACGTGGCGAGATCCGGGTCGACGTACGCCGCCTGACCGGTGTTGGTCACCGTCACCGTGTAGGTCACCGTCCCGCCGGGCAGCACCTCGTCGCTCGGGTCGACGGTCTTGAGGATCTCCAGCTGCTTGACCGGCACCTCGGTGGTGCAGCCGTCCTCGGTGCCGTCGTCACAGTTCGACTCCGGCGGCCCGACGACGGCGTTGTCCAGCAGGCCGTCACCGCTGATCGGGTCGCTGACGGTCACCGAGTAGGTGATCGTCGCCGTCTCGCCCGGCGCCAGCTCGCCCTGCCACGACAGGGTCGGGTCGCTGAACGAGACGTCCCCGATGTCGGCCGACGCGTCGCCGTTGTAGGTCGCGTCGTCCAGCACCGCGGTCAGGTCGTCCGTGAACGTCGCGAGGTCCGGGTCGACGTACGCCGCCTGACCGGTGTTGGTCACCGTCACCGTGTAGGTCACCGTCCCGCCGGGCAGCACCTCGTCGGCCGGGGCGACGGTCTTGAGGATCTCCAGCTGCTTGACCGGCACCTCGGTGGTGCAGCCGTCCTCGGTGCCGTCGTCACAGTTCGACTCCGGCGGCCCGACGACCGCGTTGTCCAGCAGGCCGTCACCGCTGATCGGGTCGTTCACCGTCACCGAGTAGGTGATCGTCGCCGTCTCGCCCGGCGCCAGCTCGCCCTGCCACGACAGCGTCGGGCTGCTGAACGACACGTCCCCGATGTCCGCGCTCGCGTCCCCGTTGTAGGTCGCGTCGTCCAGCACCGCCGTCAGGTCGTCGTCGAACGTCGCGAGGTCCGGGTCGACGTACGCCGCCTGACCGGTGTTGGTCACCGTCACCGTGTAGGTCACCGTCCCGCCGGGCAGCACCTCGTCGGCCGGGGCGACGGTCTTGAGGATCTCCAGCTGCTTGACCGGCACGGTCGTCGTGCACGACGGATCCGTCGTTCCGTCCTCGCAGTTGGACCCGTCGGGGCCGGTGACCGCGTTCACCAGCAGACCGTCCCCGCTGATCGGGTCGTTGACCGTCACCGAGTAGGTGATGGTCGCCGTCTCCCCGGGATCCAGCGTGCCCGCCCAGGCCAGCGTCGGGCTCACGAAGGCGACCGAGCCGATGTCGGCAGACGCGTCGTCGTTGTACGTCGCGTCGTCGAGGACGTCGGTCAGGTCGTCGGTGAACGACGCGACCGGGTAGGTCGCCTGACCGGTGTTGGTCACCGTCACCGTGTAGGTCACCGTGTCGCCGGGCAGTACCTCGCCCGACGGGGCCGCGGTCTTCGCGATCTCCAGCGCGGCGATCGGGACCACGACCTCGCACTCGGGACCGGCGTCGGTCTCGTCGCAGTTCGACTCCGGCGGTCCGACCACCGCGTTGGTCATCGTCCCGTCCCCGCTGAGGGGGTTGTTCACCGTGACCGAGTAGGTGATCGTCGCCGTCTCCCCCGGCGCGAGCTCCCCCTGCCACGACAGCGTCGGGTCGCTGAACGAGACATCGCCGATGTCCGCGCTCGCGTCCCCGTTGTACGTCGCGTCGTCCAGCACCGCCGACAGGTCGTCGTCGAACGTCGCGAGGTCCGGGGCGACGTACGGCGCCTGGCCGGTGTTCGTGATGGTGATCGTGTAGGTCACCGTCTGACCGGGCACCGCGGTGTCGGAGTCGGAGGTCTTCTCGATCTCGACCTGCTTGACCGGGACCTCGGTGGTGCAGCCGTCCTCGGTGCCGTCGTCGCAGTTCGACTCCGGCGGACCGACGACGGCGTTGTCCAGCAGACCGTCACCGCTGATCGGGTCGCTGACCGTCACCGAGTAGGTGATCGTCGCCGTCTCACCGGCGGCGAGCTCGCCCTGCCACGACAGCGTCGGGCTGGCGAACGAGACGTCGCCGATGTCCGCGCTGGCGTCGCCGTTGTAGGTCGCGTCGTCCAGCACCGCGCTCAGGTCGTCGGTGAACGTCGCGAGGTCCGGGTCGACGTAGTCCACCGAGCCGGTGTTGGTCACGGTCACCGTGTAGGTCACCGTGCCGCCGGGCAGCACCTCCCCGCTCGGGGCGGCCGTCTTGAGGATCTCCAGCGCCCGCACCGGCACCTCGGTGGTGCAGTCGGGCTCGGTGCCGTCGTCACAGTTCGACTCGGGCGGACCCACCACAGCGTTGGTCAGCAGGCCGTCACCGGAGACGGGGTCGTTGACCGTCACCGAGTAGGTGATCGTCGCCGTCTCACCGGCCGCCAGCTCGCCCTGCCACGACAGCGTCGGGTCGCTGAACGAGACATCGCCGATGTCCGCGCTGGCGTCGCCGTTGTAGGTCGCGTCGTCCAGCACCGCCGTCAGGTCGTCGGTGAACGTCGCGAGATCGGGGTCGACGTAGTCCACCGCGCCGCTGTTGGTGACCGTGACCGTGTAGGTCACCGTGTCGCCCGGCTGCACCTCGCCGTCGGGGGCGACCGACTTGACGATCTCCAGCGCCCGCACCGGCACCTCGGTGGTGCATCCGTCCTCGGTACCGGTGTCGCAGTTGGACTCCGGCGGCCCGACCACGGCGTTGTCGAGCAGCCCGTCCCCGGACGCGGGATCGTTGACCGTCACCGAGTAGGTGATCGTCGCCGTCTCGCCCGGCGCCAGCTCGCCCTCCCACGACAGCGTCGGGTCACTGAACGAGACGTCCCCGATGTCCGCGCTCGCGTCGCCGTTGTACGTCGCGTCGTCCAGCACCGCCGAGAGGTCGTCGGTGAACGTCGCGAGGTCCGGGTCGACGTACGCCGCCTCGCCGGTGTTGGTCACCGTCACCGTGTAGGTCACCGTGTCGCCCGGCTGCACCTCGTCGGCCGGGTCGACGGTCTTGAGGATCTCCAGCTCCTTGACCGGCACCTCGGTCGTGCAGCCCGGTTCGGTGCCGTCGTCACAGTTGGACTCGGGGGGACCGACGACCGCGTTGGTCAGCAGGCCGTCCCCGCTGATCGGGTCGTTCACGGTCACCGAGTAGGTGATCGTCGCCGTCTCACCCGGCGCCAGCTCGCCCTGCCACGACAGCGTCGGGTCACTGAACGAGACGTCCCCGATGTCGGCCGACGCGTCGCCGTTGTACGTCGCGTCGTCCAGCACCGCGGTCAGGTCGTCGTCGAACGTCGCGAGGTCGGGGTCGACGTACGGCACCTGGCCGGTGTTGGTCACCGTGACCGTGTAGGTCACGGTGTCACCGGGCAGCACCTCGTCGCCGGGGGCCGCCTGCTTGGTGATCTCGAGCGCCCGGATCGGGTTCGGCTCGACGCAGTCGGGGTCGGTCGTGGTGGCGTCGTCGCAGTTCGACTCCGGCGGACCGACGACGACGTTGAACAGGTCGCCGTCACCGCTGAGCGGATCGTTGACCGTCACCGAGTAGGTGATCGTCGCCGTCTCGCCCGGCGCCAGCTCCCCCGCCCACGACAGCGTCGGGTCACTGAACGAGACATCCCCGATGTCCGCGCTCGCGTCCCCGTTGTACGTCGCGTCGTCCAGCACCTCGGTCAGGTCGTCGTCGAACGTGGCGAGGTCCGGGTCGACGTACGGAACCTCGCCGGTGTTGGTCACCGTGATCGTGTAGGTGATCGTCTCCCCCGGCTCGGCGACCCCGTCGCCGTCGGCGGACTTGACGATCTCGAGCTTCCGGACCGGCACCTCGGTGGTGCAGTCCTCCTCGGTGCCGTCGTCGCAGTTGGACTCCGGCGGGCCGACGACCGCGTTGGTCAGCAGGCCGTCGCCGGTCGGCGGGTCGTTCACGGTCACCGAGTAGGTGATCGTCGCGGTCTCGCCGGCGGCGAGCTCGCCCTGCCACGACAGCGTCGGGCTGCTGAACGAGACGTCGCCGATGTCGGCCGACGCGTCGCCGTTGTAGGTCGCGTCGTCCAGCACCGCCGTCAGGTCGTCGTCGAACGTCGCGAGGTCCGGGTCGACGTAGTCCACCTGACCGGCGTTGGTCACCGTCACCGTGTAGGTCACCGTGTCGCCGGGCAGCACCTCGTCGCTCGGGGCGGCGGTCTTGACGATCTCCAGCGCCCGCACCGGCACCTCGGTGGTGCAGTCGGGCTCGGTGCCGTCGTCACAGTTCGACTCGAGCGGTCCCACGACCGCGTTCGTGAGGATGCCGTCACCGCTGGGCGGGTCGTTGACCGTCACCGAGTAGGTGATCGTCGCGGTCTCGCCGGCCGCCAGCTCGCCCTCCCACGACAGCGTCGGGCTGGCGAACGACACGTCGCCGACGTCCGCGCTGGCGTCGCCGTTGTAGGTCGCGTCGTCCAGCACCGCGGTCAGGTCGTCGGCGAACGTCGCGAGGTCCGGGTCGACGTAGTCCACCTGACCGGTGTTGGTCACCGTGACCGTGTAGGTCACCGTCCCACCGGGCAGCACCTCGTCGGACGGGTCGGACGTCTTGACGATCTCCAGCGCCTTGACCGGGACCTCGGTGGTGCAGGACTCGTCGGTCGATCCGTCCTCGCAGTTCGAGCCGTCGGGGCCGGTCACGGCGTTGATCAGCAGTCCGTCCCCGCTGAGCGGGTTGTTGACGGTCACCGAGTAGGTGATCGTCGCGGTCTCGCCGGGCGCGAGGTCGCCCTCCCACGACAGGGTGGGGCTGCTGAACGAGACGTCACCGATGTCGGCGGACGCGTCGTTGTTGTACGTCGCGTCGTCCAGCACGTCGGTCAGGTCGTCGCTGAGCGTCGCGCCGTTGTAGACCCCCTGCCCGGTGTTGGTGACGGTCACCGTGTAGGTGACGATCCCCCCGGGGAGCACCTCGCCGGACGGGTCGGCGGTCTTCTCGATCTCCAGCGCGGCGATCGGCACCACGACCTCGCACTCGTCGCCGGGGTCGGTCTCGTCGCAGTTCGACTCCGGCGGCCCGACCACCGCGTTGGTCATGGTCCCGTCCCCGCTGAGCGGGTCGTTGACCGTCACCGAGTAGGTGATCGTCGCCGTCTCACCCGGCGCCAGCTCGCCCTCCCACGACAGCGTCGGGCTGCTGAACGAGACGTCACCGATGTCCGCGCTCGCGTCACCGTTGTACGTCGCGTCGTCCAGCACCGCGGTCAGGTCGTCGTCGAACGTCGCGAGGTCGGGGGCGACGTACGGCACCTGGCCGTTGTTGGTGACGGTGATCGTGTACGAGACGGTGTCACCGGGAACGACGGTTCCGGTGGCGTCGGAGGTCTTCTCGATCTCGAGCGACGCGACCGGCACCTCGGTGGTGCAGCCCGGTTCGGTGCCGTCGTCGCAGTTGGACTCCGGCGGGCCGGTGACCGCGTTGTCCAGCAGCCCGTCCCCCGACAGCGGGTCGTTGACCGTCACCGAGTAGGTGATCGTCGCCGTCTCACCCGGCGCCAGCTCGCCCTCCCACGACAGGGTCGGGCTGCTGAACGAGACATCACCGATGTCCGCGCTCGCGTCCCCGTTGTACGTCGCGTCGTCCAGCACCGCGGTCAGGTCGTCGTCGAACGTCGCGAGGTCCGGGGCGACGTACGGCACCTGGCCGTCGTTGGTGACCGTGACGGTGTAGGTCACGGTGTCGCCCGGCTGCACCTGGTCGGTGGGGTCGGCGGACTTGGTGATCTCCAGCGACCGGATCGGGTTCGGCTCGATGCAGTCGGGGTCCTCGGTCTCGCCCGGGTCGGTGCAGTTCGACTCCGGCGGGCCGACGACGACGTTGAACAGCTCGCCGTCCCCGGAGATCGGATCGTTCACGGTCACCGTGTAGGTGATCGTCGCCGTCTCACCGGGGGCGAGCTCGCCCGACCAGGTGATGTTCGGGTCGCTGAAGACGGCGTCGCCGATGTCGGCGCTGACGTCACCGAACGTGGCGTCGTCGAGGATGTCGCTCAGGTCGTCGGTGAACGTGGCGAGGTCGGGGTCGACGTACGGCACCTGCCCGGAGTTCGTGACCGTGATCGTGTAGGTCACCGTGTCGCCGGGCGCCACGTCCTCGGCGCCGTCGGAGGACTTCACGATCTCCAGGGCGCGGATCGGCACCTCGGTGGTGCAGTCCTCCTCGGTGCCGGTGTCGCAGTTCGACTCCGGCGGGCCGACGACGGAGTTCACCAGCAGGCCGTCGCCGGAGACCGCGTCGTTGACCGTGACCGAGTAGGTGATCGTGACCGAGTCGCCGGCCGCGAGCGGGCCCGACCAGGTCAGGTTCGGGGTGCTGAAGCTGACGTCGCCGACGCCGCCGGAGTCCGCGTCGTTGTTGTACGTCGCGTCATCGAGCACGTCGGAGAGGTCGTCGGTGACGATCGCCGGGTTGCCGGCCGTGTAGTCCGCCTGACCGGTGTTCGTGACCGTGACCGTGTAGGTGACCGTGTCGCCGGGGGACGCCTCGTCCGAGGGATCGACGGTCTTGACGATGTCGAGCTGCTTCACGGGCAGGACGACCGTGCACGCGGGGTCGGTGGAGTCGTCCGCGCAGTTGGACTCCGGTGGCCCGACGACCGTGTTGCTGAGGATCCCGTCGCCGCTGATCGGGTCGTTGACGGTCACCGAGTAGGTGATCGTGGCGGTCTCCCCGACGGGGAGCTCACCGCTCCACGACAGCACCGGGTTGGCGAAGTCGACGGTGCCCGTGTCGGCGGCCTCGTCGTTGTTGTACGACGCGTCGTCGAGCACGTCGGAGAGGTTGTCGGTGAACTCCGCGAGGTTGTCGGCGGTGTAGTCGACCTCGCCGGTGTTCTCGACGGTGATCGTGTAGTCGACGGTCTGCCCCGGCAGCACCTCGTCCGAGGGGACCGCGGACTTCGTGATCGTCAGCCCGGGGTCGGGCAGGTCCACGAACAGGGGGTAGTCCTCGACCTCGCCGCGGTCGGTGATGCCGTTCGGGGTCTCGGCGCCCGCGGCCGTGTCGGCGATCCGCAACCGGAGGAAGGTCGAGTCGTCCAGCGACTGCACCGCGTCGTCGGGCACGGTCCAGCTGAGGTTGACCGAGGAGCCGGTGCACTCCACCGGCCCCTGCCGCTCGCCGTCGTCGAACGTGCCGTTGGCGTTCCAGTCGACCCAGCCCGAGACGAAGCCCGGGCCGGTACAGGCGACGTCGAGCGAGTAGGTCTCGCCGTAGTCGGTGACGACCGTCCCCGGCGGCGCGATGCCGTCCTCGTCGGTGACGGCGTTGCCGGTGGTGTCGTCCAGCGAGGCATCGGCGCTGGCCAGATACGCGGCGTCGGAGTCGACCGTCGCGCCGAGGCGGGGCACGTAGTCACCGGGGACGCCCATCACGAAGGAGTCGGAGGAGACGTCGAGCCGGTTCGCGCCGGCGGGCACCACCCCGCCGGTCCAGTTCGACTGCAGCAGGGCGCCCGCGGGGCCGTAGCGCAGCGGCGCGTCGCCGAAGTCGGACTCGAAGACCACGCCGATCGCGACGGCGCTGAAGCCGCCGCCCCTCATCTGGATGTGAGCGCCGGTCGCGCCCTCCATGAACCCGACCGCGATCGGTCCGAAGCCGCCGTCGACCCCCGGGTACTCCGAGCACTGGGTGTCGTTGGACTCCAGTCGCAGGGTCGACCCGTTGTTGGTCGCGACCGTGGCGGTCGGGCAGTTGCGGGTGCGGTCGATGACGCGGAAGGTGGCCGGCCCGTTCGGCGTGGCCTCGATGTACTCGTCCTGCCGCTCGTTGTTGCTCTCCGCGTCGGCGACCACCAGGCCGGCGACGTCGACCTCGTCCCCCTGGAGGGTCACCGAGCAGTCGAAGTCGAAGTCGACGGTGCCGCCGTTGTCGACGTTGGCGATGCCGTTGACCAGCTGGTTGGCGTCGTCGATGCCGCCGATGTTGTACAGGTTGTCCAGGGCGTCGCCCCGGTAGTCGCCGGGGCGGTAGGCCCGGATCGGACCGATGGCGTTGGAGAGCGTGCAGGTGGTCTCGAGGACGTTCAGGCCGATGGTGCGCCGGTTGGTGACCGTCGTGCCGCTGGCGATGGTCTCGCCGTCGTCGCCCCACTCGAACCAGTCGATGTAGCCGGGGTAGAGGCCGTCCCCGCCGTCGGCGTACCGGGCCTCGGCCTCGGGGGCGGTCGCGACGAGTGCTCCCGAGATCGCCACGAAAGCGCCCGCGACCAGCGCGAACGCGAGAAGGCCGCGAAGCAGCGTCCGCCCCCACGATCGCAGTCGGCGCGACCCGCGTGGGCGGTGAATTGCGGACGAGTTTCCCCCGAGGAACACTCCCATGCCCGACAACGTATGTGATCCACGCCACGTGCGCGAGAGTCAAAAGTGATCGATGAGCGCCGAGTGGCGCGTGTGATCTGTGCGATCAATCAACATTCGCGCTGGTGATCCGACCGACCGGAACCACCGCGTCGCGCCGGAAGGATCGCACCATTCGGGAGGTCGTTCGACGATCCGGCCGGCGGACTCATTACCATCAGTCGGATGTCACAGCCGCTGCCCGCCGACCCGATCGCCCAGGCGCGGCAGAACTGGCGCGACCACGGCTGGGACGGCGCGGCCGACGGGATGGCCGTGGTCACCTCGGTCTTCCGGGTCAACCAGATCCTGCTGGCCCGGATCGACGCCGCGCTCAAGCCCTTCGGCCTCTCCTTCGCCCGGTTCGAGATGCTGCGCCTGCTCGGCTTCACACACAGCGGGCGGATGCCGATGAGCCGCGCCCGCGACCTGCTCCAGGTGCACCCGACCAGCGTCACCAACACCGTCGACCGGCTCGAGGCCGACGGGCTGGTACGGCGTACGCCGAACCCGCGGGACGGGCGGTCGTTCCTGGTCGAGATCACCGACGCCGGCCGGTCGCTCGTCGCGTCGGCCACGGACGCCCTCAACGAGCAGGTCTTCGAGGCGGTCGACTTCGGCGCCGACGAGCTGCAGACGCTGTCGCGGCTGCTGGCCGGGTTCCGGCAGCGGCACGGTGACTTCCGCGAGCCGCAGGCGCCGCCCGAGCCCTTCTGAGCCGAGTCGGCGCCGACTGCCCGGGCCAGTCGGGCACGACGCGTGACCTGGCGCCCGGTCCGCTCGTTCGGTTCTCTGCCCCGGCGTCGGGGCCCTGACGATGGAGTCACGCATGCCGCACCGCGCCCGCCGTACTGCCCTCTCGCTGCTCCTCGCGCTCGGCGCCGGTGCACTCGCCGCCGCACCGACGCACGCCGGAACCCCGCACCAGCCGGTGGCCCTGTCCACCACGGCGAGCGACCCGGTCGGCGACGTGCGTCCGGACACGAGCAGCGGCAACGCCCCCGAGCGGGTGCTCCGGTCGGTCGACCTCAGCCGCATCCGCTACGCGCTGCGCCTCGACGACGACGGACGGCCGAAGCTGTTGAGGATCACCTACCGGATCGACCGGGTGCTGCACGGCGCGCGGTACGACCAGGCGCTCGGCACCATGATCGGCCCGCCGCGCTCGCGGCTGACGGTGCTGTCCCTGCCGTCACACCACCGCAAGGTCTACGTGGTGTCCGCGAGCGAGGAGATCGGCGACCCGACCGACCACCGCTGCCGGGCCGCCACACAGCGGATCGACCGCGACCGGGACATCGTCAAGCAGGTCGTCCCCGCGCGCTGCCTGGGCGGCTTCGACGGCACCGAGACCTTCCGCAGCTGGGCGCTGCTGGAGCGGCCCGGCGGCGCCGACCTGGCGTGGGACCGCACCGCCCCGATGCGCCTGCCGCAGGGCGGCTGAC
This sequence comes from Nocardioides sp. GY 10113, assembly GCF_004919105.1. GTDB lineage: Bacteria > Actinomycetota > Actinomycetes > Propionibacteriales > Nocardioidaceae > Nocardioides. The sequence continues at coordinate 127,689 of NZ_STGK01000010.1, forward strand.
GCGCCGATCCGAGCCGTTCTGACGCGCCGCCGCTGGTTGAGGTGCGACGAGCTCTGGCGAGGAGCCTCGAAACCAAGGCGCTACCGCGGCCCGCGGCGTGGTGGTTCCGAGGCTCGCTTCGCTCGCACCTCAACCACCGCGACTCAGCGGTGCGACCAGTCCGGCTTCCGCTTCTCGGAGAACGCGCTCATCCCCTCGCTCCGGTCGTCGAACGCGAACGTCGCGTAGAACGTGCGGCGCTCGAACCGGACGCCCTCGGCCAGCGTCGACTCCATGGCGACCGTGACGGCCTCCTTGGCGGCGTACACGGCGGGGAGGGAGAGGCCGGCGACCTTGTCGGCGACCTCGCGGGCCACCGTCATCAGCTCACCCGACGGCACGATCCGGGCGACCAGACCGGCGCGCTCGGCCTCCTCGGCGTCCATCTGGCGGCCGGTGAGCAGCAGGTCCATCGCCTTGGCCTTGCCGACGGCCCGGGTCAGGCGCTGGGAGCCGCCGATGCCGGGGATGGTGCCCAGGGTGATCTCGGGCTGGCCGAACTTCGCGGTGTCGGCCGCGAGCAGGATGTCGCACATCATCGCCAGCTCGCAGCCGCCGCCGAGCGCGTAGCCGGAGACCGCGGCGACGACCGGCGTCCGCACGGCGGCGAAGCGGTCCCACAGGCCGAACCAGTCGGCCAGGTACATGTCCTGGTAGGACTGCGCGCCCATCTCCTTGATGTCCGCGCCGGCGGCGAAGGCACGCTCGGAGCCGGTCAGCAGGATCGCGCCGATCCCCGTGTCGCGGTCGAACTCCTCGGCGGCCGCGACCACCTCGCGCATCAGCGCCGCGTTGAGCGCGTTGAGCGCCTTGGGACGGTTGAGTGTGATCAGGCCGACCCGGCCGTCCCGCTCGACGATGATGTTCTCGTAGTCGCTCACGCGCTCTCCCCACGGATCTGCTGGATGATGGCCGAGAAGTCGAGGCCGGAGCCGCCGGCCTCGCCGAAGGCACGGTACAGATCCGCGACCAGGGTGCCGACGGGGGCGTCCGTGCCGGTCTTCTCCACCGCCGCCATCGCCAGCCCGAGGTCCTTGTTCATCAGCGCCGTGGCGAACCCCGGCTGGTAGTCCCGGTTGGCGGGGCTGGTCGGCACCGGCCCCGGCACCGGGCAGTTGGTGTTCAGCGCCCAGCAGCTGCCCGACGAGGTGGAGACGACGTCGTAGAACGCCTGGTGGCTCAGCCCGAGCCGCTCGCCGACGACCAGCGCCTCGCTGACCCCGGCCATCGAGACCGCGAGGATGAGGTTGTTGCACAGCTTGGCGACCTGGCCGGCGGTCACCTCACCGCAGTGCACGACCCGGCCGGCCATCGGCTCCAGCACCGGCCGCACGGCCTCCAGGTCCGCCTCGGACGCGCCGACCATGAAGGTCAGCGTGCCCGCCTCGGCGCCGACGACGCCGCCGGAGACGGGCGCGTCGACGAACCGGTGGCCCGCCTTCGTCGCCCGCAGCGCGGCCTCGTGGGCGTCGTCGACGGCGATCGTGGAGGAGTCGACGAAGAGCGTGCCCGGGGCCGCCGCCGGCAGCGCCTCGTCGTACGCCGCCAGGACGATCGCGCCGTTGGGCAGGGAGGAGACGACGGCGTCGACGTCGGTGGCCGCGGCGGCCGCGGAGTCGACCACGTCGATCCCGGCGGCGCGGGCGGTCTCCTGGGAGGCGGGCACCGGGTCGTAGCCGCGGACGGTGTGGCCGGCCTTGACCAGGTTGGCCGCCATCGGGCCGCCCATGTGGCCGAGCCCGAGGAATCCGATCTTCATCAGTGCTGCTCCTTGCCGGGGGTGGTGGTCGTCGTCGACGTGGGTGGGGGCGTGCCGGGGAGGCCGAGCTCGGCGGGCTCGTCGGCGCCGAGCGGTGCGAAGAAGGCGTCCACCTCCGCGGTGGTCACCTCGGCGATCGAGGCCGGGCTCCACCGCGGGTCGCGGTCCTTGTCGACCACCTGCGCCCGGATCCCCTCGACGAAGTCATGGTGGCCGTGGCAGCGCAGCGCGAGGCGGTACTCCACCTCGAGGGCGTCGGCCAGGTCGGCGTACGACGTGGCCTCGCGGAGCGCGCGCAGCGTGATCGCCAGCGAGGTCGGCGACTTGCCGGCGATCCGGTCGGCGGCCTTCTGCGCCTCGGGCTCGGGCCGGGCCCGGAGCCGGTCGAGGATCGCGGCCACGTCGTCGCCGGCGTACGCCTCGTCGATCCACGACCGCGCGGCGAGCAGGTCCGACGACGGCGGCTCGCCCTCGGCGAGGGCGCCGATCGCGTGCTCGACGTCCTTGGTGGCGAGCAGGTCGAGCAGCGCCGGGATCTGCGCGCTCTCCATGTAGTGGTCGGCCATCCCGATCGCGATCGCGTCGCCGGCCCGCACCGAGCCGGCGGTGAGCGCCAGATGGGTGCCCGTCTCGCCGGGCGCGCGGGAGAGCAGCCAGGTGCCGCCCACGTCGGGGAGGAAGCCGATGCCGGTCTCGGGCATCCCGATCGAGGAGCGCTCGGTGACGATCCGGAACGCACCGTGGGCCGAGAGCCCGATGCCACCGCCGAGCACGATCCCGTCCATCACCGCGACGTACGGCTTCGGGTAGTGCTTGATGGCGTCGTTGAGCCGGTACTCCGCCGCCCAGAACTCGGCGGCGTCGGTGCCGCCGGCCTTGGCGTCGTGCCACAGGGCGACGATGTCGCCGCCGGCGCACAGGCCGCGCTCGCCGGCGCCGGTGAGCACCACGACCTTCACCTCGTCGTCGGTCACCCACTCCTCGAGCGCGGCGGAGATGATGTCGACCATCTCCAGGGTGAGGGCGTTGATCGCCTTCGGCCGGTTGAGCTCCAGGTAGCCGGCGTGGCCGGCTCGTCGTACCAGGACGGGCGGCTGCGTCGTCTCGGCTCCGCCCCCGTTCACGGCCTCGGCCGTCATGCCACCTCCCGTACCAGTGCGCGACCCACCACGAGCCGCATGATCTCGTTCGTGCCCTCGAGGATCTGGTGGACGCGCAGGTCGCGGACCACCTTCTCCATGCCGTACTCCCGAAGGTAGCCGTAGCCGCCGTGCAGCTGCAGCGCGTCGTTGGCGACCTCGAAACAGGAGTCGGTGACGAACCGCTTGGCCATCGCGCAGAGCTTGGTCGCGTCGGGGGTGTCGGCATCCAGCGCCGCGGCTGCGTTGTGCAGCAGGTAGCGGGCGGCGTGCAGGTTGGTCTCCATGTCGGCCAGCCGGAACTGCAGGGTCGACTGCTCGATCAGCGGTGAGCCGAACGCGGTGCGGGTGCGCAGGTGCGCGAGCACCGTGGTCAGCGCGAACTGCGCGCCGCCCAGCGAGCAGGCGGCGATGTTGATCCGGCCGCCGTCCAGGCCGCCCATCGCGATCGCGAAGCCGCGACCCTCCTCGCCGAGGCGCTGGTCGTCGGGGACGTGGACGCCCTCGAGGATCACCTGCCGGGTCGGCTGGGCGTTCCAGCCCATCTTGTCCTCGTTGGCGCCGAACGAGAGGCCCTCGGCGTCGCGCGGGACGATGAACGAGCTGACGCCGCGGGCGCCGTCGTCCGACGTACGGGCCATCACCAGGTAGACGTCGGTGCTGCCGGCCCCGGAGATGAACTGCTTGACGCCGTCGAGGACGTAGCCGCCCTCGACCTTGCGCGCGCTGGTGCGGATCGCCGCCGCGTCCGAGCCCGCGTCGGGCTCGGTCAGGCAGTAGCTGGCCAGGTGCTCCATGGAGGCCAGGGCGGGGACCCATCGCTCCCGCTGCTCCGGGCTGCCGTAGCGGTCGATCATCGAGGTGACCATGTTGTGGATGGAGATGTAGGCCGCGATCGACGGGTCGCCCTTGGCCAGCTCCTCGAAGATCCGTACGCCGTCGAGGCGGGTCAGCCCCGAGCCGCCCACGTCCTCGGCGACCCAGATGCCGCCCAGGCCGAGCTCGCCGGCCCGGCGCAGCACGTCCACCGGGAAGTGCTTCTCCCGGTCCCAGGCGATCGCGTTCGGGGCGAGCTCGCTCTCGGCGAACTTGCGCACCGCGTGCACGACCGCGCGGGTCTCCTCACTCTCCTGCGTGAGCGTCACGGCTCCGTCAGCCCCGCTCAGTCCATCGTCGGGATGACGAAGCTGGAGCCCGCGGACTCGCCCGCCTCGCCGGCCGGCCAGGTCTGGGTGACCGTCTTGGTCTTGGTGTAGAAGCGGAACGAGTCCGGTCCGTGCTGGTTGAGGTCGCCGAACCCGGAGCGCTTCCAGCCGCCGAAGGTGTGGTACGCGATCGGCACCGGGATCGGCACGTTGACGCCGACCATGCCGACGTTGACCCGGGCGGCGAAGTCGCGGGCGGTGGCGCCGCTGCGGGTGAAGATGGCGACGCCGTTGCCGTACTCGTGCTCGTTCGCGAGCCGCAGCGCCTCCTCGTAGTCGTCGACCCGGGCGATCGACAGCACCGGCCCGAAGATCTCCTCCTGGTAGATCCGCATGTCCGTGGTGACGTTGTCGAAGAGGGTGGGGCCGACGAACCAGCCCTCCTCGTAGCCGTCCACGACCAGGTCGCGGCCGTCGACGACGAGGTCGGCGCCCTCCTGCTCGCCGATCCCGATGTAGGTGAGCACGCGCTCCTTGGCCTCCGCGGTGACCAGCGGCCCGTAGTCGGAGTCGGCGTCGTGGCAGTGACCGACGGTGAGCTTGTCGATCCGGGTGCGGAGCTTCTCGACCAGTGCGTCGGCGGTCTCCTGGCCGACCGGGACGGCGACGGAGATCGCCATGCAGCGCTCGCCGGCGGAGCCGAAGCCGGCGCCGACCAGGTCGTCGGCGGCCTTGTCGAGGTCGGCGTCGGGCATCACGATCATGTGGTTCTTGGCGCCGCCGAAGCACTGGGCGCGCTTCCCGTTCGCGGTCGCGGTGGAGTAGATGTACTCCGCGATCGGGGTGGAGCCGACGAAGCCGACGGCCTTGATCTCCTCGTGGTGCAGCAGCGCGTCGACGGCCTCCTTGTCGCCGTTCACGACGTTGAGCACACCGGCCGGCAGGCCGGCCTCGATGAAGAGCTCGGCCAGGCGCATCGGCACGGAGGGGTCGCGCTCGGAGGGCTTGAGGATCATCGCGTTGCCGGCGGCGAGGGCCGGGCCGGCCTTCCACAGCGGGATCATCGCCGGGAAGTTGAACGGGGTGATGCCGGCGACGACGCCGAGCGGCTGGCGCATCGAGTAGACGTCGATCCCGGTGCCGGCGGCGGTGCTGTACTCACCCTTGAGCAGGTGCGGAGCACCGGTGGCGAACTCGATCACCTCGAGGCCGCGCTGGATGTCGCCCTTGGCGTCCGGGACGGTCTTGCCGTGCTCGGCACTGAGCAGCCGGGCCAGGTCCTCCATCTCGTCGTTGACCAGCGCGATGAACTTGGCCAGCACCCGCGCGCGGCGCTGCGGGTTGGTGGCGGCCCACTCGACCTGCGCGGCGGCGGCGACCTCGATCGCGTGCGCGACCTCCTCGGCGCTGGCCAGGTCGACCTGCGCCTGCACGGTGCCCGTGTTCGGGTCGAACACGTCGGCCGTGCGGCCCGAGGTGCCGGCGACGCGCTCGCCGCCGATGAAGTGACCGATCCGGTTGACCATGGTGAGTGACCCTTCGTTTGACGCCCGAATAACTAGTTGGAAGTCCAACTAACTGCGCCCACTATAGGCACGGTGACCCAGACCACGGAAGGGCATCAGCCCGCCGATCGGGGTTCTCCTCGGAACCGCTCACCGGGAGGCCCCGGGCACGCTAGCCATCCGGCCGGTTCAATCGGCCGCATGAGCGACGAGGCGGGACTGTTCGAGCGGCTGGAGCGGCTGGAGCGGCTGGAGGCGCGACTTGCGCAGGTCGAGGACGAGCGGGCGATCGAGAAGCTCGTCGCGTCCTACGGTCCGCTGGTCGACGCCGGGCTGCCCGACGAGGTGGCCGAGCTGTGGACCACCGACGGCGTCTACGACGTCGACGAGCTCTACATGGGCTCGGCCGACGAGGTGCGCGCGATGGTCACCAGCGACGCGCACCAGGGCCTGATCGGCCGCGGCGCCGCCCACTTCCTCGGCCCCGCGCACGTCACCGTGACCGGGGACAGCGCCCGGGCGGTCTGCCACTCGCTGCTCGTCGTCCACCACCAGGAGCGCTACCTGGTGGTCCGCGCCGGGGTGAACCTCTTCCAGCTGGTCCGTACGCCGGAGGGCTGGCGCATCGAGCACCGGACCACCCGGGCGCTGGACGGGCGCGCGGAGTCGCGGGCGCTGCTGGGCCGTGGGGTCACCGGCGCGTAGGCGCACCCACCCGGGGTGGGTCGTGTGCCTGAGAACCCCCTATGGGTAGGTGTCAGGCACACGACCCACCCCGGCGGCGCCCCTCACCGCAGCTTGATCGATCCCCCGTCGGCCATCAGCGTCTGCCCGGTCATGTAGCGGCTGTCGTCGCTGGCCAGGAAGAGCACGATCGGAGCCACGTCGGCGCGCGGGTCGCCCCAGCGACCCATCGGCACCTTGGCGGCCGAGCGCGCGTAGTCGTCGGGGAACGCCGCGGCCCACCGCTGGACCCCCTCGGTGGCGGCGATCGGGCAGATCGTGTTGACCCGGATGCCGTCGCGCGCCCACTCGTTGGCGACGGTCCGGCTCAGGCCCCGGATCGCCTCCTTGGCCGCGGCATAGGAGGACTGGGTGGGCATCCCGTCGAGTCCGGCGCCCGAGGCGAAGGTGATCACCGAGCCGCCGGCCACCCTCAGGTGCGGGTGGGCCACCTGGAGGAAGTGCCAGGTCTGGTGCAGCCCCGACCGCAGCGAGACCTCCAGGTCGTCCACGGACTGCTCGAGGAACGGCTTCTGCACCGAGCCCTGCGCGCAAGTGACGAGCACCGACAGCGAGCCGAACCGCGCCACGGCCTCCGCGACGGCCGCCTCGGCGGTCGCCCGCTCGGCGACGTCGCCGCGTACGGCGGCCACCCGGTCGCCGTACGCCTCCAGCAGGCCCGCCGCCCCGTCGAGCTCCCGGTCGACGAGGACCACGCGGGCCCCCTCGTCGGCGAACGTCTCCACGATCGCGCGGCCGATCCCGGCGGCCCCGCCGGTCACCACCGCCACCCGGTCCTGCAGCCGTCCCATCCGAGCCCTCCGTCCCGCGGGTCGGCGGAGACCTTCCGCCGACCCGCGTCACGATGCCGCGAGGAGGCGACGGGGAGCGCGCGTCCTCCCGGTCAGCGGGGCATCTGGCCGTCGTCGACCTTCACCACGGTGCCGGTGACGAACTCCGAGGCCGGCGAGACCAGGTAGAGCAGCGTGCTGTCGAGCTGGGCCGGGTCGCCGAGCCGCTGGCGCGGCAGCGCCGGGGTGAAGTCGCCCATCCGCTCCAGCATCCCGTCCATCATCTCGGAGCGGAACGAGCCGGGCGCGATGGCGTTGACGTTGATCCGGTTCCGCGCCCACTCCACCGCGAGCGCCTCGGTCATCCGGTTCACCGCGCCCTTCGTGGTCACGTACAGCGCCGAACCGGGGCCGATGGTGGCGAAGCCGGCCATCGAGGAGATGTTGACGATCCGCCCCGGCTCGCGGGCCGCGATCAGCCGCTTGGCGACCTCGGTCGCCATCAGCCACGGACCACGCAGGTTGGTGGCGATCACCGTGTCGACGAACTCCACGCTCATCTTGTGCGCCAGCCGCGCGTCCGGCATTCCGGCGTTGTTGACCAGGATGGTGACCCGGCCGAGAGCCTCCTCGGCCGCGTCCACGGCGGCGGTGATCGCGTCGGCGTCGGTGACGTCGAGCGGTACGGCGACCGCGGTGCCGCCCGCGGCGGCGATCTCCGCGACCAAGGCGTCGAGCCGCTCGACCCGGCGGGCGCAGACGGCCACCTTCGCGCCGGCGGCGGCGAGGACCCGCGCGAACCGGTCGCCGAGACCCGAGGAGGCGCCGGTCACGAGAGCGACCTGGCCGGCCAGGTCGTGGTCGGCGTACGGAAGGGGGTACGGCGTCTCGTCGGTCATGCCCGGGGAGGCTAACAGCGGTCGGCCGATCGGTAGAACCTGTTCTCCTCCCCCGGCGCGACCTGCCAGGGTGGCGGGGTGATCGCGGAGCGGATGGATGTCGGGCTGACCCTGCCGGTGATGGAGCCCGACATCGGGCCCGAGACCCTGCGGACCTGGGCGGCCGCGATCGACTCCGGGCCCTTCTCCTCGCTGGCGTTCGGGGAGCGGATCGCCTTCGACAACCCCGACGCGCTGACGCTGCTCGGTGCGGTCGCGGCGTGGACGTCGCGGGTCCCGATCACCACGACCGTGATCGTCCCGCAGCTGCACGACCCGGTGGCGCTGGCGAAGGCCCTGGCCACCGCGGACCGGCTCTGCGCGGGCCGGCTCACCGTCGGGCTCGGCGTCGGCGGGCGGGAGGAGGACTACGCCGCCGTCGGCGCCGACTGGTCGACCCGGCGGATCGCCGACCTGGCCGAACGGGCCAGCACGATGCGGCGGGTCTGGTCCGGCGAGAACGTCACCGGCTCGACCCTGCCGGTCGGCCCACCGCCGTACCGACCCGGCGGGCCGCCGCTGCTGGTCGGCACCCACGGCCCGCGGACGCTGGCCGCTGCCGCGGAGTGGGCCGACGGGCTGGCCGGGATGAGCCTCGACCTCGACCTCGCCGCGACCGCGGAGCTCTTCGACGTCGCCCGGAAGGCCTGGGCCGAGGCGGGGCGACCGGCGCCGCGGTTGACCACCTCGTTCTGGTTCGCGCTCGCCGAGACCTCGCCGGACCCGCGGGCGCAGATCCACCGGCACCTGCGCCACTACATGAACTGGATCCCGGCCGCGTTCGTCGACGCGCTGGCCCCGACCGCGGGGTTCGCCGGGACGGTCGAGCAACTGCGCGCGACCCTCCAGGACTTCGCCGACCTGGGGGCGGACGAGGTGCAGCTGATCCCGACCAGCGACGACCCGCGACAGCTGGAGGTGCTGTCGGCGGCGCTCGCCGACGCTCCGCTGACTCCTCGCTGACTCCTCGCTGACTCCTCGCTGACTCCTCGCCGGCTCCCCGCTGCCTCGTCGCCGGGGCCCGGCTGACGCGTCGCTCCCGTTCGGGCGTGACCTATCGCACAACTCCTCGGGATGAACCCCGGCCGGGCCGTAGTTCTACGGTGAACGGCGACGCCGACAGGAAGGGCGACTGGTGGGAGTCAGCGTGACGGAGCTCGTGACCGATCTCGCGACGGACCTCGCGACCGGTTCCACGGACCGGCCGGAGGCCGATCGCGCCGATCTCGCCGACGCCTTCAAGAGCGGGTTCCGGCGCCAGCCGAACGGCGTGGCGCTGGTCGCCTGCGCGACCCCGGACGGACCGGTCGGGCTGACCGCCTCGAGCGTTGCCTCCGTCAGCGCCGACCCGGCCCTGCTGTCCTTCTCGGTGCTCCGCTCCAGCGTCTCCGGCGCGACGATCGCGGGCGCCGGTGGCGGCGCCGTCTACCTGCTCGGCGAGCAGCACGCCGACCTCGCCGCCGCCTTCGCCACCCGCGGGGCGGAGCGGTTCACCGCCGCACAGGGCTGGACCACGCGCCCCGGCCAGGAGGGCGGCCTCCCGGCGCTGCCCGACGCGCTGGCGACCTTCTGGTTCGACCATCACCAGGTGATCCCCGCCGGCCAGGCCTGGCTGGTGCTCGCCTCGGTCACCGCCGTCGACCTCGGCCCGGGCGAGGACCCGCTGGTCCACCACGACCGACACTTCCGCCGGATCAGCTGAGGGCCGGCGTCCGAACCGCGTCGTCACATCCAGAATGGCCCCCTCCACCGGCGTTTGCGGGGCCAATCGGGATGTGACGACGAGCCTGAGCCTCAGCCCGCGACCGGCTCCCGCACGATCTCGGCCAGCCGCCGGACGTGCTCGACCTTCTCCTCGTCGCTCTCGGCGACCGGGTTGAGGAGCAGGGTCCGCACGCCGGCGGCGTCGAGCTCGCCGAGCTTGCGGCGGATGACGTCCTCGGACCCCATCAGCGAGACGGCGTCGACCAGGTCGTCGGGGACGGCCGTGGCCGCCTCCGCCTTGCGGCCGTCCAGGTAGAGGTCCTGGATCTCCTTCGCCTCGGCCTCGTAGCCGTAGCGGCAGGCCAGCTGGTTGTAGAAGTTCTTGCCGCGCGCGCCCATGCCGCCGACGTAGAGCGCCAGCTGGTTGCGGACCGCGGCCACGGCCTCCGGCGACGGCTCACCGAGGTGGAAGGCGATCTGCAGCTGGATGTCCAGCTCGCCCAACGACGGGTCCCGACGAGCGAAGCCGGACTCCAGCGCCTCGCCCCACGCCTCCCGGTAGCGGCCCGGGTGGAAGAAGAGCGGCTGCCAGCCCTCGGCGATCTCGGCCACCATCGCCACGTTCTTCTCCCCGAGCGCGGCGATCGAGACCGGGATGGAGGAGCGGACGGGGCGGTTGATGATCTTCAGCGGCTTGCCCAGGCCCGAGCCGCCGTGCTCCTTGGTCAGCGGCACCGTGTAGTGCTTGCCCTCGAAGACCACGGGCTCGCGCCGCCACACCTGGCGGCAGATCTCGACCACCTCGCGGGTGCGGCCGAGCGGGGCGTCGTACTTGACGCCGTGGAAGCCCTCGATCACCTGCGGGCCCGAGGCACCGAGCCCGAGCGTGAACCGGCCGCCGGAGACGAAGTCCAGGCCCGCGGCCGTCATCGCGGTCAACGCGGGGGTACGCGAGTAGATCGGCAGGATCGCCGACATCAGCTCGATCTTCTCCGTCTTCGCGGCCAGGTAGCCGATCTGGCTGGGCGCGTCGAAGGAGTAGACCTCCGGGATCGCCACCAGCTCCAGGCCCGCCTGCTCGTACGCCTGCACGCGCTCCACCGTCTCGGCGAAGCCGCGGGCGTAGTCGATCACCATTCCGAGTCTCATGCGGCCACGCTATCCGCACCGAGGAGCCCCGCCGCGACGGTTCGCCGTCACCGGCCCGGGCTACTCCGCGCCGGTGATGGCCAGCAGCCGCGGCGGGAGCACCGGGTTGTCGACCCGGTCGATCACCAGCTGCCGGGCCAGGTCGCCGACGACCTCGGTGATCTCGCTCGTGTCGGCAGGGACGATGTCGAGGTGGCCGATGATCCACTCGCTGAGTGCCTCCCGCAGGCCGTCGACCGCCACCTCGCCGCGGTCGGTGAGCACCATGTCGTTCGGCAGACCGGCCAGGTAGCCCTCGTCCAGCAGCTGCGCGAACAACGGCGCCAGTACGCCGGCCGGCATCCGCCGCGATCCCGCGATCACCCGCACGTCGGCGGTGCGGCCCGACGCGGTGAGCCCGTAGACCTGTGCCAGGCCCCACGCCCACCCGGCGTCGATGGCGACCCGGTCCGACTCCAGCACCTCGGTGATCCCGTCCCGACCGCGGCCGTAGAGCAGCGTGACCACCTGCCGGGTGAACAGGTCGCGGTTGGGCGGGTCCTCCGGGGCCGCGAACGCCTGACCCATGTCGTTGGCGTCCGGGGCCAGGCTGTCGGCGAGCTTCACCTGCGGCAGCAGCAGCGCCAGCACGAAGGCGACCAGCGCCACCGGCGCCGCCCAGAGGAAGACCTCGCTGAGCGACTCGGCGTACGCCTCCACGATGGGTCGGATCACCCGAGCGGGCAGCTCGTGCAGATCCGCGGGGACGGCCGCGGACGCGGGCGGCACCTGCGACTCCGCGACCGCCTGCGGCAGCCGGTCTGCGAGGAAGTTCGCGTAGAGGGTGCCGAAGATCGCGGTGCCGAACGCGCCGCCCATGGTCCGGAAGAAGGTGACCCCCGAGGTGGCCACCCCCAGGTCGCTGTAGGGCACCGAGCCCTGCACGATGATGGTCAGCACCTGCATGCTCAGCCCGATGCCGAGGCCGAGGATGAACAGGTAGAGCCCGGTGACCCACTTGGCCGTGTCGGGGTCCATCGTCGACATCAGCAGCATCGCGGCGGCGACGACGAGGGTGCCGATCACCGGGAAGATCTTGTAGCGCCCGGTGCGGCCGACCACGCCGCCGACGGTGATGGAGGTCGCCATCAGCCCGACCACCATCGGCAGCATCGAGAGCCCGGAGACGGTCGCGGACTCCCCCAGCACGAACTGGAAGAACGTCGGCAGGAACGTCATCGATCCCATCATCGTGAAGCCGACGACGAAGGAGAGGGCGCCGCAGTAGGAGAAGACCCGGCGGCTGAACAGCCGCATCGGCAGCACCGGCTCGGCGGCGCGCAGCTCGATCAGCACGAACGCGGTCAGGACCGCGACGCCCAGCACCAGCAGGCCGATGATCTGCCAGGAGTCCCACGGGTACTCGGTGCCGCCCCAGCTGGTGGCCAGCACCAGCGCGCCGGCACCGACCGAGACCGCGGCCATGCCCAGGTAGTCGATCCGGTGCTTCAACCCGGAGCCGCCGCCGGGGATGGTGCGCCCGGCGACGATGATCACCACGATCGCCAGCGGCACGTTGACGTAGAAGCACCAGCGCCAGCTGAGGTGGTCCGTGAAGAGCCCGCCGAGCAGGGGCCCGATCACCGTCGCCACGCCGAAGACCGCGCCGAGCGCGCCCTGGTACTTGCCCCGGTCGCGCAGCGGGATGATGTCCGCGATCAGGGCCATCGCGGTCACCGTCAGGCCGCCACCGCCCAGGCCCTGGATCGCCCGGGAGACGATCAGCCAGGTCATCCCGGGCGCCGCGCCGCACATGGCCGACCCGAGGATGAAGACGACGACGCTGACCTGGAACATGTTCTTCCGGCCGAACTGGTCGCCAAGCTTGCCCACCACCGCGGTGACCGCGGTCTGCGCCAGCAGGTACGCCGTGACCACCCACGCCATGTGCGTCCCGCCGCCGAGGTCGCCCACGATCGTGGGCAGCGCGGTGGCCACGATCGTGCCGTCCAGCGCGGCGAGCAGCATGCCGAGCGCGATGGTGCCGAACGCGACGGTCCTGGCCCGCCCGGAGAGCGTCCGCCCGGTCTCCGGGCTCGGCGGCGCCGGGGCGGTCCGGGTCGCTGTCATCGCGCCTCCTCGCGGTCGACTCCCTGGCAGTCTGTCGGCCGGCGGCCTCCGCCGGAAGACCCCGCGGCGCGGGAGGGCTCCCGTTCCGGCCCGCGGGGGTGTTGGGTGGAGGGCACGGCCGTCCCCGCCCGCCCGGCCGCCCCGCCCGAGGAGGGTGCCCCGATGTCTGCAGCGATCCCCACCGTCACGCTCGTCAACGGCGTCACCATGCCGGTCCTCGGCTTCGGCGTCTACCAGGTGCCCCCGGAGGAGACCGAGCGCGTGGTCGCCGACGCCCTGGCCGCCGGCTACCGCCACCTGGACACCGCCGCGGCGTACGGGAACGAGGAGGGGGTGGGTCGCGCGATCGCCGCCTCCGGCGTACCGCGCGAGGAGCTGTTCGTGACCACCAAGCTCTGGGTCCAGGACACCGGCGAGCGGGCCACGTCGGCCGCCGCGGAGTCCTCACTGCGGGCGCTGGGGCTGGACTACCTCGACCTCTACCTGATCCATCAGCCGTACGGCGACTACTACGGCTCGTGGCGGGCGATGGAGCACCTCCAGGACCGCGGCCTGACGCGGGCGATCGGGGTCTCGAACTTCCACCTCGACCGACTGGTCGACCTGATCGTCCACAACGACGTCACCCCGGCGGTCAACCAGGTCGAGACCCACCCCTTCTACCAGCGGTACGACGAGCATGGCGCGATGGCCGAGCGCGGGGTGCAGCACGAGTCCTGGGGCCCGTTCGCCGAGGGCCGCAACAACCTCTTCGGCGACCCGCTGCTCGGCGAGATCGCCGAGACCCACGGCCGCACGGTCGCCCAGGTGGTGCTGCGCTGGCTGGTGCAGCGCGAGATCGTGGTGATCCCCAAGTCGGTCCGCCCGGAGCGGATGGCGGAGAACCTCGACGTCTTCGACTTCGAGCTCACCGTCGACGAGATGGACCGGATCGCGACCCTGGACACCGGCGAGAGCCTCTTCTTCTCCCACCGCGACCCGGCGATGGTGGAGTTCCTGGGCACGCGGCGGATCCACGACTGAGCGGGGCAGGGTCGTGTGCCTGAGAACGACCTATCGGCGGGCGTCAGGCACACGACCCGCCTCGAGACTCAGGCCGAGGCGGGCTCGGCGGTCAGCCCCTCCGCGCGCACCTCCCGGTGCACCCGCCCGAGCCCGCGCCGGTCGTAGGCGCGGGTGCCGACCAGGCCGACCAGGAGTCCGAGCGCGGCGGCGACACCCGCCGCTACGAGCGCGCGGCCGAGGCCGGCGTCCCAGCCGCCGTCGAAGTAGAGGATCGCCCGCGCGCCGACGTACACCTGGTGCATCGGCTCGAACGAGCCGAGCCAGCGGATGAACGGCGGAACGGCCTCCAGCGGGAGGGTGCCGCCGGCCGAGGGCAGCGCGAGCACGATGAAGATGAAGAGGTTGACGGTCATCCCGAGGTTGCCGACCAGGGCGTTGACGGCGTTCACGACGATCGCGATCGACCAGATCATGGCGAACCCGAAGACCCACAGCAGCCACGGGTGGTCGATCGGCATCCCCAGCGCGGCGCCGATCGCCACGTAGACGGTCGAGACGCAGACCGCGGCCAGCCCCATCACCGCCCACTTCAGCGCCAGCGTCGTACGACGGCTCAACCCCGAGTGCGGGCGGTGCCGGTAGCGCGGGCCCATCTCGTCGGGGACGAACCCGAGCCGGGCATCGATCAGCGTGGTGGCGCCGATGGACCCGGAGAAGCCGGCCATCACGAGCAGCAGTGCGTAGTAGAACGCCGAGAGTCCGCGGCCCGTGCCCGAGGGCAGCGGGTCGTAGGCGGTGACCTCGACGTCGAGCGGGCTCGCGAGGGCCGCGGTCTCGACCGCCGAGAGCGGCCCCGCGTCGGCCGCGTCCAACTGCAGCCGCACCTGCTCGGTCAGCTGCTGCCCGACCCGGGCGTCGACCTCGGCGAGCGCGCGCTGCCCGGCCGCCGAGGCGATGCTCGCGGCCATGCTGCCGGCCCGGGTGTTGGTGGCCAGCTCGACGGTCGGCCGCGCCGCGCCCTCGCCCTCGGGGCTCGCCCCGGCCGCGGAGGCGGCCCAGCCGAGGACGTCGGCGCTGAGGGTCTCAGGGAGGACGACGACGCCGTAGAGCGACCCGTCGCCCATCCGCTCGTCGGCCTCCGCGGCGCTGAGCTCCTCGACGTCGAACTCGTCGCCGTCGAGCCCCGCGAGGAGTCCGGCGGCGACCTCGTCACCGACGCGGACGGGGCTGCCGTCGGGCGCCGTCGCGCCCGCGTCGGAGTTGACGACGGCGAGCGGGAAGCCGGACAGGTTGGCGTCGGTGTTGACCAGCCCGCCGAGGTACGTCGCGGCCAGGCAGGCCATCACCAGGGTGACCGCGAGGGTGGGCAGCAGCCACAGCGCGCGGCTGCGCAGCGGCGAGGCGGCGGTGGTCGCCGGCACGGATGAATCGGGGTGCATGGATGCCTCCAGGGCAGGACGAACTCACGGCCGGGAGTCCTCGCAGGCCTCTGACCAGCCATGATTTACAGGTGTCAATCAGACGGTACTCCCTCTGATTGACACCTGTAAATCAAGGCGGCAGAGTGGCTCCGTGACCGCGGAGAGCCGAAGGAGGCGCGCCAGCAGCGCCTCGGGCGACGTCCGCGCGCAACGCTCGGCCGACGCCCTCCACGAGGCCGCGATCGCACTGGTCCTCAGCGGTCGTCGGGTGTCGGTGGCGGCCCTCGCGGCGGCCTCCGGGGTCACCCGGCAGACCGTCTACCTCCACTACGCCGACGCCAACGGCGTGGTGCTCGCAGCCACCCGCGCGATGCTCGACGCCGAGGTCGGCACCGGCCCCTCCGGCGACCAGATGCACTGGCCCGGCGCCGCGCCGCCGCCGGTCCTGGTCAGCCTCGCCCGCCACCTCGAGGCCCACCGCGCCTTCTACCGGCGGGTGCTCGAGGGGCCGATCGCCGAGGACGTCGGGGACGCGATCGCGGCGTACTTCCTCCCGGGCACCCGGCAGCGGATCGAGGAGGCGTACGGCGACCAGCTGCCCCGGGAGACCCTCGACGACCTCACCACGTTCCTCTACGCCGGCATCCGGCGCCTGCTGACGGACTGGGTGGTCGAGCCCCTCTCGACCACCTCTCCGGACCAGATCGCGGCGCGCTGCTGGCGCGCCGCGCGACTGCTCAGCGAGCGGATGGCGCCGACGTCGGGCTTCCAGCCCTTCGTGCCGAACCGGATGCTCAACCAGATGCCCAGTGTTGGTGATCCCTCGGGGTCGCCCGCTCCGTTCCGGCCCCCCAGCATCTAGCGTTCCTGACTCGCGCGGATCAGGCGCGCCGGAGCGACCCGGGGGGGTGACGCGGATGACACGGAGGACGCAGCGACTGCTGCTCGGTGTGCTGCTGCTCGTGCCCGCGGTCGTCCTCGTCGCCACCGGCTCCGGGATGAGCCAGGCGGGCCTGATGATCTGGGCGCTGATGGTGGGCACCGCGGCCGCGCCCACGGCCGTGCGCATCACCTGCCGCCGCTGACACGACCGGTCGACCGCGGACAGCCCCCGACGGTCCACCTCGAACCCTGCCGGGCAGGGGGCTGGTGCGAGCCCTGCGGTGCGCGGACACTCGGAGGCACACGTTCCAACCGAGCAGGGAGATCTCCATGACGACGATCCTGGTGGGCTACGTGCCCACGCCCGAAGGAGTGGCCGCGGTCGACTACGCCGTCGCCGCGGTGAAGCGCGACGGCGGCCGGCTCGTGCTGGTCAACTCGGGCGTCCGCGGCAGTGACGCCCACCCGTCCTTCGCGCCCGCGGCCGACTGGGACGGGCTCGCCGCGAAGCTCACCGCGGACGGCGTCGACCACGAGATGCGCCAGCCCGCGCTCGCCCAGTCCCCCGCCGAGGAGATCCTCGCGGCGGCGGCGGACGTGAGCGCCGACCTGATCGTGATCGGCCTCCGCCGACGCTCGCCCGTGGGCAAGCTGTTCCTCGGCAGTGCCTCGCAGCAGGTGCTCCTCGACGCCAACTGCCCGGTGGTCGCCGTCAAGCGCCCGGAGTGAGCGCCCGGGCGCCGGCCGCGGCGCCCGCCCGCCCCGGAGCGGGTCGTGTGCCTGAGAACGACGCATAGGCAGGCGTCAGGCACACGACCGCACGAGGAGATGGACGCCCGCCCGGCTCTGCCGCGGGTGCGGCGGAACCGGGCGGGCGTCCGGCTGGGCTACGCGGCGCCGTGCACTGACAGCTCGATGTCCCCGAGGTCGACGTCGCCCTCGATCGTCAGGTCCTGCTGCGGGGCCTCGAGCCAGAACGGCGTGCCGGGCTGGTAGGGCATGTGCACCCACAGCTCCGGGAGGATGTCCAGCGGGGTGGAGGCGAGGCCACCGGTGGCCGTGCCCGTCGAGAGCTGGGTGATGGTGAACTCACCCGACGAGCCGCGGATCCGGCTCCGGGCCGGCCGCTCCGGATTCGGGTTCGTGGCGAGGCCCGCCGGGTAGGTCACCTGGTAGCCGATGTTGGTGATCGCCGGACGGTCGGTTCCGGCGTACACGAGTCGTCCAGTGAGGATGCGACCAACGGCGAGCGGGATGTCGTACCGCCGGGAGGCGTGGATCTTGACGTTGTCGTGGCAGATCGGCGCGAAGTTCTGCCGGTAGCCGTGCGCGGCGACCGTCCACTTGTCGCCCGGGACGAGGCCGCGGATGACGTAACGTCCGTTGGCGTCGGCCGCCTCGACCTCCTGGAAGCCGTTCCACTTCTGGGGAGCGTCCGGCGGGCAGATCTCGCTGGTGTTGGCCTGGACGGTCGCATAGGGCGCGGCGCGGCCGCGCAGCGTCAGCAGCGGCTTGTCGAGCCGCAGCCGACCGAGGTCGTAGGCCCGGGCGCCGCGGACCCGGAACGTCGTGAGGCCGTAGCCGTTCCCGTCCTTGGCGACCAGGGTGTAGGTGCCGCGGCGCAGGCCGGGGTACGTCGCGGTGCCGTCCTTGCGGAGGATGTTCGGGTAGAGGACCTTGCCGCTTCGGGTCCGCAGCTCACTGTCGACGCGGCCCTCGGTGCCCCGCAAGCGGAACGTCGCGGACGCGCCGCGCACGAGCGGCACGGGCACCGTCACCTTCTGGTCCTCCTCGGCGACCGTCACCCGCTCCCTGTGCGGGATCAGGGCGCCGCCCTCCCGCAGCTTGCCGACCCGGTAGTCGCCGGGGGTGAGGCCGGTGAACCGGTACCTGCCGCGGCGGTTGGTGAACAGGCTCGCGATCAGCTCCCCGTCACCGTGCGTCAGGAAGATCTCGGTACGCCGGGCAGGCGTCCCCGTCGCCTCCCGGAACGCCCGACCGGTGAGCGTGACGCCATGGTCGAGCGAGCCGTGGACGAGGCCGGGGTGGTCGGCGTCGATGGTCACCTCCTCCGACCTCCACGGGAGGCTGCCGAAGCCGCCGGCCTTGACGTAGTAGGCGCCGGGGACCAGGCCCTCGAACGCGAAGGCGCCGTGCTGGTCGGTCTGTCCGTTCCAGGCGACGGTGTCGTTGAGACGCATCAGCTGGATGCGCTCGAAGGCGGCGCCCTCCAGGGTGCCCTCGATGCGGGCGGGGTCCTGGACCTCCACCGTGCCGACCTCGAGGTCGGTCGCGGTCGCGTCGTACAGGTCGGTGTGGAGCACCCAGCTGTCGAACTGGCCGTCCGGGCCGACGTACCGCATCAGGTGGGCGGCGTCCGACGGCAAGGTGCACGAGGTCGGGGCGTCCGAGTGGTCGTCGCAGACCTGGATGAGGAAGCCGCGGGAGTCCTGGCGGACCCGGAACCTGCCGTCGGCATCGGTGTGGGCGCGACGGTCGGTCGTCGAGTCGAGGAGCTCGAGGTCGGGGATTCTGCGCGGGGGGAGCACGTTGACGAGCGCGCCCTCGACCGGGTTGCCCGAGGTGTCGACGACGACGCCGGTGACCCAGCCGGGCCCGGTGTCGGCGGCCGCGGCGGTCGGGGCGACGTGAGCGACGGCGCCGAGGGTGGTCAGGCCCGCGGTCAGCGCCGCGAGGAGACGGGGGACGGACATGGCTGTTCCTTCGTTCGGTGAGGAGTCGAAGGGAGTACGCGTCTGCCTGGGGGAAGGTTGCAGGGACCCACCGGACGCGCTTCGCCGGGCGCGCCGCAGCCGACCACGGGCCCGTGCGGCGCCCCCACGGCGGCCTCGGCAGGTCGCTCGTGGATCGGCGTCCGGCCCCGCGCACTGAGCGACGCCACGCAACAAGATGGCACGCGGTCCGGTCAAGAACGGCTGGCAGCACGACGGCTGCGCGGGGCCGCCCGGCCACATCAGCACGCGCGTCGTCGCTGACCGGCCGACCAGTCCTTGATCGACTTGCCGACCATTGACCGCCTTCCCCCCCGGACCGACGCACTAGGTTGTCAGGCCCGTACCTCACCTACCCGAACTCGACTAGGTCGCGCTGTAGCCACTCCACAACGAGATCCGGACCTGCGGACGAGGACGGGAGCGGGACGGTAGCGACCACGAGCCCGTCACCGCGTGCGACCGTAACCGTCGTGCCGTGGTTGACGCCGATCAACTCCCCGGACAGCGCGGCGACCGAGAAGATCGAGGTCGTGCGGAACGCAAACAGGTCCGTAGAGCACGACTTGAGCTTGATGTTCTCGATGTAGATGCCCTTTGGAAACCTCGGCACCTCCTTGGGGCCAACCAGCCTGGTCGGCTGAGTCCGGCTGCCGTCGACCCCGCTCAGGTCCTCCAAGATGTCGCCGTTCCACAGAACCGGAAGCGTCGACCGCGGATGCTTCACCGTCGCCGACCACGTCTCGACGATGCAGACCTCTCCGAGCCACGACAGGTCACCGACAGGCGTGAGCGGCCGGACAGTAGCGCTCTCCCCGCCGGTCATCCCCGTGGCGAGGCCGAGGTAGGCGTGCTGCGCCTCGACGCTGAAACCTGGGCACCCCGTCAACGCGATCGACCCGGGCACGTCTGGGCAATAGTCCGCCTCGTCGACGACGCCGTCGCCGTCGCGGTCCGAGGCCCCCTTGAACGCGGAGATGGTGACGGTGGTGGTCGTGGTCGCGTCAGTCTTGCTGTACTCGTACGTGAACCGCGTCCCGGTCGGCGCGGCGACTAGGTCGTCGACCGTCCCGACGAGCAGGAAGTTCTCGGTCAGCACCGGCTGCTCGACCGAACCCATGATCGGTTCGGTGCCGCCGCACTCCTCCACGGTGTACTGGCCGACCAGATTCGACATGCCGTTCGGGATCAGCGAGGTGTAGTCGCCGGGCTCCGCGTCAGGGAACACGGTGTTCGCGGCAGGCAGGCCGTCCCACTCCCCGGGGAACCCGACCGCACCGACCGTGAAGGCTCCGACACCTTCGCCGGAGAGCGCCCACGACTGGTCGTTGGACGGGCACCCCGGTGTGTATCTGAATGTGTCCGAGGCGGTCCACCGGAAGTCCATCGACCCGTCGTCGGCGTCGGCGAAGGTGGCCTGGCGGTGATGGTTCAGGGACGACTCGGTCCGTACCCAATCCACGGACACCTGGAACGACCACGGCGCCAGTGGGTCGTCCTCCCCGGCGGCATGCGCAACCCCGGCCGGCGCTGTCGCACCCACCAGCGCGCACACCGCAACGATCGACATGATGGCGCTGCTGCGATTCCCTGGCATGTTCAATCCCCATCGCCGGGCGCGACCGCACGTCGCACGCTCGGAGCTGCGATGTCCCACGAGCGGAACCAACAGCGTGACGGCCCCGACCATCCGGCGCCACATGCCTCGGACCAGATTCGCTGACGCCATCGGTGGCCTCGCTTCTCCCTGGAGGATCCCGCTCACCTACGGACTGCGCACGGTAGCGCCCTGCCACGATCGCCGAGTGCGAAACGGAGGCAATAGCTCCGGTGGACTGGACCGGTGGTGGCCGGCTCGTCCCGCCGCGGCGCAGCTTCGAGCGTCGAGGTCGCATCAATAGCAGCCCAACCTGCGCCACCACGGCACCGACGCCGTGAGCAACGGCTGCAAGCACACGTGACACAAGGCGCGGGGCGTCGAGCGATCTGCAGCGCTGACTCCTCCGCGGACGGAGCCCGTTCCGACGAGACTCGAGCCTCAGACGAGCGCATCTCGCAGTCGCATCGGCGACGCCGAAACGGCATCCACGTGGACCACCCCCGCGAGCCGTCACCGTCCCACCGCGAATCCGACCGACCGATGGTGTCCATTCGGAGCACTTCCTGCTTGCACAAAGGAACCCGAGCCCTGCAACCACGAGAAGCGATGACCGCCACCACGCATCAGCACAACCGCCGCGGCGACGGCGACGGCGACGGCGACGGCGACGGCGACGAGATGCTCACCCTCACCGAGGCCACCGAGTTCCTCCGGATCGCCGTCGCGACGCTGCGCTTCTGACGCAACCGCCGCACCGGCCCGCGCAGCTTCAAGGTCGTCCGCCACGTCCGCAACTGGCGCAGCGACCTGGTCCGGAGGCCCGTCACACGGATGGGCGGGTGAACGACAACGAGAAACCCCGCCCTGTCCGCGCAGGATCTGCGCTGGCCAGAACGGGGTTCCGAGATGGAGCCGCCTGTCGGAATCGAACCGACGACCTATTCATTACGAGTGAATCGCTCTACCGACTGAGCTAAGGCGGCGGAGTGCCGGCGGGGCCGTCACAACCTCGCGCAGCATACCGGCGGCCTCTGGCGCGGAGCGAATCGGCCCACCCCTCCCGTCGCTCCCGGGGCCGCAGACGCCCGTCCAGACCACTGTCACGGGGCTCGTCATCACCAACCGCGCCCTCGCGACCTGAGGCAGGCTGAGGCCATGAGCTCCCCTGAAGCCGTCGTCCGCGACCTGCTGGACAGCCTCGCCGCCAACGATCTCGAGGCCGCCCTCGACCTCCTGGACGAGGAGGTGGTCTGGAAGAACACCTACCTGCCGACGATGCGTGGGCCGCAGGTGAGCAAGGCGCTGCGGGACATGATGGAGCGCGGCGGCCGGTTCGAGGTGACCTGGCACCACGTCGCCGCCACCGACACCGGCGAGGAGTCCGGCATCGTGCTCACCGACCGCACCGACCTGCTCGGCCTCGGCAAGTGGAGCACGTCGTTCTGGGTGCGCGGCACCTTCGAGGTCCGCGACGGCAAGGTGGTCCTCTGGGACGACGCGTTCAGCTGGGCGGGCTTCATCGGCTCCAGCCTGATGGGGCTGGTCCGGATGATCGTGCCCCGCTGAGCCGGGGTTTCGAGGCTCGCTTCGCTCGCACCTCAACCACCGGCAGGGCCGGCTTCGCTCGCACCTCAACCACCGGCAGGGCCGGCTTCGCTCGCACCTCAACCACCGGCAGCAGGGCCGTCGGTGGGCAGCAGCACGGCGAAGGACGACCCCTCGCCCAGCGTGCTGTCGATCTCCATCCGACCGTCGTGCGCGGAGACGATGGTCGCCACGATCGAGAGCCCGAGGCCGACGCCGAAGCGCTCCTGGACGGTCGGCTCCTCGGAGCGGAAGAACCGCTCGGTCAGCCGCGGCAGCTCGTCGGCGGCGATCCCACGACCGGTGTCCACCACCGCCACCCGGGTACGCCGCGCCGACTCGTCCTGGGTGACCACGACCGTCACCGTGTCGCCGCGGTCGCTGTACTTGATGGCGTTGGTCAGTAGGTTGTCCAGCGCCTGGCCGAGGCGGGCGAAGTCCCCCAGGACCTCGGCCCGGGCGGGCAGGTCCGCGGCCAGGGTGATCCCGCGCGACGCCGCGGTCGGGGTGGCGGCGGCGACCGAGGCGCGGGCCAGGCCGACCAGGTCGACCGGCGCGACGCTGATCCGGAACCGGCCGGCGTCTACCTGGGCGGCCAGCAGCAGGTCGGAGACCAGGAGCAGCAGCCGGCGGGCGCTGCGCTCGATCACGCCGAGGCTCTCGCGCTGGTCCTCGGTGAGGTTGTCGTCGTCGCCGCGCAGCAGGTCGAGGTAGCCGAGGATCGAGGTGACCGGGGTCCGCAGCTCGTGGCTGACCAGCCCGGTGAACTGGCGCTGCATCTCGCGCGCCTCGACCTCGTAGGAGATGTCGGTCGCCATCAGCATGAAGCCCGGGACCGGGTCGTCGCGCAGGCCCGGGCTCCGGAAGGTCCAGACCCGGACGTGGCGCACCGTGCCGTCCGGGCGCATCAGCTCGGCGTCCTGCACCTCGCCGTGCTCGGGCACCGCGTCCAGGTTGAGCCGTGCGGTCTCCGGGGGGCCGAGGTCGTCGACGTGGAGCCGACCGATCACCTCCTCCGCGGGCCGCCCGAGCAGCCGCTCCGCGCCCGGGTTGCAGAGGTTGACCACACCGTCGGCATCCAGCCCGAGCACGGCCTGGTCGGGCGCGGCGTTGACCAGCTCGACGATCCACTCCCGGGTGGTCGCCAGCCGGGCGTTGGCCCGCTCCAGCTCGACCCGCCGCTGCTCGAGGCGGTCGACCACCTCCGAGATCGCCAGCGCCACCGCCAGGGTGATCGCCGGCAGCAGGACGCACCGCGCCGCCGCGAGGCCCGGGTCGACGTCGTGCGTGTCGAGCGCCAGCGGTGTCGCCGTCACGACCAACGCACCGATCGAGGCCACGACCGCGCCCCGCCTGCCCTGGTCGACGGCGAGCACCACGATCGGCACCAGCATGTTGGCCGCCACCAGCCCCGTCGAGGCGTCGCTACCCAGCTGGACCAGCAGCAGCGCGAGGATCTGCAGGATCGGGACCACGAGCCCGACCGGGGCCGGCGATCGGTCCCACGGCACCAGCGCCGCGATCAGCGGCAGCGCCACGGCGAGCGCGACCCCGGCGGCCACCAGACCCGGCGTGAGCACATCGAGGCCGACCACCGGGATGACCGCCGCCGACGCGGTCAGGACCACCGTGAACGGGAGGCAGCGCAGCCACGCCGGTTCCGCCGGGTCGAAGGCGATCAGCACCCACCGCCCCCAGTGGCTGCCGGTGGAGATTCCTCTCACCCGGGTTCCCCCCACCACAGCAACAACGCCACCGTGATCGCCATCGCCAGGACGCCGGTGACCAGCACCCACCACTCCGCGCGCCGGTTGGCCCGGGTCTCGTCCCGCAGTGCCTCGTCGCTGAGCGTCGCCCACCACTCGGGGCGCTCCATGCCTTCGGGCGGACCGGCGGGCTTGTCGATCTGCTCGCTCGTCTCGTGCGTCTCGTGCGTCTCGTCCGTCACTCCACCCTCACTCACCCGACTACCTTGCCCGACTTCTCCGTCTTGTCCCAGGTCTGGGCCGCTCCCTGCCACTCCTTGACGAAGGAATCGACCGAGATCGCGCACAGCACGGGCCCGAACCCGACCACGTAGAGCAGCGGGATCGCCACCTTCCGCCCGCCCGGGCGCTTCTCGATCCAGGGCAGCGCGCGCGCGATCGACATCGCGATCACCGCCCACGAGTAGAGGACCAGCGTCATCCACCACTGGCCGGTCGGGCTGACCTCGAGCCCGAACAGGCCGGGAACCCGCTCGGTGTAGAGGTCCGGGACCCAGGCGGCCGACATCACGACCAGCGTCCCGATGCCGGGGAACATGAAGCCCTCGACCCAGGTGCGCCGCGCGGTCGGCAGGTCGATGAAGAGGGTGCTGAGCGTGATGAACAGGTAGACCCCGACGCCGACCCACCACAGGCCGGAGAAGACCTGGGCCGCGAACGAGTCGTCGAACAGGAAGAGCGCCAGGATCCCCGCCGTCGCCAGCGTCAGCGCGATCGGCAGCAGCAGCACCGAGAACCAGATCAGGCCGAACGAGAGCGACCCCAGCCCGTGGGTCCGGTACGGCCGGAACCAGGTACGCCGGAAGGCCCGCGTGATCTGCACGTTGCCCCGCGCCCAGCGCAGCCGCTGCTTCCACAGCGCCGCGACGCTGTCCGGCTCCTCGGCCAGGACCACCGCGGTCGGCTCGAAGATCACCTTCCGGCCCTGCAGCTCGGTGAGCATGGTGGTGTAGGTGTCCTCGGCCAGCGTCGTGGTGTTGATCGCGCCGCCGACGGCAACCAGGTTGTGCCGCGAGTGCAGCTGCGCACCGCCGGCGAGGCACGCCATCGCGCCGAGCACGTTCTGCGAGCGGCGGGCCGCGGCCTGCGCGGTGATGTACTCGTAGCCGATGAACCGGGCCACCGGGCCGGGCTTGGCGCTGCCCTCCTTGATGTAGGCGGTGACCGCGCCGACCTGCGGGTCGGAGAGGTGGCGGGTCATCCGGCGCAGCGAGTCGGGGCGGTAGACCACGTCCGCGTCCATGATCAGCATCGCCTCCATCCAGTCGTCGGCGAGCGCGATCCGGATGCCGTGGTTGAGGGTGTGCGCCTTGCCCTCGCCGCCCTTCTCCCGGCGCAGGTGGACGATCCGGCCGGGGTACTTGTCGGCCATCCCCTGCACCACCTCCGGCGTCCGGTCGGTGCTCGCGTCGTCGACGACGTAGACCTTGAGCCGGTCCGGCGGGTACTCCAGCCCCATCAGCCGGGTCAGCGACGCGACCAGCACGTCCGCCTCGTTCCACGCGGGCACCAGCACCACCACCCGCGGCAGGTACGGCTCGACCTTCCCCCAGTGGTTGCGGATCGCGTGCAGCGGCAGCAGCAGGTACTGGTAGACCGCGGCGAGCACCGGGACCAGCCCCGACGCGATCAGGGTGAGGCAGAACGCGCGGCCCGCATCGGCCCAGGTCACCGGGCCTCCTCACCCGCCAGCCCGCCCGACCGACCACCAGCCGTGCCACGTAGCCACGCGTAGCGACCGACGTCGTCGGCGTGGTGGGCGTCGCTGGAGGCGACGAGCCGGACCCCGCGGTCGGCCAGGGCGGCGACGATCCGCGGGCCCGGGCAGCACCACTTCTCGTTGACCTCGACCACCACGTCGTGGGCCAGCGCCGCGTCGGCGAGCGCCGCCAGGTGGTCCTCGCCGACGTCGTCCTCGGTGAGCCCGATCTTCGGCAGGATCGAGAACGGGTGGGCCAGCTGGGCGGGTCCGCATCCCTCGACCGCTCGCAGGTACGACGCCACCAGCATCTCGACCGGAGCCGACCGCGCCAGGCCCCCGTCGAGGAGCTCGCGGACCGCGCGCGGGGAGAGCGGACCGTCCGGCCCGGGCAGCTGGTGGTCGGCGAGCAGCACCCGACCCGGCCCGTCCGGCCCGCCGACGCGGGCCAGCACCTCGGCCGGCGCGTCGACGGCGCCGGCGGTGTCGAGGAGCTTGGCCTCGACGCCGGTGACCACCTCCAGGCCGTCGACCGGGGGCAGCGCGGCGACCGCGGCGAGGAAGTCGGGCACGTAGGTGGTCGAGGTGCGCACGTGGTCGACCATCCGGATCGAGCGCAGGCCGCGCTCCCGGGCGGCGGCGAGGTTCTCCTCGGGCGTGCTGCGCGCGTCGTCGGAGAACGTCGAGTGGACGTGGTGGTCGTCGGTGGGCACCACGTACCCGGCAACGGACCCGGCAACGGAGCCGCCGTCGGGCCCGCCGCCGGGTCCGTGGGGCGTGCCGGGGCTCATCGTTCCGGGAGGATGTCGTCGAGCGGCAGGAAGCGGTCCTCGAGGAAGCGCACGTTGGCGATCTCCTCGAAGTCGATCCGCTCCGGGACGGGTCGCCCGAGCACCGCGTCGAGCATCAACGAGGGCATGTCCACGCCCGAGGCGATGGTCAGCGGCATCGCCCCCGGGAACCGCGGGTTCACCTCCAGCAGCGCGGGTGCTCCGTCGGAGTCGAGCTTGAGCTGGACGTTGGCGACACCGGTCAGCCCGATCGCCTCGGCGACCTGGCCGGCGGTGGCGATCAGCGCCTCGTCGTGGACGGTGATGCCGGCGACCGCGACACCGGAGTCGACGCGCAGCCGGGCCCGCGGCACCGCGGCGACCACGTGACCGTCGGGCGCGGCGAGGACGTCCACCGAGTACTCCGCTCCCGGCAGCATCTCCTGGACCAACAGGTCCTCCGCGTGCGGCGGCGCGGACTCGAGTGCCCGCAGCTCGGCGTCCAGCGCCGGCTGCTCGGTCACCGCGCGGACGCCCCGCGAGCCGGCGCCCCGGCGCGGCTTGACGATCACCGGGAACTGCCAGCCGTCGGTCGACCCCGGCTCTCCGAGCAGGTCGGTGCGCGGCACCCGGAGCTTCCCCTCGCAGGCGCGGGCCAGGGCCAGCTTGTCCAGCGCGGTCTCGAGGGTCTCCAGCGCCGGCGAGGCGAGCTCGGTGCCCACGGCCGTCAGCTCGTCGCGGCGCGCGG
This sequence comes from Nocardioides sp. GY 10113, assembly GCF_004919105.1. GTDB lineage: Bacteria > Actinomycetota > Actinomycetes > Propionibacteriales > Nocardioidaceae > Nocardioides. The sequence continues at coordinate 154,897 of NZ_STGK01000010.1, forward strand.
CCAGGCGCGGCAGCTCCACGTCCACGGTCGGGAACAGCACCTCGATCCCGTCGGCGCGGCAGGTGGCGATCACGTCGTCGACGAAGGCGTCGGCCAGCCCGGGCAGCACCAGCCGGCGACGCTCGGGGTCGGCCAGGTAGATCCCGCTGGCCCAGCGGTCCATGTCGGCGGCGTACACCTCGACGTCGCCGCGTGCGATGAGGGAGCGGATCACCGCCACACCCGCCGGTCCCCCGGCGCCGGTCACCAGTACTCGGGTCATCGCTCCTCCTGCGGTTCGGGCTAGCTCTCGGTCGAGCGTGCGGTCTGGGGAGCGGGGTCGGCCGGCGCTCTGAGGTGGGCCATCGGGTCGGCGGACTCGTCGACGTCGAGCGCGAACGCCGCGGAGGCCCGCAGCGTCTCCAGCGGCTCGGCGTACTTGGTGGTTCCGTAGCGCGACCAGTACCGGGCGGTGGAGCGGACCAGGTCGGGCTCCATGTAGTTGCGGTGCCCCTGCGAGGCGTAGGCCTCGATCATCCGGAGCTTGGTGTCGACGTGGTCGTCGATCGGGACGAACCGGTTCGGCTGGTACTGCACGCCCACCGACGGGCTCTCGAAGCACTCGATCGCGGGCACCCGACGCGCGGCGATCTCGACGGCCCGGTGCACCGCCCGGTGGTCCTGGTGCCGGTCGTGGGAGGTGTGGGTGTAGATGACCGCCGGCCGGACCTCCGCGATCACCTCCTCGATCGCGGTGATCAGGCCCGCCGCCGGGTCGAGCCGGGTGTCGGGGAAGTCGCGCAGCTCCAGGTGGGCCCCGATCACCGCCGCCGCGGCGGCCGCCTCGGCCGCGCGGTGCCCGGTGTCGCCGCCCACGCCGCCGCCCGACAGCGTCAGGATCACCACCCGGTCGCCGTTGGCGGCATGCCGGGCCAGGATGCCGCCGACGCCGATCTCCACGTCGTCGGGGTGCGCCCCGACCGCGAGCACGGTGGCGGCGGAGCCGGCCTTGCGCCGGGCCTCGGCGACCAGCTCGCGGATCCGGGTCACCAGCAGGGTGGAGTCGACCGGCTTGAGGTAGAACTCGTCGGCGTCCTGGCGCAGCGCCTCGACGGCGTAGTCCATCACCGAGTGCGCGGTGGCGACGATCACCGGCATCCCCGGTCGACGTCGCCGTACCTCCGGGATCAGGGTCAGGCCCGACATCCCCGGCAGCTCGACGTCGGTGAACAGCAGGTCGACCTGGGCGCTCTCCAGGACCTCGAGGGCGGCGTCGCCGTTGTCCACCACGGTCGGCTCGATGTCGTCGTGCCGCGCCAGCACCCGTCGCGTGAAGTCCGCGACGTCGGGGTCGTCCTCGACCACCAGTACGTGGATGGTTTCGGCCACGCCCCGACCCTAACGAGGGCCACAACCCCCGACCAGTGCGGCGCGTGCGGATTCGAGGCTCGGCGCCGGGGCGCCTCGCACCTCAACCACCGAGAGGGCGGATCAGCACTCGAGGCCGTCCTCGGGGACGACGCCGTCGACCAGGTAGCCGTGGACCGCGTCGTCGATGCAGTCGTTGCCGCGGTTGTACGCCGTGTGCCCGTCACCGTCGCGGCTGACCAGCACCCCGGACTCCAGCTCGTCGGCCAACGCCACCGCCTCCTGGTAGGGCGTGGCGGGGTCGCGGGTCGTGCCGATCACCACGATCGGCGCCGCTCCGGCCCCGTCGATCACCAGGTCCGGCTCGTCGGTGGCGGTGAACGGGATCCCGTCGCAGGAGGTCATCCCCCAGGCGAAGACGTCCCCGAACGTCGGCGAGGCCGCCTCGAACGCGGGCATCTGGTCGGGCACCTCCTCGGGCGCGATGGCGAACGGGTCGTCGAGGCAGTTGATCAGCGGCAGCGCCTCGAGCAGGTTGCTGGTGTAGCGGCCGCCCTTCCGGTCCGCGTAGAGGTCGGCCAGGAGGAGCAACGTGCTGCCGTCGCCCTCCAGGGCCTCGTTCAGCCCCTTGTCCAACGCCGGCCAGTAGTCCTTGAGGTAGAGCGGGAAGATCACCCCGTAGAAGGCGTTCCCGACCTGCAGGTCCCGCGCCTGGTTGGTGGGCAACGGCTCGGCGTCGATCTCGTCGAACAGCTCCGAGATGGTGTCCAGCCCCTCCTGGAGGGAGTCGCCGAGGAAGCACGAGCCGCCGTCCACGCAGTCGGAGACGTAGGCGCGCAGGGCGGTCTCGAAGCCCTCCGCCTGGCTGAGCGAGGACTCCAGGCTGCTCAGCGCCGGGTCCTCGGCGCCGTCGAGCGCGAACCGCCCGACGCGCTCGGGGAAGAGCTCGGCGTAGGTCGCGCCGAGCAGCGTGCCGTAGGAGAAGCCGAAGTAGTCCAGCTGCTGCTCGCCGAGCACGGCCCGCAGCACGTCCATGTCGCGCGCCACCTCGACCGTGCTCACGTGCCCGGCGATCGCGGAGGAGCGCTCCTCGCAGCCCTCCCAGAACCGCTCGCCGGTGGCCGCGAACTCCTCCTCCTCGTCCGGCGTGTCGGGCGAGGGGTCCTCGGCCAGGTACGCGTCGAGCTCCCCGTCGGTCAGGCAGTCGATCGGGTCGGAGTCCCCGGTGCCGCGCGGGTCGAACCCGACGACGTCGTACGCCGCCAGCAGCTCGGGGGCGAAGTAGCCGTCGGCGTTGGCGGCCATGTCGGTGCCGGGCACACCGGGACCACCGGGGTTGACCACCAGCGTGCCGATCGCGTCGCGGGTGGCCGGTGCCCGCTCCAGCGCGATCCCCACCGACCCGGCGCCGGGATCGGTGTAGTCGATCGGCACCTCGAGCACGGCGCAGTCGTTGCCGCCGCACGAGGACCAGGAGAGCTGCTGTCCGTAGAACCGCTCCAGGCCGGCGGGGACGTCCTCGGTCGCCGGCGCTACGTCACCCGAGCCGGTCGGCGCCGGGCGCAGCGCGTCGCCCTCGCCCACGCAGCCGGACAGCCCCAGCAGACCCGCCAGCAGCACCGCGACGACCGCACCCTTCGGCACCGGACCTCACCCCTCGTTGACGAGCCGTTCCTACGCCTCGGCGATGCGCAGTCCGACCATCATGGACTCCAACGCCAACGCGGGCGGCACGTTGAACTCGAGCATCTGCTCGCGGGCCGCGAAGATCGCGCCGATCCGGCGCAGGTGGTCCTCGGGGGTGGAGCGCCGCGCGAGCTCGGTGATCTCGGGGCGCAGCTCCTCGTTGACCAGGGCGCCCGGTGCGCCGGCGGCGACCGCGATCGCGTCCCGGTAGACCGAGGTCAGGTCGGTCAGGCTCCGGTCGACCACGTCCAGCACCCGGCGCTTGGCGCGGGTCTTCTGGTCCTTCTCCAGGTCCCGCAGCGCGGGCGCGTACTCCCGCGGGCGCCGGCCCCGCTCGACCACGCCGTACGCCGAGTCCAGATCGGCCTTCTCCGCGGCGTCGAGCTTGCTGGTGATCGCGTCGGCCTCGACCTTCGCGTTCTCCGCGAGCAGCGACGCCGCCCGCATGCAGGCGCCGAGCGTGCTCAGCCGGGCCGGGATGGCCACCACGTCGCTGCGCCGCTTGCGGACCTCGGCGTCGTGGGCGAGCGCCATCGCGCGACCGATGTGCCCCTGGCTGGCGCGGGCGGCGTGGAGGGCCAGCGACGGCTCGACGCCCCGGCCGCCGAGGAAGCCGGCGACCTCCTCGGTGGTGGGCGTGGACAGCGTGACCAGGCGGCACCGCGACCGGATCGTGGGCAGCATGTCGTCGACGGTCGGCGAGCAGAGCATCCACACGGTGCGACCGTTGGGCTCCTCGATCGCCTTCAGCAGCGCGTTGCAGGCCTGCTCGGTGAGCCGGTCGGCGTCCTCCACGATCAGGATCTGCCAGCGGTCGCCCATCGGGGTCAGCGCGGCGCGGCGGACCAGGTCCCTGACCTCCTTGACGCCGATCGTCAGCTTCTCGGTGCGGACCACCGCGACGTCGGCATGGCTGCCCCCGAGCACCGTGCGGCACTCGTGGCAGGTGCCGCAGCCGCCGGCGGGGCACTGCAGGGCGGCGGCGAACGCCACCGCCGCGTTGGACCGGCCGGAGCCGGGCGGGCCGGTGATCAGCCAGGCGTGGGTCATCCCGTGACCGGCGGCGGCCTGGGCGAAGGAAGCGATCGCCGGGCGCTGGCCCACGAGCGTGTCGAAGACACCGCCGGCGGTGGCGGTGCTCATCGCTGCGCCCTGGTGGCCGTGGCGAGCAGCGGCGCCACCCGGTCGGCGATCGCCGCGGAGATCTCCTCGATCCCCGCGCGCGCGTCCAGCACCAGGTAGTGCTCGGGGTCCGCGGCGGCCATCTCCAGGAACGCCGCGCGCACCCGCTGGTGGAACTCCAGCGACTCGCCCTCGATCCGGTCCCGCTCGGTGAACCGGCCCAGCCCGGCGGCCGGTTCCAGGTCGAGCACCACCGTCAGGTGCGGGCGCAGGTCGCCGGTGGCCCAGCGGGCCACCCGCTCGACCTCGGCGACGTCCAGGGTCCGGCCGGCGCCCTGGTAGGCCAGCGTGGAGTCGACGTAGCGGTCGGTGATCACCACGCCGCCGGCGGCCAGCGCCGGCGCGACCAGCGTCGCCACGTGCTCGGCCTTGTCAGCGGCGTAGAGCAGCGCCTCCGTGCGGTCGTCGAGGTCGCCGGTCTCGGGGCTCAGCACGATCCGGCGCAGCTCCTTGCCGACGCCGGTGTCGCCCGGCTCGAAGGTGAGACGGACGTCGTACCCCTCCGCGGCGAGTCGGTCGGCGAGCAGACGCGACTGCGTGGACTTGCCCGATCCCTCGCCGCCCTCGAAGCAGACGAAGAGCCCCCGCTCCGCGTAGATCCCTGGGTACTCCCCTGCACTCACGCGGACACCCTACGGGTGCGCCTCGACAGAGTCGGGGCGCACCCGCTCCCGGTGGTTGAGGTGCGAGCGCAGCGAGCCCTCCCGGTGGTTGAGGTGCGAGCGCAGCGAGCCTCGAAACCCGCCCTCAGCGGTGCAGGCCGGGCCTGACCGCGGAGGTCACCGCGGCCGCGTAGGCGCGGTAGCCCTTCAGGTTCGGGTGGAACACGCCCGGTTCGCCCCAGCCGATCACCCACGGGTCGGGCGCGTTGACGCCGTGCCCGTCGAAGCGCGAGCGGACGTCGACGAACTCGAACCCGTGCCGCTCGGCCGCGGCGCGCATCACCTCCGCCAGCGTGTCCGCGCCGGCGTTGAGCGTCTCCTGCTCGTCCACGGAGACGCCGAGGTAGTCGCCGTACTCCGGGGAGAAGAGGTGGACGTAGCCGGTGACCAGCACCCGCGCGTCGGGCGCGGCGGCGGCGATCTGCGCGTAGAGCCCGTCGAGCAGCCCCGGGAGCCTCCCGGTGATCACGCCCAGGACGGCGGCGCTGGCGGTGGCGCACTGGGGGTCGCTGCCGAGGACGCAGGCAGCGACCGCGGTGCCCCAGCCCGTGTCGTTGCCGCCGATGCTGAGCAGCACCAGGTCGGTGTCGTCGTCGAGGGCGTCGAGCTGCCCGCCGCCGACCAGCGAGACGGTCGTCGCGCCGGCGCAGGCGACGAAGTCGTCCAGGCTCAGCGTGGCGCGGCCGTCCACGAGGACGCCGTACGCCGACTGCGACCGGCTGCAGGTCGACGAGCTCGGCGCGTACGGCGGCACGCCGTACCCGGAGCCGTAGGAGTCGCCCAGCACGTCGTAGTCCACGCGGTGTACGGGGCCGTGGCCCTGCGGCGCGGCGGCCCCGACGGGGACCCGGGCCAGGAGGAGCAGCGGAAGGACGGCGGCAAGGGCGGCGACGACGGCGACGCGCGATGGAGATCTCATCGCCGGATCCTAGAGCCGGATGTGACTGCCGTCACATCCCCCCTTCGGACTACGCCTTCCCCGACCCGCGACCTCCTGCGGCGGTCAGGCCTTCTTGGCCGCCGTCTTCTTCGCGGGCGCCTTCTTGGCCGCCGTCTTCTTCGCGGCGGCCTTCTTGGCGGGCGCCTTCTTGGTGGTCTTCTTGGCCGCCTTCTTCGCCGGACCCTTCGCCCGACGCTCGGCCAGCAGCTCGGCGGCGCGCTCGAGGGTGATCGCCTCGACGGTGTCGTCCTTGCGCAGCGTCGCGTTGTACTCGCCGTCGGTGACGTACTCGCCGAACCGGCCGGCCTTGACGACGACCGGCTGCCCGGAGACGGGGTCGTTGCCCAGCTCCTTGAGCGGCGGCGCCGCCGCTGCGCGCCCGCGCTGCTTGGGCTGGCTGTAGATCTTCAGCGCCTCGTCGAGCGTGATCGAGAAGATCTGGTCCTCGGAGGTCAGCGACCGGGAGTCGGTGCCCTTCTTCAGGTACGGGCCGTAGCGACCGTTCTGGGCGGTGATCTCCTCGCCGTCCTCGCCCGTGCCGACCACGCGGGGCAGCGCGAGCAGCTTGACCGCGTCCTCCAGCGTCACCGTGTCCAGCGACATCGACTTGAACAGCGAGCCGGTGCGCGGCTTCTCCTTGGCCTTCTTCTTCGCCGCGGTCTCCTCCTCCTCGGGGAGCACCTCGGTGACGTAGGGGCCGTAGCGACCGTTCTTCGCGACCACGCGCAGACCGGTCTCGGGGTGGACGCCGAGCTCGATCTCCTCACCGGCCGGGTTGGCCAGCAACTCGGTGGCCTTGGCCACCGTCAGCTCGTCGGGCGGCAGGTCGTCGGGGACGTTCGCGCGCTTGGCGAACGCGGTGCCGTCGTCACCGGGGCCTTCCAGGTAGGGGCCGTACTTGCCGACGCGCAGGTGGATCCCGTCGGACTCCTCCCCGATCGGGAAGGTGGCCAGCGCCTTGGCGTCGATGTCGCCGAGGCCGTCGACCAGCGGCTTGACCCCCTGCAGGGTCGCGGAGCCGCGGTAGAACTCCTCCAGCTCCTGGACGCGGTGGCGGCGTCCGGCGGCGATGTCGTCGAGGACGTCCTCCATCCCCGCGGTGAAGTCGTAGTCGATGAGCCGCTCGAAGTGCTCGGTGAGCAGCCGGACCACGGAGAAGGCGATCCACGCCGGCACCAGTGCGGTGCCCTTCTTGTAGACGTAGCCGCGGTTGAGGATCGTGCCGATGATCGAGGCGTACGTCGACGGTCGCCCGATCTCGCGCTCCTCGAGCTCCTTGATCAGGGTGGCCTCGGTGTAGCGGGCCGGCGGCTTGGTCTCGTGGCCGTTGGCGCTGAGCGAGGCGGCGCTGACCGCGTCGCCCTCGGTGAGGTTGGGCAGCCGCGCCTCGCTGTCGTCCTTGCTGCTGCCGTCGTCGGTGCCCTCGACGTAGGCCTTGAGGAAGCCGTGGAACGTGATCACGCGGCCGGAGGCGGAGAAGACGACGTCCTCCCCGCTGCTCGCCGCGCCGCCGAGCCGGATCGAGACGCTCTGGCCCACGGCGTCGCGCATCTGCGAGGCCACGGTGCGCATCCAGATCAGCTCGTAGAGGCGGAACTGGTCGCCCTTGAGCCCGGTCTGGGCCGGGGTGCGGAACGAGTCGCCCGCGGGGCGGATCGCCTCGTGCGCCTCCTGGGCGTTCTTGACCTTGGAGGCGTAGACCCGCGGACGGTCCGGCAGGTACTCGGCGCCGTACAGCTCGGTCACCTGCGCACGCGCGGCTCCGATCGCGCTGTCCGACAGCGTCGTGGAGTCGGTTCGCATGTAGGTGATGAAGCCGTTCTCGTACAGCCGCTGGGCGACCGACATGGTCACCGAGGAGCTCATGCCGAGCTTGCGGCTGGCCTCCTGCTGCAGCGTGGTGGTGCGGAACGGCGCGTACGGGGAGCGCTTGTAGGGCTTGGACTCGACCGAGCGGACGTCGAACGCGGTGTCCTCGAGCGCAGCGACCAGGGCCTCGGCGCGGGCACGGTCCAGGTGCACCACGTCGGCGCGGCCCTTGAGCAGGCCGTCGGGGCCGAAGTTGGAGCCGGAGGCGACGCGGGTGCCGTCGACCGAGTACAGCTTGGCCGGGAACATCCGCTGGTCGTGCTTCGAGCCCGCGTCGAAGGTGCCCTCGAGGTCCCAGTAGGAGGCGACCTTGAAGGCCATCCGCTCCTTCTCGCGGTCCACCACCAGCCGGGTGGCGACCGACTGCACGCGGCCGGCGGAGAGGCCGGACATGATCTTGCGCCACAGCACCGGGGAGACCTCGTAGCCGTAGAGGCGGTCGAGGATCCGGCGGGTCTCCTGCGCCTCGACCAGGTCCATGTCCAGGTCGCGCGGGTTCGCGGCGGCGTCCTGGATCGCCGCGCGGGTGATCTCGTTGAAGACCATCCGCTTGACCGGGATGTTCTTCGGCTTCAGCTCGTCCAGCAGGTGCCAGGCGATGGCCTCCCCCTCGCGGTCACCATCGGTGGCGAGGTAGAGCTCGTCGGCGTCCTTCAGCAGCGACTTGAGCTTGGAGATGTGGGACTTCTTGTCCCGGGGCACCACGTAGTACGGCGTGAACTCGTGGTCCACGTCGATCGCGAGCCGGCCCCAGGGCTTGTCCTTGATCTTGGCCGGGGTGTCGGCGGCGTTGTTGGGCAGGTCGCGGATGTGCCCGATCGAGGACTCGACGACGAAGCCGTCGCCCAGGTAGCCGCCGATCGTGCGCGCCTTGGCCGGTGACTCGACGATCACCAACTTGTGTGCCACTGCCGTCTTCATCTCCGTGCTCAGAGGGCGTGATCGCCCTGGTCGTGGTCCCCCGCCGGCGCCCCGGAAGGCCGCCTCGGCCGCTCACGGTAGCGCGTACTCCCCACAACTCCGCAGCAACGACCACCGGAGAAGACTCACCGAGTGACGGTCAACTCACCCTCGACCCGCTCCTGGAGCGGCCCCGCGACGGCCGTCGGCGCCAGCGGCGCGCCCGCGCTCCGCGGCCGCGTGCCTTCCTCCGTGATGGCGCGCACCACCAGGAAGGAGAGGACCGCCAGCACCACGAGGAACGCCACGCCGCAGACCACGAGGCCGACCACCAGCCCGCGCCGGGAGCCGTCGGCCCCACCGGCGCCGGCCCGCGGCGAGGGCGGCCACTGCTGGGGGTGACCGGGCTGCTGCGGATGGCCGGACCGGAGGTGGCCAGGATGCTGCGGATAGCCGCGCTGCGGGTAGTGGCCGGGCTGCCCCGCCTGCGGGTGGTGCCCCGGCTGCCCCGCCTGCGGGTAGCCCGACGGCCCGGACTGGACCGCGGGCGGAGCCTGCGGCGCGGGAGGCACCGGCTGCGCGGCCCGCGCGGCGCCGTACGGATCCGTGGTGGTCTGGTGGCTCCAGGCCTGACCGTCCCAGTAGCGGTAGGTGTCCGGCGTCCCGGCCGGATCCGGGTACCAGCCTGCGTTCGTCACGCCGTCAGTGTGCCAAAGCGGCCCGGGGCCGCGAACGCCCGTCCGCCGGCGCGCTCAGACCAGGAACCCCTCGCGCACCAGGTCCTCGACCTCCGGCAGGTACACCTCGCGCAGGGCCGCCGCGTCCCGCTCCAGCAGGTGCGCGACGGCGTCCAGGATCTGTCCGACGCTCAGGTCGCCGTCGCAGGCGCCGACCAGCGCCGCGGTGACCGTGTCGGCCTGGCGGGCCTGGCGGAACCCGCGCTGCTGGCGGAGCACGATCGTGGCCGGGTCCTCGGCGCCGACCGGGCCCTGGGTCTCCTGGACGACGTCCTCGCGGACCCGCAGGTGGCTCCCGGGGGTGACCACGGCGGACGCGGCGACCTGGTCGGCCCAGCCGCCGATCGCCGACGCGATCGGCTGCTCCACCTCGTAGGGCCACTCCAGCAGCTCGGCGTGCCGGTCGGACCGGCCGCTGCGGTGGAGGTTGATCCAGCCGAACCCGATGCCGCCCACGCCCTGCTCCTCCAGCCAGGAGAGCCAGGTGTCGTAGCGGCGCAGGTAGTCGGCCGCGGTGCCCGAGCCGGTGGCCGGGTGGTGGCCCGAGTCCTTGAGCCACAGCTCGACGTAGGAGGCCGGGTCGAGCACCTCGCGCTGCACCACGAACGCGTCGCAGTCCTCGGGCAGCCAGGCGGCGAGCCGCTCGTCCCACGGCTGGTCGCGGTCGATCACCCAGTTGGCCAGGACCTGGCACCAGCCGCCGTCGTTGAGGTGGGTGGGCGCGGTCCGCACGATGTGCTCCACGACGCGGTCGCCCGGCAGCCCGGAGTCGCGGTAGACGAGCCGCTCGCCGGTGGCCGGGGAGATCACGAACGGCGGGTTGGTGGCGATCAGGTCGAAACGCTGACCGGCGACCGGCTCGAAGAACGATCCGTCGACGACCTCGATCTTGTCCTCGACCTCGTTGAGGGCGGCGTTGAACCGGGCGATCGTGAGGGCGCGGGCGTTGACGTCGGTGGCGACCACCCGGTCGGCGTGGGCGGCCAGGTGCAGGGCCTGGACGCCGCACCCGGTACCGAGGTCGAGGGCGGAGCCGACGTCGTGGCGCAGGGTCAGCTGGGCGAGCGAGGACGAGGCCTGGCTGATCCCGAGCACGTAGTCGCCGGTGACCTGGGTCGGGGCGCCGTCGAGCCCGGGGGTCAGGTCGCTGACCACCCACAGGTCCTCGCCCTCGGCGGTGGCGTAGGGCCGGCAGTCCAGCCGAGCGGCGACCTCGGCGACGCTCTGCGCCAGCATCCCCGCCGAGGCGAGCCGGTCGACCAGTCCGGGCAGCGCCACCTCGGCCTGGTCGCGCTCGACCGCGTCCTGGAGCAGGAAGAGGCGGACCAGCGTGGCCAGCGGCGAGCCGTCCCCGTCGGTACGACGCCGCGCCGGCGTGGTCTCGTTGCGCGAGAGCGCCTGGTGGGCCTCGGCCCCCAGCAGCTCGGCGACCGCGTCGTAGTGGAAGTCGGCGGCGGCGAGGGCGTCACGGAGCGGGGCGGCGAGGTCCAAGGAGGGCACGGGCCAACGCTACGGGGCCGGCGCCGCCGAGGACACCGGGGACGACCCCGTGGGCACCGGACGCTGGACTCGCCGGCAGCGCGGCACCGACCATCGGCGGCGCCACACGGCCGACGTGGGGTGGGTGGCCGCGCCACGGCCACCCACCCCACGTCGACGGAGGGGCACCACTCCGGCGCCTCCTACGTCGTGGCGGCCGTCTCCTCCTCGTCGACCATGGACGTCGCGCGCTGCTTGGAGATGAAGACCGCGACGAAGATGCCGGCCGCCGCCGCGACCGCGATCAGGATCCGCACCGCGTCGTTGGCGCTGTCGCCGTAGGAGAGGCTGACCACGGCGCCGACGATCAGCAGCGAGACGAGGTTCATCACCTTCAGCAGCGGGTTGATCGCCGGGCCGGCGGTGTCCTTGAACGGGTCGCCGACGGTGTCGCCGATGATCGTGGCCGCGTGCGCCTCGGAGCCCTTGCCGCCGTGGTTGCCGTCCTCGACCAGCTTCTTGGCGTTGTCCCAGGCGCCGCCGGCGTTCGCGAGGAAGACCGCCATCAGCGTGCCGGTGGCGATCGCGCCGACCAGGAACCCGGCCAGCGGGCCGACGCCGAGGCCGAAGCCGACCGCGATCGGGCTCAGGATCGCGAGGATGCCGGGGGTGGCCAGCTCGCGCAGCGAGTCCCGGGTCACGATGTCGACGACCTTGCCGTACTCGGGCCGGCCGGTGCCCTCCATGATCCCGGGGATCTCGCGGAACTGGCGACGCACCTCCATCACCACGGCACCCGCGGCCCGACCGACCGCGCTGATCGCCAGGCCGGAGAAGAGGAAGACCACACCGGCACCGAGGAGCGTGCCGACGATCAGCTTGGCGTCGACGATCAGGAACGCCGCGCCGAACGAGCTGGCGTCGGCCGCGCTGACGCCCTGGGCGCTCAGCAGCGACTCCGAGGCGGACTGGGCGTAGGAGGCGAAGAGCGCGCTGGCCGCGAGCACGGCCGTGGCGATCGCGATGCCCTTGGTGATCGCCTTGGTGGTGTTGCCGACCGCGTCCAGCTCGGTCAGGATCTGCGCGCCGCGCTCGCTGACGTCGCCGGACATCTCGGCGATGCCCTGGGCGTTGTCGGAGACGGGTCCGAACGTGTCCATCGCGACGATCACGCCGACCGTCGTGAGCAGGCCGCAGCCGGCCAGCGCGACGGCGAACAGGGCCGCCGAGCCACCCAGCACGGCGGCGCCGAAGACCGCGGCCCCGATCACGATCGCGGTGTAGACGGCCGACTCCAGGCCGACCGCGAGTCCGGCGAGGATCACCGTGGCCGCTCCCGTCAGGGACGTCTTGCCGACGTGCTTGACCGGGGACCGCTCGGTGCTCGTGAAGTGCTCGGTGAGCGCCAGGATGAGGGCCGCCAGGGCGATCCCGATCACCACGGCGCCGGCCGCGAAGGTCGCCGGGCCGACCGGGGGCTCGCCCTCCGCTGCGACCAGGAGGCCGCCGAACGCGTCGCCCGTGCCGGTCAGGTCCGACCAGGACGAGGGCAGGTAGACGTAGGCGAGCACGATGCTGGCGAGCGCACCGACGCCGGCGGAGAGATAGAAGGAGCGGTTGATGGTGGCCATCCCGCTCTCGCCGGCCCGGGGCTTGGTGAAGAAGACGCCGGCCATCGCCGAGAGCGCGCCGATCGCGGGGACCAGCAGCGGGAAGACCAGGCCCTTGTCACCGAAGGCCTGGGAGCCCAGGATCAGCGCCGCGACCAGCGTGACGGCGTACGACTCGAAGAGGTCGGCGGCCATGCCGGCGCAGTCACCGACGTTGTCGCCGACGTTGTCGGCGATCGTCGCCGCGTTGCGGGGGTCGTCCTCGGGGATGTTCTGCTCGACCTTGCCGACCAGGTCCGCGCCCACGTCGGCGGCCTTGGTGAAGATGCCACCCCCGACGCGCATGAACATCGCCAGCAGCGCGGCGCCGAAGCCGAAGCCCTCGAGCACGTCGGGCGCGGAGTCCTGGAAGAGCAGGACGACGATGCTGGCGCCGAGCAGGCCGAGGCCGACGGTGGCCATGCCGACCACGGCGCCGGTGCGCAGGCCGAGGTTCATCGCGGGGTCGCGGCCGACCTCCTCGGCGGCCGCGGCGACGCGGAGGTTCGCGCGGACCGCGAGCCACATCCCGAGGTAGCCGATCGCCGCCGAGAAGCCGGCGCCGACCAGGAAGAAGACGGATCGGAAGATCCGGACCGACAGGTCGTCGGCGGGCAGCGCGAGCAGCGCGAGGAAGGCGATCGCACCGAAGACCGCGAGGGTGCGGAACTGGCGGGTCAGGTAGGCGTTGGCGCCCTCCTGCACCGCGAGCGCGATCCGGCGCATGTTCTCGGTGCCCTCGCCGGCGGCCAGCACCTCGGCTCGGAAGACCGCAGCCAGGGCCAGTGCGGCGAGGGCGATCAGCCCGACGACCAGCACCAGGACCAGGTTGCCGCCGTCCACCTCGGCCACCAACGGAGAGATTCCAACCATTCTTCTGCCTCCTTGGAGGGAGTCGCAGGGAGAGTCGGTGTGACCCACGTCATAGGAACGTGGTGCGGATACTACGCAGAGCCGAGCGCCGTTCGGGGGGATTGAGTGATGGAAGTCACATGAAACAAGGGGACATGCGGCGCGCGGACATGCAAGACGGCGGGCGGCGGCACGCGGTCGCGCCCGGTCGGGCCGGCGGGGCGGCGACGACGGGCGTCAGGCGAGGCGCGCGGTCAGCGGCGCAGGGTCAGGTGCGGCGCAGGATCAGCGGCGCAGGATCAGCGGCGCAGGTCAGGCGAGCGCGGCGTCGACGGTGCCGTGGATCACGAACACCTTGGCCAGGCCGGTGATCTTGAAGATCTTGAGCAACCGGTCCTGGGTGCAGACGAGCTCCAGCGCGCCGTCGTGCGCGCGCACCTTCTTCAGCCCACCGACCAGGACGCCGAGGCCGGTGGAGTCGAGGAACTCGACGCCCTCCATGTCCACCACCAACCGGTAGTTGCCCCCGGCGACCAGCTCGCTGATCGTGTCGCGCAGCTTGGGCGCGGTGTAGACGTCGATCTCGCCGCCCACCGCGATCACGGTACGGCCCGCTGCTTCGCGCGTCGACAGCGTCAGATCCACGTTCACCCTCACAAGGCTCGGCCGTATGTCGGCACTGGTCAGAAGCCACATCAAACCACGCGGCCCCGAGGCGCGAAAAGACGACCGGACTCCGTCGCTCGACCCCGGCACCTGGGTTGTGTCTACCCGCCGTGTGAGGATCTGAAACATGACCTGCCCGACGGCCGCGCAGCCCCTCGAGGTGGCGTCGGCGGTCGACCGCCTGACCGCGGCGCCGGGGCGCGCCGAGCGGCTCACGCACCGCCAGCGGGTGCCCGCGCGGCCGGCCGCGCACGCGGCGTGGCCGGCCTGGGCCGACCCGGACCTGGTCACCGCGTACGCCGCCCGCGGGGTGGGCAGCCCGTGGCGCCACCAGGTGGTCGCCGCCGAGGCCGCGCGGCGGGGCGAGCACGTCGTACTGGCCACCGGGACCGCCTCGGGCAAGTCGCTGGCCTACCTGCTGCCGTCGCTGACGGCGATCCGGGAGCGACGCGGCGCGCGTGGCCAGCGTGGCTCAAGCACGCTCTACCTGGCGCCCACCAAGGCGCTGGCCCAGGACCAGCGCGCGGCGATCGCCGGACTGGGCCTGGACGTGCGGGTGGCCACCCACGACGGCGACAGCTCCCCGGAGCAGCGGGAGTGGACCCGCGACCACGGCGAGTACGTCCTCTCCAACCCCGACATGCTGCACCGCTCCCTGTTGCCCGCCCATGAGCGCTGGGCGCGGTTCTTCGCCACCCTCGACTTCGTGGTGGTCGACGAGTGCCACCACTACCGGGGCGTCTTCGGGGCCCACGTCGCCCAGGTCCTGCGCCGGCTGCGCCGGATCTGCGCGCGGTACGGCGCCTCGCCGACGTTCGTGCTCGCCTCGGCCACCGTGGCGGAACCGGCCCGGGCGGCCGAGCGGCTGACCGGGCTCGACGTGCTGCCGGTGACCGAGGACGGCTCCCCGCGGGGCGAGCTCGAGGTGCTGCTCTGGGAACCTCCGCTGCTGCCCGGCAAGGGCGAGCACGGCGCGCCCGTGCGCCGGCCCGCGCCGGTCGAGACCGCCGACCTGATGACCGACCTGGTCCTCGAGGACGTGCGCACCCTGGCGTTCGTGCGATCCCGGCGCGGCGTCGAGTCGGTGGCCCGCCGGGCCGGGGAGCTGCTCGCCGAGGTCGACCCGTCGCTGGCGGACCGCGTCGACTCCTACCGGGGCGGCTACCTGCCGGAGGAGCGTCGGGCCCTGGAGGAGGACCTCCGCAGCGGTCGACTCCTCGGGATGGCCGCCACCAACGCTCTCGAGCTGGGGATCGACGTCTCCGGCCTCGACGCGGTGGTGATCGCCGGCTTCCCGGGCACCCGGGCCGCGTTCTGGCAGCAGGTGGGCCGCGCCGGCCGCACCGGCGGCGGGGCGATCGGGGTGCTGGTGGCACGCGACGACCCGTTGGACACCTACCTCGTGCACCACCCCGACGCGCTGCTCGGCCAGCCCGTCGAGGGCACTGTCTTCGACCCGGACAACCCCTACGTGCTCGGCCCCCACCTGTGCGCCGCCGCCCAGGAGATCCCGCTGACCACTGCGGACCTGCCGCTCTTCGGCGAGCGGACCCGCGAGGTGCTCGCGGAGCTCGTCGCGGCCGGGCTGCTGCGGCGCCGCACCCAGGGCTGGTACTGGACCGACCGCCGCCGCGCCGCCGACCTGGCCGACATCCGCTCGGCCGGCGGTCGCCAGGTGCAGCTGATCGACGGCGCGACCGGACGGGTGGTCGGCACGGTCGACGGCGGCCGCGCCCACTCCACCGCCCACGCCGGCGCCGTCTACCTGCACCGCGGCGAGACCTGGCGGGTGGAGTCGCTGGACCTCGACGAGCACGTCGCCGTGATGAACCCGGTCGAGGCGACCTTCACGACCACCGCCCGGGAGCTCACCGACATCCGGATCGTCACCGAGGCCGAGCACGAGGCCTGGGGCCGGTGCCGGCTCTCGCTGGGCACCGCCGACGTCTCCCAGCAGGTCGTCTCCTACCTGCGCCGCCGGGCCGCCACCGGGGAGGTGGTCGACGAGACCCCGCTCGACCTCCCCGAGCGGACCCTGCGGACCACGGCGGTCTGGTGGACCGTCCCGCCTCAGGTGCTCGCCGAGACCGGCCTCGCGGAGTCCGACCTGCCGGGCGCCGCCCACGCCGCCGAGCACTGCTCGATCGGGCTGCTCCCGCTGTTCGCGACCTGCGACCGCTGGGACATCGGGGGCGTCTCGACCGCGCTGCACCCCGACACCGGGATGCTCACGGTCTTCGTCCACGACGGCCACCCGGGCGGCGCCGGGTTCGCCGAGCGTGGCTACCGCACCGCGCGGGCCTGGCTCACCGCCACCCGGGACGCCATCGCGGCCTGTGGCTGCGCGACCGGTTGCCCCTCGTGCATCCAGTCCCCCAAGTGCGGCAACGGCAACGAGCCGCTGGACAAACCAGGGGCGCTGCGGCTGCTCGACGCGCTGCTGCGCGAGGCGGGAGGAGACCCCGCCGACACGCCGCGACGGTAGCCTGCCACCATGCTCGTCCTCGGACTCGTGCTCCTCGTCCTCGGCGCGATCCTCGTGCTCTCGGGGCTCTTCGCCTCCGGCACCGAGGCCAAGACCGTGGGCGGCACCACCGACGTGCACACCACCTTCCTCGGCATCGACATGCCGGCCGAGACCCTGTTCCTGATCGGCGTGGCCTCGGCGGTGCTGGTCCTCGGCGGACTGTGGCTGTCGAAGGTCGGCGCACGCCAGGAGTGGCGCCGCCGCAAGGACCGGCGACGGCTCGACGAGCTGTCGCAGAAGCTGGACCGGAGCGAGAGCGAGCGTCGCGACGAGGGGACCGGGAACGGGAACGACCGTTCCTGACGCCGGCGCTCCGCCGCAGCGGGCACGAGGTGAGCACCGCACGGGCCGGGCAGGCCGGGCAGGCCGTGCAGCAGGCCGGGCAGAACGGGCAGTTCAGCCTGGCCCGGCCCGGGCCCGCGCCTCGAGGTCGGCGCTCCACCCCCGCCACCGTGGACCGGCGAGCCGGACCCTGACCTCCACCGCTCCGGCGAGCGTCGTGCACCCGACCAGGGTCGCCGCGTTGGCCTCGGCGATCCGCGCCGCAGCGGCGCAGGCAGCACCCCCGTCAGCCCACGACGCGGCCCCTGCCAGCGCGGCGAGGTCCGCCGCGGCCTGCGCCCTCCGGTGGTCGACGACCAGCGCCGCGACCACCGCAAGGCCGCACCCGACCACCAGCAGCAGGCCGGACAGTGCCACCACCAGCACCGTGGCCGCACCGCGCTGGCCGGGCCGCGCCGGCCGCCGTCGGGCACACGACGCCGCCGGGCGCCCCGGCGTCACGGGGTCGACCCCTCGCTGAGCGCCACGGCCTCCGCCCGGAGGCGGACGCCCGGGAGGCCACCGAGCAGCCCGCCGGGGCCGGCCAGCACGCCGGCGGCCGTCGCCACCGCGCGGCCGCCCTCGTTCGCGACCGCGACGCGGACCCCTGGCGGCGCGATGCGCTCGGCCAGCGCCACCGCGTCCGCGGGATCGTCGCCCCGGGCCACCGCCCGGGCCGCCTCCCGCGCGGCGTCGACGGTGCGGGCCTGCGCGGCGCCGAGGGAGAGCAGCCAGACCAGGACGAGCGTGACGGCGATCAGCGCCGGCAGACCCATCACCAGCTCGGCCGTGACCGCGCCCCGGTCGCCCCGACGCGCCGCCGGCCTCACCCCACGCCCAGCAGGCCGAGCACGTGGTCGTAGAGGGTGCGCAGCATCCGGTCCCCGAACCCGCTGGTCAGCAGCTTGTAGAGCAGGCCGGCCAGCCCGGCGCCGGCGGCCGTGCCGACGGCGTACTCCGCGGTGGTGATGCCGCGTTCCTCCCGCCTCCGAGCCGCCGCAGGCCGCAGCGGGGGCGGGGGCGGGGCAGGGAGCGGGAAGGGACGGATCGGGCTGACGGGGACGTCGTCGCGGGGCATCGTGGCCTCCTCTCGGGCCGCCGGGTGCGGCCGGTGCCCCGACTCTGCGCCAGCGCCGCGACCAGGCGGGAGCGAGCAACCGCGGGCTGTGGAACGCACGCGGGCGGTCCACAGCGGGGTTCGCCGCGAGCGGCGAGCGGTGGTGCGTCGGCGCTACCCGGTACGACCGGAGATGCGGTCTCCTAGGCGGGCGACGAAGGACGTCCGCGCCGCACCACGCGTCTCGATCCGGTCCGCGATCCCGTAGGCGCGGTACAGGCCGTGGATGCCCAGCCAGCGCAGCGGCTCGGGCTCCCACCGGCGGGCCCGCTGGTCGACCCACGGCAGGGTGGTCCGGTCGGTCGACTCGCCGGCGACCAGGTCGGCCAGCGTGCGGCCGGCGAGGTTGGTCGCGGTGACGCCCGTGCCGACGTACCCACCGGCCCAGCCCAGGCCGCTGTCGCGGTCGTAGGCGACGGTGGCCCGCCAGTTCCTCGGCACCCCGAGCACGCCGCTCCAGCCGTGGGCGATCCCGGCGCCCGCCAGCGTGGGGAACCAGGAGACGAGGATGTCGCGGAGCTCCCGCACGGTGTGCTCGGGGATGTCGCCGTCGAGGTCGGTGCGGGAGCCGAAGCGGTAGGGGTAGCCGCGTCCGCCGAGCGCGATCCGACCGTCGGGCGTGCGCTGCGCGTAGGTATAGCGGTGGGAGAGGTCCTCGAGGGTCTCGTAGCCCCGCCAGCCGATGGCGGCCCACGCCTCCTCCGGGAGCGGATCGGTGATGATCATCGAGGAGTTCATCGGCACCCACGTGCGCCGCTCGCCGTCCAGGCCCGCCGTGAAGCCCTCCGTGGCGCGCAGCACGTGCCGGGCGCGGATCACCCCGCGGTCGGTGACCACCCGGCCCGGGGCGATCGAACGCGCCGTGGTGCCCTCGTGGATCCGGACGCCGCGGGCGCGGACCAGCGCGGCCAGCCCGCGGACCAGCCGCGCGGGGTCGATCCGCGCGCAGTGGGGCTCCCACACGGCGGCGCGGGTCTCGGCGACGCGGACCCGGGCCGCCGACTCCTCCGGCCCCAGCAGCACCGCGCCGAGCGTCGGCCACCGCTCCGCCCGAGCGACCAGGTCGCGCGCCCGCTCCTCCTGCGCCGCATTGCGGGCGACCAGGAGCGTGCCGCCGCGGCGGATCCCGGCGTCGATGCCGTGCCGCTCGGCGACCGCGATCACCTCGGCGACGGCATCGATCATCGCCTGCTGGAAGCGGGCCACGTCCGCGCGCGGGTGGGTGCGCGCGTAGCCGTCGAGGCCGCCGGTGACCGTCGCCGACAGCCAGCCCCCGTTGCGCCCCGAGGCGCCGTAGCCGGCGAACCGCTGCTCGACCAGCCGGACCTCCAGGTCGGGCCGCAGCTCGGAGAGGTAGTACGCCGCCCACAGGCCGGTGTAGCCGGCGCCGACGATCACCACGTCGGCCTCGGCGTCGCCGGGGAGCGGGTCGCTGGGCTCCGGCTGGCCGATCGCGGACCACCAGTGGGAGACGTCCCCGGTACGGCGGGCGAGGTTCATGGGCACTCCGGGCTCTGCGATCGGCGGACCGGGCGACGCCCGGTGGAGGACAAGAGTGGACCCACCGCGGCCGCCGGCGGCGCAACGACGCGCTGGTCGTGGCAACGCCGATCCGCCGCGCACCGACCCAGCGAACGGCCCGGGCCGTCACCAGGCGAGGGTGCCGGCCAGGCCGGCGACCACCGGGACGATGCCCAGCAGCAGGAACGCCGGCAACAGGCAGATCCCCAGCGGCACCGCCGCGCGCACGCCCACCGAGCGCGCACGGTCCTCGGTCTCGGCCCGGGCGCCGGCGGCGAGGTCGGCGGCCAGTCGCTGGACCGCCTCCGCCACCGGAGCCCCCGTGCGATGGGTCCGCGCCATCGTCCGGCCCAGCGGCGCCAGGGCCGGGTCGGCAGCCAGTCCGGACCAGAGCGGGCCCGGGTCGGCGCCCAACGCCAGGCGGGCGGCGACGGGCGCGAGGCGGTCGGCCGCCGCGCCGGGCAGGGCCAGCACGACCAGGTTCACGGCGTCGGGTGGCGCGCTCCCCGCGCGGAGCGCGGCGGCGAGCAACCCGACCAGGTGCGGCAGGTCCCGGCGAGCCTCCTCGCGGAGGCGGCGTACCTGCCGCGGCTCGATCCGACCGGCGGCCACCCAGGTGCCGATGCCGACCGCCGCCCCGCCGGGCAACGCCAACGGGCCGCCGAGGAAGGCGGCCGCGCCCGCCGCGGCGACCAGCCCCGACGCCGCGCGCAGCGCCACCGACCCGCGCGGCACCGCCGACCGCTGCGGCGCGGACACCGCCGCTGGCCCCGCTCGGCGCACCGCCCCACGCACCCGCGGCGGCGCGGGTGCCAGCAACGCGGCCGCGGCGATGGCGGCGAGCACGGCGAGCACTCCGCTCACCGGCCGCGCTCGACGTCCGACGCGATCGCCTCGATCCAGGCCAGCCCCGCCAGCCCGGAGCCGAGGCCGGCGGCGAGGCAGAGCAAACCCGGCGTGGTGCCGAGGAGGAACCCCCACGGGTCGGCGCCCCCGGCGCCGCCGACCGCCAGCGCGACCAGGGGCAGCCCACCGACCAGCCGGGCGGTGGCCCGCGCCGAGGCCAGCTCACCGGCGACCACCCGCCGGGTCTGCTCGGCCGCGCGCAGGTCCTCCGCCACCCGCCCCAGGGCATCGCCGAGACCGTGCCCGGTGCGCTGCGCGACCTGCCAGGCGGCCGCGACGACCCTCAGGTCGGCGGCGCCCGGTCGCTCCGCGAGGCCGCGCAGGGCCTCGGCGACGGACCCGCCCGCCGCGGCCGCCCGCGCCGCCGGCGCCAGCAGCGGCCACTCCTCCGCCACCCGCTCCAGCGCATCCGCCGGCACCGCGCCCCCGGCCAGCTCGCCGCGCAGCGCCTCGCAGAGCTCGACGACCGCCGCCCGGGTCGCACCGGCCGAGGCCCGCGCGACGCGTCCGCGCCACCACCGCTCGCCGGCCACTCCCACGCCGAGCGCGAGTGCGGCCAGGACGACGAGCCGCGGCGACGGCGCGGCGACCATCCCCAGCGCGGTGACCAGCGCGGTGACCAGCGCCGCCGCCCCGGCGACCGCGTCACGTCGGCGGGCCCGCGCCGTCATCGTCGCGCCCGGCCCAGCAGCACGGCCAGCTCCTCCGCCGCCGCGCCGGGGACGCCGGAGCCGTCCGCTGCGAACCGGACCGCTGGCACCGCCCGCGCCCAGCCGCCGTCGTCCCGCCGCAGCAGCGCCACCTCGGCCAGCCACCGCCGACCGGTGCGGTCGCGCTCGAGGTGGAGCACCACCCGCACCGCCGCGGCGAGCTGGCTGTGGGCGGCGGCCCGGTCCAGCCCGGCGGCGAGGGCCAACGCCTCGACCCGGGCGGGCACATCGGCCGCGGAGTTGGCGTGCAGCGTCCCGCAGCCGCCCTCGTGCCCGGTGTTGAGGGCCGCCAGCAGGTCGACCACGGCGGCGTCGCGGACCTCGCCCACCACCAGCCGATCCGGGCGCATCCGCAGGGCGTGGCGGACCAGGTCGCGCAGGCCCACCGCCCCGGCGCCCTCCAGGTTCGCCGGCCGGGCCTCGAGCCCGACCACGTGCGGGTGGTCGGGCCGCAGCTCGGCCGCGTCCTCGACCACGACGATCCGCTCGGCGGCCGACGCCTCGGCCAGCATCGCGGCCAGCAGGGTCGTCTTCCCGGAGCCGGTGCCACCGGAGACCAGGAAGGAGAGCCGGAGCTCCAGGACCGCCCGGACGATCTCGAGCGCCGGCTGCGCCAGCCCGCCGCTGCGCCGCAGCTCCGCCAGCGTGAAGCCGCCGCGCCGCGGCACCCGCAGCGAGATCGCCGTACCGGGATGTGCCAGCGGGGCCAGTACGGCGTGGCAGCGGGTTCCGTCCGGGAGCCGCACGTCCGCGCACGGCGCGGCGTCGTCCAACCGCCTCCCGCCGGTCGCGACCAGGCGTTGCGCCAGCCTCCGGACGGCCGCCTCGTCGGGCAGCCGGACCTCGGTGGCCTCCAGCCCACGCCCACGGTCGACCTGGACCGGCTCCGTGCCGTTGACCAGTACGTCGGTGACGCCGGGCAGGCGCAGCAGCGGCTCCAGCGGACCGGCCCCGAGGACGTCACGGCGCAGGGCCTCGTAGACCGCGAGCACCGTGGCGTCGCCGACCGGCCGTCCCGAGGCCCGCAGCGCCTCGGCCACCCGGTGCGGGGTCAGGGCGCCGGTCCCGTCGGCCAGCCGCCGCCGGACCGCCTCGACCAGGTCGGCCGGCGCGGCCGCGAGCGCGCTCACGCGTGGGCCGCCGCCCAGACGGCCTCGGCGGCCCGAGCCAGCGGGCCGCGTGCCTGCCGCAGCGGCCCCAGCCCCAGGTCGATCGACTCCGCCAACCCGCGCTGCTCGCGCATCTGCGCCAGCACCGGCAGGCGGACCACCCGGGTCACGTCCCGAGCCGACAGCTCCTCCCCGCGCACCACCACCGCGACGGAGGGGTGCGCGGCGAACCGGCTCCGGAGCCGGGCGGTCGAGGCCACCCCGACGAGCGTCGCCGGGGCGACCAGGACCAGCAGGTCGCAACGGGCCGCCAGCTCCTCGGCCAGCGTGTCCGCGGCCCGCGGCAGGTCGAGCACCACGGTGCGGTGGCCCCGCCGCGCGGCCGAGAGCGCCTCGCGGACCGCGAACGCCTGGAGGCGCTGGGGCTCCGCCCCGGCGTACCAGGAGAGGACGCCGAGCTGGTCGCGCCGCGGCAGCGCCTCACGCAGGGCACGGGCCGAGAGGCGACCGGTGGTGCGGCACAGCGCGTCCCAGCGGAAGCCCTCGGTGCGCTCCAGCCCCAGCATCCGGTCCAACCCGGGCCCCTGCGGGTCGCAGTCGATGATCGCCGTCTCCGCGCCGATCGCGGCGGCCCGGCCGCCGACAGCGGACTCGTCGGCGGGCCCGGCGGCGTACCGGGCCGCGTACTGGGCGACCGCGCAGGCCAGCGTCGTGGCACCGGCCCCGCCGGCGCCCCCGATCACCCCGACCACCCGGCCGCGGGTCCGGTGGCCCTCGGTGACGTCGGTCAGCAGCTCGACCAGCCAGCCGTCGGAGACCGGCACCTCCACGACCTGCCGCGCACCGATCGCGAGGGCGTGCCGGAACGCCTCGTCGGGCACCCGGGCGCGGCCGACCAGGAAGACCCCCGGGCGGGGGTCCGGCGCCATCCGGGCGAGCTCCGCGGCGACGTCCGTGCCCACCAGCACCACGGGCGCGCGCCCCCACAGGCCCAGCGCCTCCGCAGCGCCGCGGACCACCGCGGGCGTCACGTCGGCCGCTGCGGCCAACGGGAGGAGGTCGGCGAGCAGGTCGGGGTCACGGGTGATCACCAGCGGGGCGGTCGGGTCCGGCTGCCCGACGACGGCGAGCGGTGGGAGGTCGACGTGGAGGCTCATGGCACTGTTCTCGCGCACCGGCGGCCGTCCCGGCACCGAGCGGTCTCCCCCTGAGGAGGACCTTCGTCCCGACGCTGCCTTGTGCGCTGCTAGCGGGCCACCGCGTGGCTACGATGGCGCCATGCCCCCGGCGGCGGCGCGCTCAGCCGCGTTCTTCGACCTCGACAAGACGATCATCGCGAAGTCGAGCGTGCTGGCTTTCAGCAAGCCCTTCCAGGCCGGCGGACTGATCTCGCGCCGCGCGGTGCTGCGCTCGGCGTACGCCCAGTTCTTGTTCATGGTCGGCGGCGCCGACCACGAGCAGGTGGAGCGGATGCGGCAGTTCATGTCGACGCTGTGCGCCGGCTGGGACGTCGCGACCGTGCGCGAGATCGTCGCCGAGACCCTGCACAACGTGGTCGACCCGATCGTCTACGACGAGGCGGTGCAGCTGATCGCCGACCACCGCGCCGCCGGGCGGGACGTGGTCATCGTCTCCACCTCCGGCAGCGAGGTGGTCGAGCCGATCGGCGACCTGCTCGGCGCCAACGACGTGGTGGCCACCCGGTTGGCCATCGAGGACGGCCGCTACACCGGGGAGATCGAGTACTACGCCTACGCCGAGGAGAAGGCGAACGCCATCCGGGCCCTGGCCGAGCAGCGCGGCTACGACCTCGACTCCAGCTTCGCGTACAGCGACTCGGTGACCGACGTACCGATGCTGGAGACGGTCGGCCACCCGTTCGCGGTCAACCCGGACAAGGACCTGCGGAAGGTCGCCGAGGGCAACGAGTGGCCGATCCTGGTCTTCACCAAGCCGGTCGCCCTGCGCAGCCGACTGCCGCTGCCGCCGCCGAAGCCGACGCTGGCCGCGCTCGCGGTCGGCGGTGTGGTCGCGGTCGGCGCGGCGGTGTGGGCCGGGGTCCGCCGGAAGGGCTCCATCGGCGCCTGACACCGGCGCCCGACCGATCCCCGACCGATCCCCGACCGATCCCCGACCCACCCCCGACCCACCCCCGATCGGTCCGATTTCGGCCTCTGACCTGGGAATACGCCGCATTGTGCAGCATGCACACGGCCCGCGCTCCAACTCACCAGCCTGCGCTGGCCGACCACCAAATACAAGTCTTGAAGGTGGCGTGCGGTCGGCGTAGAAAGGCCTTGGACAACTTCAGACCACACGCAGTACCTGGTACCCACGCGGCGATCTACCCTTCTGAATTGGGCGCTGACCGACGGGAACCTCCCGAGGTAGCACTTGTTGATGCACGCTTGGTAGCCGGAACTGCGTGTCCGCGGTGGCATCCGAGCGACGCACGAGCCTCGGGTGCCACCTGCATGTTCGGGACTAGTCCTCCGCGGCCCGCCGCAGCGGACTCGCCTCGGCCGCGGCGGCGTACGCCTCGGCCGCGTACAGCAGCCACGCGTGCCGCCCCGCGGCGTTGCCGGACGCCCAGCCCCGCAGGTTCGACTCGTACTGCGCGCGCAGGGCCAGGTGCGCGGCCTCGGGCACCACCAGCGACTTCTCGTCCACCCCGCGGGCGGCGAGCAGGAGCCGCTCGGCGGCGCGGGCGACGATCCCGTTGTGGGAGCCGAACGGCGCGGCGGTGGCCAGGTCCGCGTGGACGATCGCGGCGAGCGCCAGGGCCGGGGCCTCCGTGCGCGCGGTGATCATCGAGGCCAGCGCCCGCAGCGTGGTCGCCGCGTCGGCGTCGCGCGGACGCCCGAGGCGATCGGCGGGCAGGGAGGCCTGGGCGGCCAACGCGTGCAGCCGGGCCAGCGCCTGCAACGGCTGGGTGCGGATCACGGGCACCAGCCCGAGCAGCTCGGTGGAGACCCGGACGGCGTCCGCGGCGATCTCGTCGGCGGCGCCCTCCCGGATCTCGGCCAGGGAGGAGGCGGACCCCTCCAGCACCGCGCTGGCGTGCGCGCCGCGCAGCAGCGACTCCGCCGTGGTCTCCGGAGAGGTACGCCGTAGGCCCCGGTCGCGCAGCACGACGTCGATCCCGTCCCGGGCCGACGCGAGGGCCGAGGGGACCCCCTCCAGCGAGAGCAGCCAGGCCAGCGGGTCCGCGTTCACGGCACCGACCCTACTGACCCGGCGTCGAGCGGTCCGAGACGGGCGCGGCACACGCCACGCGCGCTACCGGGCAACCGGCGCACGAGGGTCTACGGTGGTGCCCACGATGTCCGACCAGTCGCACGAGACCGCAGGCCCCGCCGAGCCGGCAGACCCGGCCCGGTCGTTCGGCAGCGTCGTCGACGCCTACGAGCGCGGGCGTCCCGACTACCCGCTCGACGCGGTGCGCTGGCTGACCGGCGACCAGCCGCTGACGGTGCTCGAGCTGGGCGCCGGCACCGGCAAGCTGACCCGGCACCTGGTCGACCTCGGCCACGACGTGCACGCCACCGACCCGGACCCGGCGATGCTCGACCGGCTGGCCCGCTCGGTGCGGGTCACCCGGCTCTCCCAGACCGCCGCCGAGGAGATCCCGGCCCCGGACGCCGCCTTCGACCTCGTCGTCGTGGGCCAGGCGTACCACTGGTTCGACAAGGAGCGGGCCCTCCCCGAGATCGCCCGCGTGCTCAAGCGGGGCGGCGAGCTGGCCCTGGTCTGGAACGTCCGCGACGAGCGGGTGCCGTGGGTCCGGCGCCTCGGCAACCTGATCGGCCGCCAGGACGTCACCAGCGCCGGCCCCGACGAGGCACTGCACGACTCGCCGTACTTCGGCCCCGTCCAGGAGGCCACCTTCAAGCACTGGCAGGTGGTGGACCGGGTCAGCATCCAGGACCTGGTGCTCTCCCGGTCGAACGTGGCCACCCTGCCTGCCGAGGAGCGCGAGGCGCTGGTCGCCGACGTGCTCGACTTCTACGACGACTACGGGCGCGGGATGGACGGCATGCAGCTGCCGTACCTGACCCAGTGCTACCGCGCCGTGGTGGGCATCCGGCCCCGGACCGCCCCGCCCGCGCCTGCGGCCCCGCCCGCAGCGCCGCACGACCCGGTCGCCGAGGAGACCCAGCCCGTCCACCGCGACGACCTGACCGGCGACGGCGCCTGGGCGGCGGACCCCACGGGCACCGCGGAGCGGTCCGCGCTGGAGGACACCGGCAGCCAGGCGGCGACCCAGGTCCCCGGGATCACCGAACCGCCCACCGACGACGACTCCGGCGTGCTCCTGATCGACTTCCGCTGAGTCGAGGCCGAGGCTCGTGCGCATCCCCGGTCGCCGCCGCGGCCACCTCGGCACCGAGGCCGACCGCGCCGCCTTCCGCGCGCTGCACCAGGCCTCGCTCGCCTCGCCCGCGCTGCGCGAGGGGCTCACCGCCAGCAGCGCCGAGCGCTCGATCAGGCACCTGCGCGCGTTGCTCGGCACCCCCGCGCTGGCGCTGACCGACACCGCCGGCGTCCTGGCCTGGGACGGTCTCGGATCCCACCACCACGCGGAGCAGGCCGCGGCGGCCGCGGCCCTGGTGGCCGAGCGCGGCACCACGCGCACCCTGGACCGCAAGCAGGTCGGCTGCGAGCGACCGGGGTGCCCGATCCGGAACGCCGTGGTCAGCCCGCTGGTGGTGGAGGGTCGGGTGCTCGGCACGGTCCAGGCGTTCGCGCCGTCCACGTCGGCGGGCCTGCTGCGGGCCACCGAGGAGGTCGCGCAGTGGGTCTCCGCGCAGCTGGAGCTGGCCGAGCTCGACGCGCATCGCAACCGGCTGATCGAGGCCGAGGTGCGCGCGCTCCGGGCCCAGATCAGCCCTCACTTCATCTACAACTCCCTCGGCGCGATCGCCAGCTTCGTGCGCACCGACCCCGACCGGGCGCGCGACCTGTTGCTGGAGTTCGCGGACTTCACCCGCTACTCCTTCCGCCGGCACGGCGAGTACACGACGCTGGCCGAGGAGCTGCGCTCGATCGAGCGGTACCTGCTGCTCGAGCAGGCCCGGTTCGGTGACCGCCTGCAGGTGACCCTGAACATCGCGCCGGAGGTGCTCACCGTCGTGGTGCCGTTCCTGTGCATCCAGCCGCTGGTCGAGAACGCCGTACGGCACGGCCTGGAGCGCGCCGAGGGCGTCGGCCACCTGCGGATCACCGCCCACGACCGCGGCCCCGACGCGGTGCTGGAGGTCGAGGACGACGGGATCGGCGAGGACCCCGAGAAGGTACGCCGCGCGCTCGCCGGCGACGCCTCGCTCGACTCGGTGGGACTGGGCAACGTCGACGCCCGGCTGCGCGCCACGTTCGGCGACGACTACGGGCTGGTCGTCGAGACGGCGCCCGGCGCCGGGACGAAGGTGGTGGTGCGGGTACCGAAGTTCGCGCCCGGAGTGAGTGTCGGAGGGACAAGATGAGTGAGGTGAGCGACTCCAGGACCCCAGCAGGGACGCCGGCGGGTCCGCCCGGCCTGCGCGTGCTGGTGGTGGACGACGAGCGCCCGGCGCTGGACGAGCTGACCTACCTGCTGCGGTCCGACCCGCGGATCGGTGCGGTCACCGGCTGCGGCTCCGCCACCGAGGGGCTGCGGTACCTGCGCGAGCGCGAGGTCGACTGCGTCTTCCTCGACGTGCAGATGCCCGGCCTGTCCGGGCTGGAGCTGGCGGAGGTGCTGGGCCGGTTCAAGCAGCCGCCACCGGTGGTCTTCGTGACCGCCCACGAGCAGCACGCGGTCGACGCGTTCGACCTGCACGCCGTCGACTACGTGCTCAAGCCGGTGCGTCCCGAGCGCCTGGCGGAGGCCGTGCGCCGGGTGCTGTCGGGCACCGACCGCCGACCCGCCCCGGAGGACACCCAGATCGCGGTCGAGCGGGGCGGGGTCACCCGGTTCGTGGAGCGCGGAGACATCACCCACGTCGAGGCCCAGGGCGACTACGCCCGCCTGCACACCCGGTCGGGTGAGTCCTACCTGGTGCGGGTGCCGCTGTCGTCCCTGGAGGAGGAGTGGTCGGCCTCCGGCTTCGTGCGCATCCACCGTTCGCTGCTGGTCGCCCTCGGCCACGTCGACGAGGTCCGCCAGGAGGCGGGCCGCTGCACGGTGCTCGTGGCCGGCACGGAGCTGCCGGTGAGCCGGCGCCACACCCGGGCGCTGCGCGACGTCCTGGTCCGCCGCGCAGCTGGCGGATCGTGACCGGTGAGCCCCCGGTGAGACCTCGGCGAGCGCCCGGTGATCGCCCGGTGAGCCTCCGGTGAGCCTCCGATGAGCGAGGAGCGGCCCCGCACACCGCCGCCGCGGGTCCGCGTGACCGGCCCGCCCCGGCACGTGGTCGCCCGGCCGAGCACGCGCCTCGGCGACGTCCACGAGCAGACCGCCCTGGGCGACCTCTTCCTGCGGTCCCTGCTGCGCGAGCAGTTCGGGCTCGCCGCGCGGGTGCTGGTCGCGCTGGCGCTGGCCCTGGGCAGCCTGCCGTTGCTGTTCGAGCTGCTGCCGGGACTGGCCGAGCGGGAGGTGGCCGGGATCGGGCTGGCCTGGCTGCTGCTCGGCGTCCTGGTCTACCCGTTCCTGCTGCTGCTCGGCTGGCGCTACGTACGGCGGGTGGAGCGCAACGAGCAGGTCTTCGCCGACCTGGTCCTCGCCGGGCGCGACCCAGCGGACGACGACGGGGACCGACACAGGGGAAGCGCCCGGTGAGCGCGACGCAGCTGTCCGCGGTGGCCGTCGTACTGGTCTCCCTGGTGACGCTGGCGATCGGCACCTGGGGCCTGCGGGTCTCGCGGACCACCAGCGACTTCTTCGTGGCCTCGCGGACCGTGCGCCCGGGCCTCAACGCCTCCGCGATCGGCGGGGAGTACCTCTCGGCCGCCTCGTTCCTCGGCATCGCCGGGGTGCTGCTGGTGGGCGGCGCCGAGATGCTCTGGTACCCGGTCGGCTGGACCGCCGGCTACCTGGTCCTGCTGGTCCTGGTGGCGGCGCCGCTGCGGCGATCGGGCGCCTACACGCTGCCGGACTTCGCCGAGGCACGCCTGGCCTCCCGCGCGGTCCGGTCCGCCTGCTCGCTGCTGGTGGTCGCGATCGCCTGGCTCTACCTGCTGCCCCAGTTCGAGGGCGCCGGGATCACGCTGGCCGCCGCGATCGGGGCCCCGGAGTGGGTCGGGCCGCTGGTGGTCGGCGCGGTCGTGCTGGCCAACGTCTCCTCCGGCGGGATGCGCTCGATCACCTTCGTCCAGGCGTTCCAGTACTGGTTCAAGCTGACCGCGATCCTGTTCCCCGCCGTGGTGCTGCTGGTGGTCTGGTGGGGCGACGGCCGGCCCGGGCCGGCCTCGGCGATGTCCGACGGCTGGTCGACGCCGGTCGCCGACGGCGGGGGGATCGGCCTCTATACGACGTACTCCCTGATCCTCGCCCTCTTCCTGGGCACGATGGGGCTGCCGCACGTGGTGGTCCGCTTCTACACCAACCCCGACGGGCGCGGCGCCCGCCGGACCACCGTCGTGGTGCTGGGCCTGCTCGGCCTGTTCTACCTCTGGCCCCCGCTGTACGCCGGACTGGGACGCGTCTACGGCGAACGGATCCTGGCGGAGGGCCGGTCGAACGTGCTGGTGCTCGCGCTGCCGCGGGCGATGATCGAGGGCCTGCCCGGCGAGCTGCTCACCGCCCTGGTCACCGCGGGCGCGTTCGCCGCGTTCCTGTCCACCTCCTCCGGCCTGGCCATCGCGATCTCCGGCGTGATCACCCAGGACGTCACCGGGCGGATGGTCGGCGAGCGCCGCCGCGGCGGGGTCACGGCGTTCCGTCTGGCCGCTGTGGTCGCGGTCGCGGTCCCGCTCGCCGCCGCGCTGGTGCTGGAGAACGTCGGGGTGGCGGAGTCGGTGGGCCTGGCCTTCGCGGTGGCCGCCTCCACGTTCTGCCCGCTGCTGGTGCTCGGCATCTGGTGGCGCGGACTGACCACGCCGGGCGCGCTGGCCGGCCTGGCCGCCGGGGGCGCGGGCGCCGGAGGTGCTGCGTTGCTCGCGATCGCCGGGGTCGACGCCGACGGCTGGGCCGGCGCCCTGCTGGACCAGCCGGCCGCGTGGAGCGTCCCGCTGGCCTTCCTGACGATGGCGGCGGTCTCCCGGCTCACCGCCGACCGGGTCCCGGCCCATGCCCGCCGCTTCCTGGTGCGCCTGCACACCCCGGAGTCACTCGAGCTGGACCTGACCTGAGGCGCCATCGAGCCGGGGGTTGGGAACCGCCGAGCCGGGGGTCGCGCACCTCGAGCCCCGCCCGAAAAGCGGGCGAGCCGGCAGGAACCCCGTCTCGACGGATGGTTCCTGCCGGCTCGACCGCGCCTCAGGCCCGGTTCGGCGTCAGGCCTGGTTGAGGGCGTCCTCGACCCGGCGGTGGGCCTCCCAGATCGCCTCGGGCAGGCCGTCGAACTGGGCGAGGTGCTTCTCGCGGTGGCCCATCTCCTGCTGCCAGCGCTCGACATCGATGGTCAGCACGGTGTCGAGGTCGGCCAGGGCCTGCTCGTCCAGACCCTCGAGGTTGAGCTCCTCGCGGGCCGGGATGACGCCGACGGGCGTCTCCACGCCGGAGACCTCGCCGTTCTTGTACTGCATCAGCCACACCAGCGGGCGCAGGTTCTCCCGGTAGCCGGGCCACAGGAAGCGGCCGTCCTCGCCGCGCTGGAACCAGTTGACGTGGGCGAAGATCGGCTTGGTCGTGGCCCGGCCGATCACCTCCAGCCAGTGGGCGGCGTAGTCGGCCTCGGAGTACGACATGAACGGGCGCATCGACATCGGGTCGTAGCGGAGCACGCCCTCGAGGCCGTCGGCCGCGGCGGTCGCCTCGGCACCCAGGGTCAGGCCGTCGTACACGCCCTCGGCGACGTCGTTGATCGCGCGGACCAGCGGCTCGCGGTCACGGGTACGGCCACCGAAGATGATGCCGTGGATCTCGACGCCGGCCGGGTCCTCGAAGTCACCGGCGACGTTCGGCACGTTGGCCAGCGTGGTGGTGAACCGGCTGTTCGGGTGGGCCCAGGGGGCGTCCACCTCGTCGCCGGTCCGGTCGGCGATGACGTCGCCCTTCCAGTCGGTCCAGCCGTCGAGGTCGGTCGGCTTGTCGCCGCGACCCTCCCACCAGACCTCCTGGGTCTTGGTGTTGTAGGCGACGTTGGTGAAGATCGCGCCGGTGCCCGGGACGATCGAGTCGATCGCGGTCGGGTTGGTCTTCTCGTTGGTGTCCTTGGCGACACCGAAGACGCCGTACTCCGGGTTCATCCCGTAGAGCTTGCCGTCCTCGCCGACCCACAGCCACGCGATGTCGTCACCGTAGAACTCGACGTAGTACCGGTCACCCAGGGCGTCGGGGGCGAGCGTCATCGCGAGGTTGGTCTTGCCCGAGGCGCTCGGGAAGCCACCGCAGATGTTGTACTTCGCGCCGGTCTCCTTGTCGGTGATGCCGAGCAGCATGAACTGCTCCACCAGGAAGCCGTTCTTCCAGCCGTCGTAGGCACCCTGGCGCAGGCCGTGGGCGATCTTGCCCAGCAGCGCGTTGCCGCCGTAGGAGGAGCCGAAGTGCAGGATCGTGCGCTCGTCGGCGACGGTCACGAAGTAGCGCTTGTCGTCGGGGGTGCCCTGACCGAGGTTCGCCAGGTCGCCGGTGACGTGCACGGCGCGGACGAACGAGTCGCCCAGGTCGTTGATGAACTCCACGCCGACCCGCGCCATGCGGATCATCTGGAGCACCACGTTGCGGTTGTCGGTCAGCTCGACGCCGGCCGCGAACCTCTCCAGCGGCGAGCCCTGGGGCGCCATCAGGTAGGGGATCACGTACATCGTCTTGCCCGCGGAGGCACCGGTCATCAGCTCGATGAGCTTCGGCTTCATCTCCGCGGCGGGCTTCCAGTTGTTGTAGATGCCCTTGTCGGCCTCGTCACTGGTGGCGACGATGGTGCGCTCCTCGGCCCGCGCGGTGTCCTTGTAGAAGGAGCGCGAGTAGTAGCGGCCCTCGCCGGCGGGCAGCAGCTCGCCGTCGTCCAGCGCCTCCTGGATCAGACGCGCGTCGTCAGCGGCGGATACGACCTCGACCCGCTCCGCCCCGGTCACCCCCGCCCAGTGTGCGACGTACTCCCGGACGCTGGGGTTCGTCAGCCCCGCCTCGTCCAGCACTCGCTCCAGATCCACCATGCCTGTCAGCCTTTCGATCAGTTCGGAGGTGGGGGCACGCTACCTCACAGGGAGGTCACGGCCGACCCGCGTCCAGCGCCTCGTCTGCACGTCGGACGCCGTCGTCCAGTGCGCCCACCATGGCACCCTCCGAGCGCGCTGTGCACATCTCCCCCGGAGCAAAAGGGCCGGATGTGACCCATGCCACTTTTGGATCGATCAAGACCTGTCAACTGGTGGATCTGGCGACTTTTCGCGTCTCCTGCGCGACTCCGACGCCGTCCCCCCGGCGGCCCGACGACGGCCATCGAAACTCCTGCGAGAACTTTATTCTGGAAAATTCCCCGAATCCGATGACATGTCCACCTTTTCCGTGGCAGCATTCTGCTCAAGCCGCCGCAGGTGACCCGAGACGCCTGCGGCGGCCTTTCAATTTTTCCGGCCGGTCTCGGCCGGTCTCGGCCGGTTGCGGCCGGTGGTCGCCCCTCGGCCCGTCCGCCCGCGGAGGCCGCAAAGGCCGCGAAGGCCGCGAAGGCCGCGGCGAGGCTTCAGCCCGTGTAGGGGACCTCGGTGCTCCAGGCCGACTCGTCCTGGTGGGCGGCCGCCCAGATCGCCTCCGCGACCCGGTCAGGGGTGAACGGCCCCTCCTTCGCCAGGGCGCCGCGCACCGTGACTGACACCGCGCGGATCCCGTCCCGCTTGAGGGTCGTGTCCAGGCTGCCGATCAGGTTGCGCAGGCCCGCCTTCTGGACGCCCAGGGAGGCGGCGCGGTTCCAGGGCTTGTCGGCGGCCATGCTGCCGGTCGCCGTGACCCTGCCCCCCTCCTGCAGGAACGGGCGCGCGGCCTGCACCGAGGTCAGCAGGGCGCCGACGCCCAGGGCGACGTCCTCGAGCAGGCCGGCCACGGTCAGCTCCAACGGGTCGGCCTCGCGGAAGGCACTCGGATTGAAGTGCACCACGTCGATCCGCCCCAGCCGCTGCCCGATCCGGGTGATCGCGGTCCGCGTCGCCGCCTCGTCGGTGATGTCGGCCGACGCCGGGACGGCCTCGGCGCCAGCCTCCCGGACCTCCGCCGCCAGCGCCTGCAGCGGCTCCGGATCGAGGCCGACCAGCCCCACGTCGTACCCCTCACGGGCGAAGCGGAGGGCGACGGAGCGGCTGACGCCGGGGCCGGCGCCGACGACGAGGATCACAGGACGGGTCACGGACCCACACTAGGTCCCACTCGGCCCCGCAGCCCCACCGCAGCCTGGATAATGGCGCCATGGCTCGGGTCGCTCTCGTTCTCGGCTCCGGCGGCGCCCGCGGCTACGCGCACCTGGGGGCCGTCGCGGAGCTGCGCGAGCGCGGGCACGAGATCGTCGCGGTCTCCGGCACCTCGATGGGTGCCGTCGTCGGCGCGCTGGTCGCGGCCGGCGTCGAGGAGCAGTTCGCCGACTGGGCGCGCACGCTCACCGGCCCCCGGGTGCTCCGGCTCGTCGACCCCACCCGGTCCCCGGGCGGAGCGGTCGGGGCCGACCGGGTGATGGGCGAGCTGGAGGAGCTGGTCGGCGACATCGACATCGAGGACCTGCCCATCCCGTTCACCTCCGTCGCCACCGACCTGCTCGCCCGCCGGGAGGTGTGGTTCCAGCGCGGACCGCTGATCCCGGCGATCCGGGCCTCGGTCGCGATCCCCGGGCTGTTCACGCCGTCGGTGATCGGCGGCCGGCTGCTCGTCGACGGCGGCCTGCTCAACCCGCTGCCGCTGGAGCCGACGGCGGCGGTGGCCGCTGACCTCACCGTCGCGGTCTCCCTGCAGGGTCCGCGCGCACCCGGGGAGCCCGTGGCCCCGGCCCGCAACTTCTCGGTACGACGGGCGGAGTGGGCCTCCGAGCTGCGGCGGCGCTTCCGGCGCGGGGACGGCGACGGAGCCGGGGACCTCCAGGACCACCCCGACGGCGCCGACGTCACCGACGGCGCCGACGTCACCGGCGCCGCGGCGCGGCCCGGAGCGGGCGCCTCGCTCGCCGACGCCGTCGAGGCCGCCGACCTCGCGGACGGCACCGGCGTCCCGGCGGAGGTCGCGGCGCCGCGCCCCGGGGACGTGCGGACGGCCGAGGTCGTCTCGCTCTCCTTCGACGCGATGCAGAGCCTGATCGCGCGCTACCGGCTGGCGGCACTGCCGCCGGACGTGCTGGTCACCGTGCCGCTCAGCGCCGCCCGCACGCTGGACTTCCACCGGGCCGGCGAGCTGATCGACATCGGGCGCGCGCTGACGGCGTCGGCGCTGGACGCCGCCGGGCGCTGACGCGCCTTCCGCGGCCTCGAGGCTGCGGTCGGGGCTCGGTTCGCCCGCACCTCGGGACAGGTGCGCTCACACCTCGACCAGCGGCAGCGGGCCTCAGTGGGCGACCAGGCCCCGCGAGGCAGGCTGGCAGTCGCAGGTGTCGGAGCAGGCGAGGTAGGTGTGCATCGCATGACCGCACACCGGACACGGTCGGTCGTGGGAGAGGTGGCTTCCGGGAAGTTCGTCCACGGTGTCGTACATGGCGGTCCTCGACAAGGAGAAGAGCGCTGGATGTGCGCTGTCACCTCAGCATCGGCTGCCGAGGCCGCAGATGTGAGCAGAATCGCCGTGGGTGATCACAACGTGTCATCGGCGGTCCTCGAACGGGCCATCCGCGGCTGTCCGGGTGGGATGCTTCCGGACATGAGCGAGGACAACCCGTCCGCACCGACCGCCGGCCCGGTGGTGACCATCCGCTACTGCGTCGACTGCAAGTGGCTGCTGCGCGCCCAGTGGTACGCCGGAGAGCTGCTGCAGACCTTCGCCGACGACCTCGCGGGCGTGCTGATCGTGCCCGCGCACGGGGCCATGTTCCGGATCGAGGTCGGGGGCGGCTCGGACGGTACGACCACCGTGTGGAACCGCAAGACCGACGGCGGCTTCCCGGAGATCGCCGACCTCAAGCGGCGGGTCCGCGACCTGGTGGCGCCGGACAAGGCGCTGGGACACGTCGACCGCAGCTCCACCGGCTCGTCGGGCCGCCACTGACGGACCGCTAGCGTGCACGCATGTTCTGCTTCGACTTCGAGGGCAGGCGCCCCCAGGTCCACCCCGAGGCGTTCGTCGCGCCGACCGCCACGCTGATCGGCGACGTGCGCGTCGAACGGGGCGCCAGCGTCTGGTACGGCGCCGTGCTGCGCGCCGACATCTGCACGATCGTGGTCCGCGAGGGCGCGAACGTGCAGGACAACTCGGTGATCCACGGCGCACCGGACACGGTGGTCGAGATCGGCGCCGGTGCGACCGTCGCGCACCTGTGCGTCGTGCACGGCTCGACGCTCGGCACCCACGCGCTGCTCGGCAACTCCTCCACCATCCTCGACGGCGCCAGCCTCGGCTCGGGCTCGATGGTCGCCGCCGGCTCGCTGGTCAGCCCCGGCACCGAGCTGCCCGCCGGCGTCCTGGCGGCCGGCACGCCGGCGCAGGTGAAGCGACCGATCGAGGGCACCGGCGCCCAGTTCTGGGTCGAGGCGAACCCGCCGTACTACGCCGAGCTGGCGCAGCGGCACCGCGCCGGGGTCAGCGCGACCGAGCCGACGACGCCCGGGGACGCCTGAGCCGGGTCACTCCTGCGGACTGGCGATGTTGACCATCCAGCTGATCCCGAACCGGTCGGTCAGCTGGCCGTAGACGTCGCCCCACACCTGCCGCTCCAGGGGCATCCCGACCTTCGCGCCGTCGGAGAGCCCGTCCCAGTAGCCGCGCAGCTCGGCGTCGTCGTCGCCCGAGAGGCTGACGGTGATCTGGGACCCGGCGTCGAACTCGGCCATCCCGGGAGGGGCGTCGGAGGCCATCAGGGTGAAGCCGGCGGGCGTCTCCAGCTTGGCATGCATCACCAGGTCGGCGAAGGTCGCGTCGGCGTCGCCGAACTCGGCGAACGTGTGCACCTCGAGCTCGCCGCCGAGCACGTCGCGGTAGAACTCCATCGCGGCACGGGCGGTGTCCCGGAAGCTGAGGTAGGGGGTGAGCAGCGAGGCCATCGCGGGCTCCTTCGGTCGGGTCGGGTGGATGTCGGCCACGCTAGGACCGACCACCGACACCGACCCGGCACCGACCCGGCACCGCCCCGGCACGGGCGCCGGGCCGTCAGCCGACGTAGCTCTCCGGCTTCCCCCAGCCGCTGCTGCGGGTCGTCGTCCGGTCCACCAGGACGCAGCGGGTGCCGGTGAAGTTGGTCGGCATGCACTTGTTGCAGTGGATGCACAGCGACGGCGTCGCCGGCTCGTCGGCGATCCGGTTCACCAGGTCCGGCTCGCGCAGCAGGGCGCGCCCCATCGCGACGTACTCGAAGCCCTCCCGCATCGCGAGGTCCATCGAGGCGCGGTCGGTGATGCCGCCGAGCAGGATCATCGGCATGGACACCGCGGCCCGGATCTGCCGGGCGTCCTCCAGCAGGAACGCGTCGCGGTAGGGGTACTCGCGGATGAACCGCTTGCCGACCAGCTTCACGCCCGTCCTGATCGGCTGCGGCATCACCGCGGCGAACTCCTCGATCGGGGCGTCGCCCTTGAACAGGTACATGGGGTTGAGCAGCGAGGAGCCGGCGGTCATCTCCAGGGCGTCGGCGGTGCCGTCGGCCTCGATCCACTGGGCCACCGGGATCGCCTCGTCCAGCCAGAAGCCGCCGGGGACGCCGTCGTCCATGTTCATCTTGACGATGATCGCGATCCGGTCGCCCACCGCGTCGCGGATGGCGCGCAGGGTGTCGCGGGCGAACCGGGCCCGGTTGGTCAGGCTGCCGCCGTACTCGTCGTCGCGCTTGTTGACCTTCGGACTGAGGAACGAGCTGATCAGGTAGTTGTGGCCGAGGTGCACCTCGATCGCGTCGAAGCCGGTGGCGATCGCCCGACGCGCGGCCTCGGCGTGCGCCTCGGTGACCCGGGCGATGCCGGCGTGGTCGATCTGGTGGGCGACGCTCATCGACTGCTTGTGCAGGAAGCGGCTCGGCGAGAGCGCCGGCGCCTTGTTGCCGCGCGGCTCGGCGACCGGCCCGCCGTGGCCGATCTGCGCGGAGACCGCCGCACCCTCGGCGTGCACCGCGTCGGTGAGTGCCCGCATCCCCGGCAGCGACTCGTCGGTCCAGTAGAGCTGGTGCCGGTCGGTGCGGCCCTCGCGGGCGACGGCGCAGTAGGCGACCGTGGTCATCCCGACGCCGCCCTTGGCGTAGCCGACGTGGAAGTCGACGAGGTCCTGGGTGACGCGGGCCCGATGGCTCAGCCCCTCGTACGTCGCCGCCTTGATGACGCGGTTGCGCAGCGTCACGGGGCCCAGACGGACCGGGCTGAGCGGGTCGGGCGCGGGTCGGCGGGCGGCGTGCTGGCCGCGACGGTCGTCGGTGCTCACCCCGGCAACCTAGGAACGCGTCGGCGACCGCGACGGACGCGCTCCCGGTGACCGGGAGGCCGCGGCGCACCGCCCGCCGGGACCTGCTGCGCCGCCGCGTCCGCGGGGTCGGCGTACGGGCTTCCCGGTGAGTGGGACACAGCCGATGCGGGCACCCGCGTTCCACCCACTGTGACCGTGAACACATCGGCATCGGCGGCCTGGACTCGGGCGGCTCCGTGCCCTCGCACGCACCGTGGAGGAAGCAGTGAAGTCATCTCTCTCGCACCGGTCGCGGCTGACCGCAGCGCTCCTGGTGAGCACGCTGGCAGTGGCCGGATGCGCCACGTCGTCGCCGAAGAGCGACGGCGGCACCAAGGACAGCTCGACAGGCGGCACCAGCAAGTCCGACATCTACACGACCGGCCTCGTCAACGTCGACGACGACGGCGGCGAGCCCCAGGAGGGCGGCACGCTCACCGTCGCCGACTACGGCGAGCCCCGCAGCCTCGACCCGACGGTGACCTACGCCAACGGCGCCACCGGCGGCAGCGCGCTGGCGGCCGTCTACGACACGCTGATGCGCTTCGACTTCGACACCAACGAGTACGTCCCGCAGCTGGCGGAGTCGCTGACCAGCGACGACAACGTCACCTGGACGCTGAAGCTGCGTCCGGGCGTCACGTTCACCGACGGCACGCCGCTCGACGCCGACGCCGTCCTCGGCAGCCTGGAGTACTACAACGGCCGGTACGGGTACCAGTCGCTCCTGATGTCGTCCAACGTGGCCAAGACGACGAAGGTCGACGACCTCACGGTCACCTTCACGCTGTACTTCCCCTGGACGACCTTCCCGAACATGCTCGCCGGCGGTCCCGGGATGATCCTGGCCCCCGCGGCGTACCAGGACCCGCAGAAGTTCGAGCCGATCGGCGCCGGACCGTTCACCTTCGACAAGTACGCCCCGGGCGAGGAGCTGGTGCTCACGGCCAACGAGGACTACTTCAACGGCGCGCCGCACCTCGACGCGCTGCGCTTCATCTGGCTCGGCGGCGCCGACGACCAGGCGAAGCTCGACGCACTCGAGAGCGGTGACGCCGACACGGCGTACATCCGCAACTCCCGGGTGGTCGAGGAGGCCCACGACGCCGGGCTCTCCGGGATGATGAACGCCACCGGCCTCGGCGACGCGCTGCTGATCAACAACCGCGACGGTCGCCCCGGTGCCGACCTCCGCGTCCGCCAGGCGATCAACTACGCCTTCGACCCGGTCACCTACGTCGAGCGTGTCCGCGAGGGCGCCGGTATGCCGACCAAGAGCCTCTTCCCCACGTCCTCGCCGTGGTACACGGGCGTGGAGCCGACGGCGACCGACCCGGAGAAGGCCAAGGAGCTGCTCGCCGAGGCGATGGCCGACGGGTACGACGGCAAGATCAGCTACACGCACGGCGCCGACGCCGCCTCGCAGTCCGCTGCGGTCACGATCAAGGCGATGCTCGAGGCCGTCGGGTTCGAGGTCACCCTGGACCCGCTGCGATCGATCGCCGACCAGGTCCAGAAGCTCTACATCGACCACGACTACGACCTGGGCGTGGCCGCGATGAACATCCCGGACATGGACCCGTACTCCCGCCTGGCCGGTGGCCTCGGCGCCTCGTCCCCGTCCAACACGACCGGCTACTCCAGCCAGCAGATGGACAACCTGCTGCTGCAGCTCCAGGCCGCTGAGGGGCCCGAGGACGGCATGGCCACGATGAAGAAGATCGAGGAGCTGTGGGACCGCGAGGTGCCCGGGGTGGGGATCGCCGCCGGCGGCACGTTCGAGCCGTGGAACGACAACGTGCACGGCATCGTGCCGACCACGGAGACGATGTTCCTCTACGACCAGGCGTGGAAGGAGTGACGACGGCCCGCTGAGCGGCCGCCGTCACCGACGGACACACCACAGCAGCACCCACACGAACCGCCCCGGACCGCGAGGTCCGGGGCGGTTTCCCTTGTCGCGAGTGGGTGGGAAGCCCCGGCCGCCGAGAGGGTCGGCAGCGCCGGCCGAAATGGTCGAAAGCGCCGGTCGAGTCGGCAGACTCGACCGGCGCTTTCCACCTACTCGGCTAGCGGGTCTCCAGCTGGGCGGCCAGGGAGATCAGCAGCTCCTCGCGCCCCAGGTCGGCGGCGAACTGGACGCCGATCGGCATGCCGTCGGGCGCCTGGCCGAGCGGGAGCGAGATCGCCGGCATCCCGGTGACGTTGAAGACGCTGGTCCACGCCGAGTAGGTGCTGCCGTGCTGCCACATCACCTCGGGGCGGGACGTGTCGAGCAGGCCCAGCGGCGCCGTCTGCGCGGTCAGGGTCGGGGTGAGCAGCACGTCGTACCGGCTCATGTGCCGGCCCAGCCGCCAGCCGATGTCCTGGGCCGCGCGCAGCGCGCGGTGCACCTGGGTCCCGGTGAGGCCGGAGAAGTACCCGTAGAGCATCTCGGTGAACGGCTCGACGTCGCCGGGCTCCAGCTTCTCCCGGCCGAGCTCGGCGAGGCGGTCATCGATGGTGACGACCAGGTCGGCCCCCATCAGGACGCCGGAGGAGGCGGCGACCTCGGCCGGGTCGAAGCCGGCGGCCGCCTCCTCGACGTCGTGGCCGAGGGACTCGCAGAGCTTCGCGGTCGCCAGCACGGCGTCGCGGCAGGCCGGGTCGACGTCGAAGCCGGCGATCTCGGTGGCCACGCCGATCCGGAGCCGACCGGGCTCGCGGGACGCGGCGTCGAGGAACGTGGTGCGGGGGCCGGGCGCCGAGAACGCCTCGCCCGGCAGCGGCCCGGCGATCACGTCGAGCAGCGCCGCGCTGTCGCGGACGCTGGTGGTCACCGCGTGCGGCACCGAGACCGGTCCGGCCAGCGTGCCGGTGTCGGGGTGGCCGGTGGTCCGGCCGCGGCTGGGCTTGAGGCCGACCAGGCCGCACGCGGCCGCCGGGATCCGGATCGAGCCGCCGCCGTCGGTGGCGTGCGCGGCCGGCACCATCCCGGCCGCCACCGCGGCCGCGGAGCCGCCGCTGGAGCCGCCGGTGGACCGCGAGTGGTCGTGCGGGTTGCGGGCCGGGCCGTGCAGCAGCGGCTCGGTGCTCGCGTTGAGCCCGAACTCGGGGCTGTTGGTCGTGCCGAGCACGACCAGGCCGGCCGCCTTGTAGCGGCGCACGATCTCGGAGTCGGCCGTCGGCACGTTGTCGGCGAAGAGCCGGCTGCCCGAGGTGCTGGGGATGCCGGCGACGTCGGCGCCGAGGTCCTTCACCAGGAACGGTACGCCGGAGAGCGGCCCCGCGGGCAGCCCGGCGTCGACCTCGGCCAGCGCGGCGTCGTACCGACGCCCGACGACGGCGTTGAGGGCCGGGTCCCGCTCCTCGATGCGCGCGATCGCGGCCTCGACGACCTCCCGGGCGGTGACCTCCCCTGCTCGGATCGATGCGGCGGTGGCCAGGGCGTCGGGATGGGTCGACGGCAGCGTCACGGGTGGTGCTCCTCCAGGGTGGGGTCGGTCTCGGACGGGATGTCGGTCCCGGACGGCGTCTCGGGGTCGACGTGGTGGCAGGCGAGCAGGTGGCCGGGCGCGACCTCCCGCAGTCGCGGCTCCTCCGCGGCGCAGCGCTCGGTGGCCAGCGGGCAGCGGGTGCGGAACCGGCAGCCCGAGGGCGGGTTCAGCGGCGACGGCAGCTCGGTGGTGGTCTGCGCGACGGCGGGCTGCCCCGCCTCCTCGGCGCCGGGCACCGAGGCCAGCAGCAGCCGCGTGTAGGGGTGGCGGGCCTCGACCTCGAGGCCGTCCGAGGGCAGCACCTCGCACGTCTTGCCCAGGTAGAGCACCATCACCCGGTCGCTGATGTTCTTGACCACCGCGACGTCGTGGGCGATGAAGACCACGCTCAGCCCGTAGCGCTCCTTGGTGCGCTCGAGCAGGTTGAGGATCTGTGCCTGCACCGAGACGTCGAGGCTGGAGACCGGCTCGTCGCAGATCAGGACGGTCGGGTCCATCAGCAGCGCGCGGGCGATGCAGACCCGCTGGCACTGGCCGCCGGAGAGCTCGTGCGGGCGGCGGTCCCAGACCACGTCGGGGTCGAGCCCGACGGCGCTCAGCGTCTCGCGCAGCAGCGCGTCGCGGTCGCCGCCCGAGGTCGAGCTCCCCCAGACCTCCAGCCCCTCGGCGACCAGGTCCTTGACCTTGCGCCGCGGGTTCAGCGAGGAGATCGGGTCCTGCAGGATCATCTGCATCCGCGCCCGGGCCCGGCGTACCTCACGGGACCTGAGGCCGACCAGCTCGGTGTCGCCGAGGACCACCGAGCCGGAGGTGGGCGCCGGCAGCTGCATGATCGCGCGACCCGCGCTGGACTTGCCGCAGCCGGACTCGCCGAGGATGCCGAGCGTCTCCCCGGCGCGCAGGTCGAGGCTGATCCCGGAGACGGCGTGCACCACCTGGCGACGGCCGACCGGGAACTCCACGACCAGGTCACGGACGCTGAGCACCGGCGCCTCAGGGGCGGCGGCGTCCACGGGGCTGGCGGTCATCGGACGCCCTCCTTCATCGGTACGCCGGTGGGCCCGTCGACCGGGAAGTGGCAGGCCACGGTGCGGTCGATCGCGGCCTCGACCAGGGCCGGGGCCTCGGACCGGCACCGGTCCTCGGCCCGCCCGCAGCGGGGCGCGAACCGGCAGCCGTCGGGCGGGTTGGCCATGTCGGGCGGGGTGCCGTCGATCGCCCGGAGCACGGTGTGCGGCGTCGCGGACAGCAGGGGCACCGAGGCGATCAGCGCCTCGGCGTACGGGTGCTGGGGGGCGGCGAAGAGGTCCTTGGTCGGCGCCTTCTCGACCACCCTGCCGGCGTACATGACCGCGACCCGGTCGGTCCGTCCCTCGACGGCGCCGAGGTCGTGGCTGATCAGGATCGTGGCCATGTCCCGCTCGGCGGCCAGCGAGGCGAGCAGGTCGAGGATCTGCTTCTGCACGGTGACGTCGAGCGCCGTGGTGGGCTCGTCGGCGATCAGGATCGCGGGGTCGCAGCTGAGCGCGACGGCGATCATCACCCGTTGGCGCATGCCTCCGGAGAGCTCGTGCGGGTACTGGTCCAGGCGCCGTCGCGGCTCGGGGATGCCGACGGTCTCCAGGAGCTCCACCGCCCGCTCGCGCGCCTCACGCCGGCCGAGGCCGAGGTGCAGCCGGAGCGGGTCGGTGAGGTGCACGCCGATCTTCCGGACCGGGTTGAGGGAGGTCATCGGGTCCTGGAAGACCATCGCGATCTCCGGGCCCCACAGGCGACGCCGCTGCTTGGCGGAGAGCTCGTGGACCGCCCGGCCGCCGATCCGGACGGTGCCGACGACCTCGGTGGTCGGGCCGGCCGCGACCAGCCCCATCAGGGTGCGCCCCAGGACCGACTTGCCGGAGCCGGACTCGCCGACCAGGCCGAGCGTCTCCCCGGCGGCGAGGCTCAGCGAGACGCCGTCGACGGCGCGGACCACGCCGCGCGGGGTGGTGAAGCGGGTGTGCAGGTCCTCGACCTCGAGCACCGCGGCTCGGTCGGCTCGGTCGGCTCGGTCGCGTGCAGGCATCACAGCTTGGCCCCCCTCGGGTCCCACCGCTTCTGGGCGCGCTCGCCCAGCAGGTTGAAGGAGAAGACGGTCAGGAAGAGCGTCACGCCGGGCACCAGCAGGATGAACGGGTGCTGGCTCATGGTGTCGTTGGCCTCGGCCTCGAGGATCATGTTCCCCCAGGTCGGCTGCGGCGGCTGGATGCCGAGGCCGAGGAAGCTCAGCGACGCCTCGGCGACGATCAGGCTGGAGACCACGACGACCGCCATCGACAGCATGGGCGGGACGACGTTGGGCACCAGCTCGCGGGCCATGATCCGCAGCCGGGTCGCACCCAGCGCGCGGGCGGCGAGCACGAACTCGCGCTGGCTGTACGCGATCGTGTTGGCGCGGGCCAGCCGGACCATGGTCGGGATGGTGAGCAGCGACAGCGCGATCGCCATGTTGCGCACCTTCGGGTCCAGCACGGTGGCCAGCACGATCAGCAGGATCAGCGGCGGCACGGCGAGCAGCGCGTTGGTGAGGATCCCGATCACGCCGTCGACCCGCCGCCGGTAGAAGCCGGCGACGACGCCGAGGGCGCCGCCGACGACCAGGCCGATGCTGACCGCCATCAGGGAGATGGTGAGCGAGGCGCGCGCCCCGTAGATCACCCGGGCGAGCATGTCGAGGCCGTAGCCGTTGGTGCCGAGCGGGTGGTCGGCGTAGCGGAACGGCTCCAGGTAGGTCGGCTCGAGGATGGTCGCGGCCACGTCCTCGTGCTCGCCCAGCGGCAGCACGGGGGCGAGCACCGCGACGGCGACGAGCACGACGAGCCAGCCGGCGGCGAGGCCGAGCAGCAGGTCGGCCCGGCGCCGGCGGGCGGCCCAGAGCAGGCGGTCGGCGCCGGCGTACGCGAGGACCAGGCCGGCGATCGCGAGGACCGGGTTGACCACGGGGACCAGGAGGCCGGAGAGGGCGAGCGCGAGCAGGACCACGCCGGCGGCGGCCAGGGCGGCACCGCGCAGCGCGAGCTGGCGGCGGGTGAGCAGGGTGCCGCGGACGGCGCGGGGGTCAGTGAGCAACACGACGGGTCCTCGGGTCCAGGTAGCCGTACACCGCGTCGATGCCGGTGTTGACGAGCACGTAGAGCGTCGCGATCACCAGGGTGGCGCCCTGGACGATCGGGAAGTCGCCCTGGC
The DNA here is from genome assembly GCF_004919105.1 of Nocardioides sp. GY 10113. GTDB lineage: Bacteria > Actinomycetota > Actinomycetes > Propionibacteriales > Nocardioidaceae > Nocardioides. Next base: position 199,406 of record NZ_STGK01000010.1, read on the forward strand.
TGGCCGCGGTCACCACGAGCGACCCCATGCCGGGCAGGGAGAAGAGCGATTCCACGATCACGGTGCTGCCGATCAGCGTGCCGAGCGCGATCCCGAGCACGGTGACCAGGGAGAAGGACGACGGGCGCAGCGCCTCGGTCACCAGCACCCGGGCCGGCGGCATCCCCTTCGCCTTCGCGGCGAGCACGAAGTCCTCGCGCAGGGTGCGGACCAGGTCGTTGCGGAGCACGCGGGTGAACAGGGCGGCCTCCGGCAGCGCGATGACCAGCGCCGGCAGGATCGCGTGCGAGAGGTTGCCGGTGACGCTCTCGGACAGGCGGACCCACTGCGAACGGGGCAGCAGTCCGAGCTCGTCGACGAGCAGCATGATCAGCAGCAGGCCCATCAGGAACGAGGGCACCGAGAGCACCGCGAACACCCCGCCGCTGATCATCCGGTCCGCCAGGCCGCCCTCGCGGTAGGCCGAGACCAGGGCCAGCGGCACCGCGATCAGCAGGGCGATGCTGAGGCCGAGCACGGCCAGCTCGAGGCTGACCGGCAGCGCCGCGGAGATCCGGTCGAGTACGTCGGTGTACGGCGGCACCGTGGAGGCGCCGAGGTCACCGGTGAGGGCACCGCCGAGCCAGTCCAGGTAGCGCTGGAGCAGCGGCTGGTCCAGGCCGAGCTCGGCGTGCAGCTTGGCGTACTCCTCGGGCGGACGCCCCGGGCCGAGGATGGCCGCGGCGGGATCTCCCGGGAGTAGCGCGACCAGCGCGAAGACGCCGAAGCTGACCAGCGCCAGCACCGCGACCAACTGGCCGAGGCGGCTGAGGATTGCGCGCACGTGTGGTCCTTCCTGGGCGGCCGAAGAGCGGCGCCAACGCTAGGTCGTGAGTCCAGTCACAAACCGGGGAGTCCCGCTCACCGGGAGACGGCGGCAGGGCCGGGAGACGGTGGCCGGGGGGAGCGGAGACGGGGACGGAGCGGGGTGCGACCGGCCCGGACCGGGTCGTGTGCCTGAGACCTACCTGCAGGTCGGCCTCAGGCACACGACCACCGGGACTACGCCTGGCCGGACCGCGCCCTCTCGGCCCGCTCCGCGTCGCGGACCCACTGGGCGCTGGTGCGCAGGTTCAGCTGCGCCATCAGCCCCAGCTGGCCACGGGCCGCCTGCTCGAGCACGTCGCGGTACGCCGCCCGGGCGCCGACGTGGTCGCGGTCGGCCAGGAACGCCCACTCCGCGAGGTGGCAGGCCAGTCGCAGGTCCTCGACGGTGCCGGAGCCGGCCGCCACGGTCTCGGCCAGCGCGCGGGCGCGGTGCACCAGCACGTCGACCCCGCCGGCGAGCTGGGCGACCTCGGCGGCCTGCCGGTCCTGCGGGGCGGGCAGCAGGTGGGACGGGTACCCGTCCCACCAGCCGCCGTAGCGGCGGATCACGTTGCGGCAGATGAACTCGGGCTGGTCGTAGAGCGGAGCCAGGCGCGGGTGCTCACGCAGCTCGACGGGGATCTCGAGGGAGTCCACGATGGCGTCCGGCAGCACGCCCGCGTTGAGCCCGGCGAGAGCATGGTCGACGATGAGCCGCAGGAGGCGCGCCATCGCGCCGAGCTCGTCGAGGATCGCGTCGGGGTCGGTGACCGGGTCGCCGTGCCCGGGGATGATCACGCTCGGCCGGAGCGCGGCCATCTGGTCGGCGGCGTCGGCCCACTCCTCGGCGTAGCGCTGCACCTTGCGCGGGTTGCCGGCGTTGGGCAGGTAGCCGGTGACCAGGTCGCCGGCGGCGATCACGCCGCGCTCGGGCGCCCACACCCAGGCCGCGTCGTCGGTCTCGCCCTTGCCGTGGCGGACGACGAACCGCTCGCCGCCGATCTCGAGCTCGAGGGTGTCGTCGAAGAGCACCGTCGGCCACACGACGTCCTGCTCGCGCTCGAGCCACCGGGTGCCGGTGCTGCCTTCCAGCTGGCCGTTGATGCGGGCGTTGAGCCCGGGGGTGCGCAGGTAGCGGCGCAGGTGCCCGGGGAGGTTGCGGTGGGCGACCACCTCGGGCGTCTCGCCCGCCTCGACGAAGGACCAGAGCCCGAAGGCGTGGTCGCAGTGGCCGTGGGTGTAGACGACCGTGTGCAGCGGCTTGTCGCTGAGCCGGCGCACGGTCTCCAGCAGCGCGGGACCGTCGCCGGCGCAGCCGCAGTCGACGAGCAGCAGGCCCTCGTCGGTCTCGAAGAGCGCCACGTTGACCATGCCGGGCTGGATCCACCAGGTCCGCGGCGCCACCTCGATCACGCCGGGCTCATGGCCGGAGTCGACGGTGCGGTCGAAGATGTGCAGCGCCTGGTCGGGGCTGAAGCGACCGAACGCGGCGGCGCCGCTGGCGCGCTGCTGCTCGGGGAAGGTGGCGGTCACGGTGGTCTCCCAGGGTTGGTCGGTCGGCCGGTCTCCCGGCCCGCGAGAAATTAAGACGACTGGCGTAGAACATGTTCTAAGTCAGATGGCTTAAACTGTCAACCATGACAACTCCCGGCACCGAGCGCCCGCGCACCGAGCGCACCCGTGCGGCGCTCATCGACCGGGCCGAGCGGATGATCGCCGAGCGCGGCACCGGCGTCTCCCTGCGCGAGATCAGCGCAGCGGCCGGGCAACGCAACCACTCCGCGGCGCAGTACCACTTCGGCTCCCGCGAGGGGCTGATCGACGCGGTGGTCGCCACCCGCTCCGCCCGCATCGACCGGCGGCGCGCCGAGCTGCTGGCAGGGCTCGACGGCGCTGCGGACGCCGACAGCGCGAGCATCGAGTCGCTGCTCGCGGCGCTGGTCGCCCCGTGGGTCGAGCTGCTCGACACCGACGAGGCGTCGTACTCGCTGCGGTTCCTGGCTCAGGTCCTCGACGACCCGGAGCTGGAGCGCGCCCTGGCCGGCTCCGGCGACCGGCCGACCGCGCTCAGCGCCATCAACCGGCGGCTCGCCCGGCACCTGCAGCACCTGGGGCCGGAGGACCGGGCCCGACGGCTGACCTGGACGCACTCGGTCGCGCTGCGGGTGCTCGCCCACGAGGAGCGCCTGGGCAGCCGCCCGGGTCCGGGGCTGGCGGCGGTCCGCGACGACCTGATCGCCATGCTCGCGGCGCTGCTGCGGGCCCCGGGGACGGGGTCGGGTCGTGTGCCCGAGACCCCGGCATAGAGGGGCGTGAGGCACACGACCCGGACCGCGCCCGAAGGCTCAGCCGAAGAACGCCTGCCCGCCGTCGAGCGGGATGGTGGCGCCGGTGAGGTAGCGCAGGTCCGCGCCGACCAGCGCGACCACGGCCCGGCCGATGTCGCCCTCGCAGTCGCCGATCCGGCGCATCGGGATGGACGCGATGAACTCCTCGGCCTCCTCCGGGTTGTTCTCGGTCCACCACTTCAGGCCCGGCGAGAGCGCGTGCGGCGCGATCGAGTTCACCCGGATCCCGTCGGGTGCCCACTCCACCGCGGCGGTGCGGGTCAGCGAGCGGAGCGCGACCTTCGAGGCGGCGTACGCGCCGTAGGTGGTCGGGTCCCAGCGCACCATCGCCGAGGTGACCAGGTTGACGATCGACCCGTCGCCGGTCGCCTTCAGGTGCGGGTGCGCCGCCTTCATGAAGGCGAACGTCGCGAACGGTCCGGTCTCGAAGCCCTTGCGGAACGCCCGGTCGCTCAGCTCCAGCAGCGGGCCCATCGCCCCGGCCCAGGCGTTGTTGACCAGGATGTCGAGGCGACCGAACCGCCGGACGACCTCCTCGACCACCCCGGGGACGGCCTCGGTGTCGGCGACGTCGCAGGCGAACGCCTCGGCGTCGACGCCGCGCTCCTTCAGCAACCGGCAGGTCTCCTCCAGCTTGGCCGCGGTGCGCCCGACGACCGCGACCGAGACCCCCTCGGAGGCCAGCGCGAGCGCGATCCCCTGGCCCACGCCCTGTCCGGCACCGGTCACCAGCGCGACCCGTCCGGCGAGCCCCTCCGACCGCACTGCATCCATCACGACGTCTCCTGTCCTCCGTGGCGGGCCGGCGCACCGGCCCCGACCCGGCCACCCTCCGACCTACGCCGTACGACGGCGGGCGGCTGTCCCGGTCAGCGGTACCCGCCCGCGGCGCCGCCACGGGCGCGCGCGAGACTTCGCGTACCGGCGGCCACGTGACGGTCGCCACATCCCGACCCGAGCGACCCGAGCCGAGGAGCAGCATGACCACGACCGAGGACCAGGCCACCGACCCCCGCGCGGCCGCCGCCGCCCTGATCGGAGGGCTCGTCGGCCCCGGCGGGCCTTTCGCGATGGAGCCGGCCGACGTGCTCGGCGCGACGATCCCGGTGTTCACGAACCGGCGCCGCTCGCTCGGCGCGCTGCTCGCCGAGTCCGCCGAGCACGGCGACCGCACCTACATCGCCACCGCCGATCGCCGGATCTCCTACGCCGAGCACGCCGCGATGGTCGCCTCGCTGGCCGAGCGCCTGCGCACGGAGTACGGCGTCAAGCCCGGCGACCGGGTCGCGATCAACGCGGCGAACAGCCCCGAGTGGATCCTGACCTTCTGGGCGACCGTCTCCCTCGGCGCCATCTGCGTGGCCTTCAACGCCTGGTGGTCGCCGTCCGAGGTCGCGTACGGCCTCGAGCACTCCGACCCGACGCTGCTGGTCGTCGACGCCAGGCGCGCCGCCGCGCTGCCCGAAGGCGTCGCGGTCCCGGTGCTGACCCTCGAGGGTGACATCCCGCGGCTCGCCGCCGCCGCGCCGGGCGCGAGCCTGCCCGACGTCGAGGTCGCCGAGGACGACCCGGCGGTGATCATCTACACCTCCGGCACGTCGGGCCGCCCCAAGGGCGCGGTGCACAGCCACCGCAACCTGCTGGCCGCGGTCGAGTACCACCGGATGAACGACGCCCTCGCCACCGCCTTCGGCGATCCGACGGACCCCCGCGACAAGACCTACCTCCTGGTGATGCCGCTGTTCCACATCGCCAGCCTGCACAACCTCGCCGTCCCGCGCCTGGCCACCGGGTCGAAGATCGCGCTGCACGAGGGCGGCTTCGACCTGGACCGCGTGCTGGCCCTGATCGAGCGCGAGCGGGTCACCCACTGGGGTGCCGTGCCCACGATGGCGCGGCGACTGATGGAGCACCCCGACCTCGACAAGTACGACCTGTCGTCGCTGGTCGCCTTCGCGCTCGCCTCCGCGCCCTCCACCCCGGAGTTCCACGCCAAGCTGCGGGCCCGCCTGCCGTTCGCGGCGTCGCTGGCGAACTCCTACGGGCTGACCGAGTCCTGCACCGCCGTCGCCGTCGCCACGCCGATGGACCTCGCCGAGAAGCCGGACACCCTGGGCCGACCGATCATCGGCGTCCAGGTCGAGATCCGCGACGCGTCGGGCGCCCCGGTCCCGGCCGGCGTCGAGGGCGAGATCTGCGTGCGCGGCCCCTACACGATGATCGGCTACTGGAACGACCCCGACGCCACCGCGAGCGCGATCCGCGAGGACCGCTGGCTGCACACCGGCGACATCGGCATGCTGGACGAGCAGGGCCGGCTCTCGCTGAGCACCCGCCGCTCCGACCTGATCATCCGCGGCGGCGAGAACGTCTACCCCGCCGAGATCGAGGGCGTGCTGATCGAGCACCCCGCCGTCGCCGAGGCGATGGTGCTGGGCGTGCCGGACGAGGACCTGGGCCAGAGCGTCGCCGCCGTCGTGGTTCCCCGCCCGGGCGCGTCCGTGAGCGAGGCCGACCTGGCGGCGTACGTCGCCGAGCGGCTGGCGTACTTCAAGGTGCCGACCCACTGGCGGTTCCAGGCCGAGCCGCTGCCGCGCAACGCGACCGGCAAGGTGAAGCGGGCCGAGGTCAGCGCCTGACCGAAGGCCGCGCCAGCGGCACGTCACATGCAGAATGGCCCCCGGATCCGCGGATTCGGGGGCCATTCTGCATGTGACGCGGGGCCTGTGGGCCGCCTCAGCGGGGCACCGGCAGATCCACCTCGATGAACAGCCCGTCCGCCTCGACGCAGACCTCGCCGCCGGCGCTGATGGTGCCGACGGTGCGGATCTTCCGGCCGGTGTGCGAGACCTGGCGGGCCGACACCGTGAGCTCCTCGAAGAGCGGGGTGCGCCGGCGGTAGCGCAGGGTCAGCGTGCCGGTCATCCCGGACGGGCCGGGCCCCCAGGCGTTCGCGACGCCGAGCGTGTGGTCGAGCAGCAGCGCGGAGACGCCGCCGTGCACGCAGCCCGGCGGGCCCTGGTAGGGCAGGCCGAGCGTCACCGTCCCGCTCACCGACCCGTCGGGCAGGCCGTACACGTGCAGCGGCGGGGCGATGGCGTTCTCTGGGCCGGTGACCGGGTCGTGCCGGGCCACGCCCTCCCCCGCCCACATGTCGACCAGCCGCTCGTCGGTGCCGGGCGCGTGCTCCTCGAGGTGCTCGGCGATCGCGTTCAGCCGCCCCGCGACGTCGTTCATCTCCGCCGCGCTGTTGCCGCCGGCGTGCAGCAGTGCCGCCACCACCCGCCGGGCGGCCGCCACCGCGGCGTCCACCCCGTCGTTGGCGGGGTCGGCGGTCAACATCTCGCCGGTCGTCGCAGCGCCGGGGTCCACCGCTGCATCCATCGCCGTGCCCCCGCTCAGAACTGGGTGGTGGGACGCAGGGTCGTCTCCGCGCCGCCGTCGACGTAGAGCACCTGCCCGGTCACGTGGGTGGTGGCGGCATCGGCGAGGAAGCAGACGACCCGCGCGACGTCGTCGGCTGCGGCGTACCCGTGCAGCGGCATCGGCACGGCCGCGTCCATCAGCTCCTTCATCTGCGCGTCCGCGAAGAGCTCGGCCGACATCGGGGTGAGCACGATGCCCGGCGCGACCACGTTGACCGCGATCCCCGCGTCCGCCCACCCCGCCGACACCGCGGTACGACGGGCCCACTGGGCGACCGCGTTCTTCGACGACGGGTAGAGCACGTACCCGCTGCCAGCCTCGACGGCCGCCCGGGCGGCGGCCACGGCCGCGGTCTCGTCGCCGCTGAGGCAGGCGTCGATCACCGCGGGGTCGTTCGGGTGCGCGCCGCCGGCGATCGAGCCGATCAGCACCACCCGGGGCGCCGGCGAGGCGGCCAGCAGCGGGCGCAGGCCGGCGACGACCTCGGTGGTGCCGAAGTAGTTGACCCGCACCGTGACCTCCTTGTCGACCGACAGGCCGGCGCAGGTGATCAGGGCGTCGACCGCGCCGTCGGGACCGACGGTCTCGGTCACCGCGGCCACCGCCGCGGCGCGCCCCTCGGGCGTGGAGAGGTCGGCCTCGATGTCGGCGCCGCGCAGGTCGACGCCGATCACAAGGTCGCCCTCCTTGAGGTAGCGCTCGCGGACGCAGGCGCCGATCCCCGAGCCGGCTCCGGTGACGACGATGGTGCGGGACATGGGGCCTCCTGGGCGAGCGGGTGGCCCGTGCCGGGCCGTCGGGCGCGGCGCCGTCCGGCGCCGCTGCGAGGCTAGGCCGCGACCTCCCGCACCGCCAGGGGCCCTCCCGCAGACCGGGAGATCGAGTCAGTCCCCGGCGACGCCCCGGCCGAGGTCGCCGAGCAGCAGGCGGCAGGCCAGGCGGATGTCGCCCTCGGCCCCGGCCGCGTCGATGTGGCCGTTCAGCGCGGAGGTGAGCACGCCGTACCAGGTCTGCTCGATGAGCCGGACCAGGCGCAGGTCGTGATCGGTCGGGTGGGCGATGCCGGCGGCCTTGAGGATCACGTCGCCGAAGGCCGAGTCGACCGCCAGCGACGGCTCGTCGCCGGCGACGGTGGCGTTGTTGGAGTGCAGCATCGCGTGCGCCAGTCGCGGCCGCCGCATCAGCTCCCGGCCGGTCCCGACCAGCACGTCGGCCACCGCGTCGATGGGGTCAGCCCCCGGGCGCAGCGCCGGCACGTCGTCGTTGAGCCGCTCCACCAGGCCGCGCAGCACCTGGGTGAACAGGATCGTCTTGGAGGGGAAGTAGCGGTACATGGTCGCGACCGCGACGCCGGCGTCCTTCGCCACGTCGACCATCTGGATCCCGTCCAGGCCGTGCGCCGCCCCGTGCTCCGCGGCGGCCCGCAGGATCCGCCGATAGCGGTCCTTCTGCCCCTCCGAGCTCGGCAGCGCCGGCAACCTGCTCTCGGCGACTCGCGGCACTCTCTCCCCCTCCGGGCTGAACGATCGCTGGACGAGCGTCCAGACTGTGGCGTGCGTCACGATCCTGCGCCACCGACCGACCGGATGACGAGAACGGCGTCCGGTCAGCGGGACACCCCGATCCTCCCCCACCGCGCGCTTCCGATCAGTGGGACCACGCCCGACGGCGTACGGCGGGCGTGCGCAGACTCGAGGGTGACCGCCGACGGGCCGCTCGGCACCTGCCCGGCCCTCGGCGGGACCAGTCGCTCGACCGGAGACGAGGAGCCAGCCATGAGCGCCCAGCAGGAGAAGGTCCGCACCATCGAGGCGGACGCCGCCCCGGCCCGCTTCGCCCGCGGCTGGCACTGCCTCGGCCTGGCCCAGGACTTCCGCGACGGCAAGCCCCACCAGGTGCTGGCCTTCGGCACCAAGCTCGTGGTCTGGGCGGACACGAAGGGCGACCTGAAGGTCCTCGACGGCTACTGCCGGCACATGGGCGGCGACCTCACCCAGGGCACGGTGAAGGGCGACACCATCGCCTGCCCGTTCCACGACTGGCGCTGGGGCGGCGACGGCCGCTGCAAGGAGATCCCCTACGCGCGCCGCGTGCCCCTGCGGGCGCGCACCGCGACCTGGCCGACGATGGTGCAGGACGGGATGCTCTTCGTCTGGAACGACCCGGAGGGCAAGCAGCCCCCGGCCGACGTGACGATCCCCCGGATCGACGCCTACGAGAGCGACGAGTACACCGACTGGCTCTGGTACACGACCGTGATCGAGGGCTCCCACTGCCGCGAGATCGTCGACAACGTCGTGGACATGGCGCACTTCTTCTACGTGCACTACTCGTTCCCGACGTACTTCAAGAACGTCTTCGAGGGCCACACCGCGACCCAGTTCATGAACGGCGAGGGCCGCGAGGACGTCCGCCCGACGCGGCCGGGAGCGGGGCCGGTGGCGATCGGCCAGACCTCCGTCGCCGCCTACCACGGCCCGTCGTTCATGATCGACGACCTGACGTACCACTACGAGGACGGCGACGTGCACACCATCCTCATCAACTGCCACTACCCGATCGACGAGAACTCCTTCGTCCTGCAGTACGGGATCATGGTGCAGAAGGCACCGCACCTCGAGGACCCCGACGCGACCGCCCGCAAGCTCGGCGCGTTCACCAAGTTCGGGTTCGAGCAGGACGTGGCGATCTGGAAGAACAAGGCCACGATCGACAACCCGCTGCTGTGCGAGGAGGACGGTCCGGTCTACCAGCTGCGCCGCTGGTACCAGCAGTTCTACGTCGACGCTGCCGACGTGACGCCGGAGATGACCGAGCGGTTCGAGTTCGAGATCGACACCAGCAAGCCGAACGAGGCCTGGCGCCGCGAGGTCGCGGAGATCATGGCCGCGCGCACGCAGCAGGCGGGTCAGCAGGCGGGCCAGCAGCCCGAGCAGCCCGCGAGGGCCTGAGATGCGGCTGCGCCCCGACGTCCGGCTCGACGACGGGCCGATGACGCCGGTCGCCTGCACCGCCTGCGGCGCCCGCGTCGAGGCCCGCAAGTCGAGCTGGGACCAGACCTCGATCCAGTGGACCGCCGCCGCCCGCGAGGCCTGCCTGGAGCGGCGGGCGACCTCGCCCCGGCCGGGCCCGAACGGCGCCGCGTTCCCCGGCTGCGCCACGCTCTCCGCGGCGCTCCGGGAGGCGGCCGTGGCCGGCACCCTGCCGGTGCAGGACCCCGACGACCTCAAGGCCAACCCGATCCAGGAAGCAGGTCACTGATGAGCGACCGACCGGCCATCGAGGCAGTCGACCCGGCAGCGGACCGGGCGGTCGACCTCGACCGCTACGGCCCCTGGGCCGTCATCGCCGGCGGCTCGGAGGGCGTCGGCGCCTCCTTCGCACGCCAGCTCGCCGAGTCCGGGTTCAACCTCGTCCTGGTGGCCCGCAAGCCGGGCCCGCTGGAGGAGACCGCGTCGTCGGTGCGCGCGCTCGGCGTCGAGGTGCGCACGCTGTCGCTGGACCTCACCGACGCCGCCTCGGTCGAGAAGCTCGCCGGCGCCACCGCCGACCTCGAGGTCGGGCTGCTGATCTACAACGCGGGCGCCAACTCCTACGGTCGGCGCTTCCTCGACGGCGACCTCGACGGCTTCCGGGGCGTGATCGACCTCAACGTGACCACGCCGCTGGCGCTGGCCCACCACTACGGCCGGCTGATGCGCACCCGCGGGAAGGGCGGGATCGTGCTGGTCGGCTCGCTGGCCGGCTACCTCGGCACGCCCCGCGAGGCGGTCTACGGCGGCGCGAAGGCGTTCGGCCGGATCTTCGCCGAGGGCTTCTGGCTGGAGGCGAAGGAGGCCGGCATCGACGTCCTCGAGCTGGTCCTCGGCCTCACCCGTACGCCGGCCATGGAGCGTGCCGGGCTCAACTTCGACCTGCCCGGGATGGTCGTCGGCGAGCCCGACGCCATCGCCCGCGAGGGCCTGGCCGCGATCGGCGACGGCCCGGTGCACGTGATCTCCGGCAATGAGGGCGTGGTCGCGATGCGGGGCAGCGCGGACCGCGCGAAGCTCGTCGTCGGAACGCACCAGATGATGCAGAAGCTGGTCCCCGAGACCGCTGGTTGAGGTGCGAGCGAAGCGAGCCTCGACACCAAGGCGCCGGCTGCCTTGGTGTCGAGGCTCGGCCGCGGGCGGCCTCGCACCTCAACCAGCGGCCAGGCTCAGTCGACGTCGACCACCGGGTCCGACGTCTGGCACCGCTCCGCGTGGGTGTTCCCCTCGCAGCCGTGCAGGATCCGCAGGACCTGCGGGTCGTGGTCGCTGGCCTGGTCGCTGTACTCCGCGTTGATGTGCACCACGCCGTACTGGACGTAGCGGATCGCCGGGCTGACCAGGATGTGGTCGAGCACCTGGGAGTTGCCGTCGAAGACGTAGCTGTACCGCTCGTCCGCGGGCAGCGTGTCCCACAGGTTCCGCAGCAGCTGGCCGTCGTCGGTCACGGTCTGCAGCACCGGACTGAACTGGTAGTCGTTGAGGTCGCCCAGGACGACCACCTTCGCCGTACCGGCGCTCTCGTCGGCCAGCTCGGCGACGAAGTCGCGGACCAGCGTCGCCTGCTGCAACCGCTGGACCTCGCTGCCGCGCACCGGCGGCTGGACCGCCGCCGAGAGCGGGTAGTCCCCGCCCTTGGAGTTGAAGTGGTTCGCCACCACGAACAGGGTGTCGTTGCCGTAGGTGAACTCGCCGACCAGCGGCTTGCGGCTCTCCTCCCACGCGACGTCCGTCGGCTCGATCCGACCCGGGGAGACCGACAACGAGACCGCGTCGCCCTGGCCGTCGACCACCTCCACGGCGGTGTCCGCGTCGCCGCCGGGCCGGTCCACGAAGCCGACGGTCGCCGGGTTGAAGAGGAAGACCTGGCGGATGTTGCCGCCCGGCTGTCCGCCGTCCTCGCCGTCGCTCGGGTCCACCCCGCGCCAGTCGTACCACGGCCCGCCGGCCGCGCTGACGGCGGCGATGAGCCGGGCCATCGTCTCGTCGGCGGCGACCACGCCGTCGTTGGTCGGGCCGGTGTTGTCCTGGACCTCCTCCAGCGCCAGGATGTCCGGCGAGCCGAGGCTGTCGACGATGCCGGCGGCGAGCTCGTCGAACTTCTCCTGCGGGTCGCCCGGGTCGAGGTTCTCGACGTTGTAGGTCGCGACCGCGACGTCCTTCTTCCGGGTCTTCGGCAGGACACGCTGGCGCGGCAGGTCGGCCGGGGTGATCGCGCCGACCTCGGTCGCGGCCAGCACGTAGCCGCCGAAGGACTGGTAGTCGATCGTGCCGGTGGTACCGGCGGCGAGGATCGAGCCGACGTCCGCGCCGTCGACGTCGTCGGGCGCGACGATCATCAGCCGCCCGCTGTTCGGGTCGTCGTAGGAGCCGTAGACCGTGCCGCCGCGCGGGGTCGGGTTCTGGTCGGGCCGGGTGGTCACCCAGATCTCGTCGTACTGGGTGTTGACCGGCGCGACCAGCCGCAGGTCGTCGGCGAGGGTGACCCGCATGCCCTCATGCACCTCGAGCCAGTCCAGCGCGTAGGCGGCGGGCTCGAGCGGCTCGGTCTCCAGGGCGCCGGACTTCGTGTAGTCCGCGGGCAGCACCACCGGGACCGCCGCGGGGAGGGCCTGGCCGGTGGCGATCGTGGTCACCGCCGGCGAGGTGATCTCGGTCAGGGTCTGCCCACCCGAGGTCGGCCGGTACTCCGAGACCCGGCCCGAGACCAGCACGGAGTCGCCGACGGAGACCGTCGGGGCGGCCGAGCCGGTGTAGACGAAGACACCCTCGCTGGTCAGCGGGTCGGCGTCGGCGTCGGGGTCCTGGATCCAGAACCCGCGGGAGCCCGAGGCGCGCACGGCGGTGACGACGCCGGGGACGTTGGTGACGGTGTCGCCGGCGACCGGGGAGAGCCGCCCGGCGCCCTGGAGGTCGTGGATCCGCAGCGGACCGGGGGTCGGGTCGCCGCCGCCGCCCGGGTCGCCGACGGTGACCGTGACGCCGGCGCTGTTGGTCGCGCTCGGCACCCCGGCGGTGAAGTCCGCGGAGTTGTCGTCGGTGTCCACGAGGGTGCCGGTGCGCGCGTCGGCGGTGGTGTTGCTCAGCTGGGGCGCCGCGGCCGTCTCGACGTTCTGGGTGTTGCCGTAGCCGACCAGGTCCTTGACGCCCGGCGCGGTCGCGCACGCGGGGGAGCAGGCGCCCAGCGCGGTCGGCGCGGTGACCAGCGCGACGACCCCCGAGGAGGCCGACATCGAGATCGAGCCGAGGACGTCGGGGGTCGGCAGGTCGAGCGTGCCGCCGGCGCCGGCGTTCTCCTGGATCAGGAACCGGCCGTGCGCCGGGATGGTGCCGCCGAGGAGCGTCACGTTGCTGAACGCTCCCGAGGCCGAGGCGTACTGCACGCTCCACCCGCTGACGCTGATCGGGGCGTCGCTGAGGTTGGCGAGCTCGATGAAGTCGTTCCTGAAGGTGGCACCGGAGTTGCCCCCGCCGCCGTACACGGCCGAGATCACCACGTCGGTGGAGAGCGCCGACGCCCGCTCCGGCACCGCCAGCACCGCTCCCGCCAGGGCGAGCAGCGCGGCCAGCGCCACCGATATCCGGACCCGAGACCTGTCGACCACGACACCACTCCCTCTGCCAGTCCCCGGCCGGTCCCCCGTTGGGACGCCGGGATCGCGCCCCCATGCTGTGCAGACGAGCCGGCGACACGCCAGGGTCAACGGCGGAACGACCGCGAAACTCGGTCGGAACGCGAGTCGTCAGGAGCTTTCCGCCGCCTCGCCGAACAGGCGGTCAGGTCGGTCGGGTACGACGACGGGGCCCGTCCCGTGAGGGATCGGGCCCCGCGAAGGGTGGTGGTCGGCGGGACTCAGGCCCCGGTGCCCCGGTTCGCCCGGGCGAGCCGCGGCCGGACGACGTCGAAGGTCGGGAAGAGCGCTCGGCTGACCTGGCGCGCGGCGTCCAGCACCAGCGGGGCGACCCGCTCCAGCGGGGTGTCGGTGTCGCCGACCAGCGAGATCGCGGCGACCGGTCCGTCGGGGCCGCGGACCGCGGCGGCGGCGCAGGCGATGTCGGCGAAGCACTCGCCGCGCTCGAAGGCCAGCCCGTGCCGGGAGCGGATCCGGGTCAGCTCCTGGTGCAGCGTGGCGATGTCGCAGATCGTCCGGCTGGTCTTCGGGCCGAGCGCCGGCTGGATCTGCAGGTCCACGTCCTCCGCCGGCATCCAGGCGAGCATCGCCTTGCCGAGCGCGGTGGAGTGGGCGGGCGCCGTGCCACCGACCCGCGAGGGGATGCCGCCGGCGTACCGGCCGCCCATCTTGTCCAGGTACCGGATCTCGGCGCCGTCGAGCACGGCGAGGTGGACCACCAGACCGGTGCGGACGAGCAGCTCGTGCAGCGGACCGGCGGCCGCCTCGCGCAGCTCGAGGTGGTTGCCGCCGTTGCCGCCCAGGCCGAGCGAGCGGGCGCCGAGGCCGTAGCCGACCGCGGAGTGCGAGAGCCACTGGAGCCGGACCAGCTGGTCGAGGATCCGGTGGGCGGTGGAGCGCGGCAGGTGCGTGATGCGGGCGACCTGCTCGAGCGTGAGCCGGGTGCTCGGGGTGGCGAAGGCGTCGAGGATCAGGGTCATCCGCTCCACCATCGAGGGCGGCAGCGCCCGCTCGTCCCCGGCCCGCGCCGTACGCGACGAGCCGGCACCCGTCGTCTGCTTCTCCTCGATCGCGAGCACCGACATCGGTGATCCCTCCACTCCCTCAAAACTGAAATCGTTTCTAGTTTTGAAGTTACCACGGTCACACGTGGATCCGTCAACGATCGACACGGGATCGCCTCCCGACCACCGGGAGGGACCCACCTCTCCCGGCCGCCGAGGGGGTACGAAGGCGCCATGAGGATCGGGATCGTCAGCCCCGTCACGACCCGGCTCCCGGGCGTGGCCAACCCCTGGGAGGCCTCGGCCGGGATCGAGGACCTGGCCCGGATCGCCGCGCACGCGGACCGACTCGGCTTCGACCACCTCACCTGCAGCGAGCACGTCGCCGTGCCGACCGCGGTCGCCGAGACGCGTGGAGCGACCTACTGGGACCCGCTGGCCACCTTCGGTTACCTCGCCGCGCACACCCGCCGGATCCGGCTGGCCACCCAGGTCCTGGTGCTCGGCTACCACCACCCGCTGGCCATCGCCAAGCGCTACGGCACCCTGGACGCGATCAGCGGCGGCCGCCTGGTGCTCGGCGTCGGCGTCGGTTCGCTGCGCGAGGAGTTCGACCTGCTCGGCGCCGCCTGGGCCGGGCGCGGCGAGCGTGCCGACGACGCGATGCGCGCGCTCCGCGCCGCCCTCGGTCAGCGTGTCCCGGCGTACGACGGCCCGCACTACGCCTTCGACGACCTCGTCGTCGAACCGCACGCCGTGCAGCCGAAGGTGCCGCTGTGGGTCGGCGGCCAGGGCGCCCGCTCGCTGCGCCGCGCGGTCGAGCTCGGTGACGGGTGGGTGCCGTTCGGCCGCCTCGACGACCTCGCCGCCCTCGTGGCCGACGCCGACCTTCCGGCCGGCTTCGAGGTGGTGCTCGGCGGTGGCCGGCCGCTCGACGCGCTCGGCGACCCGGGGCAGACCGGGGAGCGCCTGCAGCGGGTGACCGAGGCCGGCGCCACGATCGTCAGCGTGACGATCCGAGCCGACTCCGTCGAGGAGTACCTCGACCAGCTCACCGCCGTCGCCGAGGCCGGCGGCCTGAGCCCCGCCAGCTGACCGGAGCCGCCGGTGCTGGGGCGGGGAGACACGCCCTAGGGTCGGGCGCATGAAGCTCGCACTCGGAGACCGCCGCCCCGCCATCGACCCGGCCGCCTGGGTCGCGCCGAACGCCACGGTGGCCGGCGACGTCAGCGTGGCCGCCGAGGCCTCGCTCTGGTACGGCGTGGTGGCCCGCGCCGACATGGAGTCGATCGAGATCGGCGCCCGGAGCAACCTGCAGGACGGCTGCCTGCTGCACGCCGACCCGGGCTTCCCGCTGCGGATCGGCGCCGGCGTCTCGGTCGGCCACGGCGCGGTCCTGCACGGCGCCACCATCGAGGACGACGTGCTGGTCGGGATGGGCGCGATCGTGATGAACGGCGCGGTGATCGGCGCCGGCAGCGTGGTCGGCGCGGGCGCCTGCGTCGCCGAGGGCACGATCGTGCCGCCCCGGTCGCTGGTGGTCGGCGTACCGGCGAAGGTGGTCAAGGAGACGAGCGAGGAGCACGTCGCGGGGATCCGGCTCAACGCGGACGCGTACGTCGACCTGGCGGCGCAGCACCGCGGCGCCACGCCGGCCTGACCCCGAGGAGCCGCGCGACCGCGCGATGCGTTGGACGGCGGCCCGCGCCCGTGCTTGTCTGGCGGCGTGAACACGGCGGTCGATGCGGACTACCTGGTCGTCGGCGCCGGCGCCACCGGGATGGCGTTCGTCGACGCGCTGCTCGACCACGCCGACCGCGACCTCCGGGTCGCCCTCGTCGACCGGCGGCACGGCGCGGGCGGCCACTGGCTGGCCGCGTACCCCTTCGTCCGCCTGCACCAGGCGTCCGCCTTCTACGGCGTCGGAGGGCGGCTGCTCGGCGGCGGTCGACTGCAGCGGCGCGGCCCCGAGAAGGGCCTCCAGGAGCGGGCGGACCAGCCGACGATCTGCGCCTACTACGCCGAGCTGCTCGAGGAGCGCCGGGCCGCGGGCCAGGTCGAGTTCCACGGCGGCTGCGACTACCTCGGCGACGGCTCCTTCCGGTCGCACCTGACCGGCGAGACCTTCGAGGTCGGGCCCCGGTGCCGGATCGTCGACGCGCGCTACCTGGCCCCCGACATCCCCGCGGAGATGCCGCGCCGCTTCGCGGTCGAGCCCGGCGCCCGGGTGATCCCGGTCAACGACCTGGTCCGGGTCGAGGACGCACCGAGCCAGTACGTGGTCGTCGGCTCCGGCAAGACCGCCACCGACGCCGTCGTCTGGCTGCTCGGCAACGGGGTGGACCCGGACGCCATCTGCTGGATCCGGCCGCGCGACCCGTGGATGCTCAACCGCGGCCTGATCCAGCCCGACCCCGCGATCTTCCTCGGGATGGCGGCGACGCTGTTCGAGGAGTCCGCGGCCGCGGAGTCGCTGACCGACCTCTTCCACCGACTGGAGGAGGCGGACATCATGCACCGCATCGACCGGTCCGTGGAGCCGACCATGGCCCGCGCACCGACGCTCGGCGCCTGGGAGCTGGACCTGCTCCGGATGGTCGAGAACGTCGTGCGCCTCGGCCACATCCGCAGCGCGGGCCGCGGTCGGATCGACCTGGTGGGCGGCACCATCCGGGTCGCCGACGACGCGCTGGTCGTCGACTGCGCGGCGGAGGGCCTCAAGATGCCGCCGCTGATCCCGGTCTGGCAGCCCGAGGTGATCACGCCGCAGCCGATCCGCGCGGGCTTCCCGTGCTTCGGTGCCGCGCTGACCGGGTACGTCGAGGCGACCCGCTTCGACGCCGCGGCCGACGACCGGGGCGACGCCGAGAAGAACCGCGTCTGCGCCCCCTCGCCGTACGCCAACACCATGGCGGACTGGGCCCGGATGAACGTGGTCGGCACCCGCAACGCCCAGGCGTTCGGCGCCGAGCCCGACATCAAGTCCTGGGCCGACGGCGTCGCGCTCAACCCCGCGCGGATCGCCCCGGGCACGCCGTCCTCCCCCGCGCTGGACGACGCCCTGGAGCGACTGGCCCGCGCCACCGCGCCCGGCCTGGCGCGACTCGACGAGCTCGCCTGAGCCCGCTGCTCGCCCCTGCCGCTCCCCCGCCCTCGCCCCGGGGCCGCCGTGCTGGCACAGTCGGAGCCATGATCCTGATCTGCGTGAAGTGGAAGGTGAAGCCGGAGCACGCCGAGGCCTGGCCCGAGATCACCCGCGAGTTCACCGAGGCCACCCGGGCCGAGCCGGGCAACAGGTTCTTCGAGTGGTCGCGCAGCCTCGACGACCCGAACGAGTACGTCCTGATCGAGGGGTTCGACGACGACGCCGCGGTGCCGCACGTGACCTCGGCGCACTTCAAGAAGGCGGTCGCCGAGCTGCCGCAGTACGTCGCCGAGACGCCACTGATCCGCAACCTCCAGGGGCAGCCGGAGGAGTGGGACGTGCTGGCGGAGTTCCAGGCACCCTGAGCCGCCGCGGCCGGCACCATGGTCTCGCGGCTCGGCTTGGTCTCGAGGCTCGGCGCCGGGGCGCCTCGCACCTCGACCGGCGGCAGCTGCGCCGTCAGGCGTGGGTGCCGCCGTCGACCCGGACCTCGGTGCCGGTGACGAACGCGGCGTCCGCGCTGGCCAGCATCGCCACCACCGACGCGACCGCCGCGGGGCCGGCGAAGCCGTCGCCGATCGCCGGCAGCAGCTTGCCGAACAGCGCGTAGTCGGCGTCCTCGGGCAGCCCGGGGCCCACCGACTGGCGCGCCCTGCCGGTGCCGTCGGTCATGCCGGAGGAGATCGAACCCGGCTGGACGCTGTTGAAGCGCAGCCCGCGTCCGGCGTACTCGATGGCGAGGGCGTGCGTCATCGACTGGATGCCGCCCTTGCTGGCCGCGTACGCGGCCATGTACGGGTGGCCGAACTCCGCCGAGGTGGAGCTGAAGTTGACCACCGCCGGCGCGTCCCCGGCGAGCAGCGCCGGGATCGCCTCGCGGGTCACCAGGAAGGTGCCCACCAGGTTGACCCGCAGCACCCGCTCGAAGTCGGCCAGGGACGTCTCGTGGGTGTGCGAGGAGCGCAGGATCCCGGCGGCGTTGACCAGCGCGTCGAGGCCGCCGAGCGTCGCCACCGCCGAGGCGACCCCGGCCACCACCGACGATTCGTCGGCCACGTCGAGCACCAGCGTCGTCAGCCGCCGGGTGTCGCCGGCCAGCTCCGTGGTGTGCCCGAGCCCGTCGTCGCTGACGTCGGCTGCCACCACCCGGCCGCCCTCGGCCAGGAGGCGGAGCACCGTCGCCTGCCCGATGCCCGACCCGGCTCCGGTGACCAGGACCCGCCGGCCGTCGTACCGCTGCATGGTTGCCCCCTCGCTCGTGACCACCGCCATTGTGGCCGCGCGGACGGGCCGGCGCAGGCGGTCAGTTGAGGACGACGATGCCGGCGTTGAGCGCGGTGGCGAAGGTGACCCAGGCCAGGTAGGGCACCAGCAGCCACCCGGCGACCCGGTCCCGCCGCCAGCACAGCACCAGCGTGACCGCGAGCGCGCACCACAGGACGAGGATCTCGGCCAGCGCCACGGCGTACCGGTCGGCGGAGAAGAAGAGCGGTGTCCAGGCCAGGTTCAGCAGGAGCTGTACGCCGTAGGCGACCTGCGCGCGGTCGAGGCCGGCGACCCGCCAGGTCCGCCAGGCGGCGACGGCCATCAGCACGTAGAGCACCGTCCATGCGGGGCCGAAGAGCCAGGACGGCGGCGCGTAGGGCGGCAGCTCCAGCGCCGCGTAGGTGTCCGTGGCCGAGGACGCGGCCAGCCCGCCGAGACCGGCCACGACGGCGACGGCGACGAGGTGGGCGAGGAGCACCAGCGCGCTGGTGCCCCGTCCGGCGCCGTGGGCGGCGTGGCGACTCGCGACGTGCGTGCTCATGCCTCGCAGTCTTCCCAGCCCGGGCCCGCTGACACCCGGTTCGCACGGCGGATCAGTTGAGCACCACGATCCCGCCGTTGAGGGCGGAGGTGTAGCCGACCCAGCCCAGGTAGGGGCCCATCAGCAGCCCGGCGATCCGGTCGCGGCGCCAGAAGAGCACCATCGTCGCGGCGATGGCGCACCAGAGCACGGCGATCTCGGCGAGCGCGAGGCCGTGCAGGTCCGCCGCGAAGAAGAGCGGCATCCAGGCCAGGTTGAGCAGCAGCTGGGCGACGTAGAGCACCTGCGCCCGGTCGAACCCGGCGGCCCGCCAGGCGCGCCAGGCCGCCACCGCCATCAGCACGTAGAGGGTGATCCAGGCCGGCGGGAAGAGCCACGCCGGCGGCGCGTACGGCGGGAGGTCGAGCTCCTGGTAGGCCTCGGTCGCCGCGGAGGCGGTGATCCCGCCGACGGCCATCACCTCGGTGACGGCGAGCAGGTGCCCGAAGAGCACCATCGCGCTGGCGCCTCGGACGGAACGGCGACTGCCAGAAGATGGGCGCATCTGTGTCGTCATGTCCACGTGCCTTCCCGTCGCGAGTGACCGTAACACCCGATTTATACCTATTTTTGACGATGACGGGTTTCCCGTTCCCGCTCCCGGGTAGACGACCGCAGGTCCGCCAGTCCGAGAGGAGCCCGAGATGCCGCAGGACAGGACCCCGGGTCCGAGCGTGAAGAACCCCGAGCAGTACGAGGCGCTGCGCGACCAGGGCGCCTCGAAGGAGAAGGCCGCCCGGATCGCCAACGCGTCCGCCGCCGAGGGGAAGTCGACCATCGCCAGGCGCGGCGGCCGGGCCGGCTCCTACGACGACTGGACGGTCGACGAGCTGCGCGAGCGCGCGGCCGAGCTCGATATCGACGGCCGGTCCTCGATGACCAAGGACGAGCTGGTCGCGGCCCTGCGCGACCGCTGACGGCTCACCGACCGCCCGCTCCTGGACGCTCCTCGAGGGCGAGACCGGCTCAGGGCCGCGGCCAGGGCCGCCCGTCGCGCTCCTCGATGGAGCCGTTGAAGCGGCGCAGCAGCTCGGCCAGCGCGGCGACGTCCTCCTCCGGCCAGGCCCGGAGCACCTCGCCCAGACCCGCCAGCTTGCGACGACGGTCGTGGGCCAGGTGCGCGGCGCCCTGCTCGGTCACCTCGAACTTGCGGGCGAGCCCACCGTCCGGGTCGGGGATCCGGCGCACCAGGCCCTGCTCGACCATCTTCGCGGTCTGCCGGTTGAGGGTGGAGGCGTCGAGGCCGAAGGCGTCGGACAGCTGGCCGATCGACATCGGCCCGTCGACCTGCAGCCGGGTGATCAACGTGTACGCACTCTTGTCCAGGTGCAGCCCGTACGCCGCGTCCCGCGGCGCCAGGTGCCGCCCGAGGATCATCGCCTCGAACTCGATGTCGGCGAGGTCCACGTCGCGTGCGGTCGTTGCCTGCGGGCCGCTCATGGCGGGAACTGTAGCAACCACAAGTCGTGCATCGTGCACGAAATGTGTACTGTGCACATTCGTGAGCCAGACCGCCCCTCCCGCAGCGCCCCCAGCGGCGCCCGTCGTCCGATCGGGCCCCGTCGTGCTGGTGCTGGCCTGCGCGGGCATCACCGCCGCGATCACCCAGACGCTCGTGATCCCGATCCTCGGCGACCTGCCGGAGCTGCTGGACACCAGCGCCTCGAACGCCTCGTGGGTGGTCACCGCGACCCTGCTCGCGGCCGCCGTCGCCACCCCGGTGAGCGGTCGCCTCGGCGACCTCTACGGCAAGCGCAGGATCATGCTGGCCTGCTCGCTCGTGCTCGTCGCCGGGTCCGTCATCGGCGCCCTGGCCGACTCCGTGCTCCCGATGATCGTGGGCCGCGGCATGCAGGGCGTCGGCATGGGCCTGATCCCGCTCGGGATCAGCGCGATGCGCGACCTGATCCCGGCCGAGAGGCTGGGCTCCTCGATCGCGCTGATGAGCGCCTCGATGGGCGTCGGCGGCGCTCTCGGCCTGCCGATGGCGGCGGCCATCGCCGAGCACGCCGACTGGCACGCGCTGTTCTGGGTCGCCACCGCCGCGGCCGTGATCGTGACGGCGCTGATCTACTTCCTGATCCCGGCGACGCCGGTGACGGCCACGGGGCGGTTCGACCCGATCGGCGCACTCGGCCTCGGCATCGGCCTGGTCTGCCTGCTGCTCGCCATCTCCAAGGGTGCCGACTGGGGCTGGAGCAGCGCCGCCACCCTCGGCTGCCTGGCAGCCGCGGTGATCGTGCTGCTCGCCTGGGGCGCCTTCGAGCTGCGCATCCCGGCACCGCTGGTCGACCTGCGGGTCACCGCACGGCCCGTCGTACTGCTGACCAACATCGCCTCGATCGTGCTCGGCATGGCGATGTACGCCCAGATGCTGCTCACCCCGCAGCTGCTGCAGCTACCCGTGGCGACCGGCTACGGCCTCGGCCAGAGCATGCTCGGGATGGGCCTGTGGATGCTGCCCGGCGGTTTCGTGATGATGCTCGTCTCCCCGCTCGGCGCGAAGATCTCCCACGCCCGCGGCCCGCGGATCACCCTCGCCCTCGGCGCCGGCGTGATCGCCGTCGCCTACGGCCTCTCGCTCGCACTGATGGGCTCGACCTGGGGCCTCCTCGTCGCGATCTGCGTCGCGAACGGCGGCGTCGGCCTGGCGTACGGCGCGATGCCCGCGCTGATCATGGGCAGCGTCCCGCTGTCGGAGACCGCCTCGGCCAACAGCGTGAACACGCTGATGCGCTCCATCGGCACCACCACCTCCGCGGCGGTGATCGGCGTCGTCCTGGCCCAGATGACCACCGACTTCGGCCCGTACACGCTGCCGAGCGAGGACGCGTTCCGGACCGGCTTCCTCATCGGCGCCGGCGTCGCGGTGCTGGCCGCCGCGACCGCCCTGGCCATCCCGGCCCGGGCCAGCCGGGAGGCCGAGGACTCCATCGAGCACGAGGTCGCGGACCTCGACGAGATCGTCGCCCCGCCGGCGGACTGACCCCGACGCACCAGGCCGCACCCGGCCGCACCCGCGAGCCCCGCGACCGATCCCGGTCGCGGGGCTCGCGGCGTTCGGGGCGTGCTGGATTCCTTGATCGCGCCCCCACCCCGCCGATCTCCCCGACAGAGGCCCGAGTGCGGGCCGAGGAGGGAACGCCGACGAGCGACGGCGCTCCCACGAGGAGGGGAGCACCGATGGTGATGCAGGACAGCCCCGTCGCGACGACGGAGACGACCGGGACCGACGTCCTCATGGGCACGGACGCGGCGGCGCGCCCGGGACGCCACCGGCTCGGATGGACGGCGGCCTCGCTGGCGCTGGTGGGCGCGCTCGTGCTCGCGGTGCTCCTCAGCCTGCGCACCGCGACCTCGATCGCGTCGACCGAGGTCGCCTCGGTCGATCGCCTCGACCCGGCACCCGCGGTCGCGGACCCCGGCGCGGAGCCGCTCGCGGCCACCGACGCGGCACCCTCGGTGCCGTCGGTCATCCCCGCCGACTTCCCGCTCGCCCACGGACAGTCAGCCGACGACGAGGCCACCAGGCCGG
The DNA here is from genome assembly GCF_004919105.1 of Nocardioides sp. GY 10113. Lineage (GTDB taxonomy): Bacteria > Actinomycetota > Actinomycetes > Propionibacteriales > Nocardioidaceae > Nocardioides. The sequence continues at coordinate 222,220 of NZ_STGK01000010.1, forward strand.
AGCCGGGCGAGGGCCTCGAGGGCCGGGCCGCGCCCGAGATCTGCGGGATGCAGGTGGCCGCCGGGCACGGCGAGGTCGACCGCCTCTCCTCCGTCGGGTACGACGGCGAGCCGGTCGACGAGCGCGACCTGCTCCTCTTCGCCGACGCGGACGCGGCAGCCGGCTACCTGGCGAGCGTCCGCTCGGCGGTCGCGGAGTGCCGCGTCGATCGGAGCACCGACGGCGGCAGCCCCGTCCGGTTCGCCGTGCCGTCCCACACCAGCGGCTACGACGACCTCTACGTGACCGCGACCGGCGCGGCCGACGGCACCTACCACCTGCTCCGCGTCGGGGCAGCCGTCCTGGTCCGCTACGCGGCGCCGATGCCCTTGCTCGGCACGGACGAGTACCTCACGCTGCTCACCGACGAGAACCGGGCGATCGCACTGGAGATGTGCGTCTTCACCGCCGCTGGCTGCAACTGACCCGCAGCGCACGTCCGGTCGGTCGGCAGCCGCCGACCCCGGGGCTCACGCGGGAGCGACCGGCTGCCGCAGGATCGTGCGCAGCTTCTCCGGCGCCACCCGGCGCGGGTCGCCGAGGTAGATCTCGTGGTGCTTGCCGGTGGGCCGCAGGCCCGCGGCGGCGATGTGATCCTCGTGCATCCGCGCCAGCACCGGCCCCTCCGCGTCGTACGGGCCGAGGTGCAGCGTCTGCACGCAGCGGCCCTCGGCGAGGGTCTCCAGGCGCACCTCGCCGAGGGCGTCCGGCGCCCCCTTGGCCGCCACGGCCGCGAGCGCGTCGGCGACCATCGCCGGCGTGATCCAGTCCGGGGCGAGGATCATCATCGTCCAGTCCCACCGGGACTTGTCGCGCGCGACGGTGAAGGAGTCCATGTCCTCGGCCCACCACAGCCCCTCCAGAGGCATCACCACGTAGTCGCGGCCGAGCGTGCGCTTGCTGGCGAACTTGAGCGCGAAGGCGACGGGGTAGAGCGCGGCCAGCGCCGCGGCGTACTCCGGGGAGGTGTTGGGGTCGCCGTGACCGTCGACCATCAGGTACTGCAACGGCGGTACGTCGACGAGGCGGAACTCGCCGCGCCGGGCGCGGTAGGCGTCGATCTCCTTCTTGAGGTCGACCTTGGCGGTGGCCCCCGTCGCCGCGTCAGTCATCGGGCTAGTCATCGGGCTCAGTCATCGGGCTCAGTCATCGGGCTCAGTCATCGGGGTGGCCGGCGGCCCGCTCGACGTTGTGCTTGAGCACCTTGAGCATCCGCGCCTGCATCACCCACACCATCGCCGGGAACAGGAAGCCCACCACGCGGCCGACCCAGTCCGGGTAGAACGCCTCGTAGCCGCCGATCACCAGGCGCGTCCGACCGCCGGGCAGCGGCCTGAGGTCGAATCCCCAGAGCCCCTCGCTCCACGCGTAGGGCCGCGGGTCGTCGCGGCGCAGCGGGTTGCCGAGCAGGTCGCTGGCGCCGTAGAGGCCGAGGAACCGCTCCGGCTCGAGCCGGACCACCTCCCACGCGTCGACCGCGCCGTAGGCGTTGGTCCAGTACTTCACGTGGTCGCCGACCTCGAGGTGCTGCCACTCGGGATGGACGTGGCGGGCGCTGGGCCGGCCGCCGTTGTCGAGGTGGTCCCAGGAGTACCAGCCGGCCCGGTCGCCGCCGAGCTGGACGAGCCAGGGCCAGACCTCCTCGGGCGGGGCCTCGATGGTGGTCGCCATCGTCGCCCCGCGACGTCCGCCGCGGATCACGTCGGCGCCCGGGAACGGCCCGTTCACCTCGGCGGCGGTGGCACCCCAGGTGCGCAGCCGCGGGCGGACCGCGACGCCGTAGACCACCGTCCCGGCCACGGCGGCACCGAGCGCTCTGCGCGGCCACCCCATGCATCGAACCTAGGGGTGGCCGCCGACCGGGGCAACGCCCGATCGGCCCAGCCGGGCGGGACCTTCGTGCCGCCCGCGCCGCCCGGGCACCCCGAAGCCGCCGGTTCCCGCCCCCGGTCGGGAACCGGGTCAGCCCTCGCGGCGTGCCGCCTGGCGGGCCAGCTCGGTGCGCGCGAGCGCGTTCTTGTGCACCTCGTCGGGGCCGTCGGCGAACCGCAGGGTGCGGACGCCGGCGTACGCCGCGGCGAGGTCGAAGTCCTGGGAGAGCCCGCCGGCGCCGTGGGTCTGGATCGCCTTGTCGAGGATCCACTGCACGGTGGCCGGGGTGGCGATCTTGATCGCCTGGATCTCGGTGTGGGCGCCCTTGTTGCCGACGGTGTCCATGAGCCAGGCGGTCTTGAGCACCAGCAGCCGCAGCTGCTCCAGCCGCACCCGGGACTCGGCGATCCAGTCCCGGACCACGCCCTGGCGGGCCAGCGGCTTGCCGAACGCGACGCGGGCCTCGGCGCGCTCGCACATCGCCTCGATCGCGCGCTCGGCGATGCCGATGGAGCGCATGCAGTGGTGGATCCGGCCCGGGCCGAGCCGGGCCTGGGCGATGGCGAAGCCCGCGCCCTCCTCGCCGATCAGGTTGCTCACCGGGACGCGGACGTCGGTGAACGCGAGCTCGGCGTGGCCGCCGTGCTCGTGGTCGTCGTAGCCGAAGACCTCCATCCCGCGCTTGATCTCCAGGCCGGGGGTGTCGCGCGGGACCAGCACCATCGACTGCTGGCGGTGCCGGTCGGCGGTCGGGTCGGTCTTGCCCATCACGATGAAGATCCGGCAGTTCGGGTTCATCGCGCCGGTGATCCACCACTTGCGGCCGTTGATCACGTACTCGTCGCCGTCGCGCACGATCGACGTACCGATGTTGGTGGCATCGGAGGAGGCGACGTCGGGCTCGGTCATCGCGAACGCCGAGCGGATGGTGCCGTCCAGCAGCGGCTCGAGCCACTCCTTCTTCTGCGCCTCGTCCCCGAACATCTCCAGCACCTCCATGTTGCCGGTGTCCGGGGCGGCGCAGTTCATCGCGGCCGGGGCGAGGTGCATGGCGCGGCCGCTGAGCTCGGCGAGCGGCGCGTACTGGAGGTTGGTCAGGCCGCCGCCGTGCGGGTTGTCGGCGCCCGGGAGGAAGAGGTTCCACAGGCCGCGGCTGCGGGCCTCGGCGCGCAGGTCGCCGAGGACGGGCGCGCTGTCCCACGCCCAGCGGTCGGAGAGCGCGGACAGCTGGTCGCGGAAGACCGGCTCGGCGGGGTGGACGTGGGTGTCCAGGAAGTCCCGCAGGTTCTCCTGCATCTCGATCGTGCGGGCGTCGTGCGCGAAGTCCATCGGTGGAGGCTCCTTCGGTGGAGGTGATGGTGGGCGGGAGGCGGCGCCGCGTGCGCGCCGCGGGGACGTTCGGGTCGCTCAGACGCCGCCGCTGAGCAGGATGCCGCCGTCGACGACCAGCGTCTGGCCGGTCATCCACGCCGCGTCCTCGCTGAGCAGGAACGCGACGACGCTGCCGATGTCCTCGGGCACGCCGAGGCGCTGGAGCGGGTAGGCCTTCGCGACCTGCTCCTCGCGGCCCTCGTAGAGGGCGCCGGCGAACTTGGTCTTGACCACGGCCGGCGCCACCGCGTTGACCCGGATGTCGGGGGCGAGCTCGACCGCGAGCTCCTCGGTGAGGTGGATCAGCATCGCCTTGCTGGCGCCGTAGAACGCGATGCCCGGCGCCGGGCGGAGGCCACCGACGGAGGCGACGTTGACCACCGAGCCGCCGTGCTCGCCCATCCACGCCCGGTGCGCGTGCTGGACCCAGGAGAGGGCGGCGATGCAGTTGACGTCGACGATCTTGCGGGCGACACCGGCGTCGAGCTCCATCAGGGGGCCGTACGCCGGGTTGATGCCGGTGTTGTTGACCAGCAGGTCGAGGCTGCCGAACGCCTCGATCGCGCGGGCGACGGTCTCGGCCTGGTGGTCGGTGTCGTCGGCGTGCCCGGCGACGCCGAGCGCGACGTCGGGGCCGCCGAGCGCGGCGACCGCCTCGTCGAGCGCGTCCTGCTTGCGACCGGTGACCACGACGCGGGCGCCCTCGGCGACCAGGCGCTCCGCGATGCCCAGCCCGATGCCGCGGCTGGCGCCGGTCACGATGGCGGTCTGCTGCTCGAACCGGTGGGCGGGCTGTGCGGTCATTCAGGAGCTCCTTTTCATACCATCTGGTCGGTATGTAGCATCGGCGGCGCGGCGGCGACTGTCAAGGGCCGCCCGGCCCTCGCGCGCCGGTCGGGAGCGGCTAGCGCGGCAAGACGCTGGCGAGCAGCAGGTCGGCGTACTGCTCGCCCAGCTGCTCCGCGCTCAGCGCCCCGTCCGGACGCCACCAGACCGAGATGTGGTGGACGGCGCCGAAGTAGTAGTCGACGACCAGCTCGGGGTCCACCTCGGCGCGGAACTCCCCGGCCACCTGGCCCTCGTGGACCATCGCCCGGAACGTCTCGTGGTAGCGCCGGCGCGCGCGCCGCACCTCCGCCTGCTGCTCGGCGGCGAGCTGGTGCAGCGACCGGAAGAAGATCGTGACGTCCGGCAGGTTCTCGATCACCGTCACCACCACGTCGGCGGCGGCACGGCGGACCCGCTCGGCCACCGGCGCGTCGAGCGCGGCGAAGCGCTCCAGGTTCTCCTGCTGCAGCCGCAGGACGCGGGCGTAGATCTCGTGCAGCAGGTCGTCCTTGGAGGAGAAGTAGTGGTACATCGCCCCCTTGGTCACCCCCGCCGCGGAGACCACGTCCTGCACCGACGTGCGCTCGAACCCCTTCTCGGAGAAGAGCCGCACGGCGGTCTCGACCAGCCGCTCGGGCACGCTGAGTCCGTCGACGGTGGTCGGCGGGCGACCCCGCCGGGGTGCGGTCGTGCCTGCGGAGTCGGCCCCGGCCTCGGTCGTGGGCTCGGACATGGAGCGATCATACCGACCGGTCGGGATGTAGGCCGGCTCCGTCGAATGTGCGACGTCGGACGCGCCGCGGCCCGGTCCCGTTCGGCGTGCGGAACCGGGGGCCGGGGCCCAGCGTCGGACCGCCATGAGACCGACGCTCCTCGCCGCGGCACTGCTCCTGCCCGCGCTCGCGGCCTGCGGAACCGCCACCGTCCCCGAGGACCAGCCCGCGGACCAGCCCGCGGGCCCATACGACGGCCCGTTGGTGGTCGCGCACTCCGACGCCGTCCACCCCGACGCCGGCGCCGCCGGCAACGTCGTCGACTGCCGGACCTGGGGCTCCGGCGGGCGCGCGTTCGGTCCCGGCGACCTGGACGCCGACGAGGTCTACGGGGAGGGGGCGACCGCCGACAGCCCCGAGGGCGCGCTCGAGACCGCCGCCGGCGAGGGCCTGTTCGGCCCCGTGCCAGGGCTGACACTGGTCAGGGAGGAGCCCGATCGGGCGCTGTTCGTGGTGCAGGTCGACGGCGTGGCGAAGCAAGCGGTGATCGTGCGCAACGGGCCCGCGACCGAGGGGGCCGGTGGCCCCGGCTGGTACCTGGAGTCGTGGGCGAGGTGCGACGCCTCGGAGCAGCCGCCGAGCTACGCGGAGGCCCGCGGCCTGGAGATCTGGACCGACGCCTCAGGCCGTCCCGCACCCACCACCGAGATCGTCTCGCGTCCCGGCCCCGAGCACTGCGACTGGCAGTCGGTCACCTTCCTGACCGTCGGCGACCTGACCTTCGCCAGCCGACCGATCCGCGGCCTGGCCGAGCGTTTCGCCGACGACGTCCCGGCGGGTCCGGTCGACGCGGGCCTCCCGGCGGATGCGCGCGACAGCGGCTACCACCGCGCGGATGCGGAGCTCTGGCTCGGGGCCGACGGCCGGACCGCCTTCCTCGTCGAGGGCGAGGACACCACCGCGTGGCCGCGGGTCCTGAGGCCCGTCCTGTGCATGTGAGCGGAACCGGTGGTGGGCCCCAGTCGTCGAAGCAGCACCCGACGAAGGAGTCCCCCATGCGCCCCCTCAGGACCACCACCGGCATCGCACCCCTGGCCGTCGCACTCCTGGCCACCGCGCTCGGGACCGCGACACCGGCCCTCGGCGCCCAGGCCGCCAACCCCGCCAGCGCCGCCCCGGCGGCGGTGCGTGCCACGACCTGCGTGCAGCAGGTCATCGACTACGCCCCCGGGGCGACCGGCAAGCGCACGCCACGCAAGGCGGCCCGGCCCTTCCTCGAGAAGGGGGAGCGGATGGTGGTGGTCCGCAACGAGCGATACCCCCGCCGCGCTCGCGTCCGCGTGTTCGACGCCGAGGGTGAACGGGTCGGGACGATCAAGGTCCGGCGCCCTCGGGGATGGCTCGTCGAGACGGTCACCCGCTGCGGCTGAGCCGGCGCGAGGTGGCGGCGCGGTCCGCCCCGAACCGCCTTGCGGCGATGGGAATCTGGGGCGGCTCGAGGTGGTTTGCGTGCCTGTGACCTGCGGTTTCATCGATGCTGGCTATCGAACGCCAGTTCTGTTACCGCGTAGAATCGGCGTACGCCGAGCTGCGACTGCGGACCATGGCGGCGTCTGGTGATGTGGCGGATGCGCGCGGGACGTGGCCGGGTGGCTGGCCCACCGCGCGAACGTCGAGGTCGCCCGGCTCCGGTCGGAAGGTCGGTTGGCCGAGGCGATCGACCAACGCTGGCCGAAGGTTGGTGAGGCGATGGCTCGCGGGCGGTTGTCGCTGGACCAGGCCAAGGTGATCGTGCACGCCCTGGACGCGCTCCCCGACCGGGTCGGCGCCGACGTCCGGTCCGACGCCGAGGCACGCCTGGTCGCGCTCGGCACCGGCGAGGCGCCCGAATGCGGCGGGTTGGGGATGCTGCCCCAACACCTCCGCGTCCTCGGTCGCCGGGTGCTGGACGTGGTCGCCCCCGCGGTGGCCGAGGACGAGGAGGCCCGCCGACTGCACGAGGAGGAGACCCACGCCCAGACAGCGCTCTCACTGCGGATGAAGCCGCTCGGCGACGGCGCCACCCGGATCACGATCACGCTCCCGGACGCGTCCGCGACCAGGTTGGCGACCTACCTCGACGCCCTCACCTCGCCCCGGTCCGGGGTTTCGAGGCTC